>NZ_JCAXDX010000009.1:0-247959 GCF_059758575.1 Sinorhizobium sp. GQ132 | reverse complement strand
TCTAGCTCAGATATCATCGCCCGGGTGCTGCACCCCGCCTTTGCCCCCGACGGTAAAGGACCTGATATAGTCGTCGATCCTGACCGGATCGAAGACGTGGCCGTCCATGAAACGATCGCCGTCCGTTGCTCCTTCGAGCCTGCTGCCGTCCGCGTCGGGCGGCAAGGCATCCTTGCCGAGCGCCTCGCGATAGAGGTCCGGACGATAGGCGGAGATGGCCGCGTCAATTCCCAGCCTCGACAAGGATGTCTGTCCCCAGCGCACCATCTGACTGTAGGTCCAGAGCGCCTGGCTGGGACGCGGGAAGTTGGCAAAGTCTGCGTGGAAGACGAGATAGTTCTCGACGACGCGGCGGTTTCTTTCCGGGTCGATTGCGAATTCGCCCGCAAGCACCCGGCGGATGATGTCGGCCGGCGCTGCCACGTGACGTTCCTCTGCCAGGACTTCCGCAAGGCGGCCGCGATTGCCCGGCTCGTCCGACCAGCGGGCGGCGCGGTCGAGCGCGACGATCAGGCGCGAGACCGTATCCCTGTTGGCCTCCGCCCATTCGGGACGCATGCCGATGACCTTTTCCGGTGCCGAGGGCCATATGTCCTGCTTGGTCGCGACGATGCGGCCGACGCCGCGTTCGGATGCGACCATGTTCCAGGGCGCACCGACGCAAAAGCCGTCGATGGCGCCCGCGGCCAGTGCATCGGAGGTCATTGGCGGCGGCACCACGACCAGCTTGACGTCGCGGTCGGGATCGATGCCGCCGGCCGCGAGCCAGTAGCGGAACTCGTAGTTATGGGACGAGAAGGGGTAGGTGACGCCGAGCGTCAGCCGCGGCTTGCCGGCTGCCTGCGCGCTGCGGATGAACGCCGCCAGGGCCTTGGCATTCTTCAATGCATCTTCGCCTGCGCAGAGCCCTTCTGCCTCCTGCATGAGCCCGTAGAGCCGCGTCGACAGCGTGATTGCGTTGCCGCCGCGCCCCAGGGAAAAGGGCGCTATCGTCGGGGACGGATTGGAGCCGAGGCCGAGCATGGCGGCAACCGGCATGGGTGAAAGCATGTGGGCCACGTCGAACTGTCGAAAGGCAAGCCTGTCACGTACATTCGCCCAGGAGACGTCCTTGACGAGTTCGAGGGTGATGCCTTCGCGCTGTGCAAAGCCGAATTCGGCGGCGGCGATCAGCACGGCCGCGTCCACGAGGGGGATGAATCCTGCGCGGACGGTGCGCGATCCCTCGTGGCGGATGCGACCTGGCGCCGGCATGGCACCGCCGGCGGCGAGCTTCTTGCCGGTGAGTTCACTTTTGTTCGTCAATATGTTCACTCCGGTGTCTCCCGAGGTGCCGCAGCAGAAGAGCGGCCGGTCACCGGATCAGCAATCCGGCGGCGGTCACGACGCTTTGCGCGATCTCCGAAATTTTTTTCTTCTCGTTCATCGCCGTCTGACGCAGCAGCGCGAAGGCTTCCTCTTCGGAAAGACTGCGCATTTTCATGAGGATGCCTTTGGCGCGCTCGACGAGCTTGCGCTCTTCGAGTGCGGATTTGGCTTCCGCCAGTTCGCGCTGAAGCCGGCTGAAGGCCTTGAAGCGGCTGACGGCCATGTCGAGGATCGGCTTGACGCGCTCCTTCTTCAATCCGTCGACGATATAGGCCGAGACGCCTGCCTCGACGGCCGCTTCGATAGAGGCCGTGTCGGAGCGGTCCACGAACATCGCGATCGGGCGACCGACCGTGCGGGTCAGCTGGAAAAGATGTTCCATCATGTCCCGGTTGGGGTTTTCGATGTCTATGACGATCACGTCCGGGCGGAGCGTCTCGATGACCCGGGCGACGCCGTGAACCTCATGGATCACGGTGACCTTGCCGTGTCCTGCTTCGCGCAATCCTTCCTCGATGATCGAGGCGCGGATGGCGTTCTCGTCAATCACAAGAATGGTGAGGTCGCGATGGGTCATGCCGTATCATGATGCGATGCAGCAATTTCCGCAATATAGATATGCCCGAATATTTTGCGATATACTGTGGTGCCTAAATAATAGGCTACTGACCGTCGGTCTGGCGTAAATTCAGGCAGGCTTATTTGTCGAAGTCGGCAACGGGTCAAGCGCTCTCGCCCAGAGGCTGGTCGCATGGAACGTCCATTGGCACTTCGCGTGCTGTCGTTCGCCTGTGTGGCTGCGCAGCGTTTCCAGAAGCTCGAGGCCGTCGGCCCGCTTCTGATCCACATAGCCCGCCCGCAGCTTCCCAATCAGTGCATCGCCGCTCGTTATCAGCCGGGCGCGCGCAGCGATCGCACCCCAGCTCCGTTCCTTGTAGAACAAGGAGGAGGCGGCTTCCTCGACGTCAGCGGCATCTTCGACGGACAACGATTGCAGTTCCAGGAGTCGGCGGAGGGTTGCCCTGACATTGACGAGGGGAATGGTCAGGGGCGCGTAGCCGAGTTCCTCGGGAGCGTGGAGCAGTGCCACGTCGGAATCGTCTTCGGCCTCGCCGCTTGCATATTGGCGAAAGATCTCGCCGATGCCGGCCATTCCGAAATCGGCGCATTCGGCCGCGCGCAGAGCACCCATGCTCGCTGCGCCGAAGACGGCCACGCCCTCGGAAAGGGCGAAGAGAATTTCCTTGTGCCAAACGGGGGCGACATGTTCGAAGTTGCCGTCGATCAGGCCGATGGCCGCAGCGCCGTCGTGCACCGCCCGGAGAACATCGCCCTGCCTGGCAGGCGGGCGGATCGTGAGCGTGTCGCCGGCCAACCGCACAGCATCCGGAACGGTCGGGCCAACGAATACGACTTTCATTCCGCCTCAGTGGATTTGAAAACGGCGGAGGCAGCCTGTCCGCCGTCAATCGTCTTCATGGACAGGCATGTTCATGGCGATCTTCAGCCATGAAGTGATTCCGCGGGGCGGGTTCCGGATGGGGCGTGGGTCTGATCCGACTCGGGCGTCTGCGCCATCGCCGCGACGAGAGAGATGATCTTCTTGCGAAGCACCGGGTCGGTGATCTTCAGGAAGGCCCGGTTGAGTGCGATACCCTCCTTCGAGGCGACGAAGGATGAAATCTCCTGGGATTCGTGAACATCTGCAGCGGGCTTGCCCGATTGGGCGCTGCCCTCGTCCTGCTGGAAGAAAAAGCTCGGATGAACACCGAGTATGTCGGCGATCGCCTGCAACCGGCTGGCGCCGATGCGGTTGGTGCCTTTTTCGTATTTCTGGACTTGCTGAAAGGTGATGCCGAGCCCGTCGGCGAGCTTTTCCTGGCTCAGACCTATCATCAGCCTGCGCATGCGAACACGCGAGCCGACAAAGGCATCGATCGGGTTAGGATCCTTTTTGTTCATCTGGTAGTCTCCTCGCGAGTTCGATTCAGCTAATGGCATATAAGTTTGCTTGAATGAACGCCGCGATGCAATCAGCACGCGTCGCTTTCTGTGGCAAAACGCAAGTTTCCAATGATTGTCGGGTTCGAAACGCCGGTCGGCAGAGAACTTGCCGCACCAGGGGGCAAGTGGCTGCATTCATGTACCGGAACGTTGTCGTCGAATCGGATAGGATTTAAGGGAACATCAGTAAGGAGTGGAAGCGTGCGACAATGAGTGTTGAGTCCAAATCAGAAGCAACCCCGCCACGGCGCTTTGCCGGCTCGATCGTCGTCATGGGCGTCTCCGGCAGCGGCAAATCGTCGGTTGGGGAGGCGATCTCCGAAGCTTGCGGATATCCCTTCATCGAAGGCGACGCGCTCCATCCTCCGGAAAACATCAGGAAAATGTCCGAGGGGATTCCGCTCACGGACGACGACCGCTGGCCGTGGCTCGCTGCGATCGGAGAGCAGCTGGCGAGCCGGGAGCCCGTCGTCGTTTCCTGCTCCGCCCTCAAGCGCAGCTACAGGGACAAGCTTCGCGAAAGTACACCCGGTGGCCTGGCCTTCGTCTTCCTCCTCGGCAGCGAGTCCGTGCTTGCGGAGCGGATGCACCACCGCACAGGGCATTTCATGCCGTCCTCTTTGCTGCAGACGCAGCTTGCGACGCTCGAGGATCCGACAGGGGAGGTGAGGACGGTCGCCGTAGACGTCGCACAACCACTGGCGGAGATCGTCCGCGAGGCGCTTGCAGGCCTCGCCCGTCTTTAAGGTTGCGTTTCGCAATGCCCGCCGCGGTCTTTGCAGATCGTGCTTGGCACGCCGGCTCTTTGGAAGGAAATTAGCCGGCGGCGATGTTATCGTTCGCGAGGTGGACGTGCGGCGACGCATCGCAGCGGCTCACCTCTGCTCGGCGATGGGGAGATCGTGGAGCGGGCGTCGGGAGGAGATGGAAATGTTTGAAGCTGGATTGAACTTCGCGCTTGGCGAGGAGATCGATGCGCTGCGCGAGAGCGTGCGTCGCTTCGCAGCGGAGCGAATCGCGCCGCTTGCGGGCGATGTGGATCGCAAAAACGCCTTTCCGATGTCGCTCTGGCGGGAGATGGGGGAGATCGGCCTGCTCGGCGTTACCGCCGACGAGGCTCATGGCGGTGCGGGACTCGGCTATCTCGCCCATTGCGTGGCGATGGAAGAGATCAGCCGCGCATCCGCTTCGGTGGGCCTGAGCTACGGCGCCCACTCCAATCTCTGCGTCAATCAGATCAACCGCAACGGCAAACCGGCACAGAAGAGCAGATATCTGCCGAAGCTCATTTCAGGCGAGCATGTCGGGGCGCTTGCCATGTCCGAGCCCGGTGCCGGCTCCGATGTCGTTTCGATGAAACTCAGGGCCGACAAGCGCGGCGACCGTTACGTCCTGAACGGCAGCAAAATGTGGATCACCAACGGCCCGGACGCCGATGTCCTGGTCGTCTACGCCAAAACCGATCCGGCAGCCGGACCGCGCGGCATCACCGCTTTCCTGGTGGAAAAGACATTCTCCGGCTTTTCGGCCGGCCAGAAGCTCGACAAGCTCGGCATGCGCGGATCGAACACGTCGGAACTCATCTTCACGGATTGCGAGGTGCCGGAGGAAAACGTGCTCGGCGGCGTGGGCGAGGGCGTCAAGGTGCTGATGTCCGGCCTCGATTACGAGCGGGTCGTGCTTTCTGCCGGACCGCTCGGGATCATGGCCGCTTGCCTCGATGTCGTCGTCCCCTATCTCCATGAGCGCAAGCAGTTCGGGCAACCGATCGGCGAGTTCCAGTTGATGCAGGGAAAGCTTGCCGACATGTATGTGACGATGAATGCCGCGCGGGCCTATGTCTATGCCGTGGCGGCCGCTTGCGACCGTGGTGAGACTGCGCGCAAGGACGCGGCCGGCTGTATTCTCTATGCGGCGGAAAAGGCGACGGCCATGGCGCTGGAGGCGATACAGGCGCTGGGCGGCAACGGCTACACCAACGATTATCCGGCAGGCCGGCTGCTGCGCGACGCCAAGCTGTACGAGATCGGTGCGGGCACGAGCGAGATCCGTCGCATGCTGATCGGACGGGAGCTCTTCGCCGAAACGAAATAGGCCGAATAGGTAACGCTTGGGGGGAGCATGACAGTATTGCGTTCGCATATTTCGCCGTCCTCGGAGGAGTTCAAGGCGAACCGCGCGGCCATGACGGAGGCCATCGCGACGGTCGAGGACGCGGTGCGCCTGGCCGCAGCCGGTGGCGGCGAGACGGCGCGCGAGCGCCACGTCAGCCGCGGCAAGCTCCTGCCGCGGGATCGGCTCGCTACTCTCATCGATCCGGGCACGCCTTTTCTGGAGGTCGGAGCCACCGCCGCACATGGAATGTACAACGACGATGCGCCGGGCGCGGGCCTGATCACCGGCATCGGCCGGATTTCCGGCCGCGAGTGCATGATCGTCTGCAACGATCCGACGGTCAAAGGCGGCACCTATTATCCGCTGACGGTCAAGAAGCATTTGCGCGCGCAGGAGATCGCGGCGGAGAACCGGCTCCCCTGCGTCTATCTTGTCGACTCCGGCGGCGCGAACCTGCCGAACCAGGACGAGGTCTTTCCGGACCGGGACCATTTTGGCCGCATCTTCTACAACCAGGCCAACATGTCGGCGGCCGGCATCCCTCAGATCGCGGTGGTCATGGGATCCTGCACGGCGGGCGGCGCCTATGTGCCGGCAATGTCCGACGAAGCGATCATCGTCGAAAAGCAGGGCACCATCTTTCTCGCAGGGCCGCCGCTCGTTCGCGCGGCGACCGGCGAGGTAGTCTCGGCCGAAGACCTTGGCGGCGCCGACGTCCACACGCGTCTTTCGGGCGTTGCCGATCACCTTGCGCGCGACGATGCGCATGCGCTGGCATTGGCGCGCCGGGCCGTTTCGGCCTTGAACCGTGAGAAGCCGTGGCCGGTCGAGCGCATCGAGCCGGAGCCGCCACTCTACGATCCGGAGGAGATCGCCGGCATCGTCCCCGCCGACCTCAAGACGCCCTACGAGATCCGCGAGGTGGTCGCCCGGCTTGTCGACGGTTCCCGTTTCGACGAGTTCAAGGCGCGCTTCGGCACCACGCTCGTTTGCGGCTTCGCCCACGTCCACGGAATTCCCGTCGGCATCGTCGCCAATAATGGCGTGCTCTTCTCGGAATCGGCCGTCAAGGGCGCCCATTTCGTGGAGCTCTGCGCCCAGCGCAGGATTCCGCTGGTCTTTCTGCAGAACATCACCGGCTTCATGGTCGGCCGCAAATACGAGACGGAGGGAATTGCCAAGCACGGCGCCAAGCTGGTGACCGCAGTCGCCACCGTGAAAGTGCCGAAGATCACCATGCTGGTCGGCGGCTCGTTCGGGGCGGGCAATTACGGGATGTGCGGGCGCGCCTTTTCGCCCCGGTTTCTCTGGACGTGGCCGAACAGCCGCATTTCGGTCATGGGCGGCGAACAGGCGGCAGGCGTCCTCTCCTCGGTGCGCGGCGAAGCCTTGAGGCGGTCGGGGAAACCGTGGAGCGAAGAGGAGGAGGCACGCTTTCGCCAGCCGGTGCTCGATCTGTTCGAACGGCAGAGCCATCCGCTCTATGCATCGGCAAGGCTTTGGGATGACGGCGTGATCGATCCGCGCAAGAGCCGCGACGTGCTGGCGCTGTCTCTGTCGGCGGCTTTGAACGCGCCGATCGAGGAGACGCGCTTCGGACTGTTCAGAATGTGACGAGAGGTCCCGAGATGAAACGCGACAACATCAATGCCCTGAATGCACCGCAGCCGCGCGGCGGTTATTCGCAGGCTGTCAGCGTCGAGGATTTCCGGCGGATGCTTTTCGTCAGCGGCCAAATTCCGGTGACGTCGGACGACGTCTTGCCGGAAGGTTTCGAAGCGCAGGCGCGCCAGGTCTGGCTGAACGTCGATGCGCAGCTCAAGGCGGCCGGCATGTCCAAGACCGACATCGTCAAGGTCACGACCTATCTCGCCGACAGGCAGCATGTCGTGGCAAACCGTGAAATCCGCAACGACTATCTCGGCTCGCTGGCGCCGGCGATGACGGTGGTGATCACCGGCATTTTCGATTCGGCCTGGCTCATGGAAGTCGAAGTGGTAGCGGCGCAATAGCACCGGAAAAGAGGCGCATGTTTTCGAAGCTCCTGATTGCCAATCGCGGTGAGATCGCCTGCCGCATCATCCGCACCGCGCGACGGCTCGGCATTCGCACCGTCGCCGTCTATTCCGACGCAGACGGAGACGCGCTGCATGTGGCGCTCGCCGACGAGGCGATCCGGATCGGGGGAGCGCCCGCCGCCGAAAGCTATCTGGCGATTGCGCCCATCGTTCGAGCGGCAGGAAGCGTCGGCGCACAAGCCATTCATCCGGGCTATGGTTTTCTGTCGGAGAACGCCGATTTCGCCGAGGCTGTCGAAGAAGCAGGCATGATATTCGTCGGGCCGCCGCCGGCCGCGATCCGCGCCATGGGTCTCAAGGACGCGGCCAAGGCGCTCATGGAACGATCCGGAGTACCGGTCGTGCCCGGCTATCACGGCGAAGAGCAGGATACATCCTTTCTTGCCGAGAGGGCACGGATGATCGGATATCCGGTGCTGATCAAGGCGCGGGCGGGCGGCGGCGGCAGAGGCATGCGCCGGGTCGAGCGGCAGGAGGATTTCGGCCCGGCGCTGGAGGCCGCACGACGGGAGGCCGAATCCGCCTTCGGCGACGGTTCGGTGCTTATCGAGCGCTATCTGACGAAGCCGCGTCACATCGAGATGCAGGTCTTCGGCGACCGGCACGGCAATATCGTCCACCTCTTCGAGCGCGACTGCTCGCTGCAACGGCGACATCAGAAGGTTATCGAGGAGGCGCCGGCGCCCGGCATGACGGCCGAGGTCCGCCGTGCGATGGGCGATGCGGCGGTCAGAGCCGCCCAGGCGATCGGCTATGTCGGCGCCGGCACGGTGGAATTCATCGCCGACGTGACCAACGGTCTCTGGCCGGATCACTTCTATTTCATGGAGATGAACACGCGGCTGCAGGTGGAGCATCCGGTCACGGAAGCGATCACCGGCATCGATCTCGTGGAGTGGCAGTTGCGGGTCGCCAGCGGCGAGCCGCTGCCGAAGAAACAGGCCGATATTTCCATGAACGGCTGGGCCTTCGAGGCGCGCCTCTATGCGGAGGATCCGGCCCGGGGCTTCCTGCCGGCGACCGGCCGGCTGACGCAATTGAGCTTTCCCGAGGATACTGCGCGGATCGATTCCGGCGTCCGGCAGGGGGATACGATCACGTCCTATTACGATCCGCTGATTGCCAAGGTGATCGTGCATGGCCAGAACCGTTCGGCGGCGCTCGGTGGGTTGCAGGAGGCTCTCAAGGAATGCCGGATCGGCGGCACCGTTACCAACCGCGACTTTCTCATCCGCCTGACGGAAGAGCACGACTTCCGCTCCGGCCATCCGGATACGGGGCTGATCGACCGCGAGATCGAGCGCCTGACCGCGCCGGTCGCACCCGGCGACGAGGCGCTGGCGCTGGCGGCGATCATATCGACCGGCGCGCTCGATCCGAACAAGTCGAGTGATCCATGGTCGTCGCTCGGCTCCTGGCAAATCTGGGGCGACGCGCACCGCATGGTGGTGATCGAGCATGCGGACGACCGCGTAACCGTGACCTTGGCTTCGCGCGGCCGCGACCAGTTCGCCGTGCGCGCCGGCGCGAGCACGCTGCCCGTCCTGGTGCTCGACCGCTTCGAGGGTGGTGCCCGGCTCGAGGTGGCCGGACAGAAGCGCCTGATCCGTTTCTCGCGGGATCGCGAGGCGTTGACGCTCTTCCATGGCGGGCGCAACCTGGTGTTCCAGCTGCCGGACGGATTGACCGGCGGGCAGAGCAGCGAAATTGCCGACGACGAGCTGGTCGCGCCGATGCCGGGTCTCGTGAAGCTGGTGCGGGTCGGCGCCGGCGACGCGGTGACAAAGGGACAGGCACTCGTCGTGATGGAGGCGATGAAGATGGAACTGACGCTTTCGGCCTCACGCGAGGGCACGATCGCCGATGTGCATGTGGCGGAAGGCGCTCAGGTCAGCGAGGGCACGGTGCTCGTGACGCTGACGGAGGAGGCTGCGCAATGACGTCGCCGGCAAAGGAGCGCGTCACGATTGTCGAGGTGGCGCCGCGCGACGGTCTTCAAAACGAGTCGCGGCTCGTCGCCACCGAGGACAAGGTCAGGCTCGTCGATCTGCTGTCCGACTGCGGTTACGAGCGCATTGAAGTCACGAGCTTCGTCAGTCCGCGCTGGGTACCGCAATTGGCCGATGCGCCGGCTGTCATGGCTGACATCGTCCGGCGTCCGGGCACGCGTTACGCGGCACTGACGCCCAATATGCGCGGCTTCGAGGCGGCGCTTGCGGCTGGCGCCGACGAGGTCGCGATCTTTGCCTCGGCGTCGGAAGGCTTCTCCGAGAAGAACATCAACTGCTCGATTGCCGAAAGCATCGAGCGTTTTCGGCCGGTCGCCGAAGCAAGCCGGCGCCAAGGCATTCCCCTGCGAGGCTATGTGAGCTGTGTCGTCGAATGTCCCTATGAGGGCGCGATCGCGCCGGCGCAGACCGCCCGCGTCGCGCGGCTGCTTGCCGACCTCGGCTGCTACGAGATCAGCCTCGGCGACACGATCGGGCGCGGCACGCCGGAAGCAGTCGATGCCATGCTGACAGCGGCGCTCCGCGAGATCGATGCCAAGAAACTCGCCGGGCATTTCCACGACACGTCCGGCCGGGCGCTGGAGAATATCGCGGTAGCACTGGAGCGCGGTATCCGGGTTTTCGACGCTTCGGCCGGCGGGCTCGGCGGTTGTCCCTATGCGCCGGGAGCGGCCGGCAATGTCGATACGCTTGCGGTGAACGCCTTTCTCGATGCGCGGGGTTTTGCCACCGGCCTCGACTCGGACAAACTCGAGCGTGCCGCTGCTTTTGCACTATCGCTGAGGAGCACAGCATGACCTTCGATACGATCCGCTGTGCCATCGACCAGCGCGGCGTCGCCCGGGTGACGCTTGCCCGTTCGGCAAAGCACAATGCGCTTTCCGCCACCATGATCGGCGAATTGACGGCCGTCGCAGGCCGGCTCGCAACCGACACGTCGATCAGGGCAGTCATTCTCGACGCCGAAGGCAAGAGTTTCTGCGCCGGCGGCGATCTCGAATGGATGCGTCAGCAGTTTTCCGCCGACCGGCCGACGCGGATCGCCGAGGCGACGCGGCTTGCGATGATGTTGAAGGCGCTGAACGATCTGCCGAAGCCGCTGATTGCGCGCGTGCATGGGAACGCCTTCGGCGGCGGCGTCGGGCTGATCAGCGTCTGCGACACGGTGATCGCCGCTTCCGGCGCCCAATTCGGCCTGACCGAGACGCGCCTCGGGCTGATCCCGGCGACGATCAGCCCCTATGTCGTTGCCCGGACAGGCGAGGCGCGGGCGCGGCCGCTGTTCATGTCGGCGCGGATCTTCGGTGCGGAGGAGGCGAAGGTCGCCGGTTTCGTGACGACGGTCGTCGACGGCACCATGCTGGACGGAGCCGTCGAAGCCGCGGTGACGGCCTATCTCGTCGCGGCTCCGGGCGCCGCCGGGCGGGCGAAGCGGCTTGCGCGGTCGCTGGGTCTTCCCATCACCGACGCCGTCATCGCCGCGACGATAGAGCACCTTGCCGATAGCTGGGAAACGGACGAAGCACGGGAGGGCGTGTCGGCCTTCTTTGAACGGCGCAATCCCTCCTGGCGGCTATGAGCCGAGATTGCGCTTGAATTGACGGGAAATCGATCCTATTTTTATAGGGACCCGATCAAAACAGGATCGATTTCTCATGATTGCCCTCGATTTCCAGATCCCAGCAGCCCGTTTCGGGGACGATCATTCCCCGTTTCTCTCGGCCCGCCTGGTCGCCGACCGATTGGGCGTCACGCTCGCCGAACTCGCCAAGCTGATCGGTGTCGCCCGCAATACGCTGACGGCGAAATCCGGCGCCCGGAAGGTCGACAGCGCCTTGAGCAAGGTCGTCCGCATCCTGGCCATGGCTTCCGAAATGGCGGGCGACGAAGCCCGCGCCGTCATCTGGTTCAAGCACCAGCCTATTCCCGGCTGGGCCGGCAAGACGGCATTCGACCTGGTCGGTGAAGGCAAGGCCGACAAGGTGCTCGCCTATCTCGAATCGGTACGCGCCGGCGTCTACGCTTAAGACGGGATGAGGAAACACATTCCGCCCGCATCGCGGCCCGATCCGGAACCGACGGCGTCGGTTGAGCCGATAACGCTCTGGCGCGCCTTCGTTCCACGCTGGGCACATATGCCGCTATCCGGCGCGGGTGCTGCTCGCTTCGGTGGCCGCTGGAACCCGATCGGCGTGCCTGCGATCTATGGCGCGCGCGAGCTTTCCACCGCCTGGGCCGAATACAATCAGGGTTTCGTCCAGCATCCGGCGCTGATCGTGCAGCTCGAGTTGCTGGGGGCGAGGCTCGCGGACCTCACGGATGTCAGGCTTCTTGTGGAGCTTGGTGTGGATGAGGCGATCCATCGCTGCGAATGGCGTGATGCCCTCGACAAGGGCGCGGTGCCGGATTCCCACAGGCTCCAGTCGGAGCTTCTGGCGCGCGACTTCCATGGGGTGATCTATCCATCCTTCATGTCGCCCGGCGGCACCTGTGTTGCGCTCTGGCGTTGGAACGGTCCGCAAGAACCGCGTCTCGGCGTCATCGACCCCGATGGCCGGCTGCCGAAATCGCCCGCCTCATGGGTTTGAAGATTCGGGCCAGCCGCCGCCGCTTGTTTGATTTCCTCATTCCTGTGCTCGTCACAGGAATCCAGCCAGACCAAGTCCTTGGGCTGAAAGAACGCTTCCCGCGCCGCAGACGCGGCGCTGCTCTTATCCCTGTGACGAGTGCACAAGGATGAGGAGAGAATTGCAGTCCTCCGAAAAGTTTCCTACAGCGCAGCGCGTCTTACGAGACGCGCAAAGGAGCTGCTGCATGCTTTTGTCCATTGATCGGCTACGATCAATGGAGACATGCAGTGGGAGCAAGGTCGGTACTCAAGGAATTCAAGCGCATCGCCATGCGTGCCGACAAAACCGACCAGAGCTTCAGGCCTTAGGCTAAGACCTTGCCGGCATTGAGAATACCGTTCGGATCGAAGGCATTCTTGATGCGCCGCATGAGTTCGAGTTCCGCCGAACTGCGGGAGCGATCGAGAAAGTCGCGCTTCAGGAGGCCGATCCCGTGCTCGGCGGAAACCGAGCCGCTATAGGTGCCGACCAGTCCGTAGACGACGGCGTCGACCGCGTGGGCCGTTTCCTCGGTTGCGCCTGGAACGGAAAAGGCGATGTGAAGGTTGCTGTCGCCGACATGGCCGAAGAACGACACGTGCGCTTCGGGAAACTTGGCCCGGAGCGCCGTGCCGCAATCCTCGGCGAAGCTGCCGATCGCGCCGATCGGCAGGCTGACATCGAAATTGAGAAGCAGGGGCAGCCGATCCAGCGCGTGACCCTCGCGGATACGCCAGAAGGTTTGAGCCTCTTTTTGCGATTGCGCGATCAGCGCGTCGCCGATCACACCGTCCTCCAGGGCTCGCCCGAGAAACATTTCGAACCGTTCGCGTTCCGCTTCATGGCCTTGCAGGTCCTCTTCGACGATGACGGCGAAAGCGGGAGTGGCTTCGAAAAGCCTGAGCTTTTCAGCCTCGCAGTTGAAACGGAAATAGCTCTCCCACATCGCCTCATAGGCGGAGAGGCCGGCGAGTTCCTTCTGTGCCCGCTTGAGCAGAGCGACGACATTCTCATAGCTGTCGAGCGCGCAGAGCGCCGTCAGCCGCCCGGCCGGTAGCGGGCGCAGGCGCAATACCGCCCGCGTGATGATGCCGAGCGTGCCTTCCGAACCGATGAAGAGCTGCCGCAGGTCGTAGCCCGTGTTGTTCTTGATCATCTTGTTCATCGACGAAATCACGGTTCCGTCCGCAAGAACGGCCTCGAGCCCCAGCACATTGTCGCGTGCCACACCGTTGCGGATCACCCGGATGCCGCCGGCATTCGTGGCCAGATTGCCGCCGATCTGGCAGGAGCCGCGCGCCCCCAGATCGATCGGCAACAGGAAACCGGCATCCTCGGCCGCGCGCTGGGCGACTTCGAGGGGTGTTCCGGCGAGCACCGTCATCGTCCCTGCCGCAGCATCGACCTCCTCGATGCCGGAAAGTCTCTCCAGCGAAATGGCAACGTCGCCAGCGCACGGATTGGCGCCGCCGGCGAGCCCGGTCAAGCCACCCTGCGGCACCACGGCCTGGCGATGCGCGTTGCAGATCCTCAGCGCGTCGGCGACCTCGGCAACGCTTGCCGGGCGAACGACCGCCAGGGGGAGGATCCGGCCCGTGAGGCTTGCATCGCCGCGGTGACGTTCGGCGATCCGGTCGCCGGTGAGAACGGCATCGCCGAGTGCGCTCGTGAGATCATCGATAACAGACATTGGACGGTTTCTACCGCAGGATTCATTTGGTCGGAACGATTAATTCGGCAGATCAACGCCCGGCGTCCAGACAGGGCGAATCCGCGCTTCCACAGCCCGGGTTCACCGCCTCACGTGCCGGTGGCCGCGAGCACCGGCGCCTCCGCCTCTATCGGCGGTGCTTCCTTTTGTCCGCCCTTGCGGAATAGCTTCCATCGCGTCGGCCGGAAGGCGATGCGCGTGTGGTCCATGGAGGCGGCCCGTTCCGGCGGTAGCTCGATCTCGACCGGAGGGTGCGTACGTCCGAGGTCGAGTTCCAGATGCCGGGTGCCCGCCACGCGCCGGCTGGCCGTGACGAGGCCGGCGAGGCAACCGCCGCAGCCGTCGATGAGTTCCACGTCGTGCGGGCGGAAATAGAGGGTTGCGGCGCCGTCCGGTTCGTTCCCGGCACGAAGGCCGATCGGGCGGTCCTCATGCCAGATTTCGCCATTGGCGAGGGTGACGTTGAGGCAGTTGGACTGCCCGATGAAGCCGTAGACGAAGGGCGAGACCGGATGGTCATAGATCTCGTCGGGCGTGCCGACCTGCTCGATCGCGCCCTTGCTCATCACGACGACGCGGTCGGCAAGCTCGAGTGCTTCCTCCTGGTCGTGAGTGACGAAGATCGTGGTGTGGCCGGTGCGATCGTGGATTTCGCGCAGCCACCGCCTCAGCTCCTTGCGCACCTGCGCATCGAGCGCGCCGAAGGGCTCGTCGAGGAGCAGAACGTTGGGCTCGACGGCCATGGCGCGGGCGAGTGCGACGCGTTGGCGCTGCCCGCCCGAAAGCTGGGCCGGGTAGCGTTTCTCCAGCCCGGAGAGCTGCACGAGTTCCAGCAGGTCGAGCGCCCTGCGGCGGATGTCGGCAGCCGCCGGCCGCCGTTTGGCGGGCCGCACCTTCAGACCGAAAGCGACGTTGTCGAGCACCGTCATGTGGCGGAAAAGCGCATAGTGCTGGAAAACGAAGCCGATGTTGCGCTCCTGCACGGTCTTCTTCGACGCATCCTCGTCGCCGAAGAAAATCGTGCCTTCGGTCGGGCTTTCGAGCCCGGCGACCAGCCTGAGCAGCGTGGTCTTGCCGGAGCCGGAGGGGCCGAGGAGCGCGATCAGTTCACCCGAGCGGATGTCGAGGGAAACGTCCTCGAGCGCGGGAAAACGGCCAAATTCCTTGCGAATATTCTGGACGCGGACTTCCATGGAGGTCTGGACCTTTCAGTGCCTGCGGCTGGCAGCGATCTCGTCGCTGTAGCGAAGTTCAAGAGCAGTCTTCAAAACGAGCGTTACCAGCGCCAGGAGCGCCAGGAGCGCCGCCACCGCGAAGGCGGCGACGAAGTTATATTCATTGTAGAGGATTTCGACCTGCAACGGCATGGTGTTCGTTTGCCCGCGAATATGGCCGGACACGACCGAGACCGCACCGAATTCGCCCATGGCGCGGGCATTGCAAAGAAGCACGCCGTAGAGCAGGCCCCATTTTATGTTGGGAAGCGTCACATGCCAGAAGGTCTGCCAGCCGGTGGCGCCGAGCGAAAGTGCCGCCTCCTCGTCGGCCGTTCCCTGTTCCTGCATCAGCGGGATCAATTCACGCGCGACGAAGGGGAAGGTCACGAAGACGGTGGCGAGCACGAGACCCGGAACGGCAAAGAGGATCTGGATGCCGTAGCTCTGCAGGATCGGCCCGAGCACGCTGTGAGAGCTGAATAGCAGCACGAAAACGAGGCCGGAGATCACTGGCGAGACGGAGAAGGGCAGGTCGATCAGCGTCGTCAGGAACGCCTTGCCCTTGAACTCAAATTTCGCGATGGCCCAGGCGGCCGCCACCCCGAAGACGAGATTGAGCGGCACGGCGATCCCCGCGACGAGCAGTGTCAGACGGATTGCGGAAAAGGTCTCGGGATCGCCAAGCGCCGTGAAGAACTCCATCGCTCCTTTGCGGAACGCCTCGATGAACACCGTGGCGAGCGGCAGAAGCAGGAAGAGCGCGACGAAACCGAGCGCAACGGCGGTGAGGACCACGCGTGAAAGCGGCGTTTCCGAGGTCGCGGCCGTCACAAGCGTATTAGAAGCGTAGGCGGCATCATGCGCCATAACCATATCTCCGTCTGCTCCACGCCTGGATCACATTGATGACCAGCAGCATCATGAAGGAAAGCAGGAGCATTACCGCGGCGATCGCGGTTGCTGCCGGATAGTTGAATTCCTCGAGGCGGATGACGATCAGAAGCGGCGCGATCTCCGAGACATAGGGAAGGTTGCCGGCGATGAAGATCACCGAACCATATTCGCCGACGCCGCGGGCAAAGGCGAGTGCGAAGCCGGTCAACCCCGCAGGCAGGAGACCCGGCAACAAGACCCGGCTGATCGTCTGGAAGCGGGTGGCGCCGAGGGTCGCAGCCGCCTCTTCGACTTCCTTGTCGATCTCTTCCATGATCGGCTGCACGGTACGCACGACGAAGGGCAAGCCGACGAAGATCAGCGCCACGACGATCCCGGCCGGAGTGAAGGCGATCTTGATGCCGAGCGGAGCGAGGAGCGAGCCGATCCAGCCGTTCGGCGCATAAAGCGTCGTGAGCGCAATGCCGGCGACCGCGGTCGGCAGGGCGAAGGGCAGATCGACCATTGCGTCGATCACGCGCTTGCCGGGGAAGCGATAGCGCACGAGAACCCAGGCGAGGAGCACGCCGAAGACCAGGTTGACAACGGCGGCGATGAAGGCCGTGCCGAAGCTGATCGTCAATGCGTTGACCGTGCGCTCGTCAAGCGCCAGTTCCACGAATTTCGACCATCCGAGGCCGCTCGAGCGCCACAGCAGTCCGGAGAGAGGAATGAGAACGATGATGGTGAGCCATGCCAGCGTGACGCCGAGCGCCAATCCGAAACCCGGAATGACGCTCGGCTGCCGAAACCGCCACCGCGTGCTGCTGCGAGCGGCCATCGAAATCATTGCCCCGGCCTGTAGATCTGGTCGAAGACCCCGCCGTCGCCGAAGAATTTCGGCTGAGCTTCCTTCCAGCCGCCGAAATCGTCGATCGTGACGAGCTTCAATTCGGCGAAGCGCGCGGTGTCGTTGGGATCCGCCAGTTCAGGCTTGAACGGCCGGTAGTAGTGTTTGGCCGCGATCTTCTGCCCGACACCGCTGTAGAGATAATCGAGATAGGCCTCGGCGACCTTGCGGGTACCCTTGCTGTCGACGTTGCCATCGACCAGCGCAACGGGGGGCTCCGCCTTGATCGAGATCGACGGCGTGACGATGTCGAAATTGTCGGGGCCCAGTTCTTCCAGTGACAGATAGGCTTCGTTTTCCCAGGCCAGCAACACATCGCCAAGGCCGCGCTGGACGAAGGTGGTCGTCGCGCCGCGCGCGCCGGTGTCAAGAACCGGCACATGCTTGAAGAGCTGCGCCACATATTCCTGTGCCTTCGCATCGTCCCCGTTATTGGCGGCACGTGCCCAGGCCCAGGCGGCCAGGAAGTTCCAGCGAGCGCCGCCCGAAGTCTTCGGGTTGGGCGTAATTACCTGCACATCCTCCCTGACGAGATCGC
Organism: Sinorhizobium sp. GQ132; assembly: GCF_059758575.1. Classification (NCBI taxonomy): domain Bacteria; kingdom Pseudomonadati; phylum Pseudomonadota; class Alphaproteobacteria; order Hyphomicrobiales; family Rhizobiaceae; genus Sinorhizobium; species Sinorhizobium sp. GQ132. The sequence goes on along the minus strand of NZ_JCAXDX010000009.1, from coordinate 230,527 downwards.
CCCAATCCTTGATGCCTTTGGGGTTGCCCTTGCGGACGAGGAAGACGATGGTCGAGGTATAAGGCGCGCTGTTGTTATCGAAGCGGGACTTCCAATCGGCGGGAATTTTGCCGCTTTCCTTGGCGATCGCGTCGATATCCGCTTCGAGGGCCAGCGTCACGACGTCGGCCTCCAGTCCGTCGATGACCGAACGGGCCTGCTTGCCGGAACCGCCATGCGATGTCTGGATCGTCACGGTTTCGCCGGTGTCGGCCTGCCATTTTTCGGCAAAGGCCGCGTTGAATTCCTTGTAAAGTTCCCGAGTCGGGTCGTAGGACACGTTCAGGATCGTCGTGTCCGCAGCCGCGAGGCCAATTGAGCCAAGCTGCAGGCTTCCGACGATAAGCGCTAATTTGACTATTCCGGCAAGACTATTCGAGCTCATTTCGACCTCCATCTTTTGCCAGATAAAGCTATCAATTTGGTAGACTACTTCAACGCAAACTTATGACGCCTGGAGGCGGTTTCTTGAAAAGTCCTGTCAATATGCGAGCTGCTGAAAGAATGCCGTGCCCGTTATCGGTCTTGGCTCTCTGCCGCCAATAAAATAGCACGACATTTTAGAAATGCACTAAAATTGTGGACTAATGGTTTTCGGCTCCCCGGCGGGCTCTCAGAGCGCCATCATCTTGACGGGGGAGCCCGGTCAAAGGACGTGGCCGCGGGCGACGACCGTCCATGTTCCTTTTGGCGTGCCGCTCTCGATGACGTGGACCGCGTCGACCATGTTGGTCACGACGCATGCATGGTTCGGAACGATGCGGACCTGTTCGCCGACCTCAAGGCCGATCGGACCGTCCGAGACGAGGCGGCCATGCTCCTCGGAAAGCTGATCGATACGTATGTCGTCGCGGCCGAGCACGTGGCCGTAGCCGGTGAGACCCAGCAGGTCGGACGTCAGGACCTTGCTGCCGGCATCGATGATCGCCCGGTTTTCGCTGGGAACCGACACCACGGTCGCGAGAACGGTGAGGGCGCAGTCGTCCCATGACGCCACGCCACGGGCAACCAGCGACCGGTCGTTATAGATATACGTACCCGGCCTGTGCTCGCTCGCTACCGGCGCCTCGGCTGCCTGCATCATACCGGGCGTGCCCCCTGATGTAATGCAGGGAACTTCGAGCCCCTCTGCCTCGATCAGCCGCTTCGCATCGCTCATGAAGGTCTGGACGCGTGCGGCGCCATCGGCCGGCGGATAGGTCATCAATCCGCCGAAGCGCAGTCCCGGTGCCTCGGCTATGCGCCGGGCAAGGCGCGCCGCCTCGGACGGAGTCCCGACGCCGCAGCGATCTGCCCCGGTGTTGCATTCGACAAGTACGGTCAAGGGCTTGCCGGCATCGGCGAAGAAAGCTGCGAGCCCGTCGACGACGGTCGCATTGTCCGCGACGACGCTGACCGTCACCTTTTCGCTGAGTCGCGCGAGCCGCGCGAGCTTCTCGGTCCCGAGGAGGTTATAGGTGATCAGCACATCCTCCATCCGGGCGCTGCCGTCGACCATCGCCTCCGCCTCCGTCACCTTCTGGCAGGTGATGCCGATCGCCCCTGCATCGAGCTGCAGCTCGGCCATCTGCGGAAGCTTGTGGGTCTTTATGTGCGGGCGCACGCGGATGCCGTTCCGGTCGGCATAGGCTTGAAACGCAAGGACATTGCGCCGGGCGATATCGAGATCGACCAGCACGGCGGGGGTTTCGATCGGCAGTGTCATGCGGGGCGTTTCCTCGATGCGAAGTGGATCGGCGGCGAATGTAGCCGATCCTGCTTGACAAATAATGGCCCAAGGCATTTGATGGGTCAATCCGTTATTTGGGACGCATGTCCATTATACCGGAATATATGATGGGAGCGAAAGGGGAGGTCTTTCAATGATCAGCAAATTCACGGTCGCCGCGAGCTTCATCGCGGCCGTGCTGGCGGCCATGCCGGCGCAAGCACAACAGGCATCGAGCAAGCTCGATGAGATTCTGAGCCGCGGCCATCTGATACTCGGCACCGGCAGCACCAACGCGCCGTGGCACTTCAAGAGCGCCGAAGACAAGCTCCAGGGTTTCGACGTCGATATGGGCCGCATCATCGCAAAGGCGCTCTTCGGGGACCCGGAGAAGATCGAGTTCGTCAACCAGTCGTCCGATGCTCGTATTCCGAACATCACCACCGGCAAGGTCGATATCACCTGCCAATTCATGACGGTTACCGGGGAACGCGCTCAGCAGATCGCCTTCACTATCCCTTACTACCGGGAAGGCGTCTGCCTGATGCTGAAGGCGGACGGCGAGTATGCCGATTATGAAGCGCTGAAAGCTGCCGGCTCTTCGGTGACGATTTCCGTATTGCAGAACGTCTATGCCGAGGACATGGTCCATGCGGCCTTGCCGGAGGCGACGGTCGACCAGTACGAATCCGTCGACCTGATCTATCAGGCGCTCGAATCCGGCCGCGCCGATGCCGCCGCCACCGACCAGTCCTCGCTCGCCTGGTACATGACCCAGAACTCGGGGCGCTATAAGGACGCCGGCTATGGCTGGAACCCCCAGACCTACGCCTGCGGCGTCCGGCGCGGTGATCAGGACTGGCTGAACTTCGTCAACACGGCGCTGCACGAAGCCATGACCGGTGTCGAATTCGATTTCTATGCGAAGTCGTTCAAGACCTGGTTCGGCAAGGACCTCACCCCGCCGCAGATCGGTTTCCCCATCGAGTACAAGTGAGCCCTGCCAATGGCGGCTCCGCCAGTTGGCGGAGCTGCCTTGTTCCATGAAACGGCTTCTTCCATGACATATTCCTTGAACTTCGCGGCCGTGTGGCGCTCGTTCGACCTGCTTCTCGAAGGTCTGGCGCTCAGCCTCGGCCTCGCATTTGTCGCGATCCTCGCGGGTTGCGTGATCGGGTTGATCACGGCCTTTGGGCTCGTTTCCAGGAGGGCATTGCTGCGCAAGCCTGCCGGGCTCTACGTCACCGTGATCCGCAACACGCCGATCCTCGTCCTCGTCCTCTTCAGCTATTTCGCGCTTCCTGAACTCGGAGTCCGTCTCGGCAAGATCGAGAGCTTCGTCGCGACGCTTGCCATCTACTCGGGGGCCTATCTTGCCGAAGTGTTTCGCGGCGGCCTCATCGCCATACCGCCGGGCCAGCGCGAGGCGGGGCTCGCGATCGGGCTTACGGAGATGCAGATACGCACGTCGATCATCATTCCGCTGATGCTGCGCAGCGTCCTGCCGTCGCTTAGCAGTACGATGATCTCGCTCTTCAAGGACACCTCGCTCGCCGCCGCGATCGCGGTTCCGGAACTCACTTTCGAGGCACGCAAGATCAACGTCGAGACCTTCCGCGTCATCGAGACCTGGATCGTTGCGAGTTGCCTCTATGTCGCGACCTGCTCGTTGCTGGCCGCCCTTATGCGCGCCGCCGAGCGGCGTCTTGCAGTGCCGAGGTGACCGTCATGGATTTCTCGTTTCTCGACCAGCTCTGGCTTGCCCGGATACCGCTCCTCAAAGGGCTCGGCGTCTCCGTCTCGATATCGCTTCTCTCGATCGTCGTCGGCACCGTGCTGGGCGTCTTCGTCGGTCTGGCGCTCGTCTACGGGTTCCGTCCCTTCAAATGGCTCGTGCGCGGTTACACCGATTTCATCCGCGGCACGCCGGTGCTCGTCCTGGTGCTCGCGAGCTACTACGTCCTGAGCACGATCGGCATCGATCTCGGGCCGTTCCAGGCCGGTGTTCTGGCCCTTGCCGTCTTCTGCAGCTCGCATGTCGGCGAACTGGTGCGTGGCGCGCTGCAGTCGATCCCAAAGGGACAGACCGAAGCCGCCAAGGCGATCGGTCTGACCTTTGCGCAAACCTTCGCCTATGTGCTTGCCCCGCAGGCTTTGCGGCAGGCACTTCCTGCCTGGGTCAACACAGCGGCCGAGATGGTCAAGGCATCGACGCTGCTTTCCATCATCGGCGTGAGCGAGTTGCTGCTGCGGACGCAGGAAGTGATTTCCCGCACCTTCATGAGCCTCGAATTCTATTTCTTCGCAGGCTTTCTTTATTTCGTCATCAATTACGGTATCGAGCGCTTTGGCCGTTACGTCGAGCGCAAGACCGCCGTTCCATCGTGAGGCTCGCCATCCCATGACCAATCTTCTCGAAATCCGCGATCTTCACAAACGCTACGGCACGGTCGAGGTGCTGAAGGGCGTCGATTGCTCGATGCGCCAGGGGGAGGTGATCAGCATCATCGGATCCAGCGGTTCGGGCAAGACGACGATGCTCCGCTGCATCAACATGCTTGAGGAGTTTCAGGGCGGCACGATCGCCATCGACGGCCAGGAGATCGGCTACGAGACGGCAGGAGGCGCCCGCCGGCGCAAGTCCGAGCGGGAGATCGCCCGCCAGCGCGCACTGACCGGCATGGCCTTCCAGCAATTCAACCTGTTTCCGCATATGACCGCCGCGGCCAATGTCATGCTCGGGCTTGTCAAAGTGAAAAAGATGAGCCGCGACGAAGCGAGGGTGCTTGCCGAGAAATGGCTCGACCGGGTCGGCCTGCTCTCGCGCAAGGACCGTTATCCGGGGCAGCTTTCCGGCGGCCAGCAGCAACGCGTGGCGATCGCCCGTGCCATCGCCATGAATCCGAAGCTCATGCTCTTCGACGAGGTCACTTCGGCGCTCGATCCGGAGCTCGTCAACGAGGTCTTGCAGGTCATCAAGGGTCTCGCCGAGGATGGGATGAGCATGCTGATCGTCACTCACGAGATGCGCTTCGCCTACGAGGTCTCGTCCCGGGTGATCTTCATGAACCAGGGGCGCATCGGCGAGGAGGGGGATCCGCGCGAGATGTTCCTGAAACCGAGAACCGAACGCCTGGCGGAGTTTTTGAAGACCTCGACGTTCAACTGAGCAAGCAATGAATTTGATGAAGAAGTGGAGTGAAGCGTGACGATCAAGCGTTATGGAACGGGCGAAACCGGTGCGGGCAAGCAGCCCCTGCCATTTGCACGCGCCGTGGAGGCGAACGGGTGGCTGTATGTTTCCGGTCAGGTCGCCATGGAGGCGGGCGAGATCGTCGGCGGCGGAATCGTCGCCGAAAGCCGCAAGGCGATCGAAAACATGATCGCAATCCTGCACGAAGCCGGCTATGGGCTCGAAGATGTGGTGCGTGTCGGCGTCTGGCTCGACGACCCCCGTGACTTCTGGACCTTCAACGGCGTCTATGCGGAGTATTTCGGCGCCAACCCGCCGGCCCGCGCCTGCGTCCAGTCGCGCATGATGGTCGACTGCAAGGTCGAAGTTGACTGCGTCGCCTACAAGGCTAATTGAGGTCAATTCTGAAGGGCCGGAATAGAAGCGGCAAGGAGGGGCGCGGTGGCGGAGGCGGAAGACACGATAAATCGCAGGGCCAGGGGTCTCGACCGGGCTTTCGAAATTCTCGATTTCCTGCGTTTGCAGCGTCAGCCCTTGCGCCCCAACGAGATCGCGCAAGGGATCGGCGCGCCGCGTTCGTCGGTCTATGAGCTCGTCAACCTGCTCGTCCGCCAGGGGGTCATCGAGTATCGCGGCGATGACGGCCGCGTCTTTCTCGGGCGCAAGCTCTATTTCCTCGGCGCGGCCTATGCCGAACAGTTCGACCTGATGCGCGAAAGCGAGCATCTTCTGGCGCGGATCGCCGAGGAGACGCGCGAGACGGCGCAGATGTGCCAGCTCGAAGGCAACAAATATGCCGTCGTTCTGATGAACGAGGGGAGCCGCCCGTTCCGAATCTCCACCAATATCGGCGAACCGGTCGCCATTCCGTGGACCGCATCCGGCCGTCTCCTGGTGGATCACATGAGCGACGAGGAGATCCTGGCCTTCATACCGCAGGAGGATTTCGTCCTGCCGGATGGCACGCGCCTCGAGCCCTCCGAATTCATCGCTCAAGTCCGCAAAGCCAAGAAGGAAGGCTATTTCACCTTCAACAGCATCGTCGACAGCTTCACCCATTGCTTCGCCGTCCCGGTCTACGACGCGGAAGCGGTCTGCATCGCGACGCTCTGCCTCGTCGCACCGAAAGAGGACGGTCTGCGCAACCGCGAGGCCTATCTCCGCGTGCTGATCGACGGAGCTGGCGAGCTCTCCGAGAAGCTTGGCTATCGCAGTGACAGGGAGGCTTCTGCACGAGCGGCTGCCGGACGGTGACAGCCGCCTCCGCATTGGTGGTAGGTCGCTCTTCTCTCTATTCCGTTCTAAGCGAGCGGCCGCTTTCCGGATCGAACAGATGCAGGGCCGTCTCGTCGAAGGTGAAGGCATGAGCCGATCCCATTCCGACTGCCGTGCGCGGCGGCAGGCAGGCGGTGATGTGCTGTCTGCCGACTGTGGCCGTGGTCACGAGTTCCGGCCCTGTGAGTTCCACAACCTCGACATGCGCGGTCAATCGCCGAACCTCTGACCCGGCTGCGAGCCGCAATGCCTCCGGTCGAATGCCGACCTTCACGCGCCGTCCGGCCGAGGCGGCCCCGTTAAAGGCTGCCGGCAGGGGAAGCACCTCCTCGCAACCGTCGAGCTTCAGGCCGCTTGCGGTCACCTCGGCGTCTAGAATGTTCATCGGCGGCGAGCCGACGAAGCCGGCGACGTAGAGTGTTGCGGGGCGGTCGTAGACCTCTTCCGGCGTGGCGAGCTGCTCGATGCGGCCGTCGCGCATCACGGCGATGCGGGTTGCGAGCGTCATCGCCTCGATCTGGTCGTGGGTCACATAGACGACCGTCGTCTTCAGCATCTGGTGCAGGCGTTTGAGTTCGGTGCGCATCTCCATCCGGAGCTTGGCGTCGAGATTCGACAGCGGCTCGTCGAAGAGGAACACCTCGGGATTGCGCACCAGGGCCCGGCCGATCGCGACGCGCTGACGCTGGCCGCCGGAAAGCTGGCCCGGCTTCCGGTCGAGCAGGTTCTCGATCTGCAGCAGCCTTGCGGTGTCGCGCACCGCCTTGTCGCGCTCGGCCGGCGGCACGCGGCGCATTTCGAGGCCGAAGCCGATGTTTCGGGCGACGCTCAGGTTCGGATAGAGAGCATAGGACTGAAACACCATCGCGATGTCGCGATCCTTGGGATGGACTCCGAGGACCGAACGCTCGCCGATCAGGATGTCGCCGCCGCTCGGTTCGGCAAGCCCGGCAATGATGTTGAGCAGCGTGGACTTGCCGCAGCCGGAGGAACCGAGCAGCACGAGGAACTCGCCGCTTTCGAGCGCGATGTAGATGCCCTTCAGCGTTTCCACTTCGCCGTAGCGCTTGTGGATGTTGCGGATTTCGAGAGCGCTCATCGCCTGGATTCCTCGAGAAAGGCAGAAAGGGGCTTGCCGTAGCGGCGCGGAAGGGTGGAGATCGCTTCCGAGGCGATCGCAACCCCGGTCTTGAGGCAGGCTTCGAGCGGCATGTCGGCGGCGAGTGCCGCCAGGAAGCCCGCATTGAAGACGTCGCCGGCGCCGATCGTATCGACTACCTGAACCTGCGGCGCGGGCACGGAAAAAATTCCGCCGTCCCGATCGATGGCGAGCGCTCCATTGGGGCCGCGCTTGACGACGACGATGGCGTCCGCAGGCATTTCGCCCTTCAGGCTCAGCGCGGCTTCGGCCGGGTCGGACAGACCCGTAAGCGTGGTCGTCTCCACCTCGTTGAAGAGGGCGCAATGACAGCGTTTCAGCCAGCCGAGCGCCTTGAGCCGGTTGGTCTCCGTCCAGCCCTCGAGCGGCCACCCGGTGTCGAGACCCACGGCAATGTCGTGGGCGTCCGCCCAGTCGAAAAGCGCGTCGTAGGCAAGGGTGAGCGCGTCCGTCAGGAAGGAACCGGAAAGCAGCGCATAGCCGCCTCGAAGTCGGTTGCCGTCTAGCATCGAGTGCACTTGCGGGAAGCTGAACAGCGGCAGGTGGCCGCGCGTCGTGAAGAAGGTGCGTTCGCCGTCCGGGTGGGTGATGCCCACCGAAAGCGTCGTGCCGACCGCTTCCACCGGCCAGTCGTGCGAGCGCTGCCCGAACGCCTCCTTCAGCCAGGTGCCGAACTGATCGTTGCCGACATTGGCCGCAATCACATAGTCCACGCCGAGCGAATCCCAGGCAAGAGCGTTGTTGCCGGCGCAGCCGCCGACGCGCAGTTCGTCATGATCGACGATGACCTCGGTGCCGGGCTTCGGCCAGGGCTCGGCCGGGCCGAGTATCAGATCGACGTTGACGTTGCCGATGGCTGCAAGCGGACGCATCGTCATTCGCTCCGGGTGACCTTGGTGGATCGCACCGGCGTCCCGGCGTTTTCGACGCGGGCGTCGGCAAAGGCGACCATCAGGGATTGCGCGACCGGAAGCATAGCGAGGATCGCGGCCATGCCGGCCGCCGGCTTGAAGGGGATTGTCGTGGCACCCGCGGCCGGAGGCTCGCCCGATGCGTCGAAGACGATAACCGGCGAGCCGGCTTCGGCTGCCGAGGTTGCCATGGCTCCGACGAGCTTGGCGGTCGGATCGGCGGCGCGGAAGAGGACGACGCCGACAGGAGGCCCCAGCATTTCCATCGGTCCGTGGCGCAACTGCCCGCCTTCGAGCGAAAAACAGGGCAGACGTGAGAGTTCCGTAAGCCCAAGGGCGATCGCTTCGGCGAGACCCTGCAGCTTGCGGCCGGAGGTGACGATCGCGCCGACATCGGCGAGCGTTGCGAGCGCGCCGTCGATTGCCGGCGCCTCGGGATCCTTGAGGGCGTGAAGTGCGTCGGCCGGATCGGCGCCGAGGGCGGCGAGGACCGCCAGGTGCAGCGCAAAGGTCACCGTCAGGCTGCGCGTGGCCGCAAAGGCCCGCTCCGTCCCGCCTGATCCCACGAGCGAAGGCACGGCCTTGGCCAGGAATGCGTCCTCTTCGAGCGTCAGCCCGAATGTCTCGCTTGTGCCGCCGTCCGTTTCGCGGAACCAGCGCAGCACTTCCGCGCTTTCGCCCGATTGCGAAGTGACGAGAACGGTCTTGCCTTCGATCGATAGCGGTGCGCCGAGTTGTTCGGAAAGCGGGACGGCGACCGCCTCGATGCCAAGGGCGCGATAGAGCGGTTCGACGGCGCGGCCGACGGCATGCGAACCGCCCATGCCGAGAAGCAGAAGCCGGCCCGTCGCTTTGAGCGATGCGGCGATCCGCTGCGCTGTGGCCGTCGCTCCCTCGTAGGAAGCGATCGCGTCGGCATGCTGGCGCGCCATCTCCCGGTCGATTGCAATGAGCCCTGCCGGGCGGTCCTTCGATATGCTCATGGTCATCCCTTGACGCCGCCGCTGGTGAGCCCGGAAATCAGGGCTCTTTGCATGATAAGGCCGATCAACACCGGAGGCAGGGCGGCAAGGACCCCGGCGGTTGCTATCAGCCCGTAATCCGAAACACGGCCGCCGGCGAGGTCGGCGATGGCGACCGTGAGGGTCTTGGCGCGCTGGTCGGAGGTGAAGAGCAGCGCGTAGAAGAATTCGTCCCAGGCGAGCAGGAAGGCGAAGAGCGCAGAGGTCGCCATGACAGGGGCGGCAAGCGGCAGCGTCAGGACCCTCAGGATCTGGTCCAGCCGCGCGCCGTCGATCATCGCCGCGCTCTCGATCTCCCGCGGTATGGAATCGAAGCCCGATTTCAGGAGCCATGTCGTGAAAGGGGCGAGAATGGTGAGGTAGACGAGCGCCAGGCCGAAGACGGAATTGAGCAGGCCGAAATAGGCAAGACCCATATAGAGTGGCACGGCAAGGGCGACAGGCGGCAGCATATAGGTGGCGATTACGGCATAGAGCGACCAGGCGACGGACGGCGTGCGCGACACGGCCCAGGCGGCCGGAACGGCAACGACCACAGCGGCGAGCGTCGCCATTCCGGCGACCTTGAGGCTGTTCAGGAGCGAGGCGATGAAGGCCGCACCGGCACTGTTCTCGACAGCCGACAAAAGCGTGCGGTACCGCGAGAGGTCGATGTCGCTCGGCCACCAGGCCAGCGGTTTGGCACTGAGGTCCGCGGCAGGCGAAATGCTCATGATCAACAGCCAGGCGACCGGCGCGAGGATGACGACGGCCAGAAGCAGGGCACTCGCATGGATGAAGACGGAAAAGAGGGGGCTTTGGCGTTCCATCACGAAGCTCCGGCGGCCTTTCGAAGGAGCGCCGCATAGGCGGCGGCAAGAATTGTCACGAGCAGGGTGACGATGAGTGCAAGCGACGCGCCGGAGCCGGCGCGCTGGAAGGAAAACGCTTCCTGATAGACGAGGATCGAGAGCGTGCGCGTGCTGTTTGCCGGTCCGCCGCGCGTCATCACCCAGATGATGTCGAAGACCTTGAATGCCTCGATGGTCCGCAGCACCAGCGCCACCAGCAGCGGGCCGGCGAGATAGGGCATGATGACGAAGCGGAAACGGTTGAACGGACCGGCCCCATCGACGAGTGATGCAGCGGTGATGTCGCGCGGCACGGCCTGGAGCGCGGCGAGTGCGATCAGCGCCACCAGCGGAAAGTTCTTCCAGCAATCCGCGACGATCAGCGCGGCGAGCGCTGTTCCCGGCTCGCCGAGCCAGGAGCGATAGCTGTCGAGGAGGCCGAGCTGCGTCAGCGCGGCATTGAGCGCGCCATATTCCGGATTGTAGATGAGCCGCCAGAGGGTCGCGTTGACCACCGTCGGCAGTGCCCACGGCAGGATCATCAATGCACGAAGCGCCGTTCGCCCGCGGAATTGCTGGTTGAGAAGGAGCGCGGCAAGGACGCCGAGCACCATTTCTGCGGCAACCGAAATGACTGCGAACCAGGTCGTGGTGACGAGTGCCCGCTGAAAGTTCGATCCGGTCAGCATTTTGTAGTAGTTCGCCGGTCCGATGAAACCGCCCTCGGTGCCGACGAGCTTCGCATCGGTGAAGGAGAGCCGAACGGTGTCGACGAGCGGCCAGCCGATGACGGCGGTCATCACCACGAGGAGCGGCAACATCAGAAGCCAAGCGCGCGTCGAAATCCAGGAGCCGGTCATGAATGGAAACCTCTTCTTCGGTAGCTACCGGCGATACGCAATCAGGACCCTCATTCCTGTGCCTCTCACAGGAAACCAGCCAGCCCAGGTTCCTGGGCTGAAAGCTCCTTCAGCGCCGCAGACGCGGCGCCGAAGGATCGCTGTGACAAGCACAGGGATGACGAGGAAACGCCGTCGCCGCACCGACCGCGCGCTGGGGCGCCGGCCCGGACGGCGAACGCGTCCGCGACCGACCGAGCCGTCATCAGAGACCGCTGTTCTCGGCGGCACTCTTCAGGGCATCTTCCGCAGAAGACTGGCCGAGCAGTGCTTCCTGGATCGCCTGCTGCAGGGCGGTCGAAAGCTCCTGATATTTTGGCGTCGTCGGGCGCGGATACATGGCGGCAAGTCCGCGCTTGGCGGCAGCGATCAGTTCCTCCTGGCCCTTCGTCACTTCGGGGTCCTCATAGGAGGAGGCCCAGATCGGGAGGCTCAGCTTGGCATAGTCGTTCTGCGTCTCCTGCGAGGTCATATGGACGATGTATTTCCAGGCTTCTTCCGGGTGCTTGCTGGTCGCGGTGATGCCGAGCCCCATGGAGCCGTTGACCGCCGAAACCTCGCTCTTGCCGGCAGCGCCCGGGGCCGGAACGACGCCCACCTTGCCGGCCACCTTGCTCTCCTTGGGATCGTTGGCGAGATTGTACATGTAGGTCCAGTTGAGCGCGAAGGCGGCTTCGCCGTTCTGGAAGACCTTCCGTACATCCTCCTCGAGGAATTCCTTCGAGTTCGGGTTGGTGAGCCCCGACGTGTAGCTCGTTACCATGTAGTTCAGCGCATCGAGCCCGCCGCCGGTGGTGAAGGCCGGCTTGCCGCCGTCGAGGAATTTGCCGCCATAGGCGCTGACCAGCGTCGTGTAGTCGCAGATCGCCGCTTCCGCCTGAGACCAGCTCCAGGCGATCGGGCTTTCGAGCAACCCCTTGTCCTTGATCGCCTTGGCTTGCTCGGCAAGTTCCTCCCAGGTCTTCGGCGGTTCCTTGATGCCGGCTTTGTCAAGGATTTCCTTGTTGTAGAAGAGATACTTCGTGTCGAGGATCCACGGCATTCCGTAACGTTTGCCGTCATATTCCACAGTCGTCCATGCTCCCGGCAGGACGCCTTTGTTCATCTCGTCCGTGACGCGGTCCGTAACGTCGAGGAGGACGTTGTTGGTCGCGTATTCAGCAGGCCAGATCACGTCGAAGAGGACGACGTCATAGCCGCCGCCGGAACCCTGGGCGAGCACCGTCTTGTCGTGCAGTCCCTCATAAGGAACGAATTCGAGATTGACTTTGATGTCCGGGTTGGCCTTGGCGAAAGCCTCCGTCATGGCGCGCACATCGGCCTCGCTATAAGCGGCCTGTGCCATGAACAGCGCGTTCAGCGTCGTTTCGGCCTGGGCATGGCCGGTAAAGCCAGCCCCGATGAGCGTCGCGCCGATCAAAGCGTTGCGGGTGGATTTCAACATTGTCGCCTCCAGTAGCTGACCGTTGCAGTCTTCGCGGCGCGCCTGTCGCGCGCCGAACAGGAATTCCGCCGCTTCTCGCGGCCGCCGTCGACAAATCAAACCGGAGCGCTCGCGGGCATTTCGGGCCGCTTTCGTTCCCCCGAGGTTCTTCGACCTCTTAATAAGTCAATTGTCTTGACTTATTTCTTGTTCAATAGTCCAGATGTGTCAAGAGGATTTGTTCATGAACGAGATCCGCCCGATCCGGGCGAAGAGCGGCACCAATCAGGAAGGCGCGAGCGCACACAACCGCCGCGTCATGATCGACGCTCTGCGGCTGAACGGGCACTTGTCGCGGGCCGATCTGGCGCGTGCGACCGCACTCACCAAGCAGGCCGTTTCCAACATCATCGAGGAGCTCGAGAACGACGGGCTCGTGGCGTCGCTTGCCGCGGTGCGCAAGGGGCGGGGGCAGCCATCGACGCCCTATCGGCTGGTGCCGGAAGGCGCTTTTGCCATCGGTCTTCAGATCGACCGCCACGTGACGCGCACGGTCGCCGTCGACCTGATCGGCACAGTCCTCGCCCGCAACGAGGTAATCCTGCCGGCCGGCGGCCCTGAGATGGGTGTCGGGGCCATACTGACGTTGATCGACGAAACACGGCAGGAACTTTCGGCCATCGCACCGCAATCCAAGGACCGTCTCGTTGGTCTGGGTGTTGCTATGCCGGGCCCGTTCGGCGTCGACGCCGAGGCCGACGATCCCTGGATGATGGCTGCCTGGCAGAACTTTCCCTTGCTTGAAAGGCTCTCGGCGGGGACCGGTCTCGACGTGCGCCTCCAGAACGACGCGGCGGCGGCCGCGACCGCGGAAAAGATGGTCGGCGCTGCCCATGGAGTGGACCACGCCCTCTGCGTCTATCTCGGTTACGGGCTTGGAGCGGGGCTGATCCTCAATGGCGAACTCTATCGCGGCTCGCATGGCAATGCCGGCGAGATCGGCATGATTTTGAGCAGGCCGCGTGGCGGCGCCGACGACGGGAGGGCACCGCTGGAGCATCGCATATCGATCGCCTCGCTGTGCAAGATGCTCGAGATCGATCCCGCCGATGGCGATCTCTACGGCCGCATCGACGCCATCGCTTGTTCGAAGGATCGTCGCGTAGCTGCCTGGATCGCAGACGCGGCGTTCGAATTGCGGGCGACGATCCAGTTGCTCGAAACGGTTTTCGATCCGCAGACGATCATTCTGTGCGGCGGCATGCCGTCCGGGCTCGCCCGCCTTCTCATGGACGCTCTCCACCCGCTGCTGCCATCGATCGCCGAGCGGAGGCAACGCAGCGCGCCGCGGCTGCAACTGGGTTTCACGGACCCGTGGGCGGTTGCGATCGGTGCCGCGGCCGAGCCGATCAGTCGGACCTTCGATCCGCGTTTTTCGGCGATCCTGAAGACGCGGGCCGTGGGGTTGCCCTGACCGCTACCGGGGCCGCGAATCGTCCGCGGAAATGAGGATTGTTATTCTTACTTGAAATATTGCCGATATAGCGCTTAAATGCGCACCAGTCGGCGGGATCACATTTAACTGCTGCACGATTATTTGATTGCGTCTGCAACATTTCGCAGGCGGCTACTTTTTTATTTGCATGCCATTTTTATTATTTAAAATCAGAGGGATTGCGATATGTCTCTTCCCCATCTTCGGCGGCTCGAAGCCGAAGCGATCCATGTCATTCGAGAAGTTGTTGCAACATTCTCAAACCCGGTCGCGCTTTACTCGATCGGCAAGGACTCCTCGGTATTGCTGCACCTGGCGATGAAGGCGTTCTACCCCGCCAAGCCGCCATTTCCGTTTCTGCATGTAGATACCAAATGGAAGTTCCGGGAGATGATCGAGTTTCGCGACCGGATGGCGCGAGAGCTCGGCTTCGATCTCCTCGTTCACGTCAATCAGGACGGGATAGATCAGGGCATAGGCCCTTTTACCCACGGCTCCAACGTGCACACCCATGTCATGAAGACGATGGGGCTCCGGCAGGCGCTCGAGAAATACGGTTTCGACGCGGCGCTCGCGGGCGCGCGGCGCGACGAGGAGAAGTCGCGCGCCAAGGAACGCATCTTCTCGATCCGCAGCGCACAGCACGGCTGGGATCCGCAGCGCCAGCGGCCCGAGATGTGGAAGACCTACAATACGCGGGTCGGGCAAGGCGAGACGATGCGGGTCTTCCCGCTCTCCAACTGGACCGAATTCGATATCTGGCAATACATCCTGCGCGAAGAAATTCCGATCGTGCCGCTTTATTTCGCGGCCATGCGCCCGGTCGTCAAACGAGACGGCATGCTGATCATGGTCGACGACGACCGCATGCCCATCCAGCCCGAAGAGGAGGTTACCCGACAGCTGGTGCGTTTCCGCACGCTTGGCTGCTATCCGCTGACCGGGGCGGTCGAGTCCGACGCCGTCACCGTGCCCGAGATATTGCGAGAAATGCTGACGGTGCGCACGTCCGAACGGCAGAGCCGGCTGATCGACACGGATGAAGTCGGGGCGATGGAGAAAAAGAAGCGGGAGGGCTACTTCTGATGTCGTATGTTCAATCCATACCGCCGCATGACATTGAAGCGCATCTGGCCGAGCACGACAACAAGTCGATCCTCAGATTCATCACTTGCGGTTCGGTCGACGACGGCAAATCGACCCTGATCGGGCGGCTGCTTTACGATGCGAAGCTGGTCTTCGAGGACCAGCTCGCGAACCTCGGGCGCGTCGGCTCTTCCGGGGCCGCCAACGGCAAGGAAATCGATCTCGCCTTGCTTCTCGACGGGCTTGAGGCCGAGCGCGAGCAGGGCATTACCATCGACGTGGCCTATCGCTATTTTGCCACGTCCAAACGCAAGTTCATCGTCGCCGATACGCCCGGCCACGAGGAATATACGCGCAACATGGTGACCGGCGCTTCGACGGCGGATCTCGCCATCATTCTCATCGACAGCCGGCAGGGCATTCTCCAGCAGACCCGGCGCCACTCCTATATCGCCTCGCTGCTCGGCATCCGTCATGTCGTGCTCGCCGTCAACAAGATCGATCTCGTCGATTTTCAACAACAGGTGTACGAGGAAATCGTCGCCGACTACATGGCTTTCGCCAAAGAGCTCGGTTTTGCCAGCATCCGGCCGATCCCGATCTCGGCGCGCGACGGCGACAACGTCATCTCGGCTTCGGCCAATACGCCCTGGTACAGAGGCGCGGCACTGCTCGAATATCTGGAAACGGTAGAACTCGAGCCAACGGACCAGGCAAAGCCTTTCCGCTTCCCGGTTCAAATGGTCATGCGGCCGAACGCGGATTTTCGCGGCTACGCCGGGCAGATCTCCTGCGGGAGGATTTCCGTGGGCGATCCGGTCGTCGTCGCGAAGACGGGGCAGCGCACATCGGTCAAGGCGATCGTGACCTATGACGGGGAGCTTGCGACGGCAGGGGAAGGCGAAGCGGTGACGCTGGTCCTCTCTGACGAGGTGGATGCGTCCCGCGGCAATATGCTCGTCGCCCCCGGTGCCCGGCCCTTCGTGGCGGACCAGTTCCAGGCGCATGTGATCTGGTTCGATGCGAACCCGATGATGCCGGGACGAAGCTACATCCTGCGCACGGAGACCGACAGCGTCAGCGCGACGGTCACCACGCTCAAGCATCAGGTCAACATCAACAGCTTCATCCGTGAGGCGGCGAAGTCGCTGCAGATGAATGAAGTCGGTGTCTGCAACATCTCGACACAGGCTCCGATCGCCTTCGACGCCTACAAGGACAACCGGGCGACGGGCAATTTCATCATCGTCGACCGGGTGACGAATGCCACGGTCGGTGCGGGGTTGATCGATTTTCCGCTCCGGCGCGCAGACAACGTCCACTGGCATGCGCTCGAGGTGAACAAGAGCGCGCGCAGCGCCATGAAAAATCAGCTCCCTGCCGTTCTCTGGTTCACCGGGCTTTCCGGCTCCGGAAAATCGACCATAGCGAACGAGCTCGACAGGATACTCCACGCCCAGGGCAAGCACACCTACCTGCTCGACGGCGACAATGTACGTCACGGCCTCAACCGGGACCTCGGCTTTACCGAGGAGGACCGGGTAGAGAACATCCGTCGCGTGGCGGAGGTGGCCAAGCTCATGGCCGATGCCGGTCTGATCGTTCTCGTCTCCTTCATCTCGCCGTTCCGCGATGAACGGCGTATGGCGCGGGAATTGATGGAGGAGGGCGAGTTCATCGAGATCTTCGTCGACACGCCGCTCGACGAGTGTGCGCGCCGCGATCCGAAGGGGCTCTACGAGAAAGCGCTCGCCGGCCAGATCGCGAACTTCACTGGCGTATCCTCGCCCTATGAGACCCCGGAAAATCCGGAACTCCATATACGCACCGTCGGCCATGAACCGACCGACCTGGCGCTCGCGATCGAGGAATTCCTTGACCGCAGGATGGAGGAGAAATGACGCCCCTTTGCGAAATGCTGGAGCGCATAGCGCTCGATGCGGGTGCGGCAATTCTCGACGTCTACGACGCCGGTCCCCTAGTCTGCTACAAGGACGATCAATCGCCCGTCACCGAGGCCGACGAGCGGGCCGAAGCGATCATTCTCGAGAGACTTGCGGCGGCGTTTCCGCACATCCCCGTGGTTGCCGAGGAGTCTGTTTCCTCGGGCCGCGTTCCGGATATCAGCGGCGGCACGTTCTTTCTCGTCGATCCGCTCGACGGCACGAAGGAATTCATCAATCGCCGCAACGACTTCACCGTCAACATTGCCCTCATCGAGGGCAATGTGCCGGTTGCCGGCATCGTCTATGCACCCGCGCAGCGCTGTGCCTATGTCGCCGATGGCGGCAGGGCGGAAAAGCTTCTGCTCGATCC
This sequence comes from Sinorhizobium sp. GQ132, assembly GCF_059758575.1. NCBI lineage: Bacteria > Pseudomonadati > Pseudomonadota > Alphaproteobacteria > Hyphomicrobiales > Rhizobiaceae > Sinorhizobium > Sinorhizobium sp. GQ132. The sequence goes on along the minus strand of NZ_JCAXDX010000009.1, from coordinate 213,171 downwards.
CGCATGGGCACTCGAGCACCGGCAGCCGATCCGCGTGCGGATGCGGGGTGCGGAACTGACGGCGGTCGCCAGCCGCTCGCACAACAGTTCCGAGACCGAGGCCTTCCTCACCGGCCATGGCGTCATGAACTACGCTTCCGTCGGCTCGTCGTTGAAATTCTGCCTGCTGGCGGAAGGCAAGGCGGACGTCTATCCGCGGTTCGGCCGCACCATGGAGTGGGATACGGCCGCCGGCGATGCGGTGCTGAAAGCTGCCGGCGGATCGGTCGTTCGCTTGGACGGCTCGCGCCTCCTCTACGGCAAGACGGTGCAGGAGGAGGACAGCGCCTTCGCAAACCCGCACTTCATCGCCTGGGCGGACATGTCCTTGCTGCACCTGTCCGGTGCCGAGGGGCTTCAGCCGGCTTACGCGCTGTTGTGAACAGCGAGATGTCCGCCGCAGCGTTTGTCAAAGGGCCGAGTGACGCATGAATGGACAGGAGAAGCTCCGTGCTGGCAAGCCTGTGTTCTGCCGCTATCGGGATCTCAGCCGAGAGCAACTGAACGTGGAGTTCCAGGTCCATACGAGTTGGACCGACGGGCAGGCGACTGCGCTTGAAATCCTGCAAGCGGCCAGTGAACGCGGTCTCGCAGCGCTGGCTTTCACGGAGCACGTACGCGAAGACACGTCATGGTTTCCTGAGTTCAGGGATGAGATCCGCTCCGCTGCGCGCGGTTTCGATCATATGAGCGTCTACGTCGGCTGCGAGACGAAAGCGATGGATGACGACGGCAGGCTGGATGTGTCGCAGGACGTGCTGGATCGATGCGACATCGTGCTCGGCGTCGTTCACAGGCTCCCGGACGGACGCGGCGGCTATCTGGATTTCAAGCAGCTTTCCTATGAAGAGGTGGCCGAAATCGAGTTCCGCCTGTCGATGGGAATGGTCAGGAACGCGCCCATTGACGTCCTAGCGCACCCGGGCGGCATGAGCCTCAGGCGGCACGGGCGTTTTCCGGAAACCTATTTCAGGGACTTGATGAAAGCGACGCTCGAACGGCTGATCGCGATCGAGATCAATTCCTCCTACCTCGTCGACATGCCGGCGTTTCTGGCTCTGTGCGAGGAGGTCAATCCATTCGTTTCGATCGGTTCCGATGCACACCGGTTGAGCGAACTGGGCTATTGTAGAGATCAGCTAATCGAATTGGGAGCAGGGCGGTCATGAAGGTCTTTATCACCGGGGCAGGCGCCCTGCTCGGGCAAGGGATCATTCGCGCTCTGCGGCGCTCGACCTTGAACGCGAGGATAATCGTGGGGGACCCAAGTCCGCTCTCGGCCGGGCTTTACTGGGGGGATGCCGCCTATCTCGTGCCGATGGCCAAGGACCCTTCCTATCTGGACCGGCTTGGCGAACTCCTGCGTGCCGAACGGCCCGACATCCTCATTCCGGGAACCGACGTGGAACTTCCGATTCTCGCGGCGAACAGGGAAGCGATCGAGAGCACCTACGGAACCAAAGTGATCATCAGTTCGCCGCGGGTGGTGTCGATTGCCAACGACAAATGGCTGACCTCCGAGTTCTTTCGCGAACGGGGCCTGGGATATGTTCCCTCCTGTCTGCCGGGCGACGAAGACACGCTGATCGAGGAATGCGGATTTCCGCTCGTCGTCAAGCCGAGAGTTGGCGCCCGTTCGATCGGCTTTAGTGTCGTGCGCAATCGGGAGCAACTGGCGCGCGCAATCGAGGAGCAGCCAGGCATCGTGATCCAGAAACATGTCGGCTCCGAAACGAGCGAGTACACCGCCGGGACGCTGACTTTCGACGGGAAATGCCGTGCGACGATCGTCATGCGCAGGGACCTTCGGGACGGCAACACCTACAGGGCATTTGCCGAGACTTTCCCCGCGCTGAACAAGGCCATGGCAGAAGCTGCCGATGCCCTCGGCGCCTATGGCCCGGCGAATTTCCAGTTTCGTTTGGACGACGGTGTTCCCCGCATCTTCGAGATCAATGCGCGGTTCTCCGGAACGACGGCGGTCAGGATTCATGCGGGCTTCAACGAGGTGGAAATGTGCATCCGCCATCTCGTCTTCGACGAGCCGATCGAGCAGCCGCAGATCACGCCGGTGACGATATTGCGGCACTGGTCTGAAACCGTAGTGAGACCCGGCGATCTGGTCACTGCTTCTTCTGCGAAGCTCGACGAAACGGTGTAGGGGAAATGCGGCTGGCAGTTACCGGCGCGACCGGGTTCATCGGTGCCAGGTTGATCGATCGAGCCCTATCCAGGGGCTACGAGGTCACCGCACTTGCGCGCGATCCGGAGCGGGTGGCAGCCGGAATGGGCTCGGGCCTCCGGATCGAGAGATGGTCGGTTGGCGATCCCCTCCCGCCGCTCGGTCGAACCGATGCGGTCCTTCATCTTGCCGCCTACATTCCCGCCGATCTCAGCGATGCGCGTCAGGCCGCCAGATGTTTCGAGATCAACACGAACGGGGCCATCCAGGTCGGCATGGAAGCGGCATCGCAAGACGTGAAGCGATTTGTCCTGTTCGGATCGGCGCAGGTCTATGCTCCTGGCGCAGGCCCCGCTTCGGAAGCGAGCCCGGCCTTTCCCGTGCACCGCGCGAGCTATTATCTGGCGAGCAAGCTCGCCGCCGAAATCTGCCTGCTCGCCCTCGGCAAATCCAATGCCATGCCGGTGACGGTGCTCCGCCTCGCATCGGTTTACGGCCCCGGCATGCATAACAGCGGTATGGTGCCTGTCTTCGTGCGGACGCTCGGAAACGGGCGCTCCCTGGTCATTCAGGACGGGGGCCAGTACAGCGTCGACCTCGTTTATGTCGATGACGTCGTGAGGTTGGCGCTCGAGGCTGCGGAGAGAGCCGAAGGCGGCGTCTTCAATGCGGGGAGCGGGCGTGCTTCTACTTCACTGGAAGCCGCTCAGATCGTCGCCGATGCCGTCGGAGCAGAACGGCAGCTCATTGCCGTCGAGAGCGCCAGCACCGATGCGCCGCCGCGCGGCTTCAGGGCCCTCGATGTGTCCAAGGCCGCAAACGAACTGAACTATGCGCCGCTCTCCTTCCGTGAGGGCATCGAAGAATGGAAATCGATGACCGGCCTGACGGATTTTCAGGGTGGGAGCGTGAACGCGTAGAGGCTCCGAAAATTGGTTGAAGCGCAGCCGCGCGTCCATACACGCGGCATTGCGCCGACCCTTCCTTCACCGATCAGGCGAAAAGGAAATCACTGCTCGAAAAGTTCGCAGCGCTAAGGGTGCCGTCGGGATCGTCCAGCAGAATGGAGAAGGCTTTGCCGGAGGAGTCGTAGCCTTTTACCAGCACGTCTCCGCCGGTGTCATCATAGGCGTAGACGGTGCCTGCAGCGCCTGAGCTGGAGTACTGCTTGATCCCGAGCTTCTCTATCACGAGGAAATCGACACCATCTTGAAAATCCATGACGGTATCCTGGCCGCTGAGCGCCGGAGCGCCTTTGAAGACGAAACGATCGGCGTCGGCTCCGCCCCAGAGGATATCGGTTCCCGCCTCGCCAACGAGGACGTCCTGACCGGCGTCGCCGCGCAGGGTATCGTTGCCGTCGCCGCCAAAGATGCGGTCGTAGTTGTTGCCGCCGCTCAAGGTATCGTTGCCGGCTTCGCCGTACAGCATGTCGTCGCCGTCATCCCCGAAGACGCGATCGTCGCCGGCGCCGACGAAGATCTTGTCATTGCCGCTGCCCCCGTGGGCCTCGTCGACGCCGCCCTCGGAGTCCAGCACGTCATGACCGTCGCCGCCGTCGAGATAGTTGTTCCCGTCGCCGCCGTCGACGATGTCGTTGCCGACGCCGCCATAGACCCAATCGTTGCCGGATTGGCCCTTGAGAGCGTCGTTGCCTTCTTCACCATATATCCTGTCGTGGCCGGCGCCGCCGGCAACCGCCTGCTGCGTGACCTGCCCGGTTGCGGGATTTACCCGGTTGTTGAAGCCGTCGTCTCCCGAACCGGCATAGATGATGTCGTCGCCATCGCCTGCGTCGATATATTCTTCTCCTGCGCCGCCGAAAATCTTGTCATGACCCCGGCCGCCCAAGATCTGGTCATGGCCGTCGCCGCCATCGAGAATGTCGCTGCCGTCACCTCCATCTAAGATGTCGTTCCCTAATCCGCCCTTCAGCCTGTCGTGGCCAAGGCCGCCGTCGATCCGGTCGTTACCCGTGCCGCCTTCGGCATAGTCGTCGCCGGGGCCGCCGACGATGAAGTCGTTTCCATCGCCGCCAAAAAGCATGTCATTGCCCTCGACGCCATCGAGATAATCGTCGCCCGCGTAGCCCCAAAGCTCATCGTCGCTCAGAGCGCCGCGGATCGTGTCGGAAAGATTGGTTCCCTTCAGAATCATTTTGATGTCCTCTAGCTGTGGGCCGGAGGGCGGGTAAATTGAGAATAGGGCGCAAAGTGATCTTCAGCCTAAGTCTCTTGCCGCCACCAGGAATTATTTACTCTTCCAATAAAATCCATTCCATACTACTTATCTTAGAGTTCATCAATTACTTTCAATCGTGTAGAAGGCTTTGCCGAATTTTCTGTGTGCACCTTGCTGGAAACACGATAGCAGGGAGATAATCAAACGGGTTAGACAGATGTATTTCTTTCGTTCAAGCCGCCAGGAAATCTGAATATTTTGCGGTCACCGCAGCAATCGCATACTCACTTTCGATGCGTTCGCGTGCCGCGCGCGCATAACGCGCATACTCCGCCTCCGGCAGGTCGAGAAAGGAGCGCATCGCACCGGCAAGAGCTTGCGGGTCGCGCGCCGGTACTGCGATACCGGCCGTTCCGGCGATCGCGGCCGCGTCACCGACATCCGTCGTGACGATCGGCTTGCCGAAGCTCATGGCCTCCGCGATGACGTTCGGGAAGCCTTCGGTCCGTGACGAGAGGACCAAGAGATCGATGCTTTGATAGAATGCAGGCATGTCGCCGATCTCCCCCCGGAGATCGACGGCGTGGGCCGGAAGACCGGCTTGTGCCATCAGCTCGATGACGGCCGGGTTGTCGCGGACGAGGCCATTGCCGGCCGCGGAGAAGACCGCCTGCGGGTGGGTCTTCACCACCTGAGCGGCCGCCTTGAAGAAGGTTCCGTGATCTTTCTGCGGGTGGAAGCGACCCACGATACCGATCCGCCGGGCCGTTCGCGGTTCGGGAGCCGCGACTTGCGGAAGGTCGAAGCCGTTGGGAATGACGACCGCGTTCCGATTTGCGTAGCCGTAGGCGCGATGCAGTTCGAGCGCGCGGGCGCTGTTGTAGATGATGCCGCTCGGCCGGTGCGACAACAGTTTCGCCGCCGCAATCGCGATGCGGGAACTGCGCGTAAGGGAAGTGGGATCGTCCAGCGACTGGCGCACGTTCCAGAAGACCGGCGCTCCATGCCGAGCCATGCCCGCCGCCAGGGTGCCGGCGACCATCGCGTGGTACATCCAGCAGAGGATCACGTCGGGCTGCTCCTTCCGGATCAGTCGGGCAAGCCGCAGGATCGCGCCCGGAAGCGCCGCGAGCGAAGCGGCACCCAGCGAGACATAGGCGACCCTCGGATTGTCGGCGAGGCGACGGTTGCGCTCGGAAACGCCGATGAGAGAAACCACGATGGCGCGCTCGTCCGTCGCTCCGTGCAGCAGCCGTGCCAGCATCGTTTCGGCGCCGGCACTCGCGGTGAAATTGGTGATGACATGCATTATCATCGCGGTGCCCCATGTCTGCCGCGGCGACGTTCTACGTGGCTGATCTGCAGCACCATGAAAATCCCTCAATCGGCCAGGTGCATGCCGGCAAACAGCATCCTGTTGATCATGTGGACGTCAAACTTGGTTTCCGCGAGCTCTCGCGACCGCTTTCCCATCTTCTCCGCCAGGTCCGGATCCTGCGCAAAAGCGGCCATGGCGTCGGCGAGCGCTGCGACGTCGCGCGGCTTCACGACCATCCCGTTGGTTCCCGGCTGCACGGTGTCCCGGCAGCCCGGCAGATCCGTCGTGATTACCGGGCGTCCCGTCGCCAGGGCCTCAAGAATGCTCCGCGGAATTCCTTCACGGTAATAGGAAGGCAGGACGAAAACGTTGGACGCCGCGAGATAGGGCCGCACGTCCACTGTCGTGCCGAGGTAGTCGAGTATTCCCTCGCGCACCCAGCCATCGATTTCCTCGCGCGAAATCGCCGTCGGGTTGCTGTCGAAATGGCCGAGCAGCTGAAATCTGGCATGCGGGAAAGAGCGGCGCACGATCCGCGCGGCTTCGACATATTCGACGACGCCCTTATCGCGCAGCAGCCGGGCGACCATCAGGAAAGTCGGCCCGCCGCGAGGCGGTTTCGAGAATTCGAAATGGTCGAGATCGACGCCCGATCCGGAGATCATCGTCGGCGAGAGGCCGCCCTGCAACATTCTGTAGCGGCGAATGTCGTCGTCGTCCGCGTCGTTGTAAACGAAGACGACGCGGGCGCCCCGCAGCGCCGAACGGTATAGCCGGACACACAGCTGTCGTATTGCCCGCGCCTTGAGCGAAGCACCGGCGGCTTCCGAGAATATATGGCCGAGCCCGGTGACGAGGAAGCAGCGCTCCTTTATCCCGAGCGTCCTGGCCGCGATCCCGGCGTAGATGATCGGCTTCATGGTATAGGGAAGGACGATGTCCGGCTGCAGGCGGGCGAAGTGGCGCCGCAGCGTCCAGAAGGTCCGCAGGTCCTCCAGCGGGTTGAGCCCGGTGCGCGCCATGGGGATCTGGATGAAGCGCACGCCGATTCGCGCAAGCTCCTGCTCGACCCGGGGGTCGTGTTCGGGTGCGAAGGCTATGACATCGTGCCCGGCGGCGACCAACCGCTTCAGCAGCTCGAGCCGAAAGATCACGAGAGAGGCTGTCAGGCTGGCGACGACGGCAACAACGCGCTTCTGCCGCAACGGGCGCGCAACTCCGTCGTGTTTTGCCGAACGGTCCGTAAAGTCCTCGGCTTCGGTTCGAGAAACCTTTTCAACAAGATCCACTGCTCGTCTCCCCGGATCGGCTCCACCGTCGAGCGGTGGTATTCAACGTTCAACTTCCAACTGCCGTACACGCGGGCCGCGCGGCGGGGCGCCGACTGGTCTGCTGCAAGATCGGCGCGCGACACGGCTTCCGATCGGCGGACTTTCGCAGGCGGCCGCAATGCCGTCACGATGCATCCGCACCGATCGTGTACCCCGTCGTCACCTCCCGGGCAGGCGTACCTCCGCGCCGTAGCCGCGTGGTGATTTCGCTGCCTTGGCCCTGATCCGGCTCTTCGGCCGCAACGGCGTGCGTGTGCTCGCCGCCGCCGTTTTGCGATCCGCCTCGTGCTCATATCGCGGCAGCAATTCGCGCATGACCGCCACGACGCTGGCCTCGTTGCCACGTTCCGAATAGCGCTGCAGGCGCGCGAACGCGTCCCTCAGCGTGGGCAGCGGAATGGGTTCGGGCACCGCTCCAAGGACGCCCGGCACCGGCGAGCTTATGCGCTTGTCGGTTTCGTCGAAAAGCTCCTCGAAGAGCTTTTCGCCCGGCCGGCAGCCGATGATCTTGATTTCGATCTCCTGGTCCGGCGTGAAGCCGGCAAGCCGGATCATCCGGCGGGCGATATCGATGATCTTGATCGGCTCGCCCATGTCCAGCACGAAGATTTCGCCCTGGCCGAGCTGCTTTTCAAAGCCATAGGCGGAAGCCTGCAGGGTGAGTTCCACCGCTTCGCGGATTGTCATGAAGAACCGCGTCATATTCGCATCGGTCACGGTCAGCGGGCCGCCCCGGGCCAATTGACGCTTGAAGAGCGGGATCAGCGAACCGCTGGAACCCAGCACGTTGCCGAAGCGGACCGTCATGAAGCGCGGGCCGAGACCCGTTTCGATGCCGTTCAGGTCGAGCGCCTGGCAGTAGAGCTCGGCAAGACGCTTCGTCGCGCCCATGACGCTCGTCGAATTGACGACCTTGTCGGTCGACACCTGGACCATAGCGAGCGTGCCGTATTTCTTGGCGGCGTTGGCGACATTCATGGTGCCGACGACATTGGTGAGCACGCCCTCGCAAGGATTCATCTGCACCATGGGCACGTGTTTCAGAGCCGCGGCATGAAAAACGAGTTCAGGCCGGTGCCGCTCGAATATCTCCTCGACCCGCTGGCTGCGGCGGACGCTGCAAAGATAGCTCCACCGCGGGACTTGGGGGAAGCTTTCCGTGAGCGTCATGTCGATTGCGTAGAGATTGTATTCCGTGTTGTCGATCAGGACGATCTCCGCTGGATCGCAGGCGGCGACTTGGGTCGTCAACTCGCTGCCGATCGAGCCGCCGGCCCCGGTGATGAGTACCCGGCGCCCGCGAACGAGGCGACTGATCGCCTCCCGGTCGAGCGCTGCCTGCGGCCGTTCCAGGAGGTCGGTCAGTTCGATCGAGCGCAGTTCGTAGGGGTTGTCGCCCTTGGCCCGCTTCAACTCCGTCATCTGCGACAGGCGCGAAACGGCAATGCCCAGCCTTTCGGCGGATCTCAGCAGGCCGTCGGAAGCCTCCTCTCCAAAGGCCGCAGGGGCCTCGGTGAAGACGATATGACGGGGTTGCTTGCCCTGTTGCTGCAACTCCGCAACCACCCCTTCGAAGTCCTGGATACGTCCGGCGATCGGCACGCCGCGAAGGGTCATGCCGATCTGATCCTCGCTTCTGTCGAGGCATGCGACGGGCGTATAGGTCGCGTTGGGATCGCGTGCGAGAGCGCGAAGATAAAGGTCGGCGGCATCGCTCGCGCCGATAAGCAGCAGCGGAATTCGGTTGTCGTCCTGCGCGTCCTTGCTGCGCCCGGACTTGAAAACGGGCCGCCTCAGCGCGAGTTCCTCGGCGCGGAAGCTCAGCCTTGCTGCTGCCAGGAAGGAGATGAGCAGGAGCGACTGCATCGGAACGACGGTGCGCGGGATATCGGTGAGCCTGGTGGAGAAAAACAGCAGCGTGACGAGCAGCAGGGAGGTCAGGAAGACCGCCCGCAAAATGATGAAGAGGTCGGAAAGGGAGCCATATTTCCAATTACGGCTGTAGAGGCCCGAGAGGGGGAAAACGAGTGCGCATACAGCGAGGTATTGCGCACCGGACCAGAACAGCACCGAGGTGGTCTCCGGGCGTGCGGAAAGCTCTCCGACGCCGTAGCGCAGCAATAATGCCATCGCGAGCGCGACGCCGACCGATGCCAGGTCGGTGAGATAGAGGGCAGGATATTTTTGAACGCTGCGGACCGCTCCCCTTATCCGCCTGAAGCCGATATCGAGGGCGGCTCCGCAGATCGCCCAAAACATTCTGGCCGGTGCTCTGCTGCCCCCCTCTCTTCCCAAAATAGACGGTAACGTCAGGAAATGATTACGAACTGCCTTCGCGGCGGCGTGTATACGCTGCATGACGGCCCCTTCCAATACTTATAAGCCCTACAGCTCCGCCGAACGACGAACGCACGACCCCCAAAGCTCTTATGGTGGCTAAGAACAGTGCGTCTGTTGTGTGTCGGTTCGACCTGCTGGAAAGGCTAGATAAAATGAATTCAACAAAAAATAGGCGTTCGCGATCATTTCAACCGCAACGCAAAATTCCTAGGCATATTCGAATACCGTAATAAAAAAGCACGTCTTTAATGGGTTGTAAACAGTTTTTCAGTATTGGCCCAATTATAGTTTTCTACTGTGCTTATGTATTTTGCCCGGAAGCCTGGACCGGGTCCGACCCGCCGAGCTTGCCGTGAACCGGAGGCCGCCTGTCCGAGGTCCATTCCCATGCATGCGCCTCGATGCATTCCTCGTCACCGCAAAGCACGATGAACCCGCGCTCCGTATGCGCCTGAATCTGCCCGGTCAGGCCGATATATTGCCTGGAGTTCTCGACCGGGGTTGCCGCATCGATGCGTATTTTCTGGCCTTTGTAGAATGTAAAGGCGCCCGGATATGGATCTCCGACCGCGCGGATCAGCCGCAAGATGGATGCGGCCGGGTCTTGCCAATCGATCCGGCCGTCCTCCGCGGTGCGCTTCGCGCAATAGCTTGCCTCCGCTTCGTTCTGCCCGATCCGGGCCGCGTTTCCCGCTTCCACCTGTGCCGCCGCCACGACGACCATCTCAGCCAGGTTTTCGGTGTGCCTTGTATAAAGACTGCGCGCTGTCTCGTCGGGGGCGACGGGAAATTGCCGCTGTAACAGGATCGGTCCCGAGTCGATGCCGTCGTCCAGCCAGAAAAGGGTCGAGCCCGTTCGTTCCTCACCCCGGAGGATGGTCCAGGGGATGACACCGCGGCCCCGCAGACGCGGCAAGGCTGCCGGGTGAAAACCGACGGTGCCCGCGCGCGCCACATCCCTGAATGGACGCCGGCAGACCTGCGACCAGCCTATGACGAGCGAGAGATCCGGGGCGGCCGCTGCAACGGCCTCAAGCGTCGCCTGGGAATTTATGTCTCTTGAGTAATGGATCGCGCTTCCGGCCGCCCGCCCGATCTCCCCGAGGTCCACAAAATCGGAATGGCGCCCCGCCGCTTCGGGCGGCAGCGTTATTACGAGCACCGGAGTGCGCTTTGCTCTTATCAGCGCTTCCAAAGCAATCTTGGAACTCTCGACGGCGCCGACGAATACGATACGCATGGTCACACCATACAATTGAATAGGAAATCACTGACGAGGGGGACTTCAAAGAAATTCAAGATCAATATCGCCCTATCGAACACAATTGCTACGGGGAAGTCCAGAGCCGTTCGGGGAAAAGCACTTTCGTCGTGAAGCGTGCATTCGCAACAGCTTGGCGAGGGTCGGTGTCGGTGAGGAGGCGTTCGATGCCGGCTGCCTGCAGCCCCTCGAGGCAATCTTCTCGCCCGAGGTGCTTGCAGAAATCGCAAGGAACTGTATCGGCCCCACCTTCGGTAGCTACCGCTTTGCAGGCAAGCATTGGGCTTTGCCTCTCGATGCGCGACGCAAGTCTCGGCAAATCGGCCGGATTTTGCTGAGTTGCTCCGCTCCCGTTACATGGGGCGGAGCGTCACCTTGTCTCGCAGCAGCGGCGACCTGGAAACTGCGATGTCTTGCGACATTCGCGTCGCTTCGGAATGCCCACAGTTTGCCGCGCCTGAGATCAAGCTCGGCTGGATAGGGGGCGGCGGCATGGCGGCACATCTGACGCATTCGATCGGCGCTTCGAATGCTGCTCTCATGGCTCTGACGGGGGATTCCGTCAGGGCAGAAAGGGCTCTCGCATGGGGGCTGGTGAGTGAAGTGGTCCCGCAAGGGGAACTGATGGCACGCGCAAAAGCCATCGCAGCGGTCATTGTATCGCGGGCACCCATAGCTTCGGAGACGGCCAAGGCGAATCTGAAGGCCGCGGTCTCGATGCCACTCGAAAAGGCGATTGAATACGAACGGGATCTGCAGACGATCTGTTTCGACGGAAGACGCGGCGGAAGAGCGCGCCGCATTCAAGCAAAAGCGCAGCCCGGTTTTTCGGCGCAGATAAGCGGCCCGGCGGCATGGATCACCAGGACCGAGATCGGAACATGCGGTGCACAGAATGCTCCGGCGTCTGCGGCCTGAATGGCGGCCGAATAAATCGGCACCACCAGCTAACGTTGCAAATTGCTGCGCCTCGGAAATTATGATACGTCTTGGCTGAGCGGATAACGCCGCCAGTCATTAGATTAGTTTTTTGAATATTAAAAACGCATAAGAAGACGCCACGTCGTGGCAATTTTTTAAGAGGGCGACACCCGCCCTGCGACGGAACGGTTTCAAGTTCTGAGAAAAATATTCGCTTCTGGTTGAATGGATACGGATTGTCACGCCATGACCGTAAGTGCCAAAAAATTTTATTCATTGAGTTCCAACACGTTCGATCTGGTCTCGGAGTCAGCTTTTTTCGCCCGGTTGAAGATGCGTAATGGCACCTTCAAACTGACTCAGCCGTCCCGATTTCGGGAGCTGGAGGTCGCGTTCCGTCCATTCATCGCCGAGCGCGCTACTTTCCTCCACGACATCCTGGATGTGGGTGTCTCCACCGGATTGACGACGGTGGAACTGTCAAAATTTCTCGAAAGTTGCGGCGCCGCGGTCCACATTACAGCGACCGATCTCTTCGTAGAGGCCCACATCGTCGAATTTTCTCCCGGAATCACGGTCTTTTGCGACCCGGAAGGCTGGCCGCTACAATATGATCTGCGCGGCGTGGCTGTTCGGCCCTGGATCAGAAGGCTTGACTACGTGACGCTGGCATTTGCCCCGCTCCTGTTGGCGCGCGTCCTCTTGCAACCGCGCCTTCGCGACCGCGTACGGGAAGGCAAGAGCAGGCAGGTGCAGATGATCACCCGATCATTGCCCGAGAACGGCAAAATAAATTTCGTCGAAGACGATATTATGAGCCGGTCGCAGCACCTTGCCGGTCGGTTCGATCTCGTGAGAGCCGCAAACATTTTGAATACGAACTACTTCTCGCTGGATCAGATCCGGACAGCAATCGAGAACATCCACTCCTATCTCCGCGGCCCGGGCGCCTTGGTCGTGGTGACCCGAACGAACCGCGCGCAGGAAAACGCTGGAACCTTGTTCGAGCTCAAGGAGGATGGTTCTTTCGCCGCGCTGGAGCGCGTCGGGGGCGGATCGGAGATCGAAAAGCTTCTGCTGGATTTCCGGGCATCGTGAGGCGGAGCCATACACGGCCGGAATGGAACGTCCCGGTCTCCCGAAGCGGAGATCAAGCTTCAAGAGAATGGAAGGCTTCATGATGCCCTCGCAACCAGTTCGCATCGCTTATATCGCAGGTTACGGACGCAGCGGGTCGACCATACTCGACATTGCGCTGGGACAGCATGCCGCTGTGGTGGGGGCCGGAGAGATAACGTCGCTCACACGTCACGTCTGGCGTCACAACGAATATTGTGCGTGCGGCAATGCAATTCGTGACTGCTCCTTCTGGAGTTCGGTCCGCCGGGAGTGGTCCGCCGGCCAGGGACCCGGGCTAATGGAGGAGTATTACGCCCTTCAGCAAAAGTTCGAAGGGCTTTCGATGATGACGAGATTGCTCGGCGGCATGGGTCTCGGAAAACAATTTTCTCTGTATATGCTTCATACGAAGCGCCTGTTCAGCGCAATGCAGTCATGCTCGGGCCGGCAGGTGATCGTCGATTCCTCGAAGCTGCCGGGGAGGGCGATGGCCGTTGCACAGATACCCGGGATCGACATGCGGGTCATTCATCTGGTGCGTGACGGGCGCGGTGTAGCCTGGTCGTTGCTGAAGGGTTACGAGCGCGATGCCAAATCGGGCTTGCAGAAGGAAATCAAGCCGAAATCGGTATTCAGGACAGCCTTGCGCTGGAGCATGGTCAATCTTGCCGTCGAATATCTCTCGCGAAAATTGGGCTCTGAAAAGGTCATGCGTGTCAGATACGAGGATTTCGCGTCTGACCCTGTTGCCGTTATGCAGCAAATCGGAACGTTCCTCGAGCTTGACCTTAGTCAGGTAGGTACATCGCTGCAGAACGGCGAGGCTATGGGGCCGGGACATCAAGTGGCAGGCAATCGGCTGCGCATGAACGCGTCGATCGCGCTCAACAAGGATGAAACGTGGCGAACACGGATGCCGACCCGTCAGCAGGTTTCGTTCGAGCGGCTGGGCGGCTGGATGCTCCGACGCTACGGCTATCTTTGAAGGTCGGTGTCATATTTCTGCGGGATGGCGGCTCAAGAGCATGACGGTAATCTACCAGGCGCATGACGTAAGGGCATTTGGTTTAACAATAGCGCGTTGCCTGATACTGGCGGGGTTGGTCTGCGGATCATGGGTCGGCTTCTCCCGGGAAGCTCTAGCCCAGGCGGCACTGGCCGAGCCCCTTTCACCCAAGCTTCCAGACGGGAGACAACGTGCCTTTCCCACGGCCGAAGGCTTCGGCGCCGGCGCTCTTGGAGGGCGGGGGGGCAAGGTGATCTATGTCGTCAACACGAACGAGTCGGGGCAGGGCTCCTTGCGTGCGTGCATCGAGGCATCCGGCCCGCGCATTTGTATTTTCCGCACGGGCGGCACCATTGTTCTTCGCGAAAGATCGCTGGTCGTTCGACATCCATTCCTGACGATTGCCGGAGAGACGGCACCGGGCGGCGGGATCGCCATCCGGAACGGCGAGACGCAAATTCGCCCTTCAATCGAAATCGTGACCCATGACGTGATCATCAGGCACATTCGTCTTCGCCCCGGTCCGCATGCCGTGAAGGCTTGCTGTTCCGGAGGCCTCGGAATGTATTCCAACTCGGCGAAGGATATCATGCTTGATCATATCTCCGCCAGTTGGGGATCAGACGAGACGATCGATTCGGAAGAAGCGAGCAACTTCACCTGGCAGTGGGGTATTGCGAGCGAACCGCTGCTGCGGGGCGGCCCGGGGAAGGACAAGCGGGCGCGCAACATGTTGTTCACGAAGGGCGGCAACGTCTCCGTCCATCACTCTCTCTTCGCTTTCGGCCAGTTCAGAAATCCGCTGATAAAGATGAAAATTCCCGGCGCCGTCGCGGATGTCGTGAACAACGTGTTTTTCTCGCCGAAGTGGCAATATGTCCTAAGCTTCGGCGATGAATGGGCGCGGATCCAGGCCAATGTGGTCGGCAACTACAAGATCGCTGGGGAAAAGCTGCGAAACGACCATATGGTTCATCTCTTCGAAGAAAGCGGACGCGGGCACGCGATTTATCTGAAGGACAATTACGACGAACCCTATCGCACCGGCGCCAGCCAGGATGACAGCCTCGTTTTAGCCGAGAAACAAAGAAGATTCGTTTCAGCCTCGGCATTTGATGCACCCGCGGTCCGCGCCTCTGCACCCGAAATTGCTTTCGAGGACGTCCTGGCGGGTGCCGGTGCGACGAAGCCCCGCCGCGACGCCGTCGATCGCCGCATCACCGAGGCGGTCAGGAACCGCAGCGGGCGATTGCTCGTGAACGATCCGCAGGACGTCGGCGGTTGGCCGGACCTCGATGCCGGGGTGCCGTATCCGGACAGCGATATGGACGGTATCTCGGATGACTGGGAGGTCGAAAACGGTAGCGATCCGGCAGATGCCAGCGATGGTCGGCAAGACTTGGATGGCGACGGATGGACGAATCTCGAAGCATTTCTCCATTTTATGGCGGGCGATACCGTGGACTAAGGTCTCCTCATCCTGTGCTTGTCACAGGAACCAAAGATCCAGCAGCGCCGCGTTTGCGGCGCGGGAAGAGTTCTTTCACCCCATGGTGATCTAAGCGACATTCGACGGACGCGTGATCGAAGGTCTCGCCGCGGGAGCATGAAGCGTGTTGACGTCCGTGTCCGTCCGTTCGGGGAATGCCCCATTGCCTCGGACGCGATGCCAGCGGCCGGCCGGGATGCGCTTGGACGTGATGACGAAACCGCCATAGTGGTGGCGCCTGTGGGTTTCCGGATTGACCTGATTGATCACAGTGCCGATCAGATGCGCATGGTTCATCCGGAGCTGCGTAGCAGCTTCCAGCAGTTGCTCTTCAGTCGTTTTGCCCCAATTGGCTATGAGGATCACGCCATCGACAAAGGGCGCCAGCCAACTTGCATCGCCGGAGGCGAGCACCGGCGGAGCATGCAGCACGATGAAGTCGTATCCGCTTTGCTTAAGATCCATGATGAGTTCGCAGAGCTTGTCGGAGTCCAGCGATCTGAATGGCTCCGTCATCACGTGCGTCGCGTCGATGAACCCGAAACCGGGCAAGGTCGGAACGGACTGGACGATCTCGCCTATCACCGCTTGATTTCTGAGATAGCGTTCGATCGGTTCCGGTGAACGTTCCATGCTTTTCAGATAGGGAACGTTGTGGCGATTGAAGTCGAGATTCACGAAGGCGGTAGGGCGGCCGTCCGCTGCTGCGGCTGTTGCGATTCCCCAAGCTGTCGACGCGTTTGCGACGTCGTGGGCGCAGGAGGTGACCATCACGATGCGGCGCAGTTGCTTCGCGTCGGAATAGCGACCGGCCATATAAACCGCCCGCTCCGCTTCGGCGGACGTGAAATTGCTCCAGTCCGGAATGCAAGAGGATCGTTTGGCGCCCGGAGAGGTCAGATGCTTCGGGACCTTCGGTATATAGCCAAGATTCGGTATCCGCAGCAGTTGCGCGGCGCGTTGTCCGCTACGGACACGGGTGTCGGTTGTTTCCAGCAGGAGCGCGAGCACGCAGGCCAGCAGCGTGGAGCCAGCGAATGCCGCCGGAATGATAAGGCCTGGCTTGGGAAACGACGGTGAACTGGGGAGTTCCGCTGTCGATACGATTCGTGCGCTGGGTTTCAGGGACTCGGCTTCGAGATCGGACAGGATTCGCTGGACCTCATCCTCGATCATGCTTCGAATGCCTGCTATCTGCGAATCCGCATCGATCATCTGAGGATGATTCTTGCCGTATTTGGCAGCGAGTTCGGCCTTGCTCTGCAGCAACCGGGCCTCTTCGTTCCGCAGCGTAATCAAAAGCGGCTGTGTCATGCTCTGTCGAAGGAATGCCACTGCACCGCCGGTGTTGAGCGCGCGCTCCTTGTCCGCGACCCGCTCGTCCTGTTTGAATTCGAGCGAGGCTTCGACATAGAGGGTGGCGATCGTGTTTGCGATTTGCTGGGCGAGTTTCGGATCCTGATTGGTTACAACAAGCCGTACGGCGAGGCTTTCGCCGGTTCGGCTCACCTCGAACTGGGACAGCAGCGCTGAGATCGCGTGATCCCGTTGCGCCCTCACATCCGGTACTACCCGATCGGAAGTCGAAGACCTGCGAATACCGATGAATTCCTTGATGTCGTCCACAAGACTCTGGACGTCCGACTTGTCCCCGCCGGGCGCATATGGATTGAAGCTAGGATCACCGATGAGGTTCAACCGGTCCACGATGCGGCCGGCGAACTTCCGCGACTGCAACACATCCATTTCGGTTTCCGCGGCCGAGCGGTCGCGGTCGATGGACGTCAAAGCTGCATCGGTGGCGAATGGCCGGACATCTTTGCGCTCCAGCACCACCTCCGAGCTGGCGGTATAGGTTTTGGGGAGCGAAAAAGAAACAATTGCAGACAGCAAGGTGCAACCGACGATGATTGACGCAAGAAACCAGAATCGCCTCTTTACCACGGCCCAGAGATCGAAGAGGCCGACTGTAGTCCCACTCTGCTGAGCGGCAAACTCGATGGTTTCTCGGTGATGAGCGCGGGCAGATAGGCTGCCATCGGGAACGAATGTCGTCATGGAAACCTGCTAATATCAAAAAATTTTCTATATTCAGTTACTTTAGTAAAATATTGAATAATGCGCAATGAATTAGTTCGATGCTGCCAAAATTTACTTCGGCTGCACAAGCACGTTCTCTTTGACTCGCGGCCTCGTCCATGCCGCGGCAGATGAAGTCGCAGATACTATATCGATACGCCACGATCAAAAACGAAGGGCGTTACAAACTTAAGGATACCCCGGATTTCGCGGCACGGCCAGTAAAAATCGTAACCTGAATGTTCTCAGTTGCTGGCGGTGCCCGTTTGATTGGGGACGTCGCTTGCATGGTTCACGGGCTTTGAGCCTTGGTCGGTCCGACACCTCTCAGCTGCGTAAGGCCCAGTCCGAAACACAGAAGAATCGGCATGGTCCAATATCGCGCATACATATGCGGATTGAAGAGAGCAATTACCAGGAAGACCAGGATTGTCGTCACCACCGCCGCGAGCGCGCGTTTGTCTCCGCCAACCTTCAAGATCGCGAGTGCCAGCAGCATGCCGACGCCCGAAAACATTAACCAGCCGACAAGCGCGAGCAATCCGCCCTCGACCCAGAGAAGAAGGTAGATATTGTGAACCGGGGCGCTTTGAACGCTTCTCTCACGGAATTGATCCGCACCGAGCCCCACGAGCCGGATCTGGTCCTCCGAGATGATATGCATCGCCTCCTCCATCAGCGCGGCTCTGGAGAGGAACGTCCCCGCTTCGGATATGTCTCCGGAGGACAACGCGCCCAAAACGCGTGTCTGGAATGTCTTGGGCAGCATCTCCTTACTGCCGAATAGTGCCGCGCCGCCAACGATGATGGCCACTCCAAGTGCCAGTCGCAAGAGCAGCCGCGGCGTCGAAATCATCGCGATGAAAACGGCAAGACAAAGCGCCGTTGAAAACAGCCCGCTGTTCGAACTCGTCAGTACGACCGTGACGATGACGATCGCGAGAGCGGGCAAAGCGAGGTACGATTTCAGGCGGCCCGAAGACCAGAAAAACAGCAGAATCGGCAGCGTCAGGGCGTTTATCGCCGCGGCAAGGTTTGGGTTGCGCAGGACGGTAGCGAGGCGCTTCCCGCCGGTCACGACGCCCTTACCCTCTCCGGGTACGTACCCGACCGTGTAGAACGTGATGATTCCGTGAATATCGATGAGAATCACGCTGGCCAGGAAGATGGCGGCCAGCCGATAGGCTTCCCTCGGGTCCTCACGAATGAGGATGACCATCAAGATCAGGTAGGCGAAGAAATATTGCCCCATCACGATCAGCCCGCGCTGCGGACTGCCGTGAAACAGGCTGCCAAGCATGATCCCGATGAACAACAGAGTGAAAGCGCAAAGCCATATCGACGTCGTTTGTTCGAGCGGTCTGCTCCTGATACGCGCGGTGATCAGAAGAAGGAACAGGCTCACGCAAAAGAAGAAATCGCTGAACGTGAAGAAAAGTTCGGAAAACCGGAATGTCGCGTATGGCGCCAGGAAAACGGCCAAATAGACGACGGCACGTTCGATCGCCGCAAGGCGAAGGTTCGTTCTGCTGGGCTGGCTCGCAAAACGAAATTGATGTGCCGTTGTAAACCCCGTTTCTGACACGATTGCCTCACATATGCCCCGTCCGCACTCTTCCTCATCCCGCTCTGGCGGAGCGCTGCATGGCGGTGATGCCTGTCAGCTCTTCGTAGACCGATGTAATCGCATGTACGTGACGCTCGAAGCTGAAACGGGATCGTACTTCGCCACGCGCCGTTTCCACGATCCGATCGCGAAGCGCCGCATCGCTGAACAGTTTCCGGCACGCCCTGGCGAATTCATCCGGATCGTCGGCGCGCACGAGCATGCCGGTCCGGCCATCTTCGACCACTTCCGGATTTCCGCCCGAGTCGGCCGCGACGACCGGCGTGCCGAGAAGCATCGCCTCGACGAGGGTTCTTCCGAGCGGTTCGTTGACGGCCGTCACCAGCAAAGCGTCCAATCCGGCGATCCAGGGCTCGCCCGGATAACGGAAACCCATGAAGTGTATGCAATCGGCAATTCCAAGCGCCTCGGCACGCGCTTTCGCGGCCTCGTCCAGACCGTTGAGCGCATTGCCGAAAAACAGACCCGCAACTTTGGTCTCAGGCGAAAGCCGCTTCAGGGCGGCAACCGCTTCGACAAACAGGATCGGCCGCTTACGGTCCACCAGGGTCCCGACGTAACCGAGAAGCTTCGTCTCGGGCGTACACCCGATCGCGGCCAGCACATTGTCGCGGGCTTCCTTGCGCTCGAATCCGGCCATCTTCGTGACGTCGAAGGGGCTGTGCACGACACTGCATTTGCCCGCAGCCGAGAAAAGCCCGGGGCGGGGCGATGCGAATTTCGATACGGCCACAAGGCGATTGGGAAGCCATGGCGCGACACGGCGCAGACCGAACGAAGTCGCGTCGCCGCGATGATGCCAGAGATGCTTCGACCCTGCGACGCGCGCAGCGAGACCCCAGATGAGGTGTGTGCGGCCATCGTTCGTGTGTACGATCGAGGCATTGTTCGCTCGCAGGAATCGGACGAGCGCGGGCAGTGTGCGCATAACATTGACGATTGCAGCGCTGTTGCGCGGAGCCGCCCGCTTCAGGCGGTTCAGAACAGGAGCGGCGACAAAGTCGATGCCCTCACGGCGAAACAAATCTGCGACCGGTCCATCGGTGTCGTGCAGCACGACCAGTGGCATGAAACGCGATCTTGGGAGATTTCGTATCAGGCCCAGCGAGGACATGTGACTCCCGCCGACAAGATCTCCAATGAAGGGAAGGCACACAACCACCTGATCGCCGCTGCCTATGCTGGGCGTTTCCGCTTGGCTCAGATCAACTGCTGCAGAAGACGTCATTGCCTTAGACCCCAGGGTGCTGATGAAGGGCTTGATCACCCGGTACGCCGGGCCGGATGTCATTTCTCGGGGCCTCTGTTTCTCAGCCAGCCCGTCAGATCCCTTCCGACGAGGGCGCCGAGTTTTTCCGTTTCAGGCGCGAAGTATTCGGTCATCCGCGCGCGCAGATCATGGCTGAGCGGTGCGTATTGAAGCTCGCCGGCAATCAGCGAGCGCAGTTTCTTGAAACCGGTATTCTGCCGGAATGGCGCAGCAACCGGCTTTAAGGGACGCAGGAGACGGCGCAGGGTCGGATTGACGACCGGTTCCGATTTGTCCTTCACCTTTTTTGCAAGCGGCTTCAGCGGAACATCGGCTTCGAGCCCGAGGAAGCCGCGGACGCGGGCGAGTTGGACGCGGGCGTCGACCTTTAGGTCCTCGTAGAGGAGCACCAGAAGCTGCTCCATGGGGAAGCGATCGAGATAGCCCTGCAACTGCTGAAAATAAAGACCGCCGTTCAGGAAGCGCCCGCCCGCTCCTTGTCGCGGATCGAGGTACTGGGCGATGTCGCGCCCGACCTCGGCGCGGCGATAAAGCATGCAATAATCGGAATAGGCCCGGTCCACCGGATTGCGAAGCTGCGCTATCAGGCGGGCCTGGGGCAGTTTTTCCCTTATTCTCTCCGCCGCTTCCGGCACATCCATGTAGGAGTTGGATTTTTCACCGCGCAGCCGCCGGTGCTCCTGGCCTGCGAAATGTTCCAGATACCATTCGTCGCCGCGCTCGTAATAGCGGCTGAAATAGTGCAGTTCGGGATCGGGCATGAATATGCCCGGGTCCTGCTGCAACGATTGCTGAAGCCACGTCGTCGCGCTCTTCGTCGCTCCGATGATCAGGAAGTCGATTTCCCGCATTTCCATCTTTGGCCCTTTCATCGATCGCCTCCAGGGCGATTGCACCGAAACGAATGGTTCGCCGCCTACAACAGAGGCTTGGGTCCTGGGTCAGACAATGCTTCCGAAATTCGCTAGCGTGAACGGGGTGCAGCTACGGTCGGCCGTCGGTATTGAATGTATAGGTTGAGGTTCCGTGGCGAAGCAGCAGAATTTGCGCGAAAAATCCGGAAAAGCGACCTCAGTTTTAAGTGTTAATCCCAGCAATATTTGAAATAAATAAAATCTGGCGGCGAATTTCACAGAAAAACGGGCTGGAGGCAAGATGCTTCTTAAAGTTTGCGGTTCAGCCTCCTGGCGCAGGGGTTCGGCGGTAGCTCAGCATCATCGTCGACAGCCAGATCGAGGCCATGACGATGTGGGCGACGTTCGCCCCCATCGCGCCTATGACCGGAATGAGGGCGAAGGCGGTCGCATGAAAGCCGATCGCGGCAATCGTGACGCTGCGCAGTATCTCGTTTTCGCGGCCCATTGCGAGAAGCGCCGAGCGGATGACCGCACCGCATAGCGTCATGGTCACTGCGACCGACTGCACGACGACGAGGGGACCCGCTGCTGCGAAATCAGGCCCGGCGGCCCAGGTGAGCAGCGGGCCGATCACGAGGTAAAGGCTGCCGATCAGCAGCAGGCCGCAACCAAGAAGCAGCCCCTGCATCTGCGCGACCGCGCGATGGAAGGCGCCGAGGGCCTTGGTTGCCCAAGCCCGGGCGAGCTCCGGATAGAGGACCGCCTGGACCTGCACGCCCGCCTGCTGCGCGATGCGGCCGATGCGTTTGGCGATGTGGTAAAGTCCGGCGGAGGTCGGATCGGCAAGATAGCCGACGAGGAGCGTGTCGAGCTCATTGGCGCTTGAACGAATGGTGAGCGAAAGGTTCGCTGAGATCGCGAACTTCCACAGACCCGGAAATCGCTTGGTAATGCCGCGTAGCGGAGCGGTCATCAGGCCCGAAAGAACGCCCTGCCGACGCAGTTCGGCCAGCGCGAAAAGCACCAGGACGACCGTCCCGATGATCTGGGCCGACATCCAGATCAGCGTGAATTCGAATAGGCCTGCGCTGGTGACCACGCCGATTGCGCAAAGAACCACTCTCAGGACGCTCGTTACGACTTGGCCATAGGCGATCGCCATGAAGCGCCCGTAAAGGCGCAGCACGGCGGTCGGCATGCCGGAGACCTGGAACGGCAGGACCGTGCAGTAAAGAATGGCAAGGTTCGCCCCGTCTCCCGATATGCCGAACCAGGGCGCGGCCACCAGGATTAGCACGACGGCGACCAGCCATCCCGCCAGAGCTGCGGAGATGTCAAGCAGCAGGCCGAACTTGAGCAGGGCTCGAAGTTCGGTCGCATCGTCGGCGTTCTCCGCGAGCGAATGCGCGCCATACTTGATCAGTGGCTGCCACGACTGGAAGCTTACGATCCGCTCGACCGCGCGCGTGTAGGAGAAGCATAGCGCGAGGATACCGTAGCCTGCCGGACCGAGTGCCCTGGCCGTGAGCGCAAAGCCGATAAGGCCGATGACCGAGCTCAGAATGTTTCCCGTGAGCAGGTGCGCAATGCTTTGCAGGCGCTCCAGCATCGTTTTCTCTCGACTGAGAATTTGCCGTAAGCTGCCGATTTTCTTGAGAAGCTTCTTTCGGAGCGCCACTGGAACCGCCTATGATTTAAGAGATATGATAATTAGGTATATGCAAATTCTTTGTGCGGAGCCGGTAGTCATACGCCGCTCAGGAGCGGACCATCCGCCATGATTTCTCGTACAGCCTTTAAGTGAATCTCGTTAGGGGAAGAGCCGGCGAAAACCTGCCGACAAGCTCGCAAGCCGTCCGCATTTGTTGCAAGGTGAACCGCTTTCCCCCGCCGACGCTCCTCTAAAGGTTCAATACGTTTCTGCAACGATTTGAAATATTATAATATTTTCATCCACGAGAGGGATGGCTCAAGGAGCAAATCCAACAATGAGGTTGCGAATAGTTAAAAACCTTTGACGTGATAGCGCGTCGAAGAATATAGTCGTCCAATATTTTTTGGTAGAGTTTTCTTTATTCCTTTTTTGGAGGCTGTGAGATGGGGATTTCACCGGCCGTTTGTGGGACGATTTTGCCCCGTTGGAAGCTTGGGGCGTTCCTGCTGCTGATGGTTCTTTGGGCGCTCGCGTTCCCGATAATTACGTCTATGCCCGCTCAGGCCGGTGATTACCGGCTCAACTCGGGAGATGTTCTGACCTTCGACTTCCTTGACGATGCCGACTTGCCGGTTACTGCGACCGTCTCCGGCGCCGGCGTAGCGCAGTTTCCCCTCATCGGCGGGGTTGAAGTCGTTGGCCTCACTGTGCCGGAAGCGCTGGCGAAGCTCCGTGGCGAGTACCGCAGGCGCGACGTTCTCGTCGATCCGAAAATCTCTCTCGATATTTCGACTTTTCGGCCGATCTTCGTGCTCGGAGAGGTCAAGACCCCGGGCTCGTTTCCTTTCTACAGCGGGCTGACCGTCGAGCAGGCAATCGGTCTTGCCGGAGGCATGCAGGTTGCTGCGGCGAGCGCATCCGACCGGATCGTCGCACGCGCCCGTCTGCGTGCGGAGGCAGAGGCCGCCAACGCCGAGATCGTCCATGAGGCCATCTATGCGGCGAGGCTTGTGGCTCAGTTGAAATCCAGCGACAAGATTGACCTTGCCGATGTGCCTCAGGTGGCTCGCGACTATGTAACCGGCGTGCCCCTCGATGGCGTAATCGAGCTCGAAGAAAAGATTCTGAGGGCAGACCTCGCCGCAAACAAGTCGCAAGCGCAAATCCTGGCCGAGGGCATAACCCAGTCAGAGGGCGGCATCGAGATACTGAACCAACTCATCCTGCAGCAAAAGGACGTGGTCCAGAACAGCAAGGAAGATGTGGAGCGTATCGCTACCTTGCGCAAACGCGGGCTGAACACCGAAAGCGATCTTTCCCGCGCGGAAAACAATGCTTCGGCCGAACAGGCGCAGCTTCTGGAGACCTTTGCCACACTTGCGCGATCGCGCCAGGAGTTGAGCGGGTTGAAGCTGCAGTTGGCAAAGCTTGCAGCCGACCGTGAGAAAGACATACTGACACAGCTTCAAGCGCGTGAGATCGCTATCAAAAAGCTGATTTCCGGAAAGCACTCCGCCGAAGAGCAAATACTCCTCATGGCCGCGGTGGCCGAAGACGAGTCCAAGAAAAATCAGATTTCATATACCTATGAGATTCGCCGGAACCCGGTCGGCGGCACCCCGGCGAGCATAAAGGCATCGACCCTGACTGAACTCGTGCCGGGCGACGTACTCATGGTGTCAATTGCCGGAATGTAAGACTTAATTTCATATATTTTTAAAACACGTTAAGCGCCCCGCGCCAAGGGAATATTGAGTTGAAAACCTACAGAGAACCTGCGGCCGTCAGCTTTGGCTTGCCTGCCTCCTTGGGATTTTACCGTCTCAAGCGTTTCCTCGATTGCCTGTTTGCCGGAACCGTTTTTGTCCTGTGCCTGCCGCTGATGGCGGTCACGGCAGCGGTCGTTTGGGCTACCCTCGGCCTGCCGTTATTCTTCACCCAGGCGCGTGCCGGTGCGGGTATGCGCGTCTTCACCGTTGCCAAATTCCGCACGATGACGGATGCGCGGGCGCCTGACGGCACGCTTTTGCCGGATGCCTTGCGGCAGACCGCCGCAACCGCTTTGTTGCGGCGGCTGCGCTTCGATGAGCTGCCGCAACTCATTGCCGTGCTTTCCGGCGACATGTCGATGGTAGGCCCGCGCCCGCTTCCCTTGGCGACCGTCGCCGGCTTCGGCGAACTCGGCCGCATGCGCTGCCGCGTCGCCCCGGGCATGACCGGCTGGGCACAGGTAAACGGCAATACGCGGCTTTCGGACGAGGAGAAGATCGCTCTCGACCTCTGGTATGTCGCGCACGCCGGTCTCTGGCTGGATGCGCGGATCCTCCTGTTGACCGTGAAGACGCTGGTCACTGGCGAGCGGGTCCATGCACGGCATCTGCAAGAGGCCAGGGAGTTTCTTTCCCGCCGTCTTGGCGCGGAGACGCCCAAAGGGTGATGCGGTGGGTGAGCACGTGCCGAGGCGGCAATATTTTTAATCAGGAGGTTTTATGGGTGGCGGACAGATATCTTTCGGGCGCACTCTGGTCGTGGCGCCGCATCCCGACGACGAGGTGCTCGGCGCAGGCGGGACGATCGCAAGGCTTGCGGCTGAAGGCGAAGAGGTGTTCGTCGCGGTCGTGACGGAGGGAAAGCCTCCCGCCTTCGATCCGGAGGGAACTGCCCGGATACAGGCGGAAGCGAGGCAAGCGCACCGCGCCTTGGGCGTGACGGAAACCATATGGCTCCGACTGCCGGCGGCACAGCTTGCGGAAACGGCGCATGCGACCGTCAATGCCGCCTTGCTCGAGCTCGTTCGCCGGCTGTCGCCGCAAACCGTCATATTGCCCTTCGTGGGCGACATGCACATGGACCATCAGTTGACCTTCACGTCGGCGCTGGTCGCCTGCCGCCCGCATCAGGCGGAATTCCCGAAGCTCGTTCTCGCCTACGAGACCCTGTCCGAGACCAATTGGAACGCGCCCTATCTGTCTCCGGCATTCGTGCCGAACGTTTTCGTCGATATCAGCGAACATCTCGAGGCAAAGCTCAAGGCGATGGAGATGTTTGCTTCGCAGGTACGCCAGCCGCCGCATGAGCGCTCGATTGCGACCCTCAGAGCGCTGGCGACCTTGCGCGGCGCGACCGTGATGCGGCAAGCGGCGGAAGCTTTCGTATTGGTCCGGCACGTCGTTTAGGTTGAGGAACGGCGTCAAACGGAATTTCTCACTATTGCCATAAGATCCAATTCAATTCGGAGGGACAGATGGGACGCTGGCCGGTTTACGACGAGGAGCAGATCGAGGATGTCGTGTCGGTCCTCAGATCTGGGGAAGTGAATGCCTGGACTGGACCGCACGTACGCAACTTCGAGGCTGCCTATGAGCGCTTTCTCGGCGTAAAACATGCGGTGGCTCTCGCCAACGGAACGGTGGCGCTGGACCTCGCGCTCTACGCGCTCGGACTTGAGCCCGGCGATGAGGTCATCGTGACGCCGCGCAGTTTCATTGCCTCGGCCTCAACGGTGCCGATGGCGGGTGGAGTTGCGGTTTTCGCCGACATCGATCGCGACAGCCAGAACATCACCGCGGAAACCATAAGGGCGAAGCTGACGCCGAAGACCAAGGGCGTCATCGTCGTACATCTGGCCGGCTGGCCCTGCGACATGCCCGCCATCATGGCACTTGCCCGCGAAAAGGGGCTGTGGGTGATCGAGGATTGCGCTCAGGCGCACGGCGCCGAAATAGATGGCCGCCCGGTCGGCAGTTTCGGTGATATCGCGGCCTTTTCCTTCTGCCAGGACAAGATCATCACCACTGGAGGCGAGGGCGGGCTCGTGGCGATGAACGACGACGAGCTCTGGAAGAAGGCCTGGAGCCGCAAGGACCACGGCAAATCGTATGACGCCGTCTACAACAGGGAGCACCCTCCGGGTTTCCGCTGGCTGCATGAGTCCATCGGCACCAACTGGCGCATGATGTCGATCCAGGCGGTCATGGGATCGCGTCAGTTGCAGCGCCTGACGGAATGGCGCAGCATAAGAGCGCACAATGCGGCCATTATCGCCAGAGCGGCCGAGGAGATCGAGGCTTTGCGCACGCCCCTGCCGCCCCGTGGGATTCAGCACGCGTGGTACAGGTTCTATACGTTTCTTCGGCCGGAGCGCCTGCGGCCCGACTGGAGCCGGGACCGGATCATTGCCGAAATCAACGGCGCCGGCGTCGCATGCTTCAGCGGCAGTTGCTCGGAAATCTACCTGGAAAAGGCCTTTACGGACATCGGCATGGTCCCGACGCAGAGATTGCCCGACGCGCGCGAGCTCGGCGAGACGAGCCTGGCCTTCCTGGTCGATCCCGCGCTCGATACGGCGGCAATGGAGAAGACGGCGCATGTCCTGCGGGAGGTGTTTGCAAGGGCCAGCATCGGCAGGCCAGCCCTCGATGCCGCGCGGCGTTAGATCAGTTCTATCCGGAAACGGGTGCGCAGGTGCGGGTTCAGACGTTCAATCCCGTGTGGCCGACGAGGCGTTTGGCGGCGACCGTCAGGTCGGCCGCGCACAAACGCTCGACCTCTGCGACCTGCGCCTCGTCCAGGTAGTCTCTGAACCCACCTGCCTTGCCACGGCGCATGCGCAGGCTTTCCACGTCGTTCCGATCGTAGTCATGAGCCGGAATGCCTTCTACCCGTTCCCTGTCCTGCATGGCCTCGAACCGCCCAGCCTCGACTGCAGCCCGGAGCGCCGCTCGATCGACCGGACAGCGGAGAAATTCCAGCACCTCCTCGGTTCGTCCTTCCGTGTCGGCGGAGAGCCCCTCGTAGCTCAGAACGAAGTGGGCGCGGTTGGACAAACCGGCTGCCCAGCGATTAAGATAACTGATCATCTTGGGCATACCCTGGTCATCGTCCTTTATGAACTCCGTAAGGGTGCCGGCGAAACGGTGTTTGTGCCGGGTCGCATGGAAATAGGCCGACACGATCACGTCGCGCGGGTCTCTTACCATCATTATGACCGGACGCCTGAGGAACAAGCTGGCGCGATAGTCCAGGTGACTGACGAGGATCGTCGGGATTGCGTCTTTTGCCTCGCGGAAGCGGTAGCCCGGCATGCCGCGCACCGGGTCAAGATCGAAGTTCGGTACGATCGAAAACATATTGTGAAGGTCAATAGGCTCCGGCACCCGCGAGATTGCCGCAAGATAGTGGGAAAGAACGTATCGAAACCAGGTGCGCCCCGATTTTGGATAGGAGATCAGGAAGCTGTCGGCTTGGGCAGCATGGCTGGTAAGCCGTACCCGCTTCTCGACCCGACGCCATGCCCGCCTGAGAATGCTTGCCATCGTTTGTCCCTCAAATTGAGATCACCGGCGCGCCGTGCACGCATGGTAAAAGTAGTTTTGGCGCACTGATCGCGCGGAATAGAACAATATGTCGTTACAGAAATAAATCTACCGCCTATTTCATAAGGAGATTTGGAATGAAAAAAAGAAATTCTTTGCGTGTGCAGTGGTCGCGCGTCTTGTGTGGTATTGATTCTTTGAAGCAATTAATTAAGCTTATGGTGCCGGTCGTCCCGTGGCTGGCAATTTCAGGCATTCGTTTTTAGCAATTTGAATATGAAATGAAAAACAAGCATTCTGTCAATAACGTGCTTGCATAGGGCGTGAGGCGCGCCCGGTAACATTCCAAACAGCATTGGTGAAGATCGTGATGTTTTGCATCGCGAAGACGGAATGGAGGCACCAGATGATGTCCCTTGGGCGAAGAGAAACCGTTGCTGTGGCGGCAGCCATGACTCCTGTGCCGGACGTTCGCGGGGCTTCAGGGGAGGGGAATTTCTTAATGAACGGCAGTTCGAATTCCCCAGCGCTTGAGGCGTCGAATATTTCCGGAGCGCGTGTGACGATCGTCCTGCCGGGCCTTGGCGCCGGGGGCACGGAGCACGTGGTGAACCTTGTCGCCAACCATTGGGCCCGGCTCGGCTGCATGGTCACTCTGATCACTCTCGAGCCGCCGGATGCGAAGCCCTATTACGAATTGGATCCGAAGATCGCGATCAAACGTCTCGATTTGCCGCCGCAAAGGGCTGGGAAGATCGAGGCGGGCCTGCTCGTGCTCAAGAGAATTTACCGCCTGCGTTCCGCCATTCGCCGCTCGCAACCCGATTTCGTCCTGAGCTTCCTGACCCGAACGAACGTACTGACGCTGCTGGCGACGGTTGGGCTGCAGGCTCCCGTGATCGTTTCCGAGCGCAACAATCCGGCTCTCCAGCCTTTCGGCCCAGTCTGGAAATGGGTTCAGCGCCGTCTGTATCCGCGCGCGTTCGGTCTGGTGACGATGACCAGGGGCGCGCTCGACTATTTTCCGGAGAAGATGCGCAGCAGGGGGTGGGTGGTCGCCAATGCCGTCGACCTGCCCGGCGAATGGCAGAAGAGACGCGGCAACAATATCTTGACCGCGGTTGGCCGGCTCACGCGTCAGAAGGGCTTCGATCTCCTGATCGAGGCCTTCGCGCGGATTGCCACGCGGTACCCCGAATGGAAGCTCGTTATCTGGGGCGAGGGCGAGGACAGGAAATCGCTCGAGGCACTGCGGGACGCGCTGGATCTGAAGGACAGGGTCGAGTTACCGGGCGTGACGCAAAAACCGGGGCTATGGGTGGAGACGGCCGATGTCTTCGTATTGTCGTCCCGTTATGAGGGGTGGGGCATCGTCTTGCTCGAGGCCATGGCTGCAGGGCTTCCCGTGGTTTCTTTTGCATGCGAGTGGGGCCCCTCGGACATGGTGGAGCATGGCGAGGACGGGATCCTCGTTCCCAGCAACGATGTGGATGCGCTTGCCGAGGCGCTGTCCAGGGTGCTCGGCGACGGTGAGCTCAGGGGTCGCTTGGCTACCAATGCCGAGGCGAGCGCCAAGAGATACTTGCCGGAACGCATACTTTCGCAATGGGACGCGGTTGCGTCGTCGGCCCTGAAACACTCGGCCCGCGAACATGCCTCCACAGTGTCGGCCGCTGAAGCCGGTTCGGCTTGAGCCGGACCATAACCCGGAGAGCCTTGCATCGGCCTAAAGCGCCGGGGGTCTTACCGGACGCGCAAAGCTCGCTGTGGCACTTTGATCTGCTGCATGTCTTCTTTGACCAGCTGCGACCAAAGAAGACATGCACGGGCCCCGGCACTTCGGCGCGAGACCCGATCATGCATCCTTCGGAGCGCTACGGGATTGCGGGGTGACGCTTATGTGTTGATATGCCACTATCATCGCCGAGTGGTCTGGCGATCAGGGGGCTATCGCATGGGTGCAGGTGTAGGGCGCGTCGCAGCAGTCGTTGTCTTTTTTCTTCAACTGATCTTTGCTTCTGCGGCTCTCTCGGCGGCTCAAGAGCCGGGGGCAGCGCCTCCGGCCAAGGTCCAGCAGCTCATTCAGCTGCTGGATGATCCCGAGGTCCGTCAATGGATCGAGACCAGGCCGGGGATCGAGACCAGGCAAGGGATCGAATCCAGGCAAGCGGCCTCCGGAACCGTTGCCGTCACGCCGCCCCAGAGCTTCGCTTCGCGCTGGATGGCCGAGGCCAGGAGGCACCTTACTGCGCTTCTGAATGCCGCGCCGCGTGTATTGCCCGAATGGCAGGCGGCGCGAGACCGTGTGTACGGCGACATGGAGAGCCAGGGAAGATTGCCGATCATCTGGGCTTTTGCCCTGGTTCTGCTGATCGGCTACGGCGCCGAGTTCCTTGTGCGCCATCTCCTGCGGCGCAGTGCCAGCCGCAGCAACGTGCAGGCAGGAAGCGGGTTGGCGGCCTTCGTTCGCATCGCGCCGCTTGTCGCCTTCGCCATTGCGGCCGTCGCTGCTTTCGTGATCGCCGATTGGCCGCGTCACCTCGGGGCAGCGGTGGCGCCGCTCCTGATCGCATGGATCGTGGCTCGACTTCTGATCGCGATCGCATCGGCCGTGTTGACGCCGGCCATCTCGGAGGGGGCGGCCACGGATCAGGCGAGGTCGTATGTATCGCTTGCTCCGCATCGTGCGCGTTACTGGCTCAGGCGGTCCGTATACTTCATCTGCACCGTCGCTTTCGTATGGGCCGTCGGCGATATGATGCGCGCGCTCGCGTTTCCCGAAGACGTGCGCAACCTCACCGGCGCGGTCCTGGGGCTCTTCGTTCTCGGACTGGCGATCGATACGACCTTGCGCCGGCCGATCGCCGAGATGGCGCCCGCGCGCCGCACCCTGCGAAATGCCTTGATCGTTTCCTTCCTGGTCTTGCTCTGGGTCTTCTGGGTTGCAGGCATGGATGTGCTGTTCTGGCTCGGCGTCTATGCCCTCGGTCTGCCGCCTCTGCTGCGCTTCACCAGCGCCGCGACCCGAACGATGCTGGATGCTGCCGCGGCGGAGGACTTCCGCGTCCTGCGCAATGTTCTGATCGAGCGAGGGGCGAGGCTGGTGATCATCGCGCTCGCGGCCGTATGGCTTGCCATGACCTTCCGCATCGACGGCGCGCAGATGATGCAGGACGATGCCTTCAACCGCATCTTCGGCGGCGTGCTGGCCGGCATCGTCATACTGCTTGCGGCCGATCTCGTCTGGCAGCTTGCCAAGGAATCCATCAACGTGCGCATGGCGCGCGCCAGCCTGACCGTGCAGGATTCCGCCGAGTTCGCGCGCAACACGCGCCTGCGCACGCTGCTGCCAATCCTGCGCAATTTCCTTGCGGCCTTCATCGCGGTCGTCGCCGGTATGATGGTGCTTTCGGGTCTTGGCGTCGCAGTCGGTCCGTTGATCGCCGGCGCCGGGGTTTTCGGCGTCGCCATCGGCTTCGGCTCCCAGACGCTGGTCAAGGACATCATCAGCGGCATCTTCTACATGATGGACGATGCCTTCCGGGTCGGCGAATATATACAGAGCGGCAGCTACAAGGGCACGGTGGAGTCCTTCAGCATCCGCTCCGTCAAGCTGCGACATCACCGGGGACCGGTGTTCACCGTGCCCTTCGGCTCTCTCGGCGCGGTGCAGAACATGAGCCGCGACTGGGTCATCGACAAGTTCCTGATCAATGTTTCCTATGACTCCGACGTCGCCAAGGTGAAGAAGGTCGTGAAGGGCATCGGGGCTTCCTTGCTCGAAGACCCGGAGCTCGCGCCGATGATCATCGAAACGGTGAAGATGAAAGGCGTGGAGCAGTTCGGCGATTACGGCATAACGCTGAGCTTCGCCATGAAGACCAAGCCGGGCCACCAGACCCAGGTGAGAAGAAGGGCCCAGGCCATGATCAAGGAGGCCTTCAAGACCAACGGCATCCAGTTCGCCTCGCCGACGGTCCAGGTGGCCGGAGACGACCTGCAATCGGCACCGGCGGCAGCTGCCGCGACGCGCGACGCGATCGCCAAGAAGAACGCGGCGCTCGCCCAGGGCGGGGAGGCAGCGGCGGAATAGCCGGGGCACTGCAGCCGCACGTCGTCGGGCTGGGGGGCCTGTTGACATCGCGACGGGAGGCGGGATAGCTCGCGCCGAATGAACATCGCCTTTCATGCCCCACTGAAATCACCCGACCACCCTGTCCCTTCCGGCGACAGGCAGATGGCACGCATGCTGATCGAAGCGCTGCGGCTGGCAGGTCACGACGTCGGCGTTGCCTCGGAGTTGCGCACCTTCTCGCGTGAAGCCTCGGATGCGGCATTTTCAGCGTTCCGCAAGGAGGCCGAAGGGGAGATCGCACGGCTTCGGCGGCTCTGGCAGTCGAAAGGGCCGCCCGACCTCTGGTTTTGCTACCACCCGTACTACAAGGCTCCGGATCTCATTGGTCCCGCGCTCTCCGAGGAATTCTCCATTCCATACGTTACTGCCGAGAGTTCTTATTCCTTTCGGCGCAACCTGGGTGCCTGGAAACTTGCGCAAGATGAGGTCGCCGCCGGTGCAAGGCAGGCTGCGGTCAACATCTGTTTCACCCATCGTGACCGCGAGGGTCTCGAAGAGGCGGTACCCGAAGTGCGCTCTGCGCTGCTCGCCCCTTTCATCGATGTGTCGCCGTTTCGTGACCTGCGAAGGACCGGGGCCGGCGGCAACCGCCTGCTTGCCGTTGCGATGATGCGTCAGGGCGACAAGATGGATAGTTATCGCATGCTTGCCCGCGCGCTCGCGCTCGTCGCCGATGTGCCCTGGACGCTGACGGTGGTTGGCGACGGCCCTGCACGGGCTGACGTATCGGAAGCCTTTTCGGCCTTGCCCGCAGGACGGCTGGATTGGCTTGGCGAAAGGCCGCCTCAGGCGATTCCGGAGATTTTCGCCGGCGGCGACCTCTATGTCTGGCCGGGCTGCGGGGAGGCCTACGGCTTGTCCTATCTGGAGGCGCAGGCTGCAGGCCTCGCGGTCGTCGCGCAGCGCACGGCGGGTGTGCCGGAAGTCGTACGTGACGGCGAAACGGGATATCTGACGGCGTCCGGGGACATCGACGCACTGGCGGCAGCGGTGCGGCGCTTCCTCCTGGACGGATCCCTACGGAGACAATTTGGCGAGCGCGCGCGGCGCTTCGTTTTCGAGCACCGCTCGCTTCCCGCCGCCGCCGCACGTCTCTCGGGAATCTTCGCCGAGTTCGTTGGGAGTGCGAAATGACGATCGCATCGATCTGGCAAACGCTGGCCGACAGGCTTGATCGCCTGCAGGAGGCAGGCGAATCGGTCGACTTTTGGCTGCGGGACGACGACGCCGTCGAGCCGACGACCGCGCTCCACCGATTGCTCGACCTCACCGACCGCTTTTCGGTACCGGTGACCTTGGCCGTCATACCGGCAGGTACCGATGAGCGCCTTTCGCGCTGCCTTGCCGGCCGTCCGCTTGTCGATGTTGCCGTCCACGGGTGGTCCCATCAAAACCATGCCCCCCCTACGGAAAAACGCCAGGAACTGGGAGGTCACAGGTCGCGCGAGATGATTGCGTCCGACTTGCGTGCCGGCTGGGCGCGTCTGCGCGCGCTTTATCCCGCCGCTATGGTGCCGCTCCTCGTTCCGCCATGGAACCGGATCGACCCGGGGCTGGTGCCCGGACTGCACGAGATCGGCTTTAGGGCACTTTCGGTTTTCGGACCGGAGGACCGGGCAAAATCCGCCGTGTTACGCGCTCCGGGGCTGCAGCTCATAAACGCCCATGTGGATGTGATGGACTGGCACGGCAGCCGCGGCTGCCGTCCTCATGGCGAGATTCTTCGCGACATCGATCGCCGGCTGGTTGAAATCGAGAAGGGCGGCGGGACGGTGGGAATTCTTACCCACCACCTCGTTCACGACGAGAGCGTATGGGAATTCCTATCCAGACTTTTCGACATCACCGCCTCGCACGCTGCCTGCCGCTGGCGCAGGGTTGCCGATCTTATAGATCGATGACCTGACGGTCGCACGCAGCGAAGGCACCCGAGAAGAAAGCCTGGACTTCCTGTTCCATGGCGGCGAGTGCGGCGTCGGTGCGCGACGGATCGTGGTGGAACATGGCGAGGCGCGTGACGCCGGCGGCTTTGGCGAGCTTTGATCCATGCATCCCGGTCGAGTGTCCGTAGCCGCGAAAGGTCGGCATCTCGCTTTCCAGATAGGTGCAGTCATAGATCATCAGATCGGCTCCGGCGATGAAATCGAGGAGTGCGGGGTCGAGAATCCCGGGTTCGTGTTCCGTGTCGTAGACGAGCGCGACCGCCCGTCCGCCCCATTCGATACGGTAGCCGACACATCCCCCGGGATGCACGAGGCTCATGGTGCGAATGGAAATGTCTTCTCGCGGCGATAGTGTTTCACCCGGACGGAAATCGACGGTGTCGAGGCTCGCCTGGCAGATGCCCGTTCCGACCGGGAACCATGGCGGTCTCATGAACTCGTTGATCATTTCGGCCGTGGACATCGTGCCGTGGAGATGGCCGGACCAGAAGCGGACGGCGGAGCTGCAGCGGTAGATCGGCTTGAAATAGGGCAGGCCGATGATGTGATCGTAATGGGTGTGGGTGAAAAAAACGTCGAATTCGGCGATACCTTCGGACATCAGCGACAGCCCGGCCTCGCGCAGGCCCGAGCCCGCGTCGAATATCAGCACCTCTTTGCCGCAGCGAATTTCGATGCAGGGCGTGTTTCCTCCGTAGTGCAGGAACTGCTCGCCGGATACCGGCAAGCTGCCTCTTACGCCCCAAAACTTCACTCGAAATGTATCGTCCTGCATTCCGTTCCGGCTTTATCCTGCCTGCCGTAGCATTTTGCCCGGGCGTAGTGATTAGACAAGCACAAATCATGAGGGTCCTGCAATGCCATTGGCGCCGTCGCACACGCATTGCATGGCGAGAAGAGAAATCTATCCATCGAAGCGAAGGTGCTTTATCCGTCGTAATCGGCTGAAAATCGCTCCAGCCTGGAAATCAGCAACAGATGTCGCCTCTAGGAGTTTGGCAACGATGGTGCAGCCGGCCGACAGGGAATTTTATGCGGGCCTTCCTCTTTTCGAGGCATTCGAAGGGGTCGCCGACGAGGCCAACTACCGGCCCTTGCCCGACGGCTGGTGGCTCGCCGTTGCCGATATCGTCAATTCGACGGGAGCGATCGCCGAAGGGCGATACAAAAGCGTGAACATGGCGGGCGCGAGCGTCATCTCGGCGCTCATGAACGGGCTCGACGAGAAAAACCTCGCCTTCGTCTTCGGCGGCGACGGGGCGCTCGCCGCCGTGCCCGGAACGCTGGCGGCAAAAGCGAAGGACGTGCTCGCCGCGGCCAAGACATGGGTGGCGGAGGAACTGGGCCTTGAGCTTCGCGCCGCAATCGTCCCGGTATCCGACGTGCGCGCCAGCGGGTTCGACATGCGTGTCGCCCGCTTCAAGGCGAGCGAGGAGGTCTCCTACGCCATGTTTTCCGGCGGTGGTGCCAGTTGGGCGGAAGCGGAAATGAAGGCGGGCCGCTACCAGATCGAGGCCGCGCCGCCCGGCACGAGACCCGACCTGACAGGATTGTCATGCCGCTGGAATCCGATCGTCTCGCACCACGGAGCGATCGTCTCCATTATCGCGGTGCCGGGGGAGCGCGGCATCGGTCCGGAATACCAGGCGCTGATCGGCGACATCGTGGCCCTGGCGGAGGGGGAGGAGCGAGGCGGGCACCCGGTACCGGAAAAAGGACCCGAGCCGCACCTTTCCGTGCGCGGCATTACGGTGGAATCGCGCGCCGTCGCGCCGAGGGGCCGGCGCTTCCTCGCCTGGTCCTTCGTTGCGGCGCAGAGCCTTGCACTGTTTCTCTGTTTCAGGCTCGGCATCAATTTCGGACCGTTCGACGTCAAGCGATACGCGCGCGACCTCGCCAGCAATTCGGACTTCCGCAAGTTCGACGACGCGCTGAAGATGACGATCGACGTCAGTCTCGAGCGGCTGCGCCGTATCGAGGAACGGCTGACCCAGGGCGCGGCGGCGGGCATATGCCGCTACGGGCTTCACCGGCAGGATTCGGCGCTGATGACGTGCATCGTTCCGAGCCCGATGAGCAGGGACCACATGCACTTCATCGACGGTGCGGCCGGCGGCTACGCAGTGGCCGCCCGGAACCTGAAGGCCGGTCTTTCCGAAGGGGACCTGTCACGCGTCGGGGATATTCCCCCCACGGTCAAGCCTTGACGATGTGCTCGGCAGCAAGGCCGTGGCGCGCGAAGACGTTGCGCGTGTCGACGATCAGCGGCGCCCAGTCGGCAAGCGCGGCATAGTCCACCGCGTCGTGGTCGGTCGCGATAAGCACGGCATCGAAGCCGCGAACCGTCGCTTGGTCGAAGACGACCGACCGCCGGCCCTTCAAGGCCATGTGTTCTCGGGTCGAGGGAATTTCATCCACATGGGGGTCGTAGAAGGCGGCCCTGCCGCCACGCTCCTCGATGAGTTCTATCAGCTTCAGGGAGGGGCTTTCACGAATGTCCGGAACATTCTTCTTGTAGGCGAGGCCGATGACGAGCACCGCCGAGCGGCTGAGCGCCTTGCCCTCCCGCCGGTCGAGCGCCTCGGCCAGCCTTGCCACAACGTGACGGGGCATTGCCGAATTGATCTCCCCGGCGAGCTCGATGAAGCGCGTCGGCAGCTCGTACTCCCGGGATTTCCATGTCAGATAAAAAGGATCGATGGGAATGCAGTGGCCGCCGAGCCCGGGTCCCGGATAGAAGGGCATGTAGCCGAAGGGCTTGGTCTTGGCGGCATCGATCACCTCCCAGACATCGATGCCCATGGCCTCGTAGACGACCTTGAGTTCGTTCACGAGGGCGATGTTGACGGCGCGGAAGATATTCTCGGTCAGTTTCACCGCCTCTGCGGTCGCGTTGGACGAAACCGGAACCACCGTCGTGACCACGGCGGCATAGAACCGCTCCATCAGCGCTGCCGCCATTGGGCCGTCTCCGGCCACGACCTTGGGGATGCTCGTGGTCTCGTAAGCGCGATTGCCCGGGTCTTCCCGCTCCGGCGAGAATCCGATGAAGAAGTCGGCGCCGGACTTGAGCCCCGTTTCCTCCAGGATGGAGCGCACGATACCGTCGGTGGTGCCGGGATAGGTGGTCGATTCCAGAACGACGAGCTGACCCGGCCGCAAGCGGTCAGCGATCTCGCGCGACGTATTCTCCACGAAGGAGAGGTCGGGATCGCGGTGCCTGGTGAGCGGCGTCGGCACGCAGATGATGACGACGTCGCAAAGGCCAAGGTCCGAAAAGTCGGTCGTGGAGCGGAACCGCCCGGCGCCGGCTTCGCGGGCAAGCGCCGCGTCCGAAACCGCTTCGATATAGGAGCTCCCGGCGTCGAGCGCGACGATCTTGCCCGGGTCTATGTCGAAACCGGTGACATGGAAGCCGGAGCGCGCGATTGCGACGGCAAGCGGCAGGCCGACATAGCCGAGGCCGATGACGCCGACGCGGGCGGTGCGGTCGGAGATCGATTCGAGCAGCCTGTCGTGATGCGGAGAGGTCAAGATTGGCTTCCAGTTCTGTTGCCGGGAGGGCCGCTTCAGCGATCCGGCTGCGGAGCCCGGTGCCGTTTTGTTGGCGGGAAAGCCACCGCAAGTCAAGCGCGGCGCGCCGTCAGCGAAGCCGCGCGCCTCAAGGCCTGCGTCGTTTTGTCTGGCCCGGGCAGGCATGCGGTCGTGAGGGACCCCAGCAATTTCAGGGTGCAATGCGCAGGCTTGTTGCGTGTACGATCTGGCAACGATCAAAAATCGCTCGTGGTCTCTGGAAAATGTGCTCCCCGGTGAATATCTGCAGGAGCGCAGCGGTGACCCGATCGCTGCACGAACGGCCGCGGGAGGCGGCGGGAGCCTTCTTTCACCGACGGGTACCCACTTCAGTGCTACCGCGAGCCAGCGATCGCTGCTTCGCGGTCGGCGCCGGTGGCAACCGTTGCCGCGACGATGAGGACATGGCATGAGCCCGATCAACGACAACGTTTCCCAAATCCTCCTGGACAAGGTCGCCGACTGGCTCATGCGAACCTCGCTCAGCGACGAAACACTTGAAACCATCGTGCGCGGTTTCTGCGAGCGGTTGGCGGCGGCGGGCCTGCCGCTCATGCGCGTTCATCTGTCTTTCTCGATGCTTCACCCGCTTTACGACGCCCTCGGCTTCACCTGGTGGCGAGGTCAGGGTGTCGAGGTGAGCGGCCTGCGCCATGAGGAATTGGCGCTCAATCCCGAGCGATTCCTGCACAGCCCGTATTATTACCTTCTCAGCAACAATCTCGATCATGTCAGGCGCCGGATCGATCCCGCCTTGCCCTCGGAGTTTCCGATTCTGGACGAGCTGAAGGAGCAGGGAGCGACCGACTACATAGCCTTCATGCAACCTCTTGGGGCCGAATCCGAACACGGAATGGTCGGCTCATGGACGACGGACCGTCAGGGTGGTTTCAGCGACGACGTCATTGCGGCCCTTCTCAGACTTCAGAACCATCTGGCGATCGCTGCCAAAGTGGCCGTGCTCGGCAAGCTCGCCGACAACATGCTGACCACCTATCTTGGCGCCAATGCCGGGCGGCGCGTAATGAGCGGCCAGGTCCGGCGGGGCGACGGCGAGACGGTACGCGCAGTTCTCGTCATGGCGGATATGCGTCAGTCGACGATGCTTGCCGAAAAGGAAGGCCGGCAGGCCTATATCGAGTCGTTGAACGGATTCTTCGATGCGATCGCCACGCCCTTCAACCGCAACGGCGGACAGATACTGAGCTTCATCGGCGACGGCTTCATCGGCGTTTATCCCTGCGGCCGGCATAAGGAGCCGTCGGAGATGGCCAGCCGCGAGGCATTCGCCGCCGTGGGCGCGGCGACGGCGCGCATGGCCGCCCTCAACGCGGAACGCAGGACGCAGGGCCGCGACCCGATCGGCTACGGCATCGCCCTGCATGTCGGGAACGTCATGTTCGGCAATGTCGGCCTGCGCGACCGGCTGACCTTCTCGGTGTTCGGCTCTGCGGTGAACGAGGTACAGCGGCTGCAGAATCTGACGAAGAAATATGCCCACAACGTCGTCGCGAGCGAGGCCTTCGTGAACTATTGCGGCGGCGAATGGCAAACGCTCGGGCAGGAGAAACTGCGCGGGGTTCGTCAGAAGTTCACGGTCCTCTACCCGCGGGATACCGCACTTGCCGCAATCGCGCAGGAGCGGGCATATGATGCAACCGAGGATGGACTTTCTGAGGCGGAGCATGTCATGTTGCTCTACCGCAACAAGAAGCGGCCGCCCGGCCCGCGCGGTCTGATCGACAAGATGCTGCAATGAGGGGACCGATGTTTCGTATAGCTCTGCTGGCCGCGGCGATTGCCTTGCCGAGTCTCACTTATGCCCAGTCGGCGGAGGAGCCGGCAGTCTACGAACGGAAATTGTTCGATGGTTTCGAGGGCACGGATTTCGCGCCTGAAGGGGGGCTCTACTATCGCAAGAATTTCGAGCAGAGCGCCGGCACATACGAGTTCCAGAGCGCCGTCAAACGCACAGGCAACGGCGGGCTGAAGCTTAGCATCGTGCCGAATTGCCCGGCGGATCACGACGGCTGCAGCGAACGCGCGGAGATCTGGGAAAAGACCGAGTTGCGGGTGCCCTACGACAAGGGGGTCTGGTACGGCTTCTCGGTCAAGTTCGACGATCCGGTGCCGAGCGACGACCACCGCTATCTCATCGCACAGTGGAAGCGAGAGATCGATCCCGGTGCCGAGGGCGACTTCAGCCCCTTTCTGGCGCTGCGCATGAATTTTGGAAAGCTCTTCGCCACGGTCGAAACCAACGATCTGCCTCCGGTCACCGCCGGCCCTGATGGCGTACCGGCGCGTTGCGCCCCAGGCCAGGCGCCGGTCTGGCTCCGTCCGGAAGTCAACCAGATGCGCATGCTGGTGGCGACCGACGGCAACTGGAAGCCGGAAGACGGCAGCCTCTTCAATTCATGCACGGACGGGATCACCATTACCAACCATGGCAATCCCTTGCCGGATCCGAAGTCCGGCTGGATCGATTTCGTCGTCTTCACGAAACCCGGTCCCGACGGCTCGGGCCATATAGAGCTCTTTGCCAACGGCCAGCCGATCGTCTCCGTCAAAGGCCATGTGGGCCATGCGGACAAGGGTCTCGGTGAGAACCAGTACTTCAAGTTCGGACCTTATCGCGCCGCCGATACGACCGATTGGACGCTCTATTACGACGATTTCCGGCGTTCCCCGCGCTGCGAGGACGTCCTGACCAACGGCAGCTGCCCGTTCTCTTAATGCCGCTCCACGCTTACTGACCTTCCGGTGGCCTGCTGGACAGCCCGTTTAACCTAGGCTACTGTTTTTGAGTGGCAAAAAGTTACGGTGCCTCCGGCGGGGCGAGCTTTGCACGCGGGGTCAGACGCGCGGCGCTGCAGGAAGTGACTGCATGATTTTATTTTGGGGGCGGCCTCGAGTTGGAATTGTGCAGGAGGGGTATTGAGGGAAGCGTGCTGCGATGACGTCAGGAGCGGACCTGCTGCGAGTTGAGGGTCTGCGGATCACATTCTCGGTGCTGGGCGGCGAGGTCGAAGCCGTTCGGGGAGCGAATTTCAGAATTCTGCCCGGAAGGGTGACCGCGCTTGTCGGCGAGTCCGGGTCCGGCAAGTCGGCCATCAGCCAGGCGATCATGGGCATCCTGCCGAGCGTGGCAAGCGTCGGCGGCCGGGTGTTGTTCAACGATCCCGAAGCAAAGGGCGTCGACCTGCTTTCGCTGGATAGGGACGGGCGCGATATCCAGGAGATCCGCGGCGCACGCATCAGCAAGATCTTCCAGGAGCCGATGACCTCGCTGTCGCCGCTTCACACGATCGGCAACCAGATCTCGGAAGTGCTGAAGATCCATACGGATACCGACAAGGCAGGGCGCCGCGAGAGGACGGAGGAACTGCTCGGCTATGTCGGCTTTTCCGATCCGAAGCGGGCCTACGACATGTATCCCTTCGAACTTTCCGGCGGCATGCGACAGCGCGCGATGATCGCGATGGCGCTGATCTGCCGACCGGCGCTGCTCATCGCGGACGAACCGACGACGGCCCTCGACGTGACGGTTCAGGCGCAAATATTGCAGCTTTTGCGCGAGCTTCAAAGCAAACTCAACATGGCCATGCTTCTGATCACCCACGATCTCGGGGTCGTTGCCAACATGGCCGACGAGGTGGTCGTTATCTACCACGGCGAGATCGTCGAGGCAGGACCTGTGGATGCGATCTTCCGTAATCCCCGGCATCCCTATCTCAAGGGTTTGATGGCTGCCGTGCCGCACTTCGACATGAAACCGGGCGAGCGGCTGAAGGCGTTGCGCGAGGTGCCGGTGAAGGCCGGCGCGATCGTCGGCGAGCGCGAAGTCAAGAAAGCCGCGGGTCCCAATGTCCTCGTGTCCGTCCGCAACCTTTCGAAGACGTTTTCCACGCGCAGCTCCGGCTGGTTCGGCAGCGGCACCGCATATCGGCATCGCGCTGTCGACAATGTCAGCTTCGACATCCGCCGCGGTGAATGCCTCGGGCTCGTCGGCGAAAGCGGCTGCGGCAAGACGACCGTGAGCAAGATCCTGATGCGGGCCGTGACGCCTGACAGGGGCACGATTACCTTCGACGACGGGGAGGGCGCGCTCGACGTCCTGAAGCTCGACGGCGGGGAACTCAAGGCTTTGCGGGCGAAGATCCAGATGGTCTTCCAGGATCCCGTCTCGTCGCTTTCGCCGCGCATGACCGTAAAGAACATCCTCAGCGAGCCGCTGGAGATTCACGGCCGAGGGACGCCGAAATCGCGTGAGGAACACGTTCGCTCCCTTTTGCAGGCGGTGGGGCTCGACCAGCGCTTCATCAATCGCTATCCCCACAGCTTCTCCGGCGGCCAACGGCAGCGCATCGGGATCGCCCGGGCGCTCGCGCTCGTGCCGCAGCTTCTGATCTGCGATGAACCCGTTTCTGCGCTCGATGTTTCTGTGCAGGCACAGATCCTGAACCTTCTCAAGGACTTGCAGAAAGAGCTCGGCCTGACGATGCTGTTCATCTCGCACAACCTCGCGGTCGTCGACTACATGGCCGACCGGATCGCGGTCATGTGCGCGGGCCGGATCGTGGAGCT
Organism: Sinorhizobium sp. GQ132; assembly: GCF_059758575.1. Classification (NCBI taxonomy): domain Bacteria; kingdom Pseudomonadati; phylum Pseudomonadota; class Alphaproteobacteria; order Hyphomicrobiales; family Rhizobiaceae; genus Sinorhizobium; species Sinorhizobium sp. GQ132. The sequence goes on along the minus strand of NZ_JCAXDX010000009.1, from coordinate 170,944 downwards.
GGCGCCGCGCGAGGTGCTGATGCGCAATCCGGTCCACCCCTACACGAAGTCGCTCCTCGCCGCCGTTCCCTATCCCGACCTCGACCGTAAGCTCGACTTCGATTCCCTTCAGGCGAGCGGCGGATCGGACCAGGAGCGCTGGGGCGCGCAATTTTCCGACGGCGGCGAGAACGGTGCTCTTATTCCCGCCGATCTCGGTGGCGGGCACTATGTCCTCGCCCGCAAATCGGTGGATGCCAGGGAGTTACGCCGATGATCACCCGAAGAACCGCGCTTGGCATTCTCGCTTCGGCTGCCTTTCCAAAAGCAATGCTCGCGGCCGCAGGCGGAACCAATGCGCTCGCCGCCCTCGTTCAGGAAGGCAAGCTTCCGCCGGTCGGCGAACGATTGCCGAAGACGCCAAGGGTGATCGATGTCGCGGCGATGGGACGAAAGGCCGGCCGCCACGGCGGCACGATCCGCAGCCTGATCGGCAGCGCGAAGGACATTCGCCTGATGACGATCTACGGCTATACCCGCCTGGTCGGCTACGACGAGAAGCTCAATCTCCAGCCCGACATTCTCGAAAGCTACGAGACGGTCGAGGATCGTATCTTCACCTTTCATCTGCGCGAGGGCCACAAGTGGTCGGACGGCACGCCGTTGACCGCCGAGGACTTCCGCTACTGCTTCGAAGACGTGCTCCTCAACGAGAATCTGACCCCGGCCGGCCTGCCGCCGGCGATGGTCATGGACGGGCAGGCGCCTAAGTTCGAAATCGTCGACGAGCGAACGGTCCGCTATTCCTGGCCGATGCCGAACCCGGTTTTCCTGCAGGAACTCGCCGCACCACAGCCGCTGGTCGTCGTCATGCCCTCGGCCTATCTGAAGCAGTTCCACACGAAATATCAGGACGAGGACAAGCTGAAGACGTTCCTGAAGGAACAGCGGGTCAAGAAGTGGAGCCAGCTGCACATGCGGATGGCGCGCTCTTACCGGCCCGAAAATCCGGATTTGCCGACCCTCGACCCGTGGCGCAACACCACGCCCCTGCCGGCCGAACAGTTCGTGTTCGAACGCAATCCCTATTACCATCGGGTGGACGAAAACGGCTTGCAACTGCCTTATATCGACCGGTTCGTGCTCAGCGTCAGTTCGTCCTCGCTCATTCCGGCGAAGGCCGGCACGGGCGAAAGCGACCTGCAGGCCTATGGGGTCGATTTCGTTGACTATACCTATCTCAAAGATGCGGAGAAGCGGCACCCGGTCGAGGTAAAGCTCTGGAAGAAGACGTCGGGGTCACGCCTGGCGCTGCTGCCGAACCTCAACTCTGCCGACCCGGTGTGGCGGCCGCTGCTCAGGGACGTGCGCGTCCGTCGTGCGCTGTCGCTTGCAATCGACCGTCGCGAAATCAACATGGCCGCCTTTTATGGGCTGACGAAGGAAAGCGCTGACACTGTGCTGCCTGAAAGTCCTCTCTTCCGGCCCGAATTCGCGAATGCCTGGATCGCCCATGATCCGGAACAGGCGAACGCGCTGCTCGACGCGGCCGGACTGGCCAAGCGCGGCGGCGACGGAATCCGTATTCTTCCCGACGGCCGAAAGGCGCAGATCGTCGTAGAGACGGCCGGCGAAAGCACGCTCGATACCGATGTACTGCAGCTCATAACCGATTACTGGCGTGAGGTCGGCATTTCGCTCTTCATTCGCACCTCGCAGCGCGACACCTTCCGCAGCCGCGCTGTCGGCGGCGAGATCATCATGTCGATGTGGTTCGGTCTCGACAACGGCGTGCCGACCGCGGACATGAGCCCCAGCCAGCTTGCACCGACCACGGACGACCAGCTGCAGTGGCCCGTCTGGGGATTGAACTATATGTCCCATGGCGAAATGGGCGAGGCACCCGACCTTCCCCCGGTCGTCGAGCTCCTCGACCTGCTCAAGCGCTGGAGGCATTCCGCGGACGATGCCGAGCGGGCCGACATCTGGAGACAGATGTTATCCATCTACACGGACCAGGTCTTCTCGATCGGGCTGGTCAACAGCTCGCTGCAGCCGATCCTCGTCACGAAGAAGCTGCGCAATTTCCCCGATGAAGGGTTGTACGGTTTCGACCCGACGAGCTACCTCGGCGCCTACAAGCCCGACACCTTCTGGCTGGAACAGGACGACTGAGATGCTGCGGTACATTCTCTGGCGCATCGCAGTCATGGTCCCGACGCTCCTCATCATCTCCGCGCTCGTCTTCGCCATCATCGAACTGCCCCCGGGCGACTATTTCGAAAGCTACATTGCCGAAATCAGGGCGCAGGGCGAGGGCGTCAACATGGAACAGATCGAGGCGCTGCGTAAGCAGTACGGCTTCGACCAGCCGCCGATCCTGCGCTATGTCCACTGGGTCGCGGGGATGCTCCAGGGCGATTTCGGTTATTCCTTCGAATATGAATTGCCGGTGAGCGAGGTCGTCGGCGAGCGCCTGTGGCTCACGGTCCTGGTCTCCTTCGTCACCATCATCTTCACCTGGATCATCGCGTTTCCGATCGGCCTCTATGCTGCCACGCACCAGTACAGCTGGGGCGACTACGGCCTGTCGCTGATCGGACTCATCGGCATCGCAATCCCGAATTTCATGCTGGCCCTGGTCCTCATGTATTTCGCCAATATCTGGTTCGGAACTTCGATCGGCCATTTGATGGACCAGAAGTATCTTTCCGAGCCGATGAGTTGGGAGAAGGCGAAGTCGATACTGGAGCATATCTGGATCCCGGTCATCATCGTCGGTGCGGCCGGCACTGCCGGCATGATCCGGCGCCTCAGGGCCAATCTGCTCGACGAACTCCAGAAGCAATATGTCGTGACCGCCCGCGCCAAGGGGCTTTCGCCCACGCGAACCCTGCTCAAATATCCGCTGCGCATGGCGCTCAATTTCTTCATTTCGGACATCGGGTCGATCCTGCCGGCGATCATTTCGGGTGCGGAAATCACGGCAATCGTGCTGTCCCTCGAAACCACCGGACCGATGCTGATCAAGGCGCTGCAGAGCCAGGACATGTATCTCGCCGGGTCGTTCCTGATGTTCCTCGCGTTCCTCACCGTGATCGGAGTGCTGGTTTCCGATCTGGCGCTCGCCGTCCTCGATCCTCGAATTCGTCTGCAAGGCAGGAGCACAAAGTGACGTCACCGATCCCGGCGCCCGGCGAGCCCCTTCCGCACTACGTTTCGACCGCGCCCTTCGACCCCTATTCCGTGGAGGTGATGACCGAGGAGCAGGTGCGGGTGAACCAGGCATCGCAGCTGCGTCTGATGTGGTGGAAGTTCAAGCGCCACAAGGTCGCGCTCGTCTCGGGCATCTTCCTCGCGATGCTCTACGGGATGATCCTGATCTGCGAGTTTCTCGCGCCCTACGACCTGCATACACGCAATGTCGATTTCATCTATGCGCCGCCGCAGAGCGTTCGCTTTTTCCATGAGGGTGAATTCGTCGGCCCCTTCGTCTACGGCCGGACGATGACGCTGGACATGGATACGCTGAAGCGCAACTACACGGACGATACGACGGCCGTCGAGCGGATCCGGTTCTTCTGCCGCGGGGACGACTACCGTTTCTGGGGTTTGTTCGAAAGCAATCTGCATCTGGTTTGCCCGGCGGAGGGAGGGCAGCTTTTCCTCCTGGGCACGGACCGTCTCGGTCGCGACGTGCTGTCGCGGATCATCTACGGCGCGCGGATATCGCTGACGATCGGACTTCTCGGCATCACCGTCAGCTTCGTTCTCGGCATCGTCATCGGCGGGCTTGCCGGATATCATGGCGGGATCTTCGACCTTGTGGTTCAGAGACTGATCGAAGTCCTGCAGTCGATACCGAGCATTCCGCTCTGGCTTTCCCTGGCGGCGATCATGCCGGCGACATGGAGCCCGCTTCTCATCTATCTGGGTATAACCGTCATCCTGGGCCTTCTCGACTGGACCGGCCTTGCGCGCGCCGTGCGCTCGAAGCTGCTGGCGCTCAGGGAGGAAGACTATGTCCTTGCCGCGCAGTTGATGGGCGCCAAAAGCGGACGCATCATAGGGCGCCACCTCGTTCCGGGCTTCATGTCCCATCTCATCGCCACGGCAACGATCTCCATACCCGGCATGATCCTTGGAGAAACGGCGTTGAGCTTCCTCGGTCTCGGCCTGCGTCCTCCGATAACCAGCTGGGGCATCCTGCTCACCGAGGCAAAGAGCGTCAGCGTCATTGCCTTCTATCCGTGGCTGCTTTTCCCCACGATCCCGGTCATTCTTGTGATATTGGCGTTCAACTTCCTGGGAGACGGGTTGCGCGACGCCGCCGATCCCTACAAATAACCCCCGGTATCGCTGTTGGCTGCAAGCGATCGCTGCAATAGACTTCGACGTTTCTATTTTTGAGCGAAAGGTTTTTCGTATGACACGGCGCTTCGAGGATGCCCGCATCCTCATGTACAGCCACGATACCTTCGGGCTCGGCCATCTCAGACGTTGTCGCGCCATCGCCCATGCCCTGGTGGAAGATTACAGCGGACTGCAGATACTGATCATCTCCGGCGCGACAATCGCCGGCGCCTTCGATTATCGCGCCCGCGTCGACTTCGTGAAGATTCCGAGCGTCATAAAGCTCCGAAATGGCGAATATACTTCGCTGGACCGCCACATCGAGCTGCACGAAACGTTGAAAATGCGGCAGTCGATCATCCGCTCGACGGCGGAAAACTTCCGGCCGGATATTTTCGTCGTCGACAAGGAGCCGATGGGCCTGCGCGGCGAGGTGGAGGATACGCTCGCCTACCTGAAGACGCACGGCACCAGGCTGGTGCTTGGCCTAAGGGAAGTCATGGACTCGCCGCACCTCCTGGAAGAGGAATGGAAGCGACGCGACACGATGCGCAAGATCGAGCAGTTCTATGACTCGATTTGGGTCTACGGGCCGCCGGATTTCTACGATCCTCTGGTCGGGCTCGACGTGCCCGTTGCCGTGCGCGACCGCATGAACTTCGTCGGCTTTCTGCAAAGAAGCGTGTCCCACGACGCACTGCACGGCCATAAGCCGGAAGGCGACTACATACTGGTCACCACCGGCGGCGGCGGCGACGGATCCGACCTCATCCATGACGTGATCCACGCCTATCAGGAGGATCCCGAACTCACGCATAACGCGCTCGTCGTCCTCGGCCCCTACATGCCCGCAAAGCAGCGCAACAAGCTGATCAAGAAGGGAAGCAAGATCCCATTCATCAAGATAATCGAGTTCGACAATCGCATGGAGGAACTGGTAGCCGGCGCCAGGGGTGTGGTGTCAATGGGCGGCTACAACACCTATTGCGAGATCCTCTCTTTCGACAAGCCTGCTCTGATCGTGCCGCGTCTTCAGCCACGCGAAGAACAATTGATCCGCGCCCAGCGTGCCTCCGCACTTGGGCTCGTCGACATGCTGCTTCCGCAAGAAGCGGAGGAGCCGTTGCGCCTTGCCGCGGCCCTGAAGGCACTGCCGCAGCGCGCACCGCCGTCGCTCCGCGCCAATGGCCTGAGGCTGGAAGGCCTCGTCCACATATCCGACATCGTCGGCGAATGGCTCGATCACAGATCGAAGGAGCATTTGGCCGTCGTGAAAAGATCGAACTGAAGACACGTGTTACCGAAACCGAAGATCGCCGTCGTGCTGAAGGGTTATCCACGCCTTTCGGAAACGTTCATTGCGCAGGAACTGCTGGGCCTCGAAAGAGCAGGGCATGAGCTCGTCCTCGTCGCCCTTCGCCGTCCGACCGACAGGAAACGCCACCCCGTCCACGACGAAATACGCGCGGCCGTCCATTACCTGCCTGAATATCTGCATGAGGAGCCGTGGCGCGTTCTCCGCGCGCTGGTGAAGACCGTCCGGAAGCCCGGCTTCCGGCGGGTGCTCGGGCCGTTCCTCCGGGACCTCGCGCGAGACGTTTCACGCAACCGCTTCCGCCGTCTCGGCCAGGCGCTGGTGCTCGTCACCGAATGGCCGGAAGACGCCGCGTGGCTGCATGCCCATTTCATTCACACGCCGGCCTCGGTAACGGACTATGCCAGCATCATCACCGGCATACCCTGGACTTGCTCCGCCCATGCAAAGGACATCTGGACCTCCGAGGACTGGGAGCTTTCGGGCAAGCTCGACCGGGCCCGCTGGACGGTGACCTGCACCCGAAGCGGCTATGAGCATCTGCGGGACCTGTCGAAGGACCAGACCCGGGTCCATCTGAGCTATCACGGCCTCGATCTCGATCGTTTCCCGCCCTTCGAAGGCGAGCATACCCGGCGCGACGGCTCGGATCCCGACGATCCTGTGCGCATCGTCAGCGTCGGGCGCGCCGTTCCCAAGAAGGGATATGACGTCCTCCTGAAGGCGCTGGCGTTGTTGCCTGCGGATGCCCACTGGCGCTTCGAGCATATCGGTGCGGGAGAGCTCACCGGCGGACTCCAGGCGCTTGCTGCAAAGCTTGGCATCGAGGATCGCATCCGCTGGCACGGGGCGCTCGATCAAAAGGATGTTTTGGACCGTTACCGTGAGGCCGACATCTTCGCACTGGCCTGTCGGGTGACGGCCAATGGCGACCGCGACGGGCTGCCGAATGTGCTGGTGGAAGCGTCCAGCCAGCGGCTTGCCTGTATCTCGACCGCAGTCTCCGGCATTCCCGAACTTCTCGAAGATGGCAAAAACGGGCTGGTGGTGCCGCCGGAAAGCCCGGAGCCTCTTGCCGCGGCACTGGAGCGGCTGATCCGCGATCCGGAGCTTCGCCGGCGACTTGGCGCCGCCGGCGAACGGCGCGTGCGCAACGAGTTCGACCATCACTCCAGCGTCGGTCAGCTGGTCGGGCTCTTCGAAAGCGAATGGAGAAGAAGCCCTTGAGCGGACCTCGCGTCTTTTTCTATGTGCAGCATCTACTCGGTATCGGGCATCTGGCGCGCGCGAGCCGCATTGCCGGAGCGCTGGTCGAGCGGGAGTTCGAGGTCACGATGGTCACCGGCGGCACGCCGGTGCCGGGCTTTCCGGGGGAAGGCGTGCAGACCGTCGCACTGCCGGCGGTGACTGCCGGCGACAAAGGGTTTTCCGGACTTGTCGACGGCGACGGAAACCCGGTCACGGCCGCTTTTCAGGAGCACCGACGGGACCTGCTCATAGAGGCGTTCCGACGCGCGGAACCGGACGTCGTCATCATCGAGGCCTTCCCCTTCGGGCGTCGGCAGATGCGGTTCGAACTGCTGCCGCTGCTCGCTGAAATTGCGGCGAGCGACCGGCCGCCGCTCGTGGCGACGTCGCTGCGCGACATTCTGCAGGAGAGGGTCAAGCCTGGAAGGGCCGAGGAGACCGTCGAACTCGTCAAGAACCATTTCGACCTCGTACTCGTTCACGGCGATCCCGGATTCGCCCGTATAGAGGAAACATTTCCCCTTGCCGACGAAATCCGCGACAAGGTCGTCTATACGGGCCTCGTCGCCCCGCCGCCGCCGACCGAAGCGGCCGAGAAATTCGACATCGTGGTTTCGGCGGGCGGAGGCGCTGTCGGCAGGGAGCTGATCGGTGCGGCGCTCGAGGCCGCGAAGCTTCTGCCGAATGCGCTTCGCTGGTGTCTGATAACAGGCCCCAACCTGCCGCAGGCGGATTTCGACACATTCGCGGCCGCGGCTCCGGAGGGCGTCAGCCTGTTTCGTTTCCGGCGGGATTTCGGTGGCTTGCTCGGCGGTGCCCGCCTATCCGTTTCGCAGGCCGGCTACAACACCGTGTGCGACATTCTGCGTGCCGGATGCGCGTGCCTCCTCATCCCCTTTACCGCGGGCGGCGAGACCGAACAGAGCACGCGCGCGGCACGGCTCGAACAGCTCGATCTCGCCGGGGTGCTGCCGGAGGAGGGGATCACGCCCGAGCTTCTGGCCGCGAAGGTGAGGGCGATGCTCGCACGACCGAGGCCGGCCATCCCGCCGCTCGACCTCGACGGAGCCGCCGGAACGGCGAGGATCATCGGTGAGCGGCTTTTGTCGAGGCAGCCCTTTAGGTCACATTGATTTTAGGTCGGATCCCTCTCCAGGAGTTAGACCGAGCCGATCAGCATGAAGCGCGTGTATCTTCTCGTCGGCAGCGCTCCCGCGAAGTCGATCCGCGCGAGACGCGCCTGCGCTTGAAATTCTTCGAGCGACCTGACGCAGCTTATGTGGGTGGGTTCGCTGAAATAATCGTTCGATTGCAGGAGGACGCGCGTGCCGCGCGGGATGAGGTCCAGCCAGTTCCGCAGTTCGGCGAGGTGCTCGCAGCTCGTGTTGATCAGCAGATCCGCATTCAGGGCGCGATAGTCGAGCGTATGCATATCGGCCGTCATCGCATTGAACCTGTCGCCGAAGGTTGCATTGAGCGTGCGCGCCACCGGCTCGACCGCGGGATCGAGGTCGCAGCTCACGGCGAATTCGATGTCGAAGCGCGAATCTTCGAGCAGCATGGCCGACAGAACGCCGTACCAGCCGCCGAGCACGATGATCCGGCGACAATCGGCGCCGATGCTCTCGAAGAGCTTGTCGCGTGCCCACATCTTGCAGTCGACCTGCTTGTGGTTGAAGGCGTTGGCAATGTTTGCGTGCGGATGCTTCGCAATGACCCTGGCTATGCCACCGACGAGCCGGCTGCCGGAATACGCAGCCAACCCCCGGGCAAGGTCATGGGCGCTTTCGCGCCAATCTTCGGGAAGGCGGGAAGAGTGGCTGGCATGCGTCATGCGGCTGTTGTAAGCTCACGGCCAGTTGAGCGCAAGGCGCCGGAGTGGGCCGCAGGAGTGGAGGCAAGACGCCTGCGCAGATGAGCGGTACTGCATATCTATCGAGGCTTGACATAGCGCATCGCTTTGCTCTCATGCCGGGTAGTCACGATTTCGTGGAGGTAGCGCAGGCCCATTGACGATCAGGCGGATCGGCACCAATTGCGGCGCCGTAGTCCGCCGGCAGAACAGCCGAGCGATCCCGAATTTCAGATAGGTCTCTTTACCGGCACATGGAACCACGTCTTTCCCGCTACATCTGGACTCACACCCGCAAGCAGCAGCTCTGGATATTGCTGGTCGTGGCGCTGTCGATGGTTCCCTATTTCCTGTCGTTCGATCTGCCGAAGCAGATCGTCAACGGACCGATCCAGGGTGCCGGTTTCGACGGCCCCGAGGCGACTCAACCGTTCCTGCCGATTTCGTTCAACCTGCCGTTCTTCGGTGAGGTCAACCTCTTCTCGGGTTTTGATCTCGGCAGGGAAGGCATGCTGCTGGCCTTGAGCCTGGTATTCCTGCTGCTCGTGATCATCAACGGGCTCTTCAAATTCTATATCAACACCTACAAGGGCCGGCTCGGCGAACGGCTTCTGCGCCGAATCCGCTTCGAGCTCGTCGACCGGGTCCTGCGCTTCCCCCCCGGCTATCTCAAGCGCGTGAAGCCGGCCGAAATCTCGACCATGATCAAGGACGAGGTGGAGCCGATGGGCGGCTTCACCGGAGACGCCTTCGTACAGCCCGCCCTTCTCGGCGGTCAGGCTCTGACGGCGCTGATCTTCATCCTCCTCCAGAGCTTCTGGCTGGGCATCATCGCAGCCTCCATAGTCGCCGTTCAGGCCATCATTATCCCGCGCATGCGCAGGCGCCTGCTGGTGCTCGGCCGCGAGCGTCAGTTGACGGCGCGTGAGCTGTCGGGGCGCGTCAGCGAGATCGTCGACGGCATCGGCACGATCCGCGCCCACGATACCTCCAATTTCGAACGGGCCGACATTGCCGCGCGGCTCGGCCGGATATTCAAGATCCGCTACGATCTCTATCAGTGGAAGTTTCTGGTCAAATTCCTGAACAATTTCCTGGCCCAGGTGACGCCGTTCCTGTTCTATTCGATCGGCGGATATTTTGCGCTTCAGGGCCGGCTCGATATCGGCCAGCTTGTCGCCGTCATCGGCGCCTACAAGGACCTGCCGGGTCCTTTGAAGGAATTGATCGATTGGGACCAGGCGCGCCAGGATGTGCAGGTCAAATATGCCCAGGTCGTCGAACAGTTCAGCGTCGAACCGCTGATCGACCCCAAGGTGCAGGCGATTTCCCTCGACCCGGCAACGCCGCTCACCGGAGCGCTGGCGGCCGTCAACCTTTCGGTCGCCGACGACGGCGGCTCGAAGATCGTGGAGCATGTATCGCTGCAGATCCAGCCTGGCGAAACGGTCGCGGTCACCGGCGGTACGTCCGGAGGCGGCGAGGCGCTGGCCGAGGCTTTCGGCCGGCTGACCTGGCCCGCAACCGGGCGGATCGTCATAGGCGACGCCGATATTCACGAGTTGCCCGAGTCGGTGGTGGGCAGGCGAATATCCTACGCCTCCTCCGACGTCTTTGCCTTCCAGGGCAGCCTCGGCGACAATCTGCTCTACGGGCTCAAGCATGCTCCGTTGACGGAGGTCGCCTATGAGGGCGACAGGGAAGCTCAACGCAGGTGGGAGCTTGTGGAGGCGAAGCTCGCCGGCAATCCGCATTACGACCTGAACAGTGACTGGATCGATTACCCGGCCGCGGGCGCGACCGGGCCGGACGACCTCTTCGCGAAGATCAGAGCCGTGCTGGACGTCGTTCTCTTGAGCAATGATGTCCTGGCGCTTGCTGTCCGTTCAACGATCGATCCGACCGAGCACGAGGCTTTCGCCGGCGAGATCGTGGCGATGCGCAGCGCGCTTCGGCAAAGGCTCGAGGCCGAGAAGCTCAGCGACCTCGTCGTCTTCTTCGAGCCGGGCTCCTACAATGTCGAGGCGACCGTCGGGGAAAACCTGCTCTTCGGCACGGTCACCGACGGCAACCGATGGGAGAAGGCGCTCGAAGACCATCCCTTCTTCAAGACCGTTTTGAAGCGGGCGGGCCTGCACGAGACCTTCTACGAGATGGGGCTGGAAATCGCCGAGAACGTCGTGGAACTGTTCCGCGACTTGCCGCCGGACCACCCGTTCTTCCAGCAGCTCACCTTCATGACGGCCGAGGAAATCCCCGCCTACGAGGCGCTTCTCCAGAAGGTAAGGGGAAAGCCGCTCGAGGAGGTGTCCGAGGATGATGCCATCAGAATCATCCGCCTGTGTTTCGGCTATATCGAGCCGCGGCATCGCTTCGGTCTCCTGACGGACGATCTCATGCAGAAGATCGTCGAGGCGCGCCGTGAGTTCAGCGACGGCCTCCCGGCCGATCTCGTCGGCATCATCGAGCATTACCAGCCGGACCGCTACATGGCCTCGGCGACGATCCTTGACAACGTGCTGTTCGGCCGCATCGGGCACAAGCACACGGACGGGTCCGAGCGGATACGCGCAATCGTGCGCGACCTGTTCGAGTCGCTTGGGCTTTACAACAAGGTGCTCGTGTTCGGGCTGGATTTCGACGTCGGCGCCGGCGGCAAGCGGTTGACGTCCGGTCAGCGCCAGAAGCTCAATCTCGCGCGTGCCCTGATCCGGGTTTCGGATTTCTATGTCTTCAACCAGCCGCTTCTGTCGCTCGACCAGCGCACGCAGGATCAGATCACCCGGAAGGCCTTCGCTTTCCTGAGGGATGGCGAGCGAAAGCCCGCTATATTGTGGGTCCTTGCCAATCAGGATCTGGCGGAACTCTTCGATCGCGTCGCCCATTTCGAAAACGGACGTTTGGCGCATGACGAACCGGTGGAAAAGCACTCAAGAGACAGCGACTACAAGGAACTGGCATCTTGATGTAATATTGTTGTCAGGAGGCAAGCATATGTTCCCGCCGGCCGGGTTAGAACCTGTTTGCACCAAGCGCGACGCATTCGGAGAAGCGGACTGTTATGCTCCTAAAAGATGAAGTGGAAATGCTGCGCCGGATAACGCTGTTTTCCGGACTTCCGCCTGCCAAGCTCAAGCTTCTGGCTTTCACCTCCGACCGGGTGATGTACAGTGCGGGAGAAGATCTGTTTCATCAGGGGGATATCGGCGACGCTGCCTATGTGATCCTTTCGGGCAATGCGGATGTGCTCGTTTCGACGCCGAGCGGACAGCTGAAAGTCGCCGAAGTGGAGCAGAATTCGATCGTTGGCGAAATCGCCATCCTCTGCAACACGCCGCGTACGGCAACTGTCAAGACGACCACCTCACTCGAAGCGTTGCGGATCCGGAAGGATGATTTCCTCAAACTGTTGGCTGATTTCCCGGAGATGGCAGTCGAGATCATGCGGGTGCTGGCCGACCGTCTCAGCCAGACGACTTCCGAGTTGACGGAGGCGCGCAGCCGCGCCCATAGGGCAGAGGCCTGAGTTTCGGCCACCCGTACCTGTCCCCCGCGACTTCCCGGAAAACGGTTCCGCTTTGTGAATTCATGCGCTAGAGAAGCGCGATGCGCGCGATCACCTATCACAAGCGAACCGTTTACTTTCCCGACAAGCCGGAAAAGGCACGCTTCTTCAGCCGCCTCCAGGCGGGCCAATGGGAGCCAGGCACCTTTCGCAATATCGCGCGCTTCGTCGACGAGAAAACGACCTATATCGATATCGGCGGGTGGATCGGCGTGACGCCCTATTGGGCGGCGCAAAGCGCCGACAATGTCATCGTTGTCGAACCCGACCCGGTTTGTTTCGGCATTCTCACCGAGATGAAAGACGGAAACGCCGGCGAGGTCGAACTCGTCAACGCGGCTCTCTCGCAGGACGAATGCCTCGTTCTCAATTCAGTGGGTGGCGGTTTCGGAAGCTCCGAAACGTCTGCGCTGATCGCCGACGACACCGGCATGTCCATCGAGGCAAAAACGATCACCATTCCCGAGCTTCAGGCGATGGCGAGGACCGAACGGCTTTGCTTCAAGATTGATATCGAGGGTTACGAGTATAAGGTGCTCGACCAGTTACGGGCGATCGACAGGAAGAGGACCGCGAGCGTGCTTCTCGCGGTGCATCCGCAGATCCTGGCAGCGTCGCTCTCCGGGCCTGCCATTCTGCGTCTGGCCAAGACTACGGTGGCGACCCTCCGTCTGATAAGAAGTCTGCGCGGCTTTCGCCTGGAAAACCCGGCGGCGCTCTGGCGCGCGATACGCAAATCGATCTCCAGAGGTGAGATCAAGGGCTTCGACCTGCTCTTCGTCGCGCGGTAGGTGCCCGAGCGGCGCTCGTTCCACAGCTTCCTGAGAAAAATGATTCGACAGGGCCAATCGGCTGATATATCGCTGATTAATCGTTTAATCAGCTTGCGGCGGAAGACTGGACCTTGGCACGTCCCGGACCTAAACTGACGAGGATAGCCACGACTCTCGGCGTCTCCGCGGCGACGGTTTCCAACGCGCTTTCGGGCAAGGGGCGTGTTTCGGCGGAACTCGCCGAAAAGATCCGCGCCACCGCGACGGAGCTCGGTTACGTGCCGAGCCAGGCGGGGCGGGCGCTCAGGACAGGCAGGAGCGGCGTTATCGGGCTGGTGCTGCCCGATATCAGCAATCCGCTTTTTCCCCAGATCGCCCAGGCCATCGAGTTCGCAGCGTCTTCTGCCGGCTACGGCGTGCTGATCGCCGATTCCCGCGGCGACGTCGCGGTCCAGACGAGGGCGATCGAGCGGCTCATCGAGCGGGGCGTCGAGGGCATGGTCATCGTGCCGCGCCGCGGGACGCGCATTGCCGATGTCGGTTGCCCGGTCGCAGTGGTGGACACGCCGTCGACGCCGGGCAACACGGTGGCTGCGGATCACTGGGACGGTGGACGCCAGATCGCCGAACATCTCGTGGAGCTCGGCCACCGGCGCCTGCTGATCATCGGAAACAATCCAGCCTCGAACGTACAGAACGACCGCATCGGCGGCCTTCGCTCGGCTTTGGGTGAAGGCATGCGCGCCGAGACGCTGTGGATCGAACGGCTGGAGCAGCTACACGGCAAGGGCTGTTCGCTCGGGCTCGCCGGGAAGGTGGCGGAAGGCGTGACGGCCTTTGCGGCCGTCTCGGACCTGCATGCGCTGCGCGCGCTGACGGAACTGCAACGGGCCGGCATCCATGTTCCGGAACAGGCGAGCGTCACCGGCTTCGACGACCTGATCTGGTCGCCGGTAGTGACGCCGGCGCTGACCACGATTCGGATGGATATGGCGCGCATCGCGACGCTCGCGGTCGAGGCGCTGGTGCAGGCGATTGGCACCAGCAAAGCCGAATCCGACGGCACGCCCGTTGCCGCCACCATTTCGAAAGTGCCAATGCAACTCGTCGTCCGCCAGTCCACGGCGACGCCACCCCCCAACGTGCAGCCACCTATTGTCAGCGAAGGAGAACCGCAGCCATGAAGAATATCCTGCTCGCCTCGAGCGCACTTCTCTTGATCGGCGCCCATGCCGTATCCGCTCAGGAGAAGACCCTGACCATCTCCGTCTACGGCTTCGCCCAGGACGCGTTCAAGGAACTGGTCTATGATCCCTTCGAAGCCAAGTGCGGTTGCAAGCTCGTCGTCGAAACGGGCAACAGCGTCGAGCGCCTCGCCAAGATGGAGGCCAACAAGGCAAATCCGGTCATCGACATGGCAGTCGTTTCCATGGCGGACGCGCTTTCCGCTACGAGGGCCGGCCTGATCGAAAAGATCGATACCTCGAAGCTCGGCAATTTCGACAAGCTCTACGACATCGCCAAGGATCCGAACGGCGACGGCATGAGCGTCGGCTACACTTTCTACGCCACCTCGATCGTCTATCGGTCCGATAAGGTGGAAGTCACGTCCTGGGCCGATCTGCTCGGCGACAAGCTCGCCGGCCATGTGGCTCTCCCGAACGTCACAACCAATCAGGGCCCGCCCACGCTCTACATGATCGGTGAGGCGCTGGGGCAGAATGCGCCTGACCTCAAGGCTGCGATCGCCGCCGTCGGCGAGAAGAAGGACGATATCGTCACTTTCTACGTCAAATCTTCGCAACTCGTGCAGTTGATGCAGCAGGAGGAAATCTGGGCAGCGCCGATCGGCCGTTTCTCCTGGGAGGGCTTCACCAAGATGGATCTGCCGATCAAGTGGGCGACTCCGAAGGAGGGCCAGACCGGCGGCATGAACGTCATGGTTCTGACCAAGGGCTCGAAGAACCAGGATCTGGCGCTTCAGTTCATGGATTTCTGGCTGTCGACGGAAATCCAGACGGCGCTCGCCGAAAAGCTGGTCGACAGTCCGGCCAACAAGGAGGTGAAAGTCTCGCCCGAGATCGCCGAGAATCTCACCTACGGCGAAGAGACGGTCAAGAACCTGAAACTGATCCCGTCGGCCGTGGCGCTCGACAACCGGGAAGCCTGGCTTTCCGAATGGAACGCCAAGGTCGGCCAGTAAGAGCCGGGCTCCTGTTTCGCGCGACGCCAGGTTCTGCCGGCGTCGCGCCACGTATCCAACGGCGGCACTGCCGCGGAAAGGCGTAGAGATGTTCCACAACCGGGCCGAGGCACTGGCGCTTGCCCTGCCGGCGGCCGTGTTCGCCGCCGTCGTCTTTCTGGCGCCGGTTGTCATCCTGCTCGCCGAAGGCTTCCGAAATGCGGAGGGCTGGTCGGTATCCGCCTATACCGGCTTCCTTTCCGATCCGCTCAACCGGACGGTGTTCCTGCGCACGCTTCGGCTCGGCGCGACGGTAACCGTGGTCGCGGCCGTCATCGGCTATGCCGCTGCCTTTGCCATCGTCAACCTGCCGCCGAAAGGCAAGGGCCGGATGATCGGCCTCGTCGTCCTGCCGCTGATGACATCGCCGGTTGCGCGCACCTATGCCTGGATCGTCATTCTGGGAAGGACCGGGATCGTCAATCAGGCACTGACGAGCGTCGGCCTGACGGACGAACCGGTGCGCTTCCTGTTCACGGAGACGGCGGTCTTCGTCGGACTCCTGCAGCTCTTCCTGCCGCTGATGATCCTGGCTCTGATCAGCGCGCTCGAAAACATGCCGAAGGACGCGATCCCCGCCGCGCGGGTGCTCGGCGCCAATTGGTTTCAGGTCTTCTGGAAGGTCATTTTGCCGCTCACCAAGGAAGGTCTGGTGATCGGCGGAACGCTCGTCTTCACCGGCTCCCTGACAGCCTATATCACGCCGGCGATCCTCGGGGGCTCCAAGGTCCTGATGCTGGAGACGCTCCTCTATCAGCGTGTGACCGTCGCCAATGATTTCGTCTCCGCAAGCGTCATCGCCTTCATCCTGATCGTCATGAGCTTCGCAGCCAACCTTCTCTTGAAGCGGCTCGCCACCGCGAGGAGCAAGCGATGAATTCCCGTCTTTTCCCGGTAACGGTGCTCGTACTCGTCACCGCGTTTCTGATCGGCCCCTTCTTCATCATCGTCGCGGCATCCCTGTCGGGGGGCGAAACGCTTGCCTTTCCGCCGCAAGGCCTGTCGCTGAAATGGGTCGCAAAGGTCTTCGAGGTCGAGAGCTTCCGCGAGAGCTTCACCATGTCGATGCTGCTTGCCATCGGCGGGACGGCTGCCGCGCTCACCCTCGGCATCCCGGCATCCTACGCGCTTTCGCGTTACCGGCTGCCTTTCGGCGAAACGGTGCGCACCGTCGTCTCCCTGCCGATCATCGTGCCCGGCATCATCGTCGGCCTCGCGCTGCTGCGCTATCTCGTCGTTCCCTTCGGCTTCAACATCACGCTCGCGCTCTTCCTGGCACACACGGCGCTCGTCTTGCCCTATGCGGTGCGCGTCGTCTCGGCGAGCCTCAACAATCTGCGCTCCGATATCGAGGAGGCCGCCGTGCTGCTCGGCTCGTCGCGCGCCGGCGCCTTTTTCCGTGTGGTCATGCCGAATATCCGCAGTGGCATTCTCGCCGCCTTCATCCTCGGCTTCGTCACCAGCTTCAATCAGGTGCCGGTTTCGCTGTTCCTTTCCGGCCCCGGCGTGCGCACCCTGCCGATCGACATGCTCTCCTACATGGAGATCACCTATGATCCGTCGGTCGCGGCGCTTTCGGCGCTTCTCGCCTTCATGTCCATCGGCATCGTCTTCCTCGCCGAGCGTTTCCTAGGATTTTCCCGCTATGTCTGACTCCGCCTTCCTCAGCCTCGAAAAACTGACGCTCGCCTATGGCGACACCGTCGCGGTGAAGGATCTCGATCTGTCGATCCGAAAAGGCGAGCTTGTCGCCTTTCTCGGACCTTCGGGCTGCGGCAAGACCACGACGATGCGCTCCATCGCCGGCCTGCTGAAGCCGCAATCGGGCCGCATCAGCCTCGACGGCGTCGACATCACCCGCGTCGCCGCGAACAGGCGTTCCGTCGGTCTTGTCTTTCAGTCCTATGCGTTATTCCCGCATCTCACCGTCTTCGAGAATGTCGCCTTCGGTCTGCGGCTGAAGGGCCTCTCCGGCGCGGAGCTCGAATCCCGTGTCGGGACCGGGCTGAAATCCGTCGGGCTGACGAGCTTTGCCGGCCGGAAGCCGGCCGAGCTTTCCGGCGGTCAGCAGCAGCGCGTAGCACTTGCCCGCTCTATGGTGATGGAGCCGAAGGTGCTTCTTCTCGACGAGCCGCTTTCCAACCTCGACGCGCGGCTGAGGCTCGAGATGCGCACGGAACTGCAGCGGGTCCAGAGGGAAACCGGCGTCACGATGATCTTCGTCACCCATGATCAGGGCGAGGCGCTGTCACTGGCCGACCGAATCGTGGTGATGCTCAACGGTGCGATCGAGCAGATCGGCACGCCGGAAGAGATCTATAACCAGCCGGCCTCCGCCTTCGTGGCCGATTTCGTCGGCTTCGAGAATATCTTTGCCATCGAGAACGGCAGATTGCGCGCCGGAAACGGCCCGATCGAGCTTCCCGGGCCTTTGCCGCACGATGCGGCGGGGCTTGCCTGGCGCCCGCGCATGGTGACTCTGGGGTCGGGCCCTTTCACAGGCACAGTGCGCGGGGCCTCTTTCTCGGGCAGCACGCGCGAATACCTGCTCGATACGCCGCTCGGTGCACTGAAGGCCGAAGTGGATGCGGCCGTGCCCGCGCATGCCGCAGGCACCACGCTCGCCTTCGATCTGCCGGTCGAAAAGGCCGCGAGGCTGGAAAGGTTCAATTGATCCGTCATGGGCATCTGGATCGACACGGATATGGGCTTCGACGACATCGCCGCGATGCTCGTTGCCCTTCACGCCGGTGAGGCCGTCGACGGCGTCTCGCTGGTCTACGGCAATGTGCCGCTCGGGCAGGTGAAGCGCAACGCCGCGGCAGCAGCGCAGGCCTTCGGTTGGACCTTTCCGATCCATCAGGGACGGGCGCTACCCGTGCTCGGGAAGCTCGAGACGGCGGAGCGCATCCTCGGCAGGACCGGCATTCCGACGGCGAGACTGAGCCTCCCCGATGCACCCGCCCTGCCGGATAGCGACGCGTTCCTTGCTCTCTGCCGCTGGCTGGAGGACGGCAACGGTCCGCATCGTATCCTGGCGCTCGGGCCGCTGACCAATATCGCTGCCCTTGCTCTGGCACGTCCCGATCTCGCCGCGCGGATCGACGAGCTCACCTGGATGGGTGGCGGTGTTTCCAGTGGCAATCATACGGCGTCGGCCGAGTTCAACGCCTTCGCCGATCCGGAAGCGCTTGCCATCGTGCTTGCCCACGGCGTGCCGTTCCGGATGGTCGATCTCGACCTCTGCCGGAAGGTCATCGCCTATCCGGACGATGTGGAAGCCATGCGCACCGCAGGTGGCGCGAAGGCCGCGCTGCTTGCCGACCTTCTCGCCGGCTACGTCGCGATCGGCACGAGCCGTGGAAGGGTGGGCATGGCGATCTACGATCCCTGCGCAGCCGTTGCGCTGGTCGATGGAAACGCTGTGTCGTTTCGCCCGGCGCGAATCGATGTCGAGCTTGCCGGTGCATTGACGCGCGGCCGGACGGTGGTCGAGACCCGGGGGAGCCACGAGACATTCAACGCCCATTATGCGGTCGACGTCGATGCGGAACGTGTCCGCGGGCACCTGCTGGGTGCGCTCGCCAAGGAAGCCGCCAGATGAAGGACCTGCAGCAACCCGCCGACCTTGATGACGCCGGCTTGCGGGCGCGCGCAGTTGCCGCCGCACGCGGAGATGCGCCCTTCGACGTGCTCGTCGCCGGCGGCACGGTCGTGGATGTCGTGACGGGCGAATGCCGGGCGGCGGATGTGGGGATCGTCGGTGCGCTCATCGCGAGCGTCCATGCACCCGGGTCGCGCAGCGACGCTGATATGCTCATCCATGCGGCGGGAGCCTACCTTTCGCCCGGCCTTATCGACACGCATATGCATGTCGAAAGCTCGATGGTGACGCCCGCGGTCTACGCTGCCGCCGTCGTGCCGCGCGGCGTGACCACAGTCGTCTGGGACCCGCACGAACTGGGAAATGTGAGCGGACTTGCCGGCGTGCGCTGGGCTGTCGACGCAATGGACGGTCTGCCCTTGCGCGCCGTGGTGCTGGCGCCGTCCTGCGTGCCCTCCGCTCCCGGTCTGGAGGTCGCCGGCGCGGATTTCGACGCCGATGCCGTCGCGGAAATGCTGTCCTGGCCGGAGATCGGCGGGATTGCCGAGGTCATGAACATGCGCGGCGTCATCGACGGCGATCCGCGCATGACTGCGATCGTCGAGGCGGGGCTGAAGGCGGGCAAACAGGTCAACGGGCATGCGCGCGGCCTGGCGGGAGCCGATCTGCAGGCCTTCGTGACGGCAGGCGTCAGCTCCGATCACGAACTCGTCTCCGGCGACGA
This sequence comes from Sinorhizobium sp. GQ132, assembly GCF_059758575.1. Taxonomy (NCBI): domain Bacteria; kingdom Pseudomonadati; phylum Pseudomonadota; class Alphaproteobacteria; order Hyphomicrobiales; family Rhizobiaceae; genus Sinorhizobium; species Sinorhizobium sp. GQ132. The sequence continues at coordinate 151,289 of NZ_JCAXDX010000009.1, read as the reverse complement.
CCTGATAGCGAAGCTCCGCGCGGGACTGACCATCGAGCTGCGCGGCTCGCACGATCACCTTCTTCCCGAGTTCGTGACAGCGCTCGGTGTTTTCGGGCATCTGCCGCAGACGGTCACACTTTGTACCGACGACGTGTTCCCGGACGATCTTCACCGCGACGGCGGCCTCGACGACGTGGTCCGCCGCCTCGTGCGCTACGGGCTCAAGGCCGAGTGGGCGCTGCAGGCGGCAACCCACAATGCCGCCCGGCGGCTCGGAAGGGCCGATCTCGGCCTGATCGCTCCCGGTCGCCGTGCCGACATCGTGCTCTTCGAGGACATTCGCGATTTCCGTGCGCGGCATGTGCTGGCGAACGGCAGGCTGGTGGCGAGCGGCGGTGGGATGCTTCAGGCGCCCGCCGCGGCCGATGTCTCGCCCTTGCGCAACACGATGAAGATCGAACCGCTGACAGTGGACGATTTTCGCATCGCTGCCACTGGCAGCACGGCCCGGGTCGTGACGATCGACCGGCCGCGCTTCACCCGATGGGGCGAGACGAGAGCCGAGGTTTCGGGCGGATGTCTGATGCCGCCGAAGGGTACGACGCTGATCGCCGTCGCCCATCGGCATGGCCGCGCCGACAGCCGTCCGCGGGTCGGTTTGCTTGAAGGCTGGGGCGAGTGGCGCGGCGCCTTTGCGACGACGGTTTCGCATGACAGCCACAATCTGACGGTCTTCGGCGGCAACCCCCGCGACATGATGGTTGCGGCCAATGCGGTGATTGAAGCCGGCGGCGGGATGGCGGTCGCTGCCGAAGGCAAGGTCGAGGCGCTGCTGCCTCTACCGCTTTGCGGGCTTATTTCGGATATGTCGCTGGCCGAAGTCGCAGCAGGGTTCGCGGCCATTCGCGAGGCTGCCGGCGGAATCGTGGAGTGGCAGCCTCCTTATTTCGTGTTCAAGGCCTGCTTCGGGGCGACGCTCGCCTGCAATGCCGGGCCGCACCAGACGGATCGCGGCATCGCCGACGTAGCGACCGGCAAGCTGCTCGAAAGCCCGGTCCTGGAGACGTCCTGACGCTCTTCAGGCCTTGAGCTCCTGTTCCACCAGCGCGGTCCAGAAGGCAGCGCCGGGACCGATCGCCGCGTCGTTGAAGTCGTAGGCGCTGTTATGGTGCAGCGCGCCGTCGACGGCGGGGCCATTGCCGAGCCAGACATAGCAGCCGGGCGACTCCAGCGCAAAGAAGGCGAAGTCGTCCCCGGCGGTCGAGGGCGGGAAGCTGGTCAGCGCCTTCTCGCCGAAGACGGACCGGGCGGCCGAAAGTGCGCGCGCCGTCGCGTCCGGATCGTTGACGACCGGGGGAATACGCCGCTCGAAACGATAATCGGCCTCGATTCCGTACATCGCCGCGGTCCCCTGCGCCAACCGGTCGATCTCTTCTTGCAGCTGGTCGCGCACATGCGGCGTATAGGCACGCGCCGTGCCGCCGATCTCGACCGTATCCGGAATGACGTTCAGGGCTTTCGGATCGCCCGCTTGCAGCGCGCAGGCGCTGACGACCGCCGGCTGCAGCGGGTCGACGACCCGGCCGACCACAGTTTGCAGGGAAGCAAGAAACGTCCCTGCCGCCGTGATCGGATCGCGGCCGAGATGCGGCTTGGCGCCGTGCGTGCCGACGCCGCGGAAGGTGAGGCGCCAGCTGTCCGACGAGGCAAGCTGCGGCCCCGCCACGACGGCCATCTCGTCCACTGCGAGGCCCGGCATGTTGTGCAATCCATAGACCGCGTCGCAAGGGAAAAGGTCGAACAGCCCGTCCTCCACCATGCGCCTGGCGCCGCCGCGGCCTTCCTCGGCAGGCTGGAAGATGAAATGGACCGTTCCCGAGAAGTCACGCGTCGCCGCAAGGTGGCGCGCAGCGCCGAGCAGCATCGTCGTATGGCCGTCATGGCCGCAGGCATGCATCTTTCCCGCTATCTTGGATTTGTAAGGCCGAGCGGCGAATTCCGGCATCGCGAGCGCATCCATGTCGGCGCGCAGGCCGATCGCGCGCGTGCCGTTGCCGACCTGCAGCGTGCCCACGACGCCGGTCTTGCCGAGGCCGCGGTGGACCTTGAGGCCTGCTTCTTCGAGGAGCTTCGCTACGAGGTCGCTCGTCCGCTCTTCCTCGAAACCGAGTTCGGGATAAGCGTGCAGGTCGCGGCGAAAGGCCGTGAGAAAGGTGAGATCGTCGACAATCCCGGGGGGCACGCGCATCGGCAGGCATTCCTTGAGCAGTCTGGAAAGGGCCTGAATTCCCCAGCTTTTGGCGCTCGGGTGTGCCCTTTTGGTTTGATCGAAGCGGCAATGGGTATAGACGAAAAACTCTGGGATCAGAACCTTTTACTCACCCGAACGGACGCTTGGCATGACGGAAACGAAGGCGATCGAGCCGCACGATTACTGGCAGGAGGTCTTTCCACCCGGTAGCTTTGTCGGGCACGGCGGCTTCCGCGCCTCTTTTCCGGCCACTCTCGCGGACGGACGCCAGATCCTCCTGCCGATCCGGCCGCTTTCGGACGGCAAGCATGCGCTGGCCTCGCTGATCATCAATCAGGCGAGCTTCGAGGTGGAGGACGCGCTCGCGGAGGAACTGGCCGCCCGACTGGCGCCCTTCCGACCGGAAATCGTCGCGGGTCTTCCGACACTCGGCCTGACGCTTGCCGCAGCCGTTGCCCGCAAGCTCGGCCACAAGCGCTATGTGCCGCTCGGAACCTCGCGAAAATTCTGGTACGTCGACGATCTCTCCGTTCCCCTGTCGTCCATCACGACACCGGGCCAGAAGAAGCGACTCTACGTCGATCCCCGCATGCTGCCGCTGTTGAGGGGCCGGCGAGTCGCCCTGATCGATGATGTGATATCGAGCGGGGCCTCGATACTTGCCGGCCTGTCGCTGATGGCGGCCTGCGGCATCGAGCCGGTCGCGATCGCTGCCGCCATGTTGCAGTCGGACCGGTGGCGCAAGCCGCTCGCCGACCTCTCTCCGCAATGGCCGGAGCGGACCGTAGGCGTCTTCGCGACGCCGATGCTCGTCCGGGCCGAAGACGGCGCCTGGACCGCGTCCGATACCCGGATCTGACGTTGCCGGTGCCCGCAGGAGCGCCCGGAATGCCCTCGAAAACTTGAAAGTCTTTCGCTCCCGGCGTCGAAATCGGTGGCTAGCGATCATGCGCGCGAAAACGCACAATCGGGTGCTTGCGATGGCGTCCCATCCGGCGAGGCCGCACGGCCTGGATCATACCCCCTGAAGAAATATCGGGGCGCGATCAACTTGCAATGGCCGGGCTCTTGGAGGAGCAACACACCCGGTCTCTGTCGTTCGGCTGCGTCGAGATGACGTCTGCCAAGGGAGGAAAAATGTTTGAACGACTCTTCAAGCTTAAGGAGCACGGCACGACCGTCCGCACGGAAGTGATCGCCGGCGTTACGACGTTCCTTACGATGTCCTACATCATCTTCGTCAATCCTGACATCCTGTCGACCACGGGCATGGACCGCAACGCGATCTTCGTCGCGACCTGTCTTGCGGCCGCTCTCGGCTCCGCCGTCATGGCTCTCGTTGCCAATTGGCCGATCGGCATGGCGCCCGGCATGGGCCTCAACGCATTTTTCGCCTTCACGGTCGTCGCCGCCCTCGGCTTCACCTGGCAGCAGGCACTCGGCGCCGTCTTCATCTCCGGCATCATTTTCCTGCTCCTGACGGTCACGGGGGTCCGAAGCTGGCTGATTGCAGGCATACCGCATTCGCTGCGCAGCGCGATCGCGACCGGTATCGGCCTGTTCCTGGGCATCATTGCCCTGAAAAACGCCGGCATCGTCGTCGACAATCCGGCGACCCTGGTCGGCCTCGGCGATCTCAAGCAGACCGGACCGCTGCTCGCGATCCTCGGCTTCTTCGTCATCGCCGTTCTCGACGCGCTCAATGTCCGCGGATCCATCCTCATCGGCATCCTGGTGGTAACGGTCCTGTCGATGTTCCTCGGCGTGTCGGAATTCCAGGGCATCGTCTCTGCGCCGCCGAGCATTGCGCCGACCTTCCTCCAGCTCGACATCATGGGCGCCCTGCATGGCGGTCTCGTCCACGTCATTCTCGTCTTCGTGCTCGTCGAGGTCTTCGACGCGACCGGCACGCTGATCGGTGTCGCCAAGCGCGCAAAACTGGTGGAAGAGGGCAAGCCCAGCCGTCTCGGGCGTGCATTGCTTGCCGACAGCTCGGCCATCGTCGCCGGCTCGCTGATGGGCACCAGCAGCACGACCGCCTATGTCGAAAGCGCCTCGGGCGTGCAGGCGGGCGGGCGCACCGGTCTAACGGCGCTGACGATCTCGGTGCTGTTCCTCGCCGCACTCTTCATCTCGCCGCTTGCCGCCGCCGTTCCGTCCTATGCGACCGCGCCGGCACTGCTTTACGTTGCTGGCCTGATGATGCGCGAGCTCACCGAGATCGAATGGGACGATCTGACGGAGGCGGCACCCGCGGCGCTGACCGCCATCGCCATGCCCTTCACCTATTCGATCGCCAACGGTCTCGCTTTCGGCTTCGTAAGCTATGTCGTCCTGAAGGTCTGCACCGGCAAGTGGAACGTCATCCATCCGGCGACCCAGCTCGTCGCGGCACTGTTCATCGTTCGCTTCGCATTCTTCGCCGAGTGACGGAGCATGGTTGGGGAGAGGGTCGCGACCGGCGCGGCCCTCCAAGCCGCCACGGTCGTTGACAAACCGTCAAACCCCTGGCGTTCTTGCCGGACTTTAAGACATACTTCGCGGCGCTCGCGTGACAAAGTTGGACTTGAGTAACCCATCATGATAGGTTACTTGCGTGTATGGTCACGATCTATCGCGCAAACGGCCTGAGCGTCGTCATCTTTACTGACGATCATGAACCGGCCCATGTACATGTCTTTGGCGATGGGCAGGTCAAGATCAACCTGATCGGACCGGATGGCGTTCCGGAATTGATTTGGGCTGATGGCATGAAGCGGAGCGATGTGCGCCGGGCCGTCCAGATCGTCAACGAACGGCAACAGCAATTCCTCGGCAGATGGAGGGCGATTCATGGCTGAATTGACGGACACCCAAATCGACGCAGCTTTGGAGAGCGGCCGGATGGCGCGAGAAACAGAGCCCCGTGCTGCATCTGCGCGCTATGACGAGCGAAGCGGCCGGATCGTCGTGGAGTTGACCAATGGCTGCACGTTCGCCTTTCCGCCACGCCTGGCGCAGGGACTGGAAGATGGGAGCAGCGATCAGCTCGCCGCAGTCGAAATCCTTGGGCAAGGTTATGGCCTGCATTGGGAGGCCTTGGACGTCGATCTTTCGATTCCGGGCCTTTTGGCCGGCATATTCGGCACCAAGGCTTATATGGCGCGGCGGGCGGGGCAAGCGACATCGCCGGCGAAGGCAGCAGCCGCGCGTGCTAATGGTGCCAAGGGCGGGCGGCCGCGCAAAGCGGCCCGCGGCTAGAGCGGGATTAGGAAAAGTGTGCGCGGTCTTCCGCCCACGTCCCGCTCTAACCTATTGAAATCGATCACACTCACGACTCTAGGGTCGACCCGACCTAATGTCATTCTGAACTAGGATATGCTCGCCTCGGCGACCCGGCCGTAAATGCGCAGGCGGCTGACGCCGCCATCCGGGTAGATGTTCAGGCGCACATGCGTAACCGGATCGGCATGTCCAAGCATATCGGCCCCATACTCATGGATGCTGTCGGCGGAAAGCTTCCGGTGCGGCAGAAGCTCTTCCCAGAACATCGCGGAGGAGGCGGCGAGCACGTCGCACCCGGCAGCCACGCCTGCGAGGTCAGCCGCCTGTAGCGAGCAGCCGTCCGGGTAGTTGCCCTTGAAGTGCGCCGTGTCGACGACGATCCGATCGACGTGCCCGCGTGCGGCAAGCTTGACGATGATCCAGTCGTAGCCCGGTTCGCGGCGTCGGCGCGTTTCCCAGCCATCGCCCATATTCGCACCCCGGCCGGGCGCAATGAGGCGTTCGTGGCCGTAATGGCCGTTGGAGAGGGCTAGGATCCGGCCCCCGGAAAGGCAAGAGGCGAGATCGATCGTCTCGTTCGCTATGGCCTTGAGATCGAGTGCCGGAGTGCCGTAGACCCGCAGCCGGGCGATACCGCCATCCGGATGGATGCGCAACCGGACATGGCTGTAGACCGCGTCGGAGTGCACGGCGAAGAAGTGATGTGCATTCGGTCCGAGGGCGGTGACCGCCAGCAGTTGGATCCACTCGGCCGCCTCGTCCGGATCTTCCGCCGAATGACAGGCTTCTATCGAGCAGGCGCTCGGATAATTGCCGGTGAAGTGCGACGTGTCGACGTCGAAGCCGGCAATCCGCCCTTTCACGGCGAGCGCGATGACCGCGTAGTCGTGGCCGGCACCGCGGCGGCGGCGGGTTTCCCAGCCGTCCATCCATTTGCCGTTATCCTCGTAAAGGCCGGGGTGGAACGCGGCCGGCTCGTCCTTGAGCATGCGCTCCACCGGGCCGAAGAATTCGTCCGTCGCAAAGAGCGCGCGGGCGCCGAGGCCCGCGGAAGCGAGGTTGATCGTCCCGCCCGCAAAGCCGGGGGGAACTTCAGCGGCGCGCGTCATGGCGCCGCCTCAGTCCGGCAAAGTGTCGCGCAGCCGCAACAGCGCGATCCGCTCCACCTGGCGGCACGCGGTCTTGAACTCGGTCTCCCGATCGTTGCCGATACGGTTCTCGAAGGCGGCAAGAATCTCGTCCTTGCTGCGCCCCTTGACGGCCATGATGAAGGGAAAGCCGAACTTCTCGACATAGGCATGGTTGAGGGCCGTGAAGCGCTCGCGCTCCTGATCCGTCAGCGCGTCGAGACCCGCCGAAGCCTGCTCCGAAGTCGAGCTTTCGGTCAGGCGCTTCGCCTGGGCGAGCTTGCCGGCAAGATCGGGGTGGGCTGTAAGGACGGTTAGCCGTTCCTCTTCGCTTGCCTCGCGAAAGACCGCGCAGAGCGCCGCGTGCAGTCCCGATGCCGTGTCGTTGGCGGGGCCAAGTTCGCCTGCGAAGGCGCGTCTGGCGATCCAGTCCGAGTGCTCGAACACGCCTCCGAAGCGACCAATGAAGTCATCTTTCGACAGGCGCGACGGCCGATTTTCATTCGGCTGGAACGGATAGGTTTCTGCCCAGTAGCGGGCAATGTCGATCCGGCGGGCGAGCCAGACCTTCTCGTGGCTCTTCACATAGTCGAGGAAGCGCGCCACTGCAGCGGCGCGGCCGGGCCGGCCGACCAGACGGCAGTGGAGGCCGATGCTCAACATCTTCGGTGAGCCGGCAGTGCCCTCGGCGTAGAGAACGTCGAAACTGTCCTTCAGATAGCTGAAGAACTGGTCGCCGCTGTTGAAGCCCTGTGGCGTTGCGAAACGCATGTCGTTGGCGTCGAGGGTGTAGGGGATGACGAGCTGATGCCGGCCGGCATGTTCGTGCCAGTAGGGCAGATCGTCCGCATATGCGTCGGAGACGTAGTCGAAGCCGCCGGCCTCGGTCACGAGGTCGAGCGTGTTCACGGAGCAGCGGCCGGTATACCAGCCGGTCGGCCGTTCGCCGGTTACGATCGTGTGAAGGCGGATCGCCTCGGCGATCTCGGCGCGCTCGCGCTCCGCGTCGAAATCCTTGTGCTCGATCCATTTGAGGCCGTGGGAGGCGATTTCCCAGCCGGCGTCCTGCATGGCGGCCACCTGGGCGGGCGATCGCTTGAGGGCCGTGGCCACGCCGTAGACGGTTGCCGGTATCTCCTTTTCGGTGAACAACCGGTGCAGCCGCCAGAAGCCGGCGCGCGCGCCGTATTCGTAGATCGATTCCATGTTCCAGTGGCGCTGGTCAGGCCAGGCCTGAGCGCCGACGATTTCCGAGAGAAAGGCCTCCGACGCCGCGTCGCCGTGAAGCACGCAGTTCTCTCCGCCCTCCTCGTAATTGATCACGAATTGCACGGCGATCCGGGCGCCGTCGGGCCAGGCGATGCGCGGGTTCGGACCATGGCCCAGGAGATCGCGGGGATATCTCATAGCAGCAGCTCCTCCAGAGATTGTCTCGTCGCCCAATTCGTAGCGAGAATTCCGCTCTCCCATTCCCCCCGAAAAATTTGAAAGTCTCGAAGGTTGAGCCCGCTACACAAGGGCGCCCGCCGCCCGGATACTCTATCCTCGATGCTGACTTTCGGAGGAGCGACAGAATGCAAGTTCAAGACGGAACGCCCGGGCGCCTGACGACCCACGTGTTGGACACGGCGAGCGGGAAACCGGCAAGCAATCTGCGCATCGATCTCTACCGGATTGAAGGTGAGCGGAGTGAGCTCCTCTCCTCTACCCGCACCAACGATGACGGGCGCTGCGACGCGCCGCTTCTCAACGGCTCCACGATGGCAACCGGAACCTACGAACTGCGCTTTCACGCCGGAGAATATCTCGGCACTGCGGATGAGCGCGGCACGCACCCGTTTCTCGACGTGATCCCTATCCGCTTCGGGATCGCCGACCGGGCCGCGCATTATCACGTGCCGCTCCTGCTTTCGCCCTACGGCTATTCCACCTATCGCGGGAGCTGACGGCAATGACGACCGAAATCCGCAACACGATCCGTTTCCTTTTGAACGACCGGCCCGTCGAGCTTGCCGATGTATCGCCGGTGCAGACGCTGCTGGACTTTCTGCGCATCGACCGGAGTCTGCGCGGGACGAAAGAAGGCTGCGCGGAAGGCGACTGTGGCGCCTGCACCGTGCTTGTCGGCCGGCTTCTCGACGGCAAGCTCAAATACGAATCCGTCAACGCCTGCATCCGCTTCGTCGCATCGCTCGATGGCTGCCATGTGGTGACGGTCGAAGCGCTTGCGCAGCCGAACGGGCCGCTGCACCCCGTGCAGCAGGCGATGGTCGACACGCACGCCTCGCAATGCGGTTTCTGTACGCCCGGTTTCGTGATGTCGCTCTACGGCCTCTGGATGACGAATGCCAAGCCGAGCGTTCAGGAAATCGAGAAGGCGCTGCAGGGCAATCTCTGTCGCTGCACCGGTTATGCGGCGATCATTCGGGCGGCGGAAGCGATTGCATCGGTCGGCGAGCTCGGCAAGGATCCGCTGATCGTGGAACGTGAGGAGATCACGCGGCAACTGGAGGCGCTTCGGGACGGGCGCCGCGTCGAGATCGGAGGCGAAGACGAGCGCGTCGTGCTTCCGGCCTCGCTGGACGATTTCGCCGTGGTTCTTGAGGCAAACCCCAAGGCGACGATCGTCGCCGGTTCGACCGATGTCGGGCTCTGGGTCACCAAATTCATGCGCGACATCGCGCCGGTCGTCCATCTCTCGCATCTTGAAGAACTGCGGCGGATCTCCGTCGACGCGAACGGGATCAGCCTTGCCGCCGGCGTAAGCTACACGGAGGCCTATCCGGTCATCGTCCGGCACTTCCCGCAACTTCGCGAGCTCTGGGATCGCATCGGCGGCGAGCAGGTGCGCAATATGGGCACGGTCGGAGGCAATATCGCCAACGGTTCGCCGATCGGCGACACGCCGCCGGCGCTGATCGCACTTGGCGCTTCGGTGATCCTGCGCAAGGGAGCACGCCGCCGCACGCTGCCCCTCGAAGCCTTCTTCATCGAATACGGCAAGCAGGATCGCGAACCCGGCGAATTCGTAGAGACTGTCCGGATCCCCTTCCTGGACGAGACCGACCGCTTCGCCGTCTACAAGATCACGAAACGCTTCGATGAAGATATCTCCGCAGTCTGTGGCGCGTTCCGCGTGAAGCTCGACGGTGACGGCAAGGTTGCCGACGTGGCTATCGCCTTTGGCGGCATGGCGGGCACGCCGAAGCGCGCGTCGAAAGTGGAGGCCGCTCTCAAGGGCGCGCAATGGAACGACGCTGCCATCGAGGCTGGCGTAGCGGCCTTCGAGCGGGATTACACGCCGCTCACCGATTGGCGCGCCTCTTCCGAATATCGGATGCTCGTTGCAAGGAATCTTCTGCGGCGCTTCCATCTGGAAACGCAGGAAACGCGCAATATCCGGATCGACCGCACGGTCGCGGTGGCTATGTAGGGAGGGTGGACCCATGAATGTGATGCAGCCCGTCGATCGCGTCCGCGGCGCCGTCCACGACAAGGAACGCCACGAATCCGGTCACAAGCACGTTTCCGGAACCGCAGAATACATCGATGACATTCCCGAGCCCGCGGGCACCCTTCATGGCTATCTGGGGCTCTCGCAGCGCGCGCATGCCGAAATCCTGTCGGTGGATTTCGAGGCGGTGCGTAACAGTCCTGGTGTCGTGGGAGTGCTCACGGCGGAGGACATACCCGGCGAGAACGATATCAGTCCGGCGCACAAGCACGACGATCCGGTCTTCGCGACCGGCAAGGTCGAGTTCCACGGCCAGCCGATCTTCGCGGTCATCGCGACCTCGCGCGAGGCCGCCCGGCGCGCGGCCGCCAAGGTAAAGATCGATTACCGCGATCTGCCGCACGTGACGGATGTTCTCGAAGCGGCGGCTGCGAACTATCCGCTGGTGATCGATCCCCTGAAGCTCGAGCGCGGCGACATCGACGCCGGCTTTGCCAAGGCGAAAAACACCGTTTCGGGCGAAATGCGCATCGGTGGCCAGGATCACTTCTATCTCGAAGGCCAGATCTCCTTTGCGATCCCCGGCGAGGATGACGAAGTGACGGTCTTTTCCTCGACCCAGCATCCGAGCGAGACGCAACTCATGGTCGCCCATGTGCTGGGCGTGCCGTCGAATGCAGTGACCGTGAACGTCCGGCGGATGGGCGGCGGCTTCGGCGGCAAGGAGACGCAGGCAAATCTTTTCGCTGCGGTTGCGGCAGTGGCCGCGAGGAAATATCGCCGCGCGATCAAGGTGCGCCCGGACCGCGACGACGACATGACGGCGACCGGCAAGCGCCACGACTTTCACGTCGATTACAAGGTCGGCTTCGATGACGAGGGCCGCATCGAGGCGGTGGACGCGGTCTTCGCCGCCCGCTGCGGCTTCTCGGCCGACCTTTCCGGACCGGTGACCGATCGCGCGCTCTTCCACGCCGACAATTGCTATTTCTACCCGAACGTGCGGCTGCGCTCGCGGCCGCTGAAGACCAACACGGTCTCGAACACCGCGTTCCGGGGTTTCGGTGGACCGCAGGGCATGGTCGGCGGCGAGCGGATAATCGAAGACATCGCCTATGCGCTCGGCAAGGACCCGCTCGAAATCCGCAAGCTCAATTTCTACGGCGGCGAGGGGCGCAACCTGACGCCGTACCACCAGACGGTGGAGGACAACATCATCGGCCGGATCATCGAGGAGCTCGAGGCTTCGTCCGACTATGCGGCCCGGCGGCAGGCGGCCGTCGCATTCAACCGCGAGAGCTCCGTCATCAAGCGCGGCATCGCGCTGACGCCGGTGAAGTTCGGCATCTCCTTCACCAAGACGGAATACAATCAGGCCGGCGCCCTGGTCCATGTCTATACGGATGGCTCAATCCAGCTGAACCACGGCGGCACGGAGATGGGGCAGGGGCTCTACACCAAGGTGGCGCAGGTCGTAGCGGACGAGTTCCAGGTCGATCTCGACCATATAAAGGTGACCGCGACCTCGACCGGCAAGGTGCCGAACACCTCGGCGACGGCCGCTTCGTCCGGCTCGGACCTCAACGGCATGGCAGCCGCCAATGCCTGTCAGCAGATCAAGGAGCGGCTCGTGCGTTTCGCGGCCGAGCACTACGGGGTGAGCGAAGCTGATATCGCCTTCGAGCCCAACACGGTCCGGATCGGCGCCGGACGCATCGCCTTTACCGATCTCATCAAGGCGGCTTATGCCGCGCGCGTGCAGCTTTCGGCGGCCGGTTTTTACAAGACCCCGAAGATCCACTGGAGTCGCGCCGAAGGGCGGGGGCGTCCATTCTATTACTTCGCCTACGGAGCCTCCTGCTCCGAGGTCAGCGTCGACACGCTGACCGGTGAGTACCAGGTCGAGCGGACCGATATCATCCACGATGTCGGCAAGTCGCTGAACCCGGCGCTCGACCTCGGCCAGGTCGAAGGCGCCTTCGTGCAGGGCATGGGCTGGCTTACGACGGAGGAACTCTGGTGGGATGCCAAGGGCCGGTTGCGGACGCATGCGCCCTCCACCTACAAGATCCCACTCGCCTCCGATCGCCCGCGCGTGTTCAACGTGCGCCTGGCCGAATGGTCCGTCAACCGGGAGGAGACGATCCGGCGCTCGAAGGCGGTCGGGGAACCTCCTTTCATGCTGGGGATTTCGGTTCTGGAGGCCATATCCATGGCAGCGGCAAGCGTCGCGGATTATCGTATTCCGCCGCGCATCGATGCCCCGGCAACGCCGGAGCGCGTGCTGATGGCGGTCGAGCGCCTGCGCGCCCGCCGGGACGGGTAGGGACGATCGCGCGGCGAAGATAATGGATGACTGAGATGGCGCGCCGAGAAGACATCCGGGATTTCCTGAGCCGTGAAAGGGCCTGCGTGCTTGTCGAGGTGGCGAGCGCGGCAGGCTCGACGCCGCGCGATACCGATGCCTGGATGCTCGTTTCAAAAGACCGCACCTTCGCCACGATCGGCGGCGGACAGCTGGAATTCATGGCGATCGACCACGCGCGGAAACTCGTTCAGGGGGCGAAAGCCGATCTTCGAATGGCGATCCCCCTCGGCCCGGAGATCGGCCAATGCTGCGGTGGCCACGTCGCGCTTTCCTTCAAGAAGGTCGATGCGGACACGCGTGCGACACTCATCGAGCGCAGCGACGATGAGATCGCGCATCGGCCCCATGTCTATATCTTCGGCGCCGGCCACGTCGGCAACGCGCTCGCCATGGCGCTGTCGCACGTGCCGCTCAGGACCGTTCTCGTCGACACCCGCGAACATGAGCTCTCGGCCGCCGACGTATCGGGTATCGAGACCTGCCTGACCGCAATGCCCGAAGCCGTCGTGCGCGACGCGCCGCCGGGCAGCGCCTTCGTCGTCCTCACCCACGATCACGCACTCGACTTCCTGATCGCGACCGAGGCGCTCGGGCGCGAAGACGCCAGTTACGTCGGCATGATCGGTTCGAAGACGAAGCGCGCGACTTTCAAGAACTGGCTGTCGCGAGAGGTCAATCGTCCTGAGCTTTTCGAGAGGCTGGTTTGCCCGATCGGCGGTACGGTGGTGAAGGACAAGCGGCCGCCGGTGATCGCAGCCCTTGCCGCGGCCGAGATAATGACCGCGGCGCTGAACCGCCATCTGCAGCCTCGCGCGCTCACCCCGAAGAGCCAGAGATCGATCAAGGCATAGGCCGGTTGTCGCCCTTTCGCGGGCGGATTACGCAGTCTGTTACGCGATCGGCCTCGTTCAGCTCGGCGGCGTGGCGCTGACCCCACTCGCAGAGTGCCAGCAGGACCGGCTCGAGGCTGAGGCCGAGCGTCGTCGCAGAATATTCGACGCGCGGCGGTATCTCGCGGAAAATCTCCCTGTGTACGAGGCCATGCTCCTCCATTTCGCGGAGCTGCTGGATCAGCACTTTCTGGCTGACGGCGGGTATCAGCCTTCGCAACTCGGAAAGCCGCTTCGGCCTATCGAACAGATGGTAGAGGATGATGGCTTTCCAGCGTCCGGAGATCACCTTGAGTGCGCGCTCGGAGGGCAGCACCGGCAATTTCTTTATGATCTCGGCCATGGTTACCCATCGGTCAGTATGGAACGAAAGAGTGTGTAGATGCGGTCCGAAGACTACCCCTAAATAACCGCGCAAACCAACAGTTTCGAGGTAAGTTCTTATGAAGGCCATTGAATTTCGTCGCTTCGGGGCGCCAGACGTGCTCCGAAGCGTCGATGTCCCTACACCGAGCCCGGGCAGAGGCGAGGCGCTCGTCCGCGTGGGTGCCGTCGGCGTCAACTATTTCGAGGTTCTGATGCGGCAGGACCGCTACGCGGTCACGCCCGAACTGCCGATGATCCCGGGTGTGGAGGTCGCCGGCGTCGTCGCAGCGGTCGGAGAGGATCTTCCTCAAGATCTCGTCGGCAGTCGTGTCGCGGCCCCGATGTTCGCTCATGGGCGGGGTACCGGCGGATATGCCGAATATGTGGCGGTCGAGGCCGCGATGCTGGTGCCGATCCCGGACGGACTTTCCTTCGAAGCGGCTGTTGCCATGATGGTGCAGGGCCTCACGGCTCTTTATCTCGTCCGGCAAAGCGCGCTGCAGAACAAAACGCTGCTGATCAGCGCTGCGGCAGGCGGTGTGGGTTCACTGCTCGTGCAATTGGCAAGGAAAGGCGGTGCGCGGACGATCGTTGCCGTTGCGAGTTCGGAGGAAAAGCTCGACTTCGCCCGTTCGATCGGTGCTCACGTCGGCATCAACTATGCGGCCCCTGATTGGACGGCAACGCTCAGGAGGGCTTTGAACGGTGGCGGGGTCGACATTCTCTACGATTTCGTCGGCGGCGAATTTACCGACGCTGCGATCGATCTGCTGGCACCGGCGGGAGAGCTGGTTTTCGGTGCCCTCGGCAGGTTTGCGTTGAGCGCGCGGCAAGCAGAATCGATGTTCGCACTGAACCAATCCCTGCGCGGCTTCGCCTTACTGCCGCTCTTGAACCTCGCCGGATTGAAGGCGGATCTCACCGAGCTTTTCAACCGGGCGCAAGAGGGCGCATTGACGGTCGCGATCGACAGCCGCTTTTCGCTGGATCGGGCAGCGGACGCACACCGGGCGATCGAGAGCCGCCGAACGATCGGTAAGGTCGTGCTTGTGCCCTGAGGGCGCTGCGCTCAAGCGCTTGAACGCTCCTGCACCTCATGAGGCTCGGCAAGCATCTTGCCGATCAGCCGCTGACAGCGCTCGGCCATGAAGTCGATCATCAGCCGGACCTTCGGATCCTGGAAGCGCTTGTGCGGGTAGATCGCCGCAAGCTGGGCGCCGAGCGGCGGCGTCTCCTCGAGCACCGGGACGAGCAAGCCCTCGTCGATATGCTGTTTCACCTCGAAGAGCGGCTTGTTAACGATGCCGCGTCCGTCAAGCGCCCACTGGGTGAGCACGTCGCCATCATCCGAATCATAGGGACCGCCGACCTCGAACTTGCGAACGCCATCCGGTGTCTGCAAGGTCCAGTAATACTCCTTCGACCCGGGATAGCGCAGCAGAAGACAGTCGTGGCTGTGGCTTAGGAGGTCGTCCGGCGACGAAGGGATGCCGCGCCTTTCGAAATAGCGCGGCGACCCGCAGAGCACGCGGTCGCAGTTCATGATGCCGCGCATGCGCAGGTTCGAATCCTCGAGTATGCCGAGCTTGAAGGCGATGTCGACGCCCTCGGCAAGGATGTCGACATTATGATCGGAGAGGCGCAACCGCACCTCGATATCCGGGTAGCGGTCGTGAAACTCCGGTATGCCGGGCGCGATCAGTCGCCGGCCGATGCCGAGCGGGGCGGTGATCTTCAGCGCTCCCTTCGGATTTCTTGATAGATCGGCAATGGCGCTCTCCGCCTCGTTCACCGCTTCGAGGATCTTTACCGCGCCTTCGTAGAAGACTCGTCCGTGCTCGGTCGGCGTCAGTTTTCTGGTGGTGCGGTTGAACAGGCGCACGCCCATATGCCGCTCCAATTCCTTGATTCTGTTGCTGGCAACCGCCGGCGTGACGCGCTGATCGCGGCCCGCTGCCGACAGCGTTCCAAGTTCCACGACGCGCACGAACACACGCACATTATCGAGATAGGACATGCTTCCGCCTCTGCTCTTCCGGCGCGAACGTAGCGCTCCGGCCCCTCTTCGATTTTATAGTTTTTTTTGAAAGAGTTGGTGCGATGGCGCCGTTCCCGCCTCCCCAAGCAATGACACATAATGAGCGCGAGAGAAATGGGGAGAACTCAATGTACGAGTATGCCATCGCCTGGGATTGGCTGACATTTGCGGTGAGATGGCTGCATGTCATCACCGGCATAGCCTGGATCGGCTCATCCTTCTACTTCGTCGCGCTCGACCTGGGGCTGAAGCAGCGTCCGGGCATGCCGGTCGGCGCCTACGGCGAAGAGTGGCAGGTGCATGGCGGCGGCTTCTATCACATCCAGAAGTATCTGGTTGCGCCGGAAAACATGCCGGAGCACCTGATCTGGTTCAAGTGGGAGTCCTACGTCACCTGGCTCTCCGGTTTCGGCATGCTTGCGCTCGTCTACTATGCCGGCGCGGACCTCTACCTCATCGATCCGAACGTGCTCGATGTCTCGAAGCCGATGGCCATCGCCATCTCGCTGGCTTCGCTCGGCTTCGGCTGGCTTGCCTATGACACGATCTGCCGTTCGCCGTTCGGCAACGACAATACGCGGCTGATGGTGCTGCTCTATTTCATCCTCGTCGCCGTCGCTTGGGGTTACACGCAGCTCTTCACGGGCCGGGCGGCCTATCTGCATCTCGGCGCCTTCACGGCGACCATCATGTCGGCCAACGTGTTCTTCATCATCATCCCGAACCAGAAGAAAGTCGTTGCCGACCTGATCGCAGGCCGTACGCCCGATCCTGCGCTCGGAAAGCAGGCGAAGCAGCGTTCGACGCACAACAACTATCTGACGCTGCCCGTGCTGTTCCTGATGCTTTCGAACCATTATCCGCTCGCCTTCGGCACGCAGTATAACTGGATCATCGCCTCGCTGGTCTTCCTCATGGGGGTCACGATCCGTCACTGGTTCAACACCCGCCACGCCAACAAGGGCAGCCCGACCTGGACATGGCTCGCGACGGTGCTTCTGTTCATCGCCATCATGTGGCTCTCCACCGTGCCCAAGGTCCTCTCCGAAGGCGGAGAGGCCAGGGCTTCGACGGCCGTCGAGGCCGTCGTCGCGTCGCCGGACTTTTCCAAAGTGCGCGATACCGTGCTTGGCCGCTGTTCCATGTGCCATGCGCGCGAGCCCGGATGGGAAGGCATAATCGTGCCGCCTAAGGGCGTCGTTCTCGAAGCCGACCGCGACATCGTCGCGCATGCCCGCGAAATCTACCTGCAGGCGGGGCGATCGCATGCCATGCCGCCTGCCAACGTCACCGGCATCACCGAGGAGGAACGCCAGCTTATCGCCTCCTGGTACGAGACGACCGTAAAGGAAGGAAAGGTCCAATGAACGATCTCTTGATCCGCGGCCGCGTGCTGACTTTCGTCAAGGAACCCGAGAGCGTCGACGATGCCGGCTCCTACCGCTACTTCGAGGACGGCGCCGTTTTCGTGAGGAATGGCAAGATCGAGGGCGTCGGCCCTTACGGCGACATAGCGAGGCAGGCGGGCCCCGGCGCAGAGGTCGCCGATCATCAGCCGCACCTCGTACTGCCCGGTTTCATCGATACGCACCTGCATTTCCCGCAGACACAGGCTATCGCCTCCTACGGTGCGCAGCTCCTCGAATGGCTGAACACCTATATCTTCGTCGAGGAGCAGAAGTTCAAGTCGCCCAAGCACGCCGCCTTCATCGCGGGCCGCTTCATGGACGAACTCCTCTCCAACGGCACGACCACCGCAGTCGCCTATTGTTCGGTGCATCCGGAAAGCGTCGACGCCTTCTTCACCGCGGCCGAAGAGCGAAACATGCTGATGATCGGCGGCAAGGTGATGATGGACCGCAACGCGCCGGACGCGCTGCAAGACACGCCGGAAAAAGGTTATGACGAGACGAAGGCGCTCATCGCCAGGTGGCACGGCCGCGGCCGCGCGCATTATGCGATCAGCCCGCGATTCGCGATCACTTCGACGCCGGAGCAGATGGAGGTGAGCCGCGTGCTCGCTGCCGAGCATCCGGATTGCTACGTTCAGACCCACCTGTCCGAAAACCGGGACGAGATCGCTTTCGCCACCTCGCTCTTTCCGGAAGCGAAGGACTATACCGACATTTATGCGCGCTACGAGCTGCTCGGCCGCAAGACTCTGCTCGGCCATTGCATCCATCTGAGCGACCGCGAGATATCGGTCCTCGCAGAGACCGGAGCGGTCGGCGTCTTCTGTCCGACCTCGAACCTGTTCCTCGGCAGCGGGCTCTTCGATCGCGACCGTTTCGACAGGCTCGGCGCACGCCATGCGGTTGCGACCGATGTCGGCGGCGGGACGAGTTTCTCGATGCTGGAAACGATGGACGAAGCCTATAAGGTCCTGCACCTGCAGGGCCAGCGGCTCTCGCCGCTCAATTCCTTCTACATGTTAACGCTCGGCAATGCGCGCGCGCTCGATCTCGAACACCGGATCGGCTCGCTTCATGCCGGCGCGGATGCGGACATCGTCGTCCTTGACAGCCGTGCCAAGCCGGCCATGGAGCTCAGGATGCAGGTTGCCTCGACGCTTGCCGAAGAGCTCTTCATTCTGCAGACCATGGGCGACGACCGCTCGGTGGCCGAGGTATATGTGGCGGGCAGGCAGATGAAGAGCGGACGGCGGGAGACGAAGACCGAGGCCGTGAGGGCACTGGCGACGGCATAGCTGAAAGTACGATCAAAGGAAGCGTGCAGCACGCCCTCATTCGCCTCCGGCAGCTTGCCCCATTTAGATAGGGAGAAGGGACAAGCGCCGGTCTCCGTGAGCTTCGCGAGGGACGGGGAAGGTGCCGCGAACCCCTCGCCCCGCCTGCGGGGAGAAGGTGCCGGCGGGCGGATGAGGGGCCTTCGCCGACGGCGGGGACTGCAAGAGGCAACTACCGCCCGTTGATCGCAATGCGCTTGGCTTTCGACTGGGCCTGCTCGGTCTTCGGCAGGGTCACCGTCAGGACGCCATTGCGGAAGGTCGCATTCACCCTGCTTTCATCCACCTCGTATCCCAGCGGAATGCGCCGTTCGAAGCGACCGTAATATCGCTCAGAGAACTGGTTTTCCTCGTCCTCGGTCTCTGCCCGTTTTTCGCCTCGCAGCGACAGCACGCCTTCGGACAAGGACAGTTCGACATCCTTTTCCTCGAGACCCGGCAGTTCCGCGGTCACCTTGATTTCCTTATCCCGATCGGAGACCTCCACGCTCGGCCAGCCGCCTGCAAAACCCGTAAAGCCGCTGAAGGGCAGGCGGGTTTCGAAGCTGCGGAAGGCGTCGTCGAACAGGCGGTTCATTTCCCTGTGGAGCGCCAGGAAGGGATTTCGGTCGTTGTCACGATAGGAAGCCGGCACCTGGCCCTGCGCGCGGCCCCATGGGATGAGATCACGTACATTCATCGGTCCGTTCCTTTCTTTGCATTGAGAGCGGGGTGTGGGGTCTTGCGGCCTCTCCCGCTCCCCATTCCGGAACCGAAGCGTCAGCGTCCGCCGGCGCTTCGGTGCGATTGGCATGCGCAGCTACGCTGCGTGTTTCTCGCCTTCGATCTGTTTCGAGGCCTCGCCGGCCGGCAATGCCTCTGCCTGATGTATCTCTATCCGACGCGGCTTCATCTGCTCGGGAAGCTCACGGACGAGGTCGATCTTGAGCAGGCCGTTGGCGAGGTTGGCGCCGGTGACGCTGACAAAGTCGGCGAGCTGGAAGCGACGCTCGAAATTGCGCGCGGCAATACCGCGGTAGAGATACTCGGTGTCGTCTTCCCCGGTTTTCGCACCGGTAACGGTCAACATCTGCTGCTCGTGCGTGATGGTGATCTCGTCCGGGGTGAACCCCGCTACCGACATTGCGATCCGGTACTGGTTCTCACCGACCCGCATGATGTCGTAGGGCGGCCAGTTGTCATTAGGCGCCAGGCGACTTGCGGAATCCAAGAGGTCGAACAGATGTTCGAAGCCAACGCTGGAGCGCGACAGCGGCGAGAAATCGAAGCTTGTTCTCATAGCCATATCCTCCTTGAGCAACATGGACGATGAGGAGCGCCGAAGAGAACGGAGCTCCTCGACTGCGAGCCCCTTACAGGCGGCTCTCGCACCCGATTTAGTCATTCGAAGCCGGGTTTCAAGGGCCTCCGGGCATCGATTTTCGCCCGTTGCTCCGGCCAGCGGCGACCGCGAAATCCGCCCGTTTGAACGAGGGCCCAAGCCGCTGATCGAGGTTCTTGAATTTACCTTTTCTGCTCCAATATCTGGTGAGCGCGATACGTTTTCGAGACGCGCAGAGATCAATATGGCACCTCGCAGCGCTGCCTGGTTCGTTCGACCCGTGAGAGTGCAGCGGGCGTGCAGTAAATTGACGGCATAGGAAAGGAGGAAAAATGCTTCTCAATGAGATCCCCTGGACGATCCCTCTCACCGTGCGCCTTTCCAACGGTCTGACGCACACTTTTGCCTCCGTTTACGAGGCCCTCGACTTCCTGGAAAACGAGTGGCCGCTCAGGAAGGGCGAGCGCTACGAACGGGCGGTGCGGACCTGTCGGCGGGCGTTGAACCGGATGACGCCGGCGGCAGTGGCGCGGGAAGCCTTCATCGCCGCTTGCCTTGAAGCGGGCATGCCGCTCGTCATGGCACCGCCGGCCCGCGAGCCGCAAGGCGATAGCGTCAAGGCTGCGCAAACGGCGTAAAGGAGGCGGATCAGGTAATCATGCACAGACCCCGGCATACGCGCCGCGGCGTCTTCATTTCGGCGACGCGAAAACGTCTGTTGAGACGACGAAATGGCCTCCGGGCGGGGGCCGGACGATGATCTGCTACCAGATACGCGCGACGCCGGTAAATGCTGCGGCTGCACGCGCGAGCAATTGCGTGTGATCGCTGGCCGGCGCGCAGTTGGGAGGAGGCGTTTCCCGATGTGGAAGCCGTGCTCGACGAGGCCTATCACTCGTCGAGCGTATGCTTGCACGCTCCGTTCTTGAAATCGACCGGGTAAAGTAATACCTTTATTAAAGTATTCCTTACCGAGGTAGATTATGAGCGCGACAGTGACGACAAAAGGTCAGGTGACTATCCCTAAGCCGGTGCGGGACTTCCTTGGCATCGTGCCGGGCACACGGGTGGATTTTCTGCGTGCCGCAGACGGCACCGTGGTTTTGACGCGGGCGGGTGAGAAGCGGCCTGCGAGCCGCTTCAGCAAGCTGCGCGGCCATTCCGGGAAGGGTTTGAGCACCGATGCCATCATGGCGCTGACGCGCGGTGACGAGTGACGTTCGTCGATACGAACGTCCTGCTCGATGTGGTGACCGACGATCCGACCTGGGCGGATTGGTCGATCGGGCAACTCGAAGCCGCGGCGTTGCGCGGGCCGCTTCTGATCAATGATGTCGTCTATGCCGAACTTGCGGTGCGCTACGAGCAGATCGAGCGACTGGATGCGTTTCTGTCGGAGGCCGGGATCGATATCGCCGCCATGCCGCGGCCGGCGCTTTTTCTGGCTGGCAAGGTGTTCCTGAAATATCGCAAGGCAGGTGGACAGCGCACTGGCGTCCTGCCGGATTTCTTCATCGGCGCGCATGCCGCCGTCGACCGGTTGGATCTGTTGACGAGGGATACGGGGCGGTATCGGAGGCATTTTCCGACTGTAACGTTGATTACGCCTGACCGATAGGTCGCTTAATCGCGGGGATGCGCTGAAGCGGGCTCTAGCAGCAACAGATTCCCTGGACGATCCCTCTCACCGTGCGCCTTTCCAACGGTCTGACGCACACTTTTGCCTCCGTTTACGAGGCCCTCGACTTCCTGGAAAACGAGTGGCCGCTCAGGAAGGGCGAGCGCTGCGAACGGGCGGTGCGGACCTGTCGGCGGGCGTTGAACCGGATGACGCCGGCGGCAGTGGCGCGGGAAGCCTTCATCGCCGCTTGCCTTGAAGCGGGCATGCCGCTCGTCATGGCACCGCCGGCCCGCGAGCCGCAGGGCGATAGCGTCAAGGCTGCGCAAACGGCGTAAAGGAGGGAGGCCGGCGGTCGCGTGGAGCGTCCGTTCGTTTCACTGGACGAAGACGCGTACGCTGGCGGCACGCCCCAGCGCATCGATGACCGTGAGTGTCGAGTAGCCGCCGCCATCCGGCAGCCACTGGCTGACGCGCCGTCGGGTCACGTCGGGTAGCGGGCGGCCATTGGCAAGCCAGTGGAAGGGCGCCCGGCCGCCCTGGAGCTTCAGCGTCAAGGGCGTGATCTCGCCGTCCCCATGCGCTCCAAGCTCGACGCGGGCGCCTTCCGGCGGGAACACGATCTGCGGTGCCGCTTCACGGGCCGAGGCCGAAAGCAGCCCGTTCGCCGTGACCGAGAAGCGCCGCTGGCTGATCGGCAGATCGGCCTGGACAAGCCGGACGGCGCCCGCGGGCGGGCCGGGCAGGGGTGTTATCGCGATCCCCGCCTTGGCAAATCCTTCGAACAGAATCGGCGCCGCCGCACCATAACCGGTCAGGCCGGGCACGGCGCCATTGTCGGCCCTGCCGACCCAGACACCGAGCACATAGCGGCCGTCGAAGCCTACGGACCAGGCATCGCGATAGCCGTAGCTGGTGCCGGTCTTATAAGCGATGCCGTGCCGGCGGCTTCCCGCCGGTGGCAGCACGTCGGAGAGTATGTCGGCGACATGCCAGGCGGCGACCGTCGACAGGAGCGGTTCGCCGTCGATGGGACCGGGGACGCCTTCGATGCCGTTGCCGAGGCGCACCGGCCAGCCTTGGTTCGCCAGGCCCGCATAGAGCTGTACGAGCTCGCGAAGCGTGATGCCGACGCCGCCGAGGCCGATCGCAAGCCCCGGCGCCTCGTGCGGCGGCAATTTCGGCCTGACGTCGGCGCGCCGGAAGCGAACCATCAGGCGCGACGGACCGATGGCATCGAGCAGGCGGATCGCCGGCACGTTCAGGGACGTTTGCAGCGCCTCGCGCACGCTGACGTCGCCCTGATAATTCATGTCGAAATTGCGCGGCCGATAGCCGAAGAAGTCCGCCGGCCGGTCTTCGATGATCGTCTCCTGGCTGACGAGACCCTCCTCGAAGGCAAGACCGTAGATGAAGGGTTTCAGCGTCGATCCGGGGGAGCGGGTGATCCGCGTCATGTCGATCCAGCCCGAGCGGCTTGCGTCGAAATAGTCGGCCGAGCCAACTTCGCCGACGATCTCGCCGGTCCTGCTATCGGCCATGACCATGGCGACCGACACTTTGGGACCGAGCCTTGCAGCACCTTCGCGGGCGACGCCTTCGAGGCCCCGTTGGATATTGCGGCTAAGCGTTGTCGGATGCCTGCGCTCCGCCGGATGCTTCCGTCGCGCCGCCTCGGCGAGATGGGCAGCATGGGCGGGAAGCTGCAGCCGGCGCGTCGGTATGGCGGTCATCGCCGCCCGCTCCGCTTCGCCTTCGCCGATCACCCTGGCGACAGCGGCGCGGGCGAGCACGCGTTTGCGGGCCGCTTCGGCGGCGGGAAGATTGCGGTCGGGCCGGCGCTTTTCCGGCAGTTGCGGCAATGCGACGAGCAGTGCTGCCTCTCCAGCCGAGAGGCGGCGCGGCTCCTTGCCGAACCAAGCGAGGCTTGCCGCGCGCACGCCCTCGAGATTGCCGCCATAGGGCGCATGGGTCAGATAAAGATCGAGAATCTCGTCCTTGCCGAGGCGCCGTTCGATCTGGATGGCGCGCGCCACCTGCCGAAGCTTCGCCGCCAGCGTGCGTCTCTCCCGCGGCTCGATAAGGCGCGCCACCTGCATGGAGAGCGTGGAAGCGCCGGAAACGACATGGCCGCTGGTGATGAACTGCAGCGCGGCACGAGCGAGCGCCAACGGATCGACCCCGTGATGTTCGCGAAAGCGCTGGTCCTCATAGGCGATCAGCATTGCGATGAAGCGCGGGTCGACGTCCTGCGCGGTCGTCTTCAGCCGCCACAGGCCATCCTTGGTCGCGAAGGCGCGCAGGAGGTGGCCGTTTCTGTCGAGAACTTCGGCCGAGACCGCTTCGGCCTCGGAGAGCGGCGGCGGAAAGGCCCTGTCGGCCCATTCGAGGGTGAAGACTGCGAGAGCGGACAGGATCAGGACGAGGGATACGGCGACGATCGCCCGGCCGCGTCTGGATGGGTCGCGTGGGGCTGCTGCCACAATGCCTTTGCGGTTCGACTTTCGCCGAGAGAACATCATCCTGCGTCCTACTGGGCTGCCTGCACCTCCATGCGTCCCGTCGCCGTGCGCGCCGAGAATTGCGGCCGGTACATGTCCTCCACGCTCGCGGCCGGATGGTCGTATGTGCCGGGCGTCACCGCGCGTACGACATAGGCGAGGGTGATTTCGCGGTTGTCGCCAGCCGAACGGTCGAAGGCGGCCACGAAGCGGTCGCTGCGGAATTCGGTATGGGCAGCCTCAACTTGGCCGATCCATTCGAAATTCGAAAGCTGGGCGCTGTCGACGAGGCTTGGATTGTCGATCTCGAATCCGGCGGGCAGGAGGTCGGTGATAAGCACCCGGGACGGCCAGTCGTTGCTCTCGGTCACCTTCAGCACCGCGACATAGCGCTCGTTCTGCCGGGCCTCGCTGACATTAGCGGCCGTTCCCTCGAGCGTGTAATAGCTCCGCTCGATGGAGAAGCCTTCGCCGCCGGCCGAGAGCGGCTGGGCTGGCGCCGCCACCGTCGTCACGACGGCGGAGACCATGTCGGTGCCCTCGTTGCGGATAACGACCGGGTGCTCGATCAGCGCATCGCCGGTCATGCGGGCGGCGTAACTGCCCGTGCGCGCTGCGCCGTTGACCTCGATCCTCATGTCTTCGTCGCCCCCCTGGATTGCGCGTGCGGCCAGGAGCATCCAGGTCTGCTCCTGGGTGCTCGTGTATCTCGCCTGCTGCCATTCCCGTGCGACGACCCTGGAAAGCTCGGGAATGATCGGCGGCACGGGCCGGCTCTCGGCTGCCAGCGCCAGCACGGCCGCGCCGTCGCGAAGCGAAGAGCCGTAGTCGGAGCGGGCGAGGCTGACATTGACGAGCCCAGTCGACATGTTGGCCGCGGCCGCGAAGATATCCTGCGAGCGCCGGGCGTCGCCATAGAGCGCGAGCGCCGCGGCGATATGGGCCTTGGCGAGCGGGGTCGGGAAATCGCCGAGCATCGTGTCCGCATAATAACGCAGATCGCTGATCGCGGCCTTGCGGTTGCGCGCCAGGACATAGAGCGCATAGGCGATCTCGTTGCCGCGGTCCTTGACGTTGGTCTCGTAGCTCAGCGCGTTCTGCAGGTTTTCGAGCGCCTGCACCATCGATTGTTCCGGCACGTCGAATTTCTGCTCCCGCGCGCGGGTAAGGAAATCGGTGACGTACGCATCGAGCCAGAGATCGCCGGAGCCGGGGCTCCAAAGGCCGAAACTGCCGGTGGAGGATTGATAGGCAAGGACCCGATAGATCGCCTCCTGCACGCGCTTCTTGACGCCCTCGTCGTCGGCAAGCCCGGCTTGCTTGGCAAGCTCGCTGAGATAGAGCAACGGCAAGGCGCGGCTCGTCGTCTGCTCAGCGCAGCCATAGGGATAGCGGTCGAGCGTCATCAGAAGCGCCGGCACGTCGAAGGCGGCCGAACGCGTCACGTTGAGGCTGACCGAAGCGCCCTGCAGCAGGCTGTCGGCGAGCAATTGCTCGTCCACCGTGAGGCTGCTGCCGGCGGCGACATTGACGACATGACGCTGAGTGACCGGCAGGGCTGCCGGGCGGACAGGAATGTTCAGCGTCTGCTCCAGCGACAGGCCCGAGGCGTTCGATAGCCTGACGGTGACGAGACCGTCTCCCGGATACTGTCCGGCGAGCGGCAGGGTAAGAGCGGATTTGCCGCCGGCGCCGAGGTTCACCATTTCGGCCGCTGTCTGTTCGACGGTGACCGGGCCGTTGGTCGTGACCTGCAGTTGATAATCGCCCGCCGGCCCGTCGGTGTTGGCGATATCGAGCCGCAATTCGGCCCGGTCTCCCGGCGCCAGGAACTTCGGCAGGCTTGCGGTCACGACGACCGGATCGCGGATGACCACGTCCTTCACGGCATGGCCGACGCCGGACTTCGTCCAGGCGACCGCCATGATCCGTGCCGCTCCGTTGAATTGCGGAATGTCGAATCGAACATTCGCCATGCCTTCGGCGTCGAGCTTGATGGCGCCCGAGAAGAAGGCGACGAGCTTTTCGGTCGGGGGGCTGCCCTGGAGCGGCATTTGTCCGCCGTCGCCGCCCGTGCGCAGCCGGCCGGTCGCGCCGAGCGAGCCGTCGATCAATCGTCCGTAGAGATCGCGCATCTCGAGCCCGAGCCGCCTCTGGCCGAAATACCATCCGTCTGGGTCCGGAGCCTCGTAGCGCGTCAGATTCAGGATGCCGACATCGACTGCGGCAACCGTGACATAGGCGTCTTCGTTGGCGCCGGCCCCCCGGACCTGAAGGCCGATATCGAGCGGCCGGCGCGGTTCGGTCTTCTCGGGCGCGTCCAGGCTGACGGCGAGCTTTCGATCCGCGGGATCGACGGCCAGCCACTTGATGCCGATCGCCCGCATGGGCATGCGGCTCTCCTGAGCTTCGCCCGGGCGGTAAAGCGTCGCGGTGACATAGGTGCCCGTACCCCATTCGGCCGTCACCGGCAGTTCCACCTCGCCGCCGGTTTCGGCAATGGCCGCGGTCTTCGTCGTCACCAGGGTTTCCGTGCCGACAGTCACCAGCAGTTCGCCGGCAAAGCGCGGCGAGACCTTGAGCTTCGCCGTCTCGCCGACCGCATAGTTTTCCTTGTCGAGTGCGATCTCCAGCCCGTCCGGGGTCTCCGTCGAGGTGGCCTCGACATACCAGCCCGCATCGAACTCAACGCTCGAAGCCGGCCCGTCGAGGGCCGCCGCCTCGATCTCCAGCCGATAACGGCCCCAGCCGACCGGGACGGAAATTTCGGCGCCGTCCTCCGTCACGTCGGCCGAGCCGCTCGCCACCTGTTTCGTGGAGACGACCGGCTCGTATTTCCAGGCGGTGCCGTCGCGATACCACTGGTAGTTTCGTTCGACGCTGATCAGCTTCCAGGGGAGACCCGGCATCGCGGTCCTGGTGCCGTCCGCGCCGACGGCGATGACGTGGAACTTCCCGACAGAATTTTCGGCGAGGTCTCCGGAGAACTCCGGCTTGATGCCGATCATCGGTCCCTCGGGTTTCACCGGCAGGGTCAATGTGCGCTCGACCGCGCGGCCGCCGGCCTCGCGCATGCGAACCGTCACACTGGCGTTGAGCAGCTGCGTCGTTCCGGGGACCTCGGTCAGATCGACGTCGAAAACCGCCTTGCCGTTTTCATCGAGCGGCTCCAGACCTTCCAGCGGCAGGCGCGTGTCCTCGCTTGCCTCTTCGTCGGCGAGGCCGAAGAAATAGCCGTTGAACGCTTCGCTCCGGCGCGTCGGCCTGACGGCAATTTCGCCTTCCAGCGTCAGGCCCGCGGCGGGTGCGCCGTAGAGATAGCGTCCGTCGACGGCGATTTCGACGGGGGTGCCGACCTCGATCGCCTCTGCCTCGCTCGTCAGGTCGAACTCGGTGCGGTCTGGCACGAAATCGTCGACGAGGAACTGCTTCTCGGCGATCGCAGAGCCCTTCGGATCGGTGAATATCTGCATCGTCCAGGTGCCGCGCATCGCATTTTCTGGGACCGGCAGATCGAGCGTGTGCCCGCCGAGCTTGCCGCCGTCGCTGACGAGGCGGCGGTCCTCGACGCCGTCCGGGCGCAGGAAAACGAAGGTCAGTGGCAGCTTCTCGATCGCGGCACCGTTGACGTCGCGGGTGAGCGCTGCGGCATGAACGGTTTCGCCCGCGCGATAAATGCCGCGTTCCGTCCAGGCGAAGACGTCGATCGCACCCGGTGCGGCGCGTCCGGTGACGCCTCGGTCGGAAAGGTCGAAGCCGGCGCGCGTCATGTCCAGGAACACGTAGTCGTCGCTACCCTTCCGGGCGGTGATCGCCGCCGGCGTCATGCTGGCCGTGCCGCGGATCAGTCCGGCGGAAAAGGTTGCGCGCCCTTCCGCATCGGTCGTCGCCGTCCCGAGCACCTCATTGTTCTTGGCGACCAGCTGCAATTCGACCTCTGCAAGAGGCTTGGCGCTCGCAAGCGAACGCGCGAAGACGGTAAGCCCATCCGTGCCTGCAAAGGTCGATATGCCGATGTCGGACACGACGAACCATTGCGTGGCGCGGGCGTCCCAATCCTGTGTAAGCCCGGTTCCGGAGCTCGCCGTCAGCACGTAGACGCCGGGCTTGCGCTGCGGCAGAGCCTCGTCGACCGGAAAGCTCGTCACCACTTCCTTGTTAAGCTCGGTGGCGATGTCGATGCTGCCCTGCCAGACCAGCTCGCCGCTCTCGTCCTTGATGCGCTCCTCGCTGTAGCCGTCGAGCTGGGTCAGGAACTGGGAGCTCGTGAGCAGCGAAGAGATGTTGCGGTCGCCGATTCGGTAGAGCTTGAGCTTGGCGCTTTCCGTATTGACCGAGACGATCGGAATGCCGCGCCGCGCAGTCGAAGGCAGAACGAAGCTGTCGCCGGTGAAGCGGACCATCGGCCCGCGGTCCTTCACGTACACGTCGAGGCTCACGGGGGTCTCGATGACTTCCTCGACGGAGGAGGGCAGGCCCTGCCTCAGCACGAGTTTGTAACGTTTGCCATGCGCCAGGCCTTCGACGCAGATTTCGCTGCCCTTGGCTTCAACCGCCTTCGGCGCGGCGCCATCGAGCGTTACGAAGGAGGAATAATCGGGACCGTTCTTCAGAAGCGGCTCGGAGAATTGCACGCAGGCGCGGGGGCTGGCGCTGTCTGCATCGACCGTGTGGCCGGTGACCCGAAAGCCTTGCCGTGCCTTGAGATCGAGATAAGCCGTCTCGACCGACTTTGCCTGCACGAGTTCGAGGCTCGCTTTGTAGGCCTGGAGCGCGGCACGATAGTTCTGCAGCTTGTCGAGCGCCTGGGCGAGAATAGCCAGTGCATGCGCGCGACTTTGCGCGGTCCGCGTCAGTTGATAGCCGTTAAGCGCCGCAAGGGCGGCTTCGCTCGCCAGGTCCGTGCCGCCCGTATACCGGTTGGCGGCCTCAGCCGCCTCCAGCCACAACGCGCTGTCATCCGGCGCTACCGCAAGCGCACCGCGGAAGGCCTGGAGGGAGGCGACGAAGTTGCCGGCCGTCAACTCGCTGCGCGCCGTCTCGATGAGGCCGTTGACCCCGAAACCCTGCTGCTCGTCGGCCAGAACGAGGTTCGCCTTCACATCGCGCGCCTGCTGCAGGAGATCGTCCGAGACGAAGTCAAGGCGCGGCGGTGCCCCGATGTCGGCTTCGCCCGCGGCGGTTTCGACGACCTTGCCGGCAATGGCCCCCGGGAACGTGTTCAACTGGTTGAAGTCGGACTTGAGGAAGCACCACTTCACCTTTGGATTGTAGGTGAAGGCCCTGCAGGAGCGGTCGGCGATGCAGGCACTCTGGCATTGGTCGAGCGATACGTTCTGCTCGGTGCGCAGATCGAAGCCGAAATAGTCGGCATCATTGGTAATCTCGATCCGGCGTTCCGGCTCGGCCGCTGCGATCGGCATCCCCAGGGAAACGAGTGTAAAGAGAAGAGTGGAAAGACCGAGAAACGCGCGCATAGACAAAAGTCCCCCCGACGCTGGCCGCTTCGATTGTACATCACTCTTTCAACCTTCGCCGGTCGTTGTCAATCGAGGAAACGGCGAGTTCAGGGGACACCCTATGGCTGTGCGGCGCCCGTTGTGCCTTGAAGCACGAGCCCATAGACCAGCTCGTCCGTCCAGCTTTGCCCCGGTGGATCGCTTGCGGGCCGAGGCAATCCTGTGATATTTCTCACAGATTAACATTGCACAAAATGCTTTCTTTATAACTTGGAAGAGCCATGGCCAGCCGCAGGGAAACACGCATCGCCACCTTGTCCGACGCGCTTTCGGCGCGGCGCGTCGTGCATCTGAAAGAGGCGGCGGCGCTGCTCGGCGTATCGGAAATGACCGTCCGCCGTGATGTCGCCGACCATCCTGGGCTGTTCGGATATCTGGGCGGCCATATCGTCCCGGCCGCCGAGATCGAGAGCGATGCGCCCTACGAACTTGCCCGCGCGGCCGACAGTCACGCCGCCGCCAAGCGGCAGGCTTGCATTCATGCCGCCCGGCACATTCGCCCGGATGAGACG
This sequence comes from Sinorhizobium sp. GQ132, assembly GCF_059758575.1. Lineage (NCBI taxonomy): Bacteria > Pseudomonadati > Pseudomonadota > Alphaproteobacteria > Hyphomicrobiales > Rhizobiaceae > Sinorhizobium > Sinorhizobium sp. GQ132. The sequence continues at coordinate 121,332 of NZ_JCAXDX010000009.1, read as the reverse complement.
ATTTTCATCGATTGTGGTACGACGCTGGAATATCTGGTCGAACTGATACCGGACGATTACGCAATTACGGCGATCTGTTATTCCCTGAACACGGCCGAAAGGCTGACGCGGAAGAAAAATCTCCGCATGGTAATGCTGGGCGGCGTCTATCACCCGTCGTCGGCTTCGTTTTCCGGTGCGCCCGGCATCGAGACGCTAGACCAGCTCGGCATCAATGTCGCCTTTCTTTCGGCGGCCGGGATAGACCCGGCGAGGGGAGCGACCTGCGTTCATTTCCACGAGGTGCCGGTCAAGCAGAAGGTGATTTCGCTGGCGCGCGAGAATTACCTCGTCGCCGACAGCAGCAAGCTCGGCAAGCTGAAGGCGGCTTTCTTTGCTCCACCCGGTGCTTTCCGGTCGCTTATCACGGAAGACGGCGAAACCGCGCTGACGCCTATGCCTGGAAAAGTATGAGCGCGCGCAACCAGCCTTGACAGGCGGTGGAAATGATGAAAGTTTAACAAATATCGTGTTAGAAAACTAACATTCTGTTGTTCGCTCTTGAGGCGCGCCGCCGGTGGTCCGGGTGAAGGGGAGAAATCGGTTGGAAGACCTTGCTCTGAGAAGCGCGGCGGTGCACTCCGCCGGCGCGGGCCACAACTGGCCGCGCAATGACGGTGTCGAGCTCGACCTGTCCTGGGTGCTCGATCAGCGCGTCAATCTCTCTGCGGCAGAGCGCCGCGTTCAGACGCTGCCTGGCCGGCGCACCGTGAAGAAGGATGCGCAGGCCGCCTGGCTCTTGAAAGCCGTCACCTGCATCGATCTCACGACGCTCAACGGCGACGACACGACCGAGCGCGTAAAACGCCTCTGCGCCAAGGCTCGCCAGCCGGTGCGTCAGGACATTCTCGAAGCGCTCGGCATGGGCGATCGAGGTATCACGACCGGCGCGATCTGTGTCTATCATCGCTTCGTTTCGACCGCGGTGGAGGCCCTGGAGGGTTCCGGAATTCCGGTGGCGGCAGTGTCCACGGGCTTTCCGGCGGGTCTCGTTCCCCATGACGTCAAGCTCAGGGAGATCAAAGCCTCGGTTGCCGATGGTGCTCGGGAAATCGACATTGTCATCACCCGCGAGCACGTATTGACCGGCAATTGGCAGGCGCTCTACGACGAAATGCGCGATTTCCGTGCGGCCTGTGGCGATGCGCATGTCAAGGCCATCCTCGCGACCGGCGATCTCAAGACGCTTCGCAACGTCGCGCGGGCTTCGCTCGTCTGCATGATGGCGGGCGCCGACTTCATCAAGACGTCGACCGGAAAAGAAGGGGTGAACGCGACCCTGCTCGTCACGCTCGCCATGCTCAGGATGATCCGGGCCTATGAGGAGCGAACCGGAATCAAGGTCGGCTACAAGCCGGCCGGCGGCATCTCCGTCGCGAAGGACGTGCTGAACTATCAGTTCCTCATGAAGGAAGAGCTTGGGCGGGAATGGCTCGAGCCCGACCTTTTCCGCGTCGGCGCATCGAGCCTGCTCGCCGATATCGAGCGACAGCTCGAACATCATGTCAGCGGCGCGTATTCGGCCCTCAACAGACACCCGATCGGATAATCAGATGAGCGTTGCCACTTTCTTCGACGATATGTCCTATGGCCCGGCCCCCGAAGCCGACACCGAGGCGCGCGCCTGGCTCGCTCGGCATGAAGGCAAGTTCGGCCATTTCATCAACGGCGCCTCTGTCGGGTCGGTTTCCGGCAAGACGTTCGACACGTTCGAGCCGGCGACGGGCAAACTGCTCGCGAAAATCGCACATGGCGGGCGCGACGACGTGAACGCGGCGGTGGCGGCGGCGCGCAAGGCGCAAGGCCCGTGGGCCAAGCTCTCCGGACATGCGCGCGCCCGACACCTTTATGCACTCGCGCGAATGATCCAGCGCCATGCGCGCCTGATCGCGGTCGTCGAAGCGCTCGACAACGGCAAGCCGATCCGGGAAACGCGCGACATCGACATTCCGCTCGCCGCTCGCCACTTCTATCATCATGCCGGCTGGGCACAGCTGCAGGAGACGGAATTCGCCGACCAGGTGCCCGTGGGCGTCGTCGGACAGGTCATCCCCTGGAACTTCCCCTTCCTGATGCTCGCCTGGAAGGTTGCCCCGGCGCTGGCGCTCGGTAATTCCGTCATCCTGAAGCCTGCGGAGTTTACGCCCTTGACGGCGCTGCTCTTCGCGGAGCTTGCCGCTGCAGCGGGCCTCCCCGCGGGCGTGCTGAACGTGGTGACGGGCGAGGGCGAGACGGGGGCGCTGATCGTCGAACACGAGGATATCGACAAGATCGCCTTTACCGGCTCGACCGAAGTCGGACGCCTCATCCGCGAGAAGACGGCAGGGAGCGGCAAGTCGCTGACGCTGGAACTCGGCGGCAAGTCGCCCTTCATCGTCTTCGACGATGCCGATATCGACGCGGCGGTCGAGGGCGTCGTGGATGCGATCTGGTTCAACCAGGGCCAGGTCTGCTGCGCCGGTTCACGCCTTCTGGTGCAGGAGGGCGTGGCCCCGGTCTTTCATGATCGCCTGAAGCGGCGCATGGAGACGCTCCGCGTCGGTCATCCGCTCGACAAGGCGATCGATATGGCGGCGATCGTCGCGCCGGTGCAGCTCCAGCGCATCGAAGAGCTGGTGGCGAAGGGTGTCGCCGAAGGCGCTTCGATGCATCAGCCGAAGATCGACCTGCCGAAGGGTGGCAGCTTCTTTCGGCCGACGCTGCTGACCGGGGTCCAGCCGACTTCCGTCGTCGCGACCGAGGAAATCTTCGGGCCGGTGGCCGTGTCGATGACCTTCCGCACGCCGGAGGAGGCCATCCAGCTTGCAAATCATAGCCGCTACGGCCTTGCGGCCAGCGTCTGGAGCGAAACGATCGGTCTTGCCCTGCATGTTGCCGCCAAGCTTACGGCAGGCGTCGTCTGGGTCAATGCGACCAATCTCTTCGATGCATCGAGCGGCTTCGGCGGAAAGCGCGAGTCCGGCTTCGGCCGCGAGGGCGGGCGCGAGGGCTGCTACGAATATCTGAAGCCGAAGGCCTGGATGGGGCGCAAGCTGCGCGCCGAGTACGGCTTGCCGGCTGCGAAGCAGGCCGCCGGTGATTTCGCCGTTCCGGCGCTTGACCGCACTGCCAAGCTCTTCGTCGGCGGCAAGCAGGCTCGGCCGGACGGGAACTATTCGCGGCCTGTGCTTTCCCCGAAAGGCAAGGTGATCGGCGAAGTCGGCGAGGGCAACCGCAAGGATATCCGCAATGCCGTCGTTGCGGCGCGGGGCGCCACGGGCTGGTCTTCGGCAACCGCGCATAACCGCGCCCAGATCCTCTATTACATCGCCGAGAACCTGAGCAGCCGCGGGGCGGAATTCGCCGACCGCATCGCCGCCATGACCGGGGCTTCGGCAGCCAATGCCCGAGCGGAGGTCGAAGCTTCGATCGCGCGGCTCTTCAGCTACGGAGCCTGGGCGGACAAGTATGAGGGCACCGTGCACCAGCCGCCCTTGCGCGGCGTCGCGCTGGCCATGCCGGAACCGCAGGGCGTCGTCGGCGTCATCTGCCCTCCGGAAGCACCGCTGCTCGGACTTGTCAGTCTCGTTGCACCGCTGATTGCGGTCGGAAACCGGGTGGTCGCCGTGCCGAGCGAAGCGCATCCTCTGGCTGCGACCGACTTCTACTCGGTCCTCGAGACCTCGGACGTGCCGCCGGGCGTCATCAATATCGTCACCGGATCTGCGATGGAACTCGCCAAGGCACTTGCCGCGCACAACGACGTGGACGCGCTCTGGGCGTTCGGCTCGCCGGAACTTTCGACACTGGTCGAGAAGCTGTCCGTCGGCAATCTCAAGCGTACCTTCGTCGATTACGGCAGGGCGATCGACTGGACGAATCGCTCGGCCGCCGAAGGGCAGGCGTTCCTGCGGCGAGCGGTCGACGTCAAGAATATCTGGATTCCCTACGGCGAATAGCATCCCGCTCTTGGATGAGCGGGTGGTCGTCCCATCGAAGCGTGGAGAAAGAGCAACAGGCTGTTGACGGCGCGCGCCAGAAACGGCCTGATGCGACCGCGCTTTGCAGTGGAGGAGGACAGGAATGCTCAAGAATATCGACCCGGCTCTCAATGCCGATGTGCTGCACGCGCTGCGATCGATGGGCCATGGCGACACGCTGGTGATTTCCGATACCAATTTCCCATCGGATTCCATCGCGCGGCAGACCACGCTCGGCAAACTGCTGCACATCGACAATGTTTCGGCGGCGCGCGCGGCAAGGGCGATCCTTTCAGTCCTACCCCTCGACACGCCGCTTCAGCCTTCGGCCGGGCGCATGGAAGTCATGGGGGCGCCGGACGAGGTCCCGGCAGTGCAGCGGGAGGTGCAGGCCGAGATCGACCGCAACGAAGGGAAGCCCGCTCCGATGTACGGCATCGAGCGCTTTGCCTTCTACGAGGAAGCAAAGAAGGCCTATTGCGTTATCACCACCGGCGAGACCCGCTTCTACGGCTGCTTTCTTTTCACCAAGGGCGTCGTTCCGCCGGAAAACGTCTGAGCCGCGCGAGGTTACGCCCATGGCCGAGCTCAAGGTAAGGACGCGGGAAACTGGCGCGACCGCCGTCGTCGGCCGCACCGGCTTTCCGCATGTGAGATCGCTGACCGGCGGCGAACTCGATATCGTCACCAGTCCTTCGCAGCCGGGATTCGGGCCGCTCGACCTTCTCTATGCATCGCTCGCGAGCTGTCTGGTGCTCAGCGCCCGCATCGCCGCGAGCCGTTTCGGCGTGCTCGACCGGCTCGCGGAAGTTTCGGTCAAGGTGACCGGTGAGAAGGCCCATGACGAACCGTCGCGGGTCGCACGGTTCCACATCGCCTTCGTTATCACGGGCGAATTCGACGACACCGTACGCCACGCCATCATGGAGGCGGCGGAGGAGGAGATCTGCACAGTCAGCAACACGTTGCGCGGCAGTCCGGATTTCGTAAGCACTGTGTCGGCTTAAATAAAAGTCAAACTGAGGGAGAAGAGTCCGCAATGACGCGTCCGGCCTATCGATTCAATTCCATCATCGTGCGTTCGCCGTCACGATCGGTCGTCAACGGCTTGCGCGCGGAGGATCGCGGCAGCCCCACCTATGAGGGAGTGAAGGCCGAGCACGACGCCTATGTCGAGGCGATGCGCGATGCCGGCGTGAAGGTCACGGTCCTGCCGGCGCTCGAGACCTTTCCGGACTCGATTTTCGTGGAGGACCCCGCTCTGGTCTTCACAGAGGGGGCGGTCCTGCTTCGGCCGGGAGCGGCCACGCGCGTCAAGGAAGTCGAGGAAATCGCGCCGACGCTGCGTGACATGTTCGAGACGGTGCTCGAGCTGCCGCAAGGCTATGCGGACGGCGGCGACGTGCTGACGACGCGGGAAAGCGTGATGATCGGCCTGTCGGCGAGAACCGACAAGGCGGGCGCGGCGGCGCTGCAGGCCTGCCTCGAGAAGCTCGGGCGCAAGAGCGAGGTCGTCGCGACCCCGGAGGGCGTCCTGCATTTCAAGACCGACTGCTCGCTCCTCGACGACGAGACGATCCTCTCCACCGATCGTCTTGTACGATCCGGCGTCTTCGGGAAGTTCCGGCAGATGATCATTCCGGAGGGCGAAGAGCCGGCGGCCAACGCGCTGCGCGTCAACGACGTGGTCTTGGTCGGCTCCGATTTTCCCAGGACGATCGAGATGCTCGACAAGGCGGGCTACAGGGTCGTGCCGCTGAAGACCACGGAAATAGGCAAGATCGACGCGGGGCTTTCCTGCATGTCGCTGAGGTGGTTCAGCGAAAAGGCTTGACGGGAGCCGGCGAGGACCGCGTTCCACATAAGATCGACAGGCCGGATGCTGCCCCTCATCCCGCTGCCGCGACCTTCTCCCCGTACGAAACGGGGAGAAGGGACAAGCGGCGCGGCCACAGTTCTCCAGCGGAGTTGAAGCATGAGAAGGGACCCAGGGGTCCCTTCGCCCCGCTTGCGGGGAGAAGGTGCCGGCAGGCGGATGAGGGGCAATCCCCCGACGCTACGCCGGCGACAGATCTCCGAACACCGTGGGGATCAGTTCCGACACGGTCGGGTGGATATGCACCGCGCGGGCGATCGTCGTGTAGGGCTTCTTCGCATACATCACGTCAAGAATGCTCTGGATCGCCTCGTCGCCGCCCGTTCCGAGGATCGACGCGCCGAGGATGTCCTTGGTTTCCGCATCGACGATGACTTTCATGAAGCCCTGCGTCTCGCCCTTTTCGACTGCGCGGCCGACCCGTGTCATGGGGCGCGTCCCGATCAGGAGCTTGTGTCCTTTCTTGCGGGCCTCGGTTTCGGTCATGCCGGCGCGCCCGAGCGGCGGGTCGATATAGAGGGCGTAGGTCTGGATGCGGTCGCTCACCCGGCGCGGATCGTCGTCGATGAGATTGGCGGCAACGATCTCGAAGTCGTTATAGGACGTGTGCGTGAAGGCGCCGCGGCCGTTGCAGTCGCCCATTGCGAAAATATGCGGAACATTGGTGCGCAGGCTGTCGTCGACCTCGATATAGCCCCGTTCGTCGGTTTTCACGCCCGCCTTGTCGAGGCCGAGATCATCCGTATTGGGGTGGCGGCCGGTTGCAAGCAGCACATGCGAGCCGGTCACCTCGGGCTCGCCCGACGTGCAATCAACGCCCACGACGATGCCGTCCGCATGGTTCGAGAAGCGGATGCATTCCGCATTCGCGCGTATTCGAATGCCCTCGTTCTCGAGGATCTCACGGATTGCGTCGGAGACCTCCGGATCCTCCCGCCCGATCAGCCGCGGGCCCTTTTCGATGACGGTGACGTCGGAGCCGAAGCGGCGGAACATCTGGGCGAATTCGAGCCCGATATAGCTGCCGCCCACCACGACGAGATGTTCAGGCAGCTCGTCAAGGTCCATGATCGAACTGTTGGTGAGATAAGGAATCTCGTTCACGCCGGGCAGATCGGCAACCGCGGCGCGGCCGCCCACATTGACGAAGATCCGCTCCCCCGAAATCAGTTCGTCGCCGATGCGGACCTCACGCGGACCTTCGAAACGGGCGTGGCCCTCGAAGACGGTGCAGTTCTTCATACCCTTGAGCCACTTCTCGACGCCTGAGCGGGCATCGAGCCGGACTTTTTCCTTTCGCGCCATGACGCGACCGAAATCGACCGAGACGGGTCCTGTCGTCATGCCGTATTCGGCTCCGCGCCGGGCCGTGTGGATCGCATAGGCGCTCGCGACCATCGCCTTGGTCGGCATGCAGCCGGTGTTGACGCAGGTGCCGCCGAAAAGCTTGCGCTCGATCAGCGCGACGGTCTTGCCCGTATCCGACAGCCGTCCGGCGAGTGAAGGGCCCGCCTGGCCGGCACCGATGATGATCGCATCGAAATGCTTGTTCATGACAACCCCCGAGGAGATGCTGGCGCCGGGCGGAAGAGTGGTCCACATTACGTCCGATTGCAATGCGCATCGACGGCCCAATCCGGAGGGCGCCATGGAACGGATATCAAGTGCAGACAGCTTAAGCTCGATTTTTTCCGGAAAGCTGACATATATGGAACGTCTTGGCCGGACGCAGCGCGGAAAGCGTGATCAAAATTCGAGGTCAAAACCGAGGGAGACAATCATGCGACTGAACTTCACCAGGACACTGATCGGTGCCGCCATTGCGCTTGCACTCACCACCGCGGCTGCCGAGGCCGACGTCGTCGTTTCCTCGAAGATCGACACGGAGGGCGGCGTTCTCGGCAACATCATCCTCTCGGTCCTGAACGCCAACGACATCAAGACGACGAATCGCGTGCAACTCGGCGCCACTCCTGTCGTGCGCAAGGCGATCATCGCCGGCGAAATCGACATCTATCCCGAATATACCGGCAACGCCGCCTTCTTCTTCGAGAAGGCCGACGACCCGGCCTGGAAGGATGCGGCGAAAGCCTATGAAGAGGCGAAGAAGCTCGACTATGACGCCAACAAGATCGTCTGGCTGACGCCGTCGCCGGCCAACAACACCTGGGCGATCGCGCTGCGCAAGGACGTTGCCGAGAAGAACAACCTCAAGACCCTCTCGGATTTCGGCAAATTCGTTTCTGACGGCGGCGAGGTCGTGCTCGCGGCTTCATCCGAATTCGTCAATTCCGCCGCCGCCTTGCCTGCGTTCCAGACGACCTATTCCTTCAAGCTGAAACCGGAACAGCTCATCACGCTCTCCGGTGGGGATACCGCCGCGACGATCGCGGCTGCGGCAAACCAGACGAACGGCGCCAACGCGGCAATGGTCTACGGCACCGATGGAGGGATCGCGCCCTCCGGTCTCGTGGTTCTCGAGGATGACAAGGCCGTCCAGCCCGTCTATCAGCCGGCGCCGATCATCCGCGAGGCGGTTCTCAAGGAAAATCCGGCGATCGAAGAGATCCTGAAGCCCGTCTTCGAAAAGCTCGACCTCACCACCCTGCAGGAGCTCAACGGCCGCGTGCAGGTCGGGGGCGAGTCGGCCAAGGCCGTTGCCGAGGACTTCCTGAAGGCGAACGGCTTCCTGAAATAGCTTGACGCCGGGGAAGGGCGCTGGTCCGATAAGACTTCGACCGCGCTCTCCCTCATCCTGCGTCGAACGGACGGCTGAATGGCGATTGGCATCATCCAGAAAAAGGAACGCTTGGCCTTCCGTTTCGACAAGCTCGGCCTGATCATCGCGATCCTCGTCCTCTATGGCGCTTTCCTTGCGCCTTTCGCGACGTTTCGTGCAAACCGGATCATTCAGGGCGAAGCGCGGGCCATCCTGGAGGCACTTCCGCCGCCGCTCGGCTACGGGCTCCTCGCCCTCGTGGTCGCCGGCGCCGCCGTCGCGTTTGCGAGGACGCCGCGCCTCTTGCGGATGGCCGTGGCACTGGCTGCGCTGGCAGCTCTCGCCCTTCTGATCGGGGTGGCAGCCGATCACCTGACGCCGCCCGACAACAGCTTTGCACGCGTGTCTCCGGCTTCCGGCTTCTGGGTCCTGGTCTTTGCCTTCTCATTGTTGCTCGCGGACGCCTTGACCCGCCTCAACCCGGGGCCTGGTCTGCGGCTTCTCGTTTTCGCGGGCGTCCTCGTCCTCGCTGGAGGAATGCTCGTCACCGGCCGCTGGGACGACCTTTCGATCATGAAGGAATATGCCAACCGCGCCGAACTGTTCTGGACCGAGGCGGGCCGTCACGTGACGCTGGCGCTCGGCTCGCTTGCCGCGGCGACCGTCGTCGGATTGCCGCTCGGCATTCTCTGTCACCGCGTCGAACGGTTGCGGGCCGGCGTGCTCAGTGTCCTGAATGCCATCCAGACGATCCCTTCCATTGCACTTTTCGGCATTCTGATCGCGCCGCTCGGCTGGGTCGCGGCGAATGTTCCCGGCGCTGCGGCGATCGGCATCCGCGGCATCGGGGCCGCCCCCGCATTCGTCGCGCTCTTCCTCTACTCCCTGCTGCCAGTCGTCGCGAATACGGTCGTCGGGCTTGCCGGCGTGCCGCACGCGGCCACCGACGCGGCGCGAGGCATCGGCATGACGGATCGGCAGCGCCTCGTCGCGATCGAGTTTCCGCTGGCCTTTCCCGTTATCCTGACCGGCATCCGCATCGTGCTGGTGCAGAACATCGGGCTTGCGACGATCGCCGCCCTTATCGGCGGCGGGGGGTTCGGGGTTTTCGTCTTCCAGGGGGTGGGTCAGACGGCGATGGACCTGGTGCTGCTCGGTGCCATTCCTACCGTCGTACTGGCCTTTACCGCCGCAATCGTGCTCGACGCCCTGATCGAGATGACCATGCCGAACCGCAGCCGAGGCAACGCCGCATGATCGAAATCGAGGGAATAACCAAGCGCTATGCCGATACGGCAGTCGTGAGCGACGTGTCGCTGACGGTCGCGCCGCATACGGTCACCGTCGTCGTCGGAACCTCCGGCTCCGGCAAGACGACGCTCCTCAAAATGATCAATCGCCTCGTCGAGCCGACGGCCGGGACGATCAGGATAGACGGGGAGGACAACCGGTCGATTCCCGGTTTCGAGCTGCGCCGGCGCATCGGCTACGCCATTCAGGGCCATGGCCTCTTCCCGCACAGGACGGTCGCGCAGAACATCGCGACAGTGCCGACGCTGCTCGGCTGGGAAAAAGCCCGCATCGATGCCAAGGTCGAGGAGCTGCTGAAGCTGTTCCAGCTCGATCCCGCGGAATTCGGACCGCGCTACCCCCACGAGCTTTCCGGCGGGCAGCAGCAGCGGGTGGGCGTTGCAAGGGCACTGGCGGCGGAGCCCAACGTGCTCCTGATGGACGAGCCCTTCGGCGCGCTCGATCCGATCATCCGCGCCAAGGCGCAGGACGATCTCGCCGCCATCCAGAAACATTTCGGCACTACGATCATCCTGGTCACGCACGACATGGAAGAGGCCTTCCATCTTGCCGACAGGATCGCGGTGATGGACAAGGGCGAGGTGGTGCAATATGCCACGCCCGCCGAAATGCTCGTCAGGCCCGCCACACCTTTCGTCGAGACGCTGGTCGGCGCCAGCGAGCGTCCATTCCGGCTACTGGGCATCGAGACAGTCGGCGAGGCGGTCGAGCCCGGCTCGGCCGAGGGTCGGCCGGTCCCGGAGGTTCTCAGCCAGCGTGACGCGCTGTCGGAGCTTCTGTGGACGGGCCGTTCGGCACTGCCGGTCGCGGCGGCCGACGGCGCGATCCTGGGCAAGATCACGCTCGAAGCGATCGTGAAGCGTGCGGCGAGGCGGCAGTGATGGCCACCCTGCCCAATCTGTTTCGGCTGACCGTGCTCGCCGTGCTGCTGGCTTTCCTGCTGCAGCCCGCCTGGTTCGAGCCGCTGCTTAAACCTCTGGTGCAGGAGAACGCGCCGGCCGTCTACAACCAGGGCAGCCTGTTCTGGCTGACGGTCCTGCACTTGCGGACTGTATTCGTCGCGACCGTGGCCGCGACCCTCGTCGCCGTATCACTGGCGATCATCGTTACACGGAAGGCCGGAGCCGAGTTTCTGCCGCTCTCGCGCAGTCTGGTGAACATCGGCCAGACGTTCCCGCCTGTGGCGGTCCTCGCGCTTGCGGTCCCGATTTACGGCTTCGGCGAGAAGCCGACCCTGATCGCCCTCTTCCTCTACGGCCTTCTGCCGATCTTCGAAAATGCCCTGACCGGTCTGACGACGCTGCCGCCGACGGTGATGGAGGCCGCACGCGGCGCGGGAATGACCGGGCGCCAACGCCTCTTCAGGATCGAACTTCCGCTGGCGCTGCCGGTGATCCTGACGGGCATCCGCCTTTCCGTCGTGATCAGTCTCGCGACGGCGACGATCGGCTCGACCGTCGCGGCCAAGACGCTTGGCGAGGTCATCATCGCAGGGCTTCAGTCCAACAACCTCGCCTTTGTCCTCCAGGGCGGCTTGATCGTCGGCGCGCTTGCCGTCCTCATTCACGATGCGCTCCAGGGGCTTGAACGGGCATTCGCCGGTCGAGCGCACATCTGAAGCGCCTCGCGTCCGGTCGAATTGACGGGATGCGTCAGGCCGCTGCTTGCGCGTGCGCTAAGCTTGACGCCTGAGAATGAAAATGAATTTCACAATCTGCCGCAATTTCCGATTTTTTATTGACGAGGTGAAAATTCTGGCCCAGTCTACGAAAAATAATTACGCCGAGACAAGGGAACAGCGCGAGCATGAAAGTCGGGATAATCGGACTCGGATTCCGTCTGGGATATCTGGGCTATGTCTTCAAGGCGATCGACGAAGCCTTCGAGATCGCGGGATATGTTGATCCCGAACCAGCCGGCCTTGCCACGCTTACCGAAAAAGGCATTTCCGCCGGCAGGGCCTACGCCACGCCTGAGGAGCTGATCGCCGGCGAAGAGCTCGATCTCCTGATGATCGGCTCGCCGAACCACATGCATCTCGATCATATCCGCATCGGTCTCGAGGCCGGCATCAAGGTCTTCTGCGAGAAGCCGATCGTCAGTACGATCGAGCAGAGCCTGGAACTTGCGGCACTGCTTTCGAAACACGGGCCCGACCGGCTGATGGTCGGTCTCGTGCTGCGTTATGCGCCGCTCTATCGTGACCTGCGCGCTGCGCAAGCCGCGGGAACGCTCGGTCACGTGGTTTCGATCGAGGCCGCCGAGCACATAGAGCCCTATCACGGCGCATTCTTCATGCGCGACTGGCGCCGCTACGGACGTTATGCCGGAAGCTTCATGCTCGAGAAATGCTGTCACGATCTCGATCTCTACAATGGCGTCGTCGGCGCGCGCCCGGAACGCGTCGCCAGTTTCGGCGGCCGCAAGAGCTTCATTCCGGCCAATGACCCCAGCCGCGACGGCGTCAACGACCTGCAGCTTTTCCACCGAAAGCCGAGCGGCTGGCTCGGATCCGACAAGGTCTTCGACAGTGACGGCGATATCATCGACTATCAGGTCGCCATCGTCGAATATGCCAACGGCGTCGCGATGAACTTCCACACCAACCTCAACGTGCCGGATCAGTTCCGCCGCTTTTGCGTCGTCGGTTCGCGCGGCATGGCGGAAGGCGACTTCATTCGCGGCTATCTGGACGTGCACGAGGTGCTGTCGGGCAGGAAGGTCGTCGAGAAGCGCTACGCCAAAGAGACGGCGCTTTCGCAACACTACGGCGCCGACGAGCAGATGGCGGCCGAGATCATCGCGCATGTGCGGGATGGCGGTCCCCTGCCGGTCTCGCCGCTCGACGCGCTGGAAGCGGGCATACTGGCGCTGTCCATGGACGAGGCGCGGATGAAACGGACGGTCGTCGATCTTCGGCCCCTCTGGGACCGCTTCGACGAAGCCCTGCATGCCCGTGCGGCTTGAGAGGGGGAGGGGATGAGCGTTCGGCGCAGCACGATCATCTTCGCCTGGATCCTGCTTCTTCCGGCCGTTTTCTACGTGACGGTTATCGTCGCCTATCCGCTGGTCGATACCTTCATCCTGTCCTTCACCGATGCCTCGCTGAAGAAGACGACCAATTGGGTCGGCACAGCCAATTACGACAAGATCTTCAACGCCACCTTCGCGGAAGTGATCCTCCGCACCTTCGTCTGGACCGCCTTCTCGGTGACGATCAAGATGATCATCGGCACATTCGGCGCCGTGATGCTGAACGCCGCAGTGCCGGGGCGGGCGCTTTTTCGCCTGCTCACCATGCCGCCATGGATCGTGCCCATGGCGATCGGCATCTTCATGTGGGGCTGGATGTATAACGGCCAGTTCGGGATGATCTCCGGTATGCTCCAGAACTGGGGGCTGGTGGACGGTCCGGTCGCCTTCCTGGCGCATGGCTCCACCGCCTTCTGGGCGACCATCGTCACCGACGTCTGGATCGGCGTGCCTCTGGTAACGCTCTATATGCTCGCCTCGATGCAGGCGATCCCGCAGGATCTCTACGAGGCCGCCTGGACCGACGGAGCAGGGCGCTTCTACCGCTTTCGCCGCATCACCCTGCCGCTCCTCGTGCCGTCGATGATCACCATGTCGATGCTGTCGCTGATCGCCACCTTCAACTCGTTCGACATCATCTGGATCCTGACCCAGGGCGGGCCGAACGGCGACACGACGACGATGATCATCGACACCTACCGGACCGCGATCGGCTCGAAAAAATACGGGGAGGGCGCGGCGCGCGCCGTACTGATCTGCATCTTCCTGTCGATCTTCTGCATCGCCTATTTCCGCGTCACGCACCGCCTTGCCACGGGAGAAAGCCGATGAGCCAGCCCGCAATGATCAACCGCTATCGCTGGTACGAGCTCGTCGGCATCTATGCGGGCATCTTCGTCTTTCTCACTTTCATCCTCGCGCCTTTCGTCGAAGGCTTCCTCGTATCTCTGAAGCCGCTGAGCCGCCTTTTTTCCTCTCCCTACCGCTTCTGGCCGGAGGACGGCTCCCTCGAAGCCTATCGCACCATGTGGGTGAGCGTGCCGGGCTTCGCCCGCTATATCTTCAATTCCTTCTTCATTTCCGTCATCGTGACAGCCGTCGTGCTGGTGCTGGTGGTGCCGGCGGCCTATGCCTTTGCGCGCTTCAGGTTCCGCGGCAGCGGGGCGCTGCTTGCCGCTTTCCTGGCGGTCAACATGTTCTCGGGCGCCGTGCTGCTCATCCCCCTCTTTCGGCTGATGCGCAGCTTCGGCGTGCTGAATACCTATTTCGCCATGATCGTGCCGGGTGTCGCCTTCCTGATCCCGTCTGCTATCTGGCTTCTGCGCACCTACATGATGCGCATCCCGCGCGAGCTGGACGAGGCAGCCTTCGTCGACGGTGCAAGCCACTTCTACACGCTTCGCCGGGTGATCCTGCCGATCGCCATGCCGGGTATCACGGTTGTGGCAATCACGACCTTCATCGGCTCCTATGCCCAGCAGTTCATTTTCGCGCTGACCTTCAACTCAAAGAGCGAGTACATGCCGCTGCCCGTGGGCCTTTTCGCCTATTTCGGCCGGCAGGAGGTGGTCTGGAACGAGCTCATGGCGGCAAGCTTCGTCGGCATCGCTCCGGCCGTGATCGTGATCTTCTTCCTTCAACGCTATCTCGTCAGCGGCCTGACCGCCGGCGCGGTGAAACAATAAGCAATCATTAAAACAGGGGAGTTTCATCAGTGACTATTGCTTGCAAAGCTACCTTTTTCACGCTTGCGCTGCTCGGATCGACCGCTCTCGGCAGCGTTGCCGCACAGGCCGCGGACCAGGAAATCAGCTGGATCTATTGCGGCGACACGATCGATCCTATCCACGAGAAATACATCAAGGAATGGGAGGGGAAGAATCCCGGCTGGAAGGTCACGCCCGAAGTCGTCGGCTGGGCCCAGTGTCAGGACAAGGCGACGACGCTTGCCGTGGCCGGGACGCCTGTCGGCATGGCCTATGTTGGATCGCGCGCGCTCAAGGAGTTCGCCGAGAACGAATTGATCGTTCCGGTCCCCATGACCGAGGACGAGAAAAAAGGCTACTATCCGAATATCGTCGACACGGTAACCTTCGAGGGAACGCAGTGGGGCGTGCCTATCGCATTTTCCACCAAGGCGCTCTACTGGAACAAGGACCTTTTCAAACAGGCCGGTCTTGATCCGGAAGTCCCGCCCAAAACCTGGGCCGAAGAGATCGCCTTCGCCAAGCAGATCAAGGAAAAGACCGGCATTGCGGGCTACGGACTTCCGGCCAAGACCTTCGACAACACCATGCACCAGTTCATGCACTGGGTTTACACCAATAACGGCAAGGTCATCGACGGCGACAATATCGTCATCGACAGCCCGGAAGTCCTTGCCGCCCTGCAGGCCTACAAGGACATCACCCCCTATTCGGTCGAAGGGGCGACGGCTTACGAGCAGAACGAAATCCGCGCCATCTTCCTTGACGGGAAAGTCGGCATGATCCAGTCGGGCTCCGGAGCTGCCGCCCGACTGAAGGAAACGAAGGTCAATTGGGGTGTAGCGCCGCTGCCGCTCGGCCCTTCGGCCAAGGGCGAAGGCACCCTGCTGATCACCGACAGCCTTGTGGTGTTCAAGGATACGGGTGTCGAGGAGAAAGCGATCGAATTCGCCAAGTTCATCACCTCACCCGGCCCGCAGGGCGAGTACGAGTTGCAGGGCGGTGCGGGTCTGACGCCGCTTCGGCCGTCTCCGAAGGTAGACGAATTCGTCAAGGCCGATCCGTCCTGGAAGCCGTTTATCGACGGGATAGCCTATGGTGGTCCGGAGCCGCTCTTCAAGGACTTCAAAGGTTTCCAGAACACGATGATCGAGATGGTTCAGTCGGTGGTGACCGGCAATGCCGAGCCGGCGGATGCCTTGAAGAAGGCGGCCGACGACCTCGAACAGTACAAATAAGCCCGCCGGGACCGCGGGGCCTCGGCTCGGCGGTCCCGCCTTCCATAGTGGCGGAAATGCCGCTTCGCCGGTGGCCGGAGACAGATTATTGGGACAGCTCACTCTCAACAAGGTTCAGAAATTCTACGGCACCTACGAGGTGCTGAAGAGCATCGAGCTCGAAGTCGGGAATGGCGAATTCGTGGTCTTTGTCGGGCCTTCCGGCTGCGGCAAGTCCACCTTGCTCAGAATGATCGCGGGGCTTGACGAGACGACCGCCGGCGACATCGTCATCGACGGGAAGCGCGTCAACGATCTGCCGCCGGTCAGGCGGGGCATCGCCATGGTCTTCCAGTCCTATGCACTCTACCCGCATATGAGCGTGTTCGAGAATATCGCCTTTCCGCTCAGGGTCGAGAAAATGCCGGAGGAGAAACTGAAGGCGAAGGTCGAGCATGCTGCCCGCATATTGCATCTCGACCAGCGGCTGGAGCAGAAGCCAGGCATGCTTTCGGGCGGCCAGCGCCAGCGTGTGGCAATCGGGCGGGCGATCGTGCGCGAGCCGAAGATCTTTCTCTTCGACGAGCCTCTGTCGAACCTCGACGCGGCATTGCGCGCTGACATGCGCATCGAGCTTGCGAAACTGCACCGGCAATTGAAGGCGACGATGATCTACGTCACGCACGACCAGGTCGAGGCGATGACGATGGCGGACCGGATCGTCGTGCTGAATGCCGGTGAGATCGCCCAGACGGGAGCGCCGCTCGAACTCTATCACAAGCCCGCCAATATATTCGTCGCCGGCTTCATCGGGCATCCGAAGATGAATTTCCTGCCGGTCGCCTGCACCGGCGTCACGGAGGCCGGCGTGGAAGTGGACTACAAGGGGCAGACTGTCCTTGTGCCGGTCACGCCCCGCGCGGGCATGACCGGCCGAACCCTGACGCTCGGAGTCCGGCCGGAACACATCCAGATGGGTGGCGCCGACCTGACGCTGACGGTCACCCCATCGGTAATCGAGCGTCTCGGCGCTCACACCGTGGCCTATGTGGCGCTCGACGGGGAGGGCGAGAACTATTGTGCCATGCTGCCGGGAACGCTCGCGATCCGTGCGGACGAAACGATCAGGACCGGCATCCGCGCCGCCGACTGCCATCTTTTCGACGAGAACGGGGTCGCCTTCGAGCGCCGGGTCGAGATGACCGACATCGACATGGCGCTCTTCGACCCGGCGGCGTGATCGTGAGCACGACGATCAGACTGCTCGTTATCGACGATGTCGCGACCTTCCGCAGCATTCGGCTGGAGGCGCTTCGGACGGAGCCTGCCTCCTTTGCCAGCAGCGCCGAAGATTGGGAAAAGCTGCCGGACGAGGAGTGGCGGCGCAGAACCGTCGGCAACCCCGTCTTCGTTGCCTTCCAGGACGATGTCCCAGTCGGCATCATGGGGCTGATGCGTCAGAGCGCCAGCAAGATGGCGCATCGCGCGACGCTCGTCATGGTCTATCTGCGCCGGGAACATCGCGGAACCGGGCTAGCGAGGCGGCTTCTGGATGCTGTCGCGGATTACGCACGAAATGAGGGCATCAAACAGCTGGAGCTTGCCGTCAGCGCCGACAACCCGACGGCGATCCGATTTTACCATCGCGAGGGCTTTTCTGTAGCCGGCCGCATTCCAGGCGGTTTTCTTCACGAGGGCCGGGAGATTGACGATGTCATCATGGTGAAACGCGTCGCCGATTGAGTGCCGGCCCGTCTCACGTGCGGGCCGCCCCCCCCTCGCCGCACGAGGTGGGGACCAGCAGTCGCGAAAGGGACATTGACGTCGCCAATAATCGCGCGAAAATCGGTGGCGTATTCGGGCTGTTTTGGTGAACTCGGATCGGGAGGCGGGAATGTCGGAAACAACCGTCAACGTGCGTTATATGGTGGCTGACGTCGAAGCTGCGGTCGAATGGTACACGAAGCATCTCGGCTTTTCGCTTCTCTCCAACCACGCTCCCGCTTTCGCGGATGTCAGGCGGGGTGCCCTGCGGCTGTTGCTGAGCGGCCCGTTGAGCTCTGCGGGACGGCCGATGCCGGACGGCGAACGTCCTTCGCCGGGCGGCTGGAACCGGATTCATCTCATCGTCGACGACCTGACTGTCGAGGTCGAGCGCCTGCGCGCCGCCGGCGTCAGGTTTCGCAACGACGTCGTGACCGGACCCGGCGGATCGCAGATACTGCTGATCGATCCCTCCGGCAATATGGTGGAGCTGTTTCAGCCGGCGGCTCGCTGACCGCTGCGGGTTCCGAGTCGAGAGCGGTTCACTGTTCCTGTGAAACAGTGAAACGCTATAGCCCTTAGAAGCTACGTGCGCCCGAAAGATGCCGTATCCACCGTCCCTGTCGAGAGGGCGAATGGCACGGTGCGCCCACTGAATGTTTCCTTTGATCGTAGCCGATCAATGGACAAAAACATGCAGCAGCTCAAAGTGCTACAGCGACCTTTGCGTGTCTCGGAAGGCGCGACGCTATAGGAAAACTTTTCGGAGGGCTGCAATCTCTCCTCACCTCATCCTTGTGCTCGTCACAGGGATGAGAGTAGCGCCGCGTCGGCGGCGCGGGAAGCGTTCTTTCAGTCCAAGGACTTGGTCTGGCTGGATTCCTGTGACAAGCGCAGGAATGAGGAATTCAACAAGCGGCGGCGGGTATTCGATCTCAACAGGCCTGAGGGCCGTGCAGTTGGCAGAGCTAGGCCATAGGTCGTTATCGGGATTCAGCGATCCTTTGGCTTTGCGGAGACGGTCTCGTTGTCCTTTTCTGATCGGCTATTCGCCCTGCGCGGCATCCAGAGCGTCGATGATGGTCTTGAATGGCAGGATCAGGCTAAGGGGGCTGCTGTCGAGCAGCGGCATTGCGCCGAAACGCTCGTACCAGCACGCCGCCTTCTCGTCCTTGGCGTCGATGGCAAGCGCCACCCCGCCGACCTGCGCGGCAACGGCAAGCGCTCGCGCACCGGCTGCCAGCAAAAGATCGCCGCCAAGCCCCCGACCCTGCAGCGGAAGCGCCACCGCCAGACGGGCAAGCCGATACACGGCGACCTCGTAGCGGCCCAGCCCTTTCGTCAGGGAGGCGGGGATTTTTGCGAAGACAATCGAAGCGGGGCTGATTGAATAGTAGCCGAGTATGGTTTCGGGCGCGGTTGGAGCCACCGCCACGAAGGTCTTGGAGCCGCCGCCTTCGTGGTTCTGACGGGCGTGCCGGCGCAGATACTCGTTCAGTTCCGGCGTGCCGCAATCGAACGCCTTGCGGTCATGGTGGCGTCCGATAGGTTCCTCCCGCCAGTCAAGCACTCTTGCCGTCTCGTGCGATACGGCGGCGGGCTGCGGCGAGCAGAGCCGGCGTCGGGGCCGGCGGATTTTCCAGAAGATCGAGCACGCGCAGGGAATCCCGCTCCGACAGCGAAATACGTTCCGCGTTCTCAACCACCTCGCGCGCGGCCGGCAGGACAGCGCGCATGATGAAGCTGGTTACGTCCAGCCGCTCATGGGCGGCGGCGGCGGTGAGAAGCCGCTTTTCGTCGCGCGTGGTGCGCAGTTCGATGCGGTCGTCACGATTAGCTTGCATCTGGGCCATAACGATCTCCGTTCTATACGTACGGATAATAGCCGTACCATAGAAGAATATCAAGATGACGCTCAACGGCCCTAGCCCGTGCAGTCGGCAGAGCCAGGCCATAGGTCGCTCCAAGGGCGCACGGTCCGACCTGAAATTATCGGGATTCAGCGATCCTTCGGCTTTGCGGAGACGGTCTTGGTGTCGCCTTCGCGAAGCGGCTTCGCCAGCTCGTCAACCTCGCTCTGGCGTTTTGCCGCAACCAAAGGGTCCTTCGATTTGAGCGAAGGCACGAAGATCGCCGCCAGAACACCGATCGGCCCGAGAAGACAGCCGATGAGCAGCCAGAGCAGACTATGGCCGCCTCGGACCGCCGCGACGACGGCGGTCACAATGGCGCACAGTATCCAGAATTCTAAGATCATTGGCTCTCGTTTGCAGCCTTCAACAATTCGGCTTTCGGTTTACGCGGCCGACGCGCGCCGCGCAGGCATGTTCGGGCTGTGCGCGCCAGATTCCAGCACCGTTTGATTTGGCAGTTTGCTGCGCGGATGCATAGAGGCCTTTGTTGTCCGTGTCGCGATCGACTGCATTGCCGGACTCGATCAGCCAGCGGTTCACGTCCTTGCCATCGGCCCGGAAACACGTTCCGACGAAGCGGCCGTAACGATCCCGTCCGGCAAACTCGCAGCGGGTCGGACGGGATGCCGACAAGAATGCATCCAGGGCCGAGGCCGATTCCTTGCCGCACCGATAATCTGCTCCTCTTTCATCGAGGCAGACCTGCCACTCTTCCGGCGCGTCCACACTGTTAAGTTGGACGCGTTCGCCCGCGATTTCAATAGTATCTCCGTCGATCACCGAGGCTTGACCAATGATCGGATCTGCGGCCTCGGCGTTATGGGTCATCAGAAGCGCCGCCAGAGCGGCGCCGAGCGCCCGCGCCCCGGCAGAGACCCGTGGTGCCGAGTGCGGCGCGCGCCTGGCGCCGGCAGCTACAGCGCTCTTGATGCCGATCATGCCCATCCCCGTTCAGCCGAAATACCCGAACAGGCTAACCCAGGTGGGTGCCATTCACATCCTTCAAAACTATGGGTGAATGCCACCGCGGCGTGCATAACGACGTGACTGAGCGCGTGCAGTCGCGCGACTTTGCTCGTCAGGCGGATGATTCGCGATACCGCGCGGTCAGAAGACGAACATATAGAGCAGGATAATGACGATGAGGGGAACGCCCATCAACCAAAGGATAATGCCTTTCATCTCGACCATCCATGTTGTTGCCGTCGAACTGTAACGCGGCGTACCGCAAACCGTTCCCGCGGCCGCGCCCCGTTGGTGACAAAAGGGCGGGACGACCCGTCCCTTTTTCTCCACAGTCGGGCACGTCTGACTATTCGGCGGCTGCTGCGGGAGCGGCTCTCGGCTTGCGTGCTCGTGCCATTTCCAGGAGCCTCCGCAACAGCGATCGCTCCGTCAGAAGGATCAGAACCGTGTAGATGACGGTGCCGATGACCGTTCCGGCGACCAATTGCAGAACGGCGTTCGGCACATGGGCGCCGAAACGCTCGAGCAGGAAACGGACGACGAGCGCCATCAGCAGCGCCGCGATCATCGGCCGGCTGGATAGGAACAAGCCCTTGACGAAGGGCGTGCTGTCGGCACGAAACACCACCCAGGAGTATCCGACAAGCGTTACGGCATTGACGATGCACAGCCAGATCATCGCCTCGACCAGCGAGCCGTCGATGGCTCCGTAGGCGACCGCACCCGTTGTCGCAATCGCGCGAATCAGTGCCCACCAGAACAGGACGGCTCCCTGGCCGACCCCCTTCAGATAGGGGATGAACGTGCTGCAGGGGGTGAGAATCCCTTTCGATAGCGCGAGAAGTCCGAGGACCGGCCAGGCAAAGGCCCATTGGCTCCCGAAAAGTACGAGCATCGCCGGCTCGGCAAGTGCCCAGAGGCCGAACATCATCGGCGCCAGCAGGACGGTGGTCACCTGAGTGCTGAGCATCAGCGCCTGTGAACGCCGCTCGCGATCATGCATCATCTGGCCGAAGGTTGGGAACAGCACACCCATGACGGCGGAGAGGACGACCTGGTTCGGGATGCTCGCGAACCGATTCGCCGCCGAATAGGCGCCGGCATCGGACAGCCCGAGATAGCGGGAGATGACGACCATCGGGGATTGGAAGGTGATGAAGTTCGCGATCTCGGAACCCATCATGCCGAAACTGAAGCGGCTGAGCGCCAGGACGCGTTGCAGCGAGAATACGAAGCGCGGTGCATAGCGGGAAACGGCATAGAGGCCGGACAGGCGCACCAGCGCCGAGACGAAAAGCTGGGCGAGCAGCGACCATATGCCGAAACCGAGCAGCGCCAGAAGGACGGCAATAACGGCACCGAGCGATTCGGAGATCATGCTCCAGACGGCGTCCTTGCGGAAATTCATCCTCCGGACAAGCAGCGAATAGGCGACGTCGCCGCCTAGCTGCAGCGGGATCAGCAGGCTCATGATCCTTAGCAGGTAGGCAGCCTCCGGCGCGCCGAGCAGCGTGGCCAGAGGCTCGGCAAAAACGAACAGTCCGAGCGCCATCATGAGCGCGATGGCGAGGTTTGCCCAGAAAACCGAGTGCACGGTTTCCATCTCCTCATCCTGCTGGATGACGAGTGCGGAGGTGAGGCCGGCGCCGCCGATCATGGCGAGGAACTGCACCACGGTGAGCGCAACGGCGACGGCGCCGAACTCCTCGGGAGACAGAATGCGGGCCAGAATCGGCACCGTGACAAATTTAAGCCCGAATGTCCCTGTCTTGGAAAGAACGCTCCAGCCGACGTTGCGCGTTACGGTTTTTGCGTTAACGGTTGGGGTCATTGGCGAGGATTCCGTGAAAGTCCTTTGAAGGAGGAATGCAAAGGACAGACTCTAGATATACGGCCGCGACCCGGTGGGAGGAGACCACGCAGACTCTTTTTAGAGAAACCGCAGGGGCGAAAAGATGGCGAAGCTCACAGTTGTCATTCCGTACTACCAGAAGGAACCCGGAATTCTCCGGCGCGCGCTGGCATCCGTTTTTGCTCAGACGCTCGAGGATTTCCACGTTCTCGTGATCGACGACGAATCCCCCTATCCGATAGCGGACGAGCTTGCCGGGCTCGCCCAGGAAAAAAGGGAGCGCATCACCGTCATCCGTCAGCCCAACGGCGGGCCGGGTGGCGCGCGCAATACCGGTCTCGATAATGTTCCTGCCGACAGCGACTTCGTCGCTTTCCTCGATTCCGACGACGTCTGGAGGCCGGATCATCTCCTGAACGCCTATCAAAGCATGACGCGTTTCGACGCCGACTGCTATTGGGCCTCGATCACGGGCGGCGACGCCTTCTACTATCATTTCGGGGTCGCGGATCTCGAAAAGAGCGAGACGGTCACGCGCCTCTCGGAAAGCCCGCTCGTCGTCGAGCTCCCCGAGCTTCAGGACGTCATGCTGAAGAACTGGAGCTTTCTCCACATGTCCTGCATGGTGATCGGGCGCAAGCTCTTCGAAAAGGTGCGTTTCGAGGCCACGCTCAAGCTTGCGGCCGAGGACGTGCTCTTCTTCTGCGACTGCGTGCTCGCATCCAAGCGCGTCGTTCTTTGCGATGCAGCGGGCGCGGTGCGCGGCGAAGGGCTCAACATCTTTCATTCGATCGATAACGACTCGCCGCAGTTCCTGAAGCAGCAGTTCAACACCTGGGTTGCACTCGACACGCTCGAAGGCCGATATCGTAACCGGCCAAAGGCGATGGAGGCGATCCGATCCTACAAGCATACGGCGCGGCGGCAGGCGCTATGGAGCCAGGCACGCCGGATAAAGCGCAGGAAACTGCCGCAATTCGATCTGCTTGCCCGCTGGCTCTGGCGAGACCCGCGATTGATCGGCAGCGCCGCCGAATTGGCGGTTGGAAAACTATCCCGCTAACTTCCTTCGGCCCGATCGGGCACGCGCTGCTTGCGCTGACAACACCCGGAAATCAAGCGACGACATTTGCCGCGGCGCGTGTCGGGTCGCCTCACATTACAAACGGAGACGGTCATGAAGCCGTATTATTGGGAATCCCAGCACGGAAATTTTGGTGACGACCTCAACCTGTGGCTTTGGGATTTCCTGCTGCCCGGTTTTCGCGAAGTCCATCCGGAGACGCTGCTCGTGGGGGTCGGGACGGTCTTGAACCGCGCTCTGCTGCCCGAGGCTACCCATAAGCTCGTCATCGGCAGCGGTTTCGGCTACGGCACGCTTCCCGACATGAGCGACCCTAAGGAGTGGGATATCCGCTCGGTCCGTGGCCCGCTGACGGCTGCGAAGGTCGGCGTGGCTCCCGAGCTCGGCATCATCGATCCTGCGGTGATGGTCGCTGACCTTCCGGAGTTCCAAGACCTTCGAAAGATCTATAAAAGAAGCTTCGTACCACACTGGGAATCGGCGATCGCCGGATTGTGGCCGGCGATCTGCGACGCGGTCGGTCTCAACTATATCGACCCGCGTGGCGAGGCCAAGGACGTCATCCGAAAGATCGGGCAGTCGGAGCTTATCGTCGCCGAATCCATGCACGGCGCCATCCTGGCCGACGCGTTCCGCGTTCCCTGGACCGCGGTCAGTACGTCGCACAGCATCAACAGTTTCAAGTGGAACGACTGGGCCCAGACCCTCGGTGTCACCTACCGCCCCCGGCGGGTGCCGGTGTCGACGCGGGCGGAAGCCATGATCAAGGGTGCCCGTTTCTGGGGCATGGGTTTCCAGGCGAAGGAGCCGCAGCCGGAGGACCCGAACCGCCGGCAGATTGACGGAGACCTGGCCGTCGCCGAGCGTGAGCCACGCCAGACGTCATTGCGCGCTGCCGCCAAGCGAGCGCTCGCTGCGCCGGCGACGCTGGCGCTGTGGCAGGCAAGCCGGGCGGCGCCGCAATTGAGCAGGGACAGTGCGCTGGCAGAGCGCAAGGAGCGCTTCCGCACGGTGCTCGACGGCATACGCCGGGATTATTTTTGAGGGTGATCCACGGCGAGAGTCTCGAGCAGATAGCGCACTTCGCCCTTTCCACCGAGAGCGAGGGGCGCGGGCGAACCGGACGGACGAAAACGTTCGGTCTTGTCCGCAAGAATTCCGCCAACGATCGCCGGCAGTGCGGCCGGATGGGTCAGGGCGTAGCCGATTGCACGACCAAAGCCCTGCTCGTTCTTGAGATCGAGAAAATGCCGTAGTTCGTAGCGGTCGCGAATGTGCCGCTCATGCCGGCGGACCGCCGCTTCCCCGTCGCTGCTCAGTCGGCTCCCTGCGAGAATTGCACGGTCCGCCTCATAGAGACGCTTGAGGTCGATCGTCCGGTGACTGCCGCTCAGCGAGTTGCCGCGGACGACGGCGGCATAGCCGCAACTGTGGATGATCTTGTAGCGTGCGCCATTGGCGAGCGCGCGAGCGTATAGATCGTAGTCTTCGCCGAGGCGCAGCGTCTCGTTGTAGCGCAGGCCGTGCTGGTCGAGGAAGGCGCGCCGCATCAGCGGCTTCAGAAAGCCGATTTCGCCGCGCCGCAAGCCGCGCCGCGAGATGTTTCCTTCGACGAAGCCGACAAGATCGATGAGCCGGGGAGTAGGGTCGAATCGGTCGATCCTGCCATGCGCGTTTGCCGCCTGCGCGGCATCGATGAAGGCGATGTTGTCGGCGACGAAGTCCCAGCCGTCCTGCGAAAGCAATTGGCCCAGACGTCCCGGAAAGAAGAAGTCATCCGCGTCGAGCACGCCGATAAGCGGAGAATGCGAGATCGCAATCGCATGATTGCGCGCGGCCGCGGGGCCGCGGTTTTCTTCGAAGCGAACGACATTCAGCCGCCCCGTTCCGTCATCCGCAGCGCGTGCCACCGAAGCGGTATCATCGGTCGAGCCGTCATCGATGACGACGACTTCTGACGCCTCCGGTTCGGCAAGCGCCGAAGCGATGGCGCACGCAATGGTGTCGGCGGCGTTCTTTGCGGCAATGATGATGCAGACGTCCGTCGGCGCGGCTGCGGTCATGTGAGGCCTCCAGCAAGTTATCGGCTGCCGCGCCTCAAGGGCGCGAAGGTGCCGAACCATGCCGCGCGATCATGTCGCAAACGCGTCAGGCGAAAAACTTTTTGCAAGTGCGAAGGAGAGCAGTGTCAGCCGCTCAGGAATTGAGATGATGAGGCCGGTTCAGTCTGCGCAACGAGACCTTCCCCGGTTGCTTCTCATCGTTGGCGGCTTCGGCCGTCACGAACTGCTTCTGAGAAGAAAGCCTGCGGCGCTCCCGTGCCTCTTTCCATACGAGGAAAAGAACGGCGACGAAGTAGCCGACCTGAATAAGGACTGCGCAGATCAGGGTCTGAATCGCCGTCGAGGCGAGCGATCCGTTGAGGTAATAAGTTGCAACGGCAAAAGCCGCCAACGCGCCGATCATGCTCAGAAAAACACGCGGTGCGAACATGGCGCTAACCTACCTTCGGGTCTGCGATTGGGAACCTCATTAGAGTTGTTGCCCTCTCCTCCTGCCCAGCCACTATATTAGCGCCCGCTTTTCTCTTCAACCGGGAAACGCTACTTTGTTGCAGTCGAGCATACATCGGAAATCTTTCCGCCGTCTTTAAGCATTGGCTCCATTTCGCACAATTCAAACGGGTGTGATCGCGGATAAGTTCCCCATTTCGAGGGCAGTTTGCCGCGTGAAATGGATGCGGAGCGAACGCGGTCGTCGTGCCCCTAAAATTGCAGGGCCTTTCGTAAAACTGTCTTGCACGCTGCCTCTGAGGGCGTGTGGCCGGCCCTTTTTTCCAATCAACTTTTGTTACACCTGTTTGGGCGGGCAGCCCGAGCAACTGTGCGCCGCAATAAAATGTTGCGATGCAACAACTGTCGAGGAAAGTTGCCGCGCGTCAATTTCGTGCGCCAGTGGTCCGCTGTCCGCCAGTGCAGAATGATGCGTCTATTAACAATACTTTATAATCCGAAATAACTAGCCCTCGATGATGTTTCCGGTGTGCGATGCCACGGGGAACTATCCTAACCCTGATTTGCGCTCTCCAAAATTAACTCTTCGTAATATTTCGCGACTTTAGCTGCCCTGAACCCTCTGGGGGACGGGCGCCGGCGGGCTGCCATCATTCCGCCTTCAAAAAACAAATTCTGACCACACACTCACGTTAGATGAGCCCGCGTCCCACGGGACCGACAATCGCCAACGTAAATGGAGTCACCTCTATGAAGTCCGCGACTCGCTCGGCCAGTTCGCCGTTTTTTATCCCCGAGGAAACCGGGGCAGTCCGACCGATCGGGGGCATGGCAAAACGCAGTTTCGACATTCTTGCCGCCTCCGTGGCCCTCCTTCTCTTCAGCCCGCTCTTTTTGCTCATTATGGCCCTCGTCAAGTTCTCGGACGGCGGCAGCGTCTTTTATGGCCATCGCCGAATCGGTCACAACGGCCAATCCTTCAAGTGCCTGAAATTCCGTACGATGATGGAAAGGGGCGACCAGGTCCTGGAAGAGTTTTTCAGGAACAATCCCGATGCTTATGAAGAATGGCGTACGACCCGCAAGCTTCAGAACGATCCGCGTGTGACCGTTGTCGGGACAGTCCTGCGTAAGCTCAGCCTCGACGAGTTGCCGCAGCTCCTCAACATCATTCGCGGTGAAATGAGCGTCGTCGGCCCCCGTCCGGTGGTCGAAGACGAACTCGAACTCTATGATTCGGCCGCCGTGTTTTATCTGCGCTCGCGTCCCGGCCTGACGGGGCTCTGGCAGATCAGCGGCCGCAACGACGTCTCCTACGCCACGCGCGTCGCTTTCGACACGCAATATGTCCAGAACTGGTCGCTTTTCGCCGACCTTGTCATTGTCTTCAAGACGATCCCTGCCGTCTGCCTCTCCCGCGGCAGCTACTGAAATCTTGGCGCCGGCCCGGCACGGGCAACGTCGAGCAACGGAAATATCCAAAAATGCAATCGAATAGACGATCAGCGAAATCCGCTGGTTCCCGCATGGCTTCCTGTTTTACCCGCCTGGCGCTCCTTGCTGCACTCGCAGCCTCAGGGGCGTCGCTGGCGTCGGCCGATGAATACCGGCTCGGCGTCATGGACAAGCTTCGGGTTCGCGTGGCCGAGTGGCAAACCGCCGAAGGAACGGTCCGCGACTGGTCTGCCGTCAGCGGCGACTATACGGTGGGCCCATCCGGCAACCTTTCCCTGCCCTTCGTCGGCGATCTGCCTGCCTCCGGCAAGACGACGTCGGAGGTGGCCGAAGAGATCGGCGTCAAGATGCAGAAGCTTTTCGGCCTCAGGGATCGCCCATCCGCGTCGGTGGAGATGGCGCAATATCGTCCGATCTATCTCTCCGGCGAGGTGCAGACGCCCGGAGAATACCCCTATGCTCCCAACTTGACGGTCTTGAAGGCCGTCAGTCTCGGGGGAGGGCTGCGGCGGGCGGATAACGGCCAGCGATTCGCGCGCGACTACATAAATGCCAGCGGGGAATCCGCGGTGCAGGTTGCGGAGCGCAGCCGCCTGCTCATTCGCCGCGCGCGACTGCTTGCCGAAATCGGCAAGCGCGACACAATCCCCATGCCCGAGGAGCTCAAGAACGTTCCGGACGCCGACAAGCTGCTCGCCAGCGAGACCGCGCTTATGGAATCGCGTGACAAGCGCCAGAAGCGTCAGCTCGATGCGCTTGCCGATCTGAGGTCCCTTCTTCAAAGCGAGATAGAAGCGCTCGCAAAGAAAGCCGAAACGCAGGCGCGCCAGCTCGAACTTGCCACCGAGGATCGCGACAAGGTCGACAGTCTTGCCGAAAAAGGGCTGGCGCTCAGCCAGCGCAAACTGTCCCTCGAGCAGCGGGTCGCGGACGTTCAGGCGTCGCTGCTGGACATCGACACCGCATCCCTCAAGGCAAAGCAGGATGCGAGCAAGGCGGCGCAGGACGAAACGAATCTCCGCAACGACTGGGATGCTCAGCTCGCTCAGGAATTGCAGAACACCGAAGCCGAGCTGGACACGCTGACGTTGAAGCTCGGCACCAGCCGGGATCTCATGACCGAGGCGCTGCTGCAGTCGGCGGATGCCGCCCAGCTCGAAGATCAGGCCGCCGAGATTACCTATTCGATCATTCGCGACAAGGACGGCAAGCCGACCGAAATCGCCGCCGAGGAGAACACACCCGTGCTGCCCGGCGATGTCATCAAGGTGAATACGGCACTGGCAATGCGGTGAGGCAGGCATGAGGATATCCAAGGCGAGCCTTGTCAGACCTGGAGCGAATGAAGTCTACGGCATCTTCGCCTTGGCCTTGTCGCTCTTCGTCTTTGCCTATTCGGCGCGCTTCGGACAGGTTTCTATCCTCGCCTATTATGGCCTGTGGCTGCCGCTCGTCCTCGTGGACTACCGAAAGGTTCTCGGCAACTACGCCAGCTATCTCTGGATATTCGCCTTCACCATCTTCGCCTGCATTTCGATCTTCTGGTCTGCGGCCCCGTCCTTGTCGCTGCGCACCGGAATACAGTATCTGAGCCATGTCGTCTGCGCGCTCATCGCAATGCGCACGATCGACATCCGCACGCTGACGCGCGGCATGATTGCGGGCGCCGCAATCGTGCTCCTCTATTCGCTGCTCTTCGGTACCTATCATTACGACCCGCTGGACGGCACCTACAGCTTCGTTGGCGCATTCGCGTCGAAGAACCAGTTGGGCTTCTACGCCTCGCTCGGCATCTACTTCGCCTTCGCGGCCGTCTTTGTGCTCGGGGAAAAGGGCCTATGGATGGGCGCGGCAGGGGTTGCCGGATTGCTTGCCGCCTATTGCCTGCTGACGTCGCAATCGGCGACCTCCGTGTTGACGACCGCGGCCGTCATCGGTCTTTGCATCGGGATGCGGGCGATCACGGCCTTGCGTCCCGCGAGCAGGAAGCTCCTCTTCATTGCCGCGTCGGTGTTCGGCGGCGTTGCCGCCGTCGCGATGATCTATGCCGGCGGCGTCGATCTGATCCTCGGCGCCTTCGGCAAAGATTCCACGCTCACCGGGCGCACCTATCTCTGGCAGCAGGGCATCGAGGCGGCGAAGGCGTCGCCGCTCTTCGGCGTCGGCTACCAGGCCTATTGGGTGCAGGGCTTCTCCGAGGCCGAGCGGCTATGGGAGGAGTTCTATATCGGTTCGCGCGCCGGGTTCCATTTCCACAACACCTTTATCGAAGCGGTCGTGGAGACGGGCCTGGTCGGCCTGATCCTGCTTACCATGGTGCTGGTCATAGCGCTCGTCGGCCAGTTGAAGCGCCTGCTCGCGGAGGATCGCGATCCGGAGGCGATGGTGCTCTTCGGTGTCGGCGCGCTGCTCTTCGTTCGTGCCTTCGTCGAAATCGATATACTCACTCCCTACCACGTCGGATCCTTCCTTTTGTACTTCACGGCGGGGAAACTGACGATACCGCGTCGCCGGCAGGCAGCGACCCTGCTCTGGCCGGCAGGATTCCATCCGGCGCCATACGGGCGGTCTTTCGGCCCGATGATGCCGCGGCCGGGAGACGGCCATTGAAGACGATCTACGGCATTCAATATCTTCGCGCGGCTGCGGCAATCGCCGTCGTGCTCTTCCATGCTGCGGAAAAGACAGGCCATCATTTCACGATCGGAGCCGCCGGCGTCGATGTTTTCTTCGTCATCAGCGGCTTCATCATGTGGGTCATCAGCGACCGCCGATCCGTGACCCCCGTAGAATTCATCGCCGATCGCTGCCGCCGCATCGTGCCGGTCTATTGGCTCGCGACCGCCGTGATGGTCGCGGGCGCACTGGCGGGTCTGTTCCCCAATCTGGTGCTGACACTGGAACATGTTCTGGCGTCGCTGTTCTTCGTCCCCGCGCGCTCGCCGAGCAGTGGAGAGATTTGGCCTGTGCTGGTGCAGGGCTGGACGCTCAATTTCGAGATGCTCTTCTACGCCGTCTTCGCGGGCTCGCTGTTCATGCCGCGCAACTGGCGGCTGCCCGTCGTCACAGGGCTGTTCCTTGCCTTGGTGATCGCGGGCCGCGTGGTCGCCTTCGACGATCCGGTGATGCTGACCTATACGCGACCGGTCATTCTGGAATTCGTCGCCGGCATGGTCATCGGGGAGTTCTGGCTGAAGGGCAGGGTACCGCCGCTCGCCGTCGGATCTGCGCTGCTCGCCTGCTCGCTCGGCGGCTTCGCTCTCATCGGTGTGCTCGGTCTGCCATTCGACGAACTGACGACCGGGCCGCTGGCGGTTCTGCTCGTCACCGGGGTGCTTTCGCTCGAGGTGAACGGCTGCGTGCGGGCGCTGCCGCTGCCGGGGCTTCTAGGAGACGCCTCCTATTCGATCTATCTCTGGCACACATTTGCGATTTCGGTCGTTGCCAAGGCAGGCCTTGCGATCGGGCTCGGCGCGCCCGCAACGATGTTCGCGGGGGTTCTTTCGGGAACGCTCTTAGGGATCGCTGCCTATATGATGCTCGAACGCCCGTTGCTGCGGCGCGGCCGCGCCCGGCGTGTCACGGCGGGCCCGGCACGCCGAGCGGCCGAATAGAGCACCTCCAGGAAAAGCCCGAACGGTTTACCTGGAAGACCGGGCTGCCCCCATCGTTTCCGGCAGCCACGGTCGCTGGTCGGGAAGATCAGCCGCCCTGATTTCTGCGCGAGTGCCAGTTCCAGGCCGATTCGGTGATCGCCGCGAGATCATATTGCGGCTCCCAGCCGAGAACCTGACGCGCCTTGTCATTGTTGGCGACAAGCGTGGTCGAGTCGCCCTCCCGGCGCTCGGCGTAGCCGATGTTGAACGGTCGCTTGGCCACTTTTTCGATCGCGTCCAGCAGCTCCTTCACCGTGGTACCGGTGCCGGTCCCGAGATTGAGTGCGACGCTCTCGCCACCCTCCAGGAGATAGTCGACCGCCCGCACATGGGCATCCGCCAGATCGAGGACGTGGATATAATCGCGGACGCACGTTCCGTCGCGCGTGTCGTAGTCGGTGCCGAAGACCTTGAAGCCCTCGCGCCGCCCAAGTGCCGCATCGATGGCGAGCGGGATCGCATGGGTCTCAGGCTCGTGCCATTCGCCGATGCGGCCCTCGAAGTCTGCGCCCGCGGCATTGAAATAGCGCAGGATGACCGAGCGCAGACCCTTGTAGAGATCGTAGTCCTTCAGCGCCTGCTCGCAGATCCACTTGGTGCGGCCATAGGGATTGATCGGCGCCTGCTTATGGCTCTCGTCCATCGGTACGCTGTCGGGCAGTCCGTAGGTCGCGCACGTCGATGAGAAGACGAAGGCATCGATGCCCGCGGCAAGCGCCGCAGACAAAAGGGTCAGCGTGCCGATGACGTTGTTTTCATAGAAGGCGGCCGGGTCCTTGACCGACTCGCCCACCTCGATCATCGCCGCGAAATGCAGGATCGCCCGCGGCTTGTGCCGGGCAAGAACCTCTTCAAGACGCTGCCGGTCACGGATGTCGCCCTTTTCAAGGACGCCCCATTGGACGAATTCCTCGTGGCCGTTGGAGAGGTTGTCGTAAACGACGGGTTGGTAACCCTTTGCCGCAAGCTGAAGGCAGGTATGCGAGCCGATATAGCCGGCGCCGCCGACCACGAGAATGTTGTTGTTCTGCACGGGCAACCTCTGAGGATGATTTCTGAAATTCGACAGGGCAGGCTTTGCAATGAATAGCGGCGAAATTTCCAACACATTATGAAGGTTCTGCAAAATCGCGGCATTTTCAACAGCTTCGCGGCGGGGCCCCAGACTGAACCGACGTTCGATCCCGGATGCCGCAGGCTATGGCCGCATGTCGCGGCGTGATCCGGCAGACTGTTGCAAACTTGCAGCACGCCGGCTCTGCTTGCAGGAAAATACAATATTGGCGCTTGGCGCGCGCCGCGTCCTCAACTATAAGCGGTCCTCCGGCAATCAGATTAGGGAGGTTACGATGCAGGCATTTTCTTCTCCCTACGGGGCGGATCCACGATCCTGACCTTCTGACGCAAGCGTTCGCGCTTCTTCGCAGCAGGCAGGAATTGTCATCGCCCCACCGCTTCTTCTTAGAAGCCGGCGATCCGCTGATGCCGTTCTGACCCCTTCCCCAACGGCATTTTCACGCTTTCGAAATATTGAGGCCGGTGCGCTCGTCACCGGGCAACACCTATGGCATTTACTCGTTTCACGGCGCGCAATCGCGCCTTCCGTAGCGTTTTTCGATTCTCCTGGGCCCATTGGAAGAAGCAGCCGGTGCGGCTCGCGGCTCTACTGTCAACCGTGCTGCTTTCGACGCTCGCCGATGTGCTTACGCCGCTCTACTCCGGCCGGCTGGTCGACGCGGTGATTTCAGGTGCGGCGAGCGACGAGGTTGCCTGGAACGCGGCGATGGCGGCCTTCATGATGCTGATGGCCCTGTCGTTCGGTGCCATCATCCTCAGGCATGTGACCTTCATGGGTATCGTCAGCCTCACGCTGAAGATGATGTCGGATATCGCCGCTGCCGCCTTTCATCACATCCAGCGGTTCTCCAGTGACTGGCATGCCAACAGCTTCGCCGGTTCCACGGTCCGCAAGGTGACGCGCGGCATGTGGGCGCTCGATCTCTTGAACGATACGCTTCTCGTCGCGCTTTTCCCTTCTATCGTCATGCTGGTCGGGTCCACGGCGCTGATGGCCTGGTACTGGCCGATGATGGGTGTGATCATCGGTCTCGGCTCGATCGCCTTCATCGCCGTTACCGTTTCCCTGTCGCTCGGCTATGTGGCGCCGATGGCGAGCCTTGCCAACAGCTGGGACACACGGCTTGGCGGGGCGCTCGCCGATGCGGTCAGCTGCAATACCGTCGTAAAGGCCTTCGGTGCGGAAGGGCGCGAGGACGCGCGTCTCGCCAAGGTTCTCCGCAAATGGGAGAACCGGACGCGTCGTACCTGGTCGCGCGGCACGCTCAACGGTACGGCGCAGGGCGCAATGCTGCTCGTCCTGCGCGCGGCCGTGATCGGCTTTGCCCTCCTGCTGTGGGCGAGAGGGCAGGCGACCGCAGGCGACATAACGTTCGTGCTCACCTCGTTCTTCATCCTGCAGGGTTATCTGCGGGAGGTGGGGATGCATATCCGCAACCTGCAGCGGTCGATCAACGACATGGAGGAGCTCGTCGCCATTCACGGCCAGCCGCTCGGCGTCGAGGACCGGCCGGGCGCAAAGCCCATCCGCATCACCGAGGGCGAGATCGAGTTCCGCGACGTGACGTTTCACTACGGAGCCCATCGCGCACCCCTTTACGAGGGATTCTCGGTCAATATCGCGGCCGGCGAGCGTGTCGGTCTCGTCGGGCATTCCGGTTCCGGCAAGACGACGTTCATCAAGCTGATCCAGCGGCTCCATGATTTGAATGCCGGCGAGATCCGCATCGACGGACAGAATATCGCCGACTTCACCCAGGCGTCGCTGCGCCAGCAGATCGCCATCGTGCAGCAGGAGCCGATCCTGTTTCACCGCTCGCTTGCCGAGAATATCGCCTATGCACGGCCGGGAGCGACGCAACGCGACATCGAGGAGGCGGCAAGGCTTGCCAGCGCGCATGACTTCATCGCCGCCTTGCCCAAGGGCTATGGGACGCTGGTCGGCGAACGTGGCGTGAAGCTCTCCGGCGGCGAGCGTCAGCGGGTGGCGATTGCCCGCGCCTTCCTGGCGGATGCACCCATCCTCATCCTGGACGAGGCGACGTCGAGCCTCGATTCGGAGTCCGAGGTGCTGATCCAGCAGGCGATGGAGCGACTGATGACGGGGCGCACCACGCTCGTGGTCGCACACCGGCTTTCCACGGTGCGTGCGCTGGACCGGCTGCTGGTCTTCGATCGGGGCCGCATTGCGGAAGAAGGCGATCACGGGGCACTCATCCGCGTGAAGGGCGGCATCTATCGCAGTCTCTTCGAAAGACAGGCACTGGAGCTGACGAAGGGGCTCATTCTCAGCGAGGGATGAGGCCACAAGCCCGGGCAAACGGCCGGTCGACCGCTGCGAGCAAAGATGCGGCGATCGACCGGTCGTGTAGACAGGCGCACGGCTCGGCGGGCAGGGCCGCGCCAATTTTCAACGAGTTACAAGGCCTTGGGCCTGCCTGAGGTCCGAATGCCGCAGTCACTCTTGCGGCAACGGAATCAACGTATTCGTCGTGCTTTTGGTCGGCTGCTCGCCCGGAACATGGGACATGGTCTTCGTCCGGCTCTGCAGTCCGTCGTCCGTAACCTTGGTCTTGGTCTGTGACTTGCTGAACGTTCCTTTGTCCATGGCCTGAGCCTTGGACTGGCCCTGCAGCTGGGAGGGATTCTCGTTTACCTTCGTCTGGCTCTTTGCCTTTCCTTGCGAGGTTGCTGCGCTTCCGCCGACGCCGATCGACGATGTCGTTCCGTCATCGGTTCTGCATGTGCCGGCCGTTCCCAACGTGCTGGCTGAGGTGCCGCCGGCCGCGGCACTTCCGCCAGATCCGACAGTTCCGGCCACATCGCAGTCCTGAGCGTGCGCTGGTACGAAGGCAGCCGACGCCGACATCACGACGGAAATTGCGAGTATCGTTCTTCGAAGCATCACAGCTCCTTTCATTTTTTCGGCTGGAGGATTGCGCAGGTTCCATCCGACCGGCGCGTAATGGTGGTGCCATCGGGGCGGGTCACGCTCGCGATCGCAAAGCTCTCTCCGCCGGAGGATCCGCTCGTCGCCGAGGATGCGGAACTGCTGCTGGCAGACCCACCGCTCGCTGCTGTGCCGCCGCCAACCGTCGTGGACGAGGATACGCTGCCAGAACCGGCTGTGACCGACGACGAAACGCTGCCCCCTTCCGACTGTTCATGTTCGATGACCATGCATGTCGAACCGTCGTCGAGTTTGATCTCTTTCGCCACGGCATGGTCCGGGGCGGCCATAGCAGCCGCGAACAGTGCCGTGACAACCGGGATTAAAAATGAACTGGAGGTCATCGGAGCTCCTCCTTTTTGAAGAACGCTGGCTTCGGAGGGCGCTCCGAAGCCAGCCGAGTTGACGTCAGCAGGACGGTTTGTTGCCCTTTGAGGCGTCCTGCTTGGCGAGGCCAGGAGGACAATTCTTGTTGCTCTCATCATCCTGAGCGGCGTCGCGGGCGCTGTTTTCATCGCCCTGGACACTGCCGGTGGTCTCATCCGATGTTCCGCCACCCGAGCCGGCGGCTGAACCACCGGTTCCAACGGAGCTGCTGGAGCTTCCGCTGCCCGCGGACGAGCCGCCGGTGCCAAGGGTCGAAGCGGAGCCGGCGCTACCCGAGCCGGCGGCCGATCCGCCCGTCCCGACCGAGCTGCTTGACGTACCGCCGCCGGCCGAAGATCCGCCCGTTCCCAGTGTCGATGCAGAGCCGGACTGGCAATCGCTGGTGTTCGGATCGCAACCGCCACCAGCCGAGCTTCCGCCAGTTCCGACGGTGCTGCTTGAGGTCCCGCCGCCGGCGCTGGTGCCGCCGGTGCCGATCGTTGTACTCGACTGCGCGAACGCGCCGAGGGTGGTGCCCGCGAGAAGGCCCGCCGCGAGGGCCGTCCTGATGAAATACCGCATTGGAGTTCCTTTCCTGACGTTGATGTCCTTGAGGCTGCAACCTGCCTACCAACCCAAACCCGCGTAACGTGTTCCGGGCTGGGACTTCGGACCGAAGGGATGCCGGCACATAGTCTGGAAGCCGATCGGACCTTTGTCGGTTCGGCGCGTGCATAGGTCCGAGCGGCGATTGCGAATGGAACCGGGCAGGCATGCGGTTCGTTTTGTGCCCTTGGTTTTCGGGCAACCCTTTTCAACAAACTGACAGTGCTTGCTCCCGGGGGGAGACCTGTGGCTCTGTCCGTTGGACAATCCGTTCCTTCCATACCGGTCGGCCATTCACAAACAGTCCTCTATGGCCTAGAAGGCGCGCAGTAGAACTCCGGTCGCAGCCTACCCGGTCAAAACAAGGACACCTGTCATGAAGACAATTGTAATCTGCTCCGGCGGATTGGATTCCGTTTCGCTTGCGCACAAGGTCGCGGCTGAACAGGAGCTTTCCGGCCTCCTGTCGTTCGATTACGGCCAACGGCACCGCAAGGAACTGGATTTCGCCGCCGCCTGCGCCATGCGCCTCGGCGTCCCGCACCAGATCATCGACATCCGCGAGATCGGCCGCCACCTCACCGGATCGGCGCTGACCGACGATTTGGACGTGCCGGACGGGCACTATGCCGAAGAGACGATGAAGGCGACGGTGGTGCCGAACCGCAACGCCATCATGCTTGCCATCGCCTTCGGCGTCGCTGCGGCCCGCAAGGCGGATGCAGTCGCGACCGCCGTGCATGGCGGCGACCACTTCATCTATCCCGATTGCCGGCCGGGTTTCATCGACGCTTTCCAGGCGATGCAGAACCGCGCGCTCGACGGATATGCGGATGTTGCGCTCTATGCGCCCTATGTGAACGTCGCCAAGGCCGATATCGTCGCGGACGGAGCCAGGCACGGCACGCCCTTTGCCGAGACATGGTCCTGCTACAAGGGCGGCGCCCACCATTGCGGGCGCTGCGGCACCTGTGTCGAGCGGCGCGAAGCCTTTCACCTCGCGGGTGTCCCTGATCCGACGGAGTACGACGATCCGGTTTTCTGGGTCGCGGCGACCGGCTCCTTCGTTGCCGAAGAGGTGAAATGATGTTCCGCATCACCAAGGAATTCCATTTCTCCGCCTCGCACCAGCTGAAGAGCCTTCCGGCCGAGCATCAATGCGCCCGACTGCATGGGCACAACTACATCGTCGAGGTCGAGCTTTCCGGCGAAAGGCTGAACGAGCATGGATTCGTTCGCGACTATCACGAGCTCGCACCGCTGAAGCAATATATCGACGAGTGCTTCGACCACCGCCATCTGAACGACGTGCTCGGGCACGATCGGGTGACTGCGGAATGCCTGGCGCAGCATTTCTACGAATGGTGCAGAGCCCGGCTACCCGAGACGACGGCCGTTCGCGTCAGCGAGACGGCGAAGACCTGGGCGGAGTATCGCCCATGATGCACACCCGATCCGACGAAATCCGCGTCAGCGAGATCTTCGGACCGACGATCCAGGGGGAGGGGGTGCTGATCGGCCTGCCGACGGTATTCGTCAGGAGCGGCGGCTGCGATTTCCGTTGTTCCTGGTGCGACAGCCTCCATGCCGTCGACAGCAGCTACCGGCATGAATGGCAAAAGATGTCGACCGAGGAGGTCTGGCAGGAAATCGTTCGGCTTTCGGGCGGAGAAGCTGTGATGGTTTCGCTATCGGGCGGCAACCCGGCAATACAGCCGTTTGGCGATCTGATCGCCCGCGGGCATGAAAAGGGCTATCGCTTTGCCCTGGAAACGCAAGGTTCGGTTGCCCGCGACTGGTTCGCCGCTCTCGACGTTCTGGTGCTCAGTCCCAAGCCGCCCTCGAGCGGGATGGAGACCGACTGGGAAGCCTTGGACGACTGTCGCCGCAGTGCTGGGAGCAAGCCGCAGACGGTGTTGAAGTTCGTGGTCTTCGACGAGAGGGATTATGCCTATGCGAGGGCGGCCGCCGCCCGCCAGCCGGATCTGCCCGTCTATCTGCAGCCCGGCAATCATACGCCGCCGCCCGCAGACCAGGCGGACGCGCCGATCGATATCGACGGCGTGATGGAGCGTATGCGCTGGTTGGTCGACAGGGTCGTTGCAGACCGGTGGTTCGGGGCGCGGGTCCTGCCGCAACTGCATGTCCTCATCTGGGGCAACAGGCGAGGCGTTTGAAGCAGCAGTCACGTGTCTCGTCAGGCCGCAGCACGCTGATTCGAATTCAAGGCGCACCGCGTGCGGCCACCTCCAGGCCCGAAACGCCTCCGCCGAGGCGAACCGGCTTCAGGGCCGGACCTTCGGCGTCCTTGACGAGATGGATCACGCGAGAGAACTGCACTCCGTTCCGCGGCGTTCGGCCGATCTTGATTACCGCGGTCTCCCGCAGGTCGGCCTCGAAGATCGAAAGGGCCCGTTTCAGGGCATCGGCGTCCATGGTCTCCAGCGCTTCGTCGATGACGACCCAGCGGGGTTTCTGCACGAGAAGCCGGGCGAAGGCCAGGAGGCGCTGCTCGTCGTCGCCGAGTTCGCGTTCCCAACGGGCCTCGCGATCGAGCGAAGTCGCAAGGTGGTCGAGCCCGACCTTCGAAAGCGCAGTCACGAGCACTTTGTCGGGGAAACTGTCTGCGTGCGGATAGGCAAGGGCGTCGCGCAACCGGCCGCGGGGGAAATAAGGCGCGCGAGGAATGAAGGCCACGGTTTCGCCGGCAGGCATGCCCACGCGACCGCTTCCCCAGGGCCAGAGCCCGGCGAGCGCCCGAAAGACCAGCGTCTTCCCGGCACGCGGATCGCCGATGATGTTGACCCGTTGACCAGGGGCGATCTCGATACGAGACTCTTCCAGCCTGGTTCGCCCCGAGCGGGAGACCACCTCCAGGTTCTCGAACGTCATGGTGGCACTGTCGTTCTCGACGAAGTCGATACGCTGTTCATCGCCATGCAGCGTGTCTGCGGTGATCAGCGCGCGGCGGAAGGCCGCAACGCGCAGCAGCGTTGCCCGCCAGTCCGTTATCGCGCTCACATTGGCGACGAACCATTTCAGCGACGAATGCACCTGATTGAACGCCCCCACCGCCATCATAAGGCCGCCGAAGCTGATGTTCCCCGCGAAATAGACGGGCGCCGCAACCAGAATGGGCGCGACGACAGTGACCCAGCCATAGCCGTCCTGAACCCAGGCAAGATTGATTTCGGCTCGGAATATGTTGCGCGTGGCATCGAGCACGGATGAGAGGTCGAGTTGCAGACGCCGTCGCTCTCCAGCCTCGCCGCCCGCAAGCGAGATGCCGTCGATATGCTCATTGGCGTGCATCATCGAGAAGCGAAGATCGGCCTCGCGGGCGTAGCGCTCGCCGTTCAGAACGATCAGCCGGCGACCGACGAGCCAGCTCAGCCACGACGCGGAGCCGGCGTAGAGGATTGCAGCCCACACCATGTAGCCCGGAATTTCCAGCGATCGTCCGCCGATCTGGAAGGCAAAGCCCGCTGAAAGGGACCAGAGGACGCCGACGAACGAAATGAGCAAGATCGACGATTGCAAAAGCCCGAATCCGAGGCTGGTCGTGAGATCGGCAAGGTGTCCGGCATCCTCCTGCATGCGCTGATCCGGGTTCACGCCGATCGTGCCGGCATTGGCCAGCCGGAAGGCACGTCGCGGCCGCATCCACTGGCCGATCAAGTCCAATGTCAACCCTTCGCGCAGCTTCAAGCGCACCATCTGATTGAGCCATTGCTGGGCGACGTTGAACACCAGGAGCACGCCGGCGAGGAGGACGAACAACATGAGCTGATAGAAGAAGCTGTTGAGATCACGCCGCTCGATCGCGTCGAAGAAGGGCCGATACCAGCGATTGAGAACGATCTGCCCGATGGCGGTGGCGATGATTATGGTGAAGCTGCCGGCCGCGAGCCACAGGATAGGCTTCAAAACCGGCGAGTCGACGAAGGCGTGCCGCATCATCTCGAACTGCTGCCAGATACTGCTGCCTTCGGGTGGGGCGGTGGGCGTTCGGGCCTGAGTCTCATTGCCGGCTTGGTTCTTCATCTCCAATTCCTTCCCCTCGGCGCACACGGGATCCCCATCTAATCCGACGGTCGGTACGCGCGGC
This sequence comes from Sinorhizobium sp. GQ132, assembly GCF_059758575.1. NCBI lineage: Bacteria > Pseudomonadati > Pseudomonadota > Alphaproteobacteria > Hyphomicrobiales > Rhizobiaceae > Sinorhizobium > Sinorhizobium sp. GQ132. Next base: position 81,162 of record NZ_JCAXDX010000009.1, on the reverse strand, counting down.
CATTGGGCCCGCGAAAAGCGTGAACGGACAGATCCGGGACGTTGTGTTTACGGTCGCCTGTGTGGCTTGAACAATCTGCCGGCCAGGGCGAGTGCCGTATGGCAGTGCCCCTTTTCATGCTCGGCGGCGGCGGTCCGACAAGTGGAGATTCAGTGCCGAGCAACAGTCGGTACGAAGCAAATAGACCGTTAAAAATCTGAAATAGAGCTAAATTAGAAATCCCCATACCGCTCAATGTATGGACAACGGCGCCGCCTGAAAACTGGATTTTGATCCGTTCCGAGACAGTCGGACCCCACCCGTTTTCCGGAACGGCATCGCTGAGCCTGCAGCCGCGACGTGCGACCCTTTGAATGTATTCGCGATTTTCTTCTGCAATTGTCGCTTGGGAAGTACCTGACAGGTCCCACCGGCTATACAGTAAACTTTTGTGATCTACGAGGTCTGACCGTTATCGCGGCCGGACATTTGCTCGTCGCCAGCAATATTGAGCGCGATTCTCGGCCCGGTCGCCGAATCGGGACATCGCACCCCCCGGTGCCGAAATCCACGTTCCAGTGCCCGACTGGCGCTTCCGGTGCACAATAGCGATTTCGGCTTGTCCATGTTACAGCGATGACATAAAACGTTACCGCCGTCCTGCAGCGCCGCGCGTCTCACGCGCACAAAGGTTGCTGCAGCACTTTTATCTGTTGCATGTCTTTTCCCTTGAATTGCGGTTCAGGGGGCATGCAGTGACGCGTGTCGACCCGTACTCAACAGCAAAATTCGTAAGAATTTTCATGCCAAGAGAAGGAGACATTTATGTCTATTTCACCCTCCAACATTGGCGACAAGGAAGCCGCTCCGATGCCCAACGGCGACATCGCCGCTCGCGTCAAGGCCGCGCGTGAAGCGGTCGGCTACAGCATCGAGGATCTCGCGGTCACCTGCGGCCTTGCCGTCGTCGAAATCAACGATATCGAGAACGGCACGGAGTTCAGCCCGGCGAAGCTCAAGCGCGTCGCCGGCGCACTGCAGGTGCCGCTTTCCCATTTCCTGCCCACGGAAATGTGAGATCGGCAGAACGAGGTGCGCGCTTCCGCCACCCTCTGCCGGAAGCGCTCAGCACCTTGACCCGTTTGTAATCTGGCCCGGCCGGCTCACACGCCGGCCGGGCTGCCATTAAACGGGTGGAGCCCTTTTATCTTCTGGATGAGCTGCGTGCCGTTGAACGGTTTTGCCAGGCGAGGCAGGGCACGAAATCGTTCAGGCAAGTCAAACACGGTGTAACCGGTCAACAGAAGCACCGGCACCTCGCGCTCCATGAATTCATCGACAAGTGGATAGGCGAACTCGCCTCGCAGGTTCAGGTCAAGGGTCGCGATATCGAACGGGTGTGCGCGGACTGCGGAAATCGACTGTGCGAGGCTCGTGAACGGGCCGATCACCGAATAGCCCGCCGCGACGAGATCGTCTTCAATCTGAAGCGCGACAAGAAACTCGTCTTCGACGACGAGCACACGGCATCGGTCGCCGGGGTTCATCCCGGAGCTCCGCGCGGATAAGGAACGTCGATCGTACAAACCAGGCCTTGCGGCGCAAACTCGAGATGCACTTCACCGCCAAGATCCGAGGCGAGGACCCGCTCGAGCAACAGACGCCCGAAACCGTTGTGCTTGGGCGCAACAACCGCCGGTCCGCCCGTCTCGCTCCAGCATATCCGCAGCCGCTCACTTGCGACGTCGATCATCCACTCGATATCGACTTTTCCGCTCTTGACGGAGAGTGCCCCATGTTTCGCGGCGTTGGTTGCAAGCTCGTGCGCCGCCATGCCGAGGGTGAGCGCATGCTTGGGCGGCAACATCGCCGGCGGCCCGGCAAGGGTCACGTTCGTCCTGCCGTCGTCCTGATACGGCGCCAGTTCGTCGAACAGCACGGTTTTCAGGGAAACTCCAGACCAGCTCGCCTCCGCGAGGCGCGTATGCGTCTGCGCGAGCGCCCTTATGCGCGCATCGAAGGAACGGTGCGCCGCGGTGGCGTCCGGATTGGTCGAGAAGGTCTGTCGTGCGATCGAACCGACGATCGCCAGCGTGTTCTTCACGCGGTGGCTGAGCTCGGCGACGAGGAGATTGCGCTGCGCTTCGGCCTCCCTGCGCTCCGTGATGTCCATGCAGACGCCGATCAGACGCCTTTTGGGACCGTTGCGCGGCGAAAGCTGTCCGAAAGCCTCGATCCACCGGATGGCCCCGTCGGGGAACTGAGCACGGTAGACGACGTGGTAGTCTCCCTCTGCTTCGATCGCCCTGGCCATCTCGCGCTCGATCAAGGGAAGATCGTCCGGGTGTACGTCGCGCTTGAAGTCGGCCAGCGTTCCACCGAACGATCCGGGCTCGATACGGTGAAGCGCCTCCAGCCCCGGCGACCAGATCACCTCACCCGTTTCGAGGTTCCACTCCCAGGCGCCCATATGTCCGGCATCCAGTGCGAGCTGCAGGCGCCGTTCGCTTTCCTGGAGCGCCTCCTCGGCCTGCTTGCGTCCGGTGATGTCGACAGCGGCAGCGACGGCTCCGACCACTTCGCCTGTGACGTCGCGCAGCGGAGTCGCGTTGCCGAAGATATGACGGGAGCTTCCGTCGTCGAAGCGTATTTCCTGCTCGAAGTTCTGCACCTCTTCGCCGCGCGCCGCCCTTTGTACCGGCATCTCCTCCGGCGACAATGCGCGCCCTTCCGAGAAAACGCGGAAGTTGGTGGGGTGCTCGCCGGGAGGCGCCGACATCGAAAGATTGCTGTCGTGCGGTAGCCGCAAAATCTCGTAGGAGCTGTTATTGCCGCTGATGACGCGGCAATCCGGCGTGCGGGCCATCCAGATCAAAGCCGGGACGGCCTCCATGATCGCGGCCAACTCGGCCGCGCGCGCCCTTTCGTTGGCCTCGTTGCGGCGCAACTGCTCTTCCGCCTGGCGCCGCGCATATTCGGCTCTCATGCGCTGGATGCTGAACCCGAGTTGCCGCGCGATGGTAAGCGCCATGCCGATCTCGGTTTCCTCAAACCGATGTGGCCGGTCGTAATAGGTCATGAATTTGCCGATCAGCCTGCCTTCCGTGACGAGCGGGAAGAAGCCGAGCGCACCAATGCCTTCGCCGACTATGCTCTCCTTCAGCTCTCGCGAGATTTCCGTCTCGTCGATATTCTCGACGAAGATCGGCTCGGGTTCGTTCGCTCCCGTATGCCAAGGGGAGTGTCCGTCGACAGCGCGCTGATAATGCTCTGAAAGGCCGCGAGCGGCGACGAACCGCATGGTCCCGGAATCGTCGAAGAGCAGAATCGAGGCGCGGTCGCATTTCAACGCGCCCTGGATGGCGTCCAGTGTCGCCTCGTAGACTTCCTCTATCCGTTTGGTACGCTGAACCCTTTCCGTCAGACGATACAGTGCGGCCTGCTCACGAAAGCGCGCAGCCAATGCCTCTGCCGCGCTTTTCGTCTCGGTGATGTCGCGGGCGATCTTGGAGGCGCCGATAATGCGGCCGGTTGCATCCCTGACGGGCGAAACGGTGAGCGAAATGTCCACCAGAGTCCCGTCCTTGCGCCGGCGCTTGGTCTCGAAATGGTCGACCAGTTCGCCTCTACGAATGCGTTCGAGAATGCCGGGCTCCTCGCTCAGACGTTCCGGTGGTATGAGGATGGTGATCGACTTGCCGATGACTTCTTCCGCCGTATAGCCAAAAAGCCGCTGCGCGCCGCGGTTCCAGCTGGTGATGATCCCGTCCAGGTTCTTCGCGACGATCGCGTCGTCTGAAGACTCGACGATCGCGGCGAGATAGCGGGAACTGCGCTCCATATCTTTCGCGCCGCTGAGGTCCACGAGAAGATTGACGGCTCCTGTCATTGCGCCCGCATCATCGAAGATCGGCGTCGGATGCGGGAGAAGCGGGACCGAGGTGCCGTCCGGCCGGACCGCGATCAGTTCTTCCCCCCTTATCGGCCGCCCTTCTTTCAATGCGCGCGCCATCGGGCACTGGTCGTGCGCAAGAGGCGAGCCGTCCGGCCGCCTCAGTTGCCAACTGACGCACCAGCGATCCTTACCGAGCTCCGGCTTGCGCCCCGCGATGGCCACGGCCGCGGCGTTGCAGTAGGTGACGATACCTTCAGCGTCGGTCGCGTAAACCGGCACCGCGAGTGCGTCGAGCACGGCCCGATAATCGGTCGCTTCTGAAGTCGTGACATCGTCGATCGTCGTTTTGGGTAGAATTTCTGCGCCGTGCATGTTCCCTCCGCAGCCGCCGCCAACTTCAAAGAACGCAGCCATCGCTGCTTTGTTCCGCGCCCGCCCCCCAAACTCTTGGGGGTTATTAAAACGGCAGCCCCGTCTAGTTTAGGCCTGAGGACGCGATCAGCGCCGGGGTGAGCGGAGGAAACCGAACATCAAACCGGAGACATTTCGATGAGCAAAACCGTATTGAACGCCGTGGGAACGCCGCTTTACTACAGCGGCAGTTCGACTGCTTGGTTCTCCGCCACCGGCTCTGGCCCCACGCTCCATGGCACTGCCGGCAACGATTCCATGTGGGGCGACAGCTCCGTGAACGTCACCATGATCGGCGGCAGGGGCGACGACATCTACTACCTGTATTCGTCGATCAACCGGGCATCGGAAGCGGCCGGCGAGGGCGTCGACACGATAAGCACGTGGATGAGCTACACCCTGCCGGCGAACTTCGAGAACCTCACGGTTACCGGAAGCGGCCGTTTCGCATTCGGCAACGATACGGACAACATCATTAAGGGCGCGTCGGGAACGCAGACGATCGACGGGCGCGGCGGCAACGACGTCCTGATCGGCGCGGGCGGTGCCGACACCTTCGTGTTTGCGCGAGGCAATGGAAGCGACCTCATCACCGATTTCAACTATGACGACATCGTACGCCTCGACGGCTACGGCTTCACGTCGTTCGAGCAGATTCTGTCCAATGTGGCGCAGGAGGGCGCGGATCTCCGGCTCCATCTCGCCGATGGCGAGAGTCTGGTATTCGCGAACACCACCGCCGACGAATTGCAGGCGCACCAGTTCAGGCTGAGCCTCGACCGCTCCGTCCTGTCTCAGACTTTCTCGGACGAGTTCAATACGCTTCAGCTCCGAAACGGTACAAGCGGGGTCTGGGACGCCAAATTCTGGTGGGCGCCGGAAAAGGGAGCGACGCTTTCCAGTAACGGCGAGCAGCAATGGTACATCAATCCGAGCTATGAGCCGACCGCTTCCGTCAACCCCTTCTCCGTCAACAACGGCGTGCTGACGATCACGGCCGCGCCGGCGTCGGAGTCGATCCAGGCCGAGATCAACGGCTATGATTACACGTCCGGAATGCTGACGACCTACTCGTCCTTTGCCCAAACCTACGGCTATTTCGAAATGCGCGCGGACATGCCGGACGACCAGGGCGTCTGGCCGGCTTTCTGGCTGCTGCCCGCCGACGGTTCCTGGCCGCCGGAACTCGATGTCGTGGAAATGCGCGGACAGGACCCGAATACCGTCATCGCCACGGTGCATTCCAACGAAACGGGATCGAGGACGAGCATCGAGAATGCGGTGAAGGTCGCAGATGCGAGCGGCTTTCACACATACGGGGTGCTTTGGACGGAAGAAGAGATCGTCTGGTATTTCGACGATGCGGCGATCGCGCGCGCCGATACGCCTTCCGACATGCACGACCCGATGTACATGCTCGTCAACCTGGCGGTCGGCGGCATCGCCGGCACGCCCCGCGACGGTCTCGCCGACGGGTCCGAAATGAAGATCGACTACATCAAAGCCTATTCGCTCGACGCGGACTGGCAGATCTGAACCAGGAAGTTCGAAGGCCGGCAAACCTGCGGGGCCGCGCGCGGCTGGCTGCCGGCCTTCGACCCGGCTATCTATTTCTGTATGCAGGTATCCGCAGTTTCCTTGGTGCACTCGTCGAGGCCGGTGAAGACCGGATCTTCGACCGGTTTGCCGGCAATCAGGTCCAGCATGACCTGCGGGGCCTTGTAGCCCATTTCGAATGGCCGCTGCCCGACGAGAGCGGTAACCAATCCTTCTCTGGCGATGGCGACCTCCTCGCCGATCGTATCGGCAGCGCCGATGACGAATTCGTTCTTGGCGATCTTGTCGGCCATCGGCCTGAACAGATCGCGATAGGGCTGTGGCGCGCCGAACAGCGGCCACCCGCCCATAATCCCGAAAGCATCGAGGTCGGGATTGGCGGCAAGAATATCGGTCATCGCCTGTACGCCCTTGGCGCCGTCGTCATTGGTGAAGACCGGGCAGCCCGCCACTTCGGTCCAGTTGCCTTCGCCCTTGAGTTCCGCCAGGCCCTTCTGGCCGGTCAGGGCGTCCCGCATGCCCTGGGCGCGGCGAAGAATGTTGTCGGCGCCGGGATTGCCCTCGATGGTGCAGATCTTGCCGCCATCGGGCTTGGCCTTCTTGATGTACTCGCCGATGCGGTAGCCCATCAGATAGTTGTCGGTCCCGAGATAGGTCTGGCGCAGGGCAGAGTCTTCGGCGGCGAGATCGGCGTCCACGGTCATGACCGGAACCGATGGATTGGCAGTCTTCAACGTCTGGGCGATGAGCTTCGCATTGGATGGCGAGATCGCGATTGCGGCGGTTTCAGCCTTGCCCAGCATGTCCTGAACGATCTGCGCCTCGCCGGCCTCATCCGAGGTCGAAGCCGGACCCGTGTAGAAGCACTCGTATTCCGAGTCCGGATTTTCCTTGTTCCACTTCTGGCAACCCTGGTTGATCGCTTCGAAGAAGGGATTGTCCAGCCCCTTCACCACGATGACGAGCTGTTTCTTCTGGGCCATGGCCGTTCCGGCGCTGAGTGCCAGAGCGGCAACGGCAAGCAATAGTGCCTTCCTCATTCCTTCCTCCCTTGAAACAAGCGGACACGCGCGTGCCCGCGCCTTGAAATATCAGAGTTTCGGGTAGGCGGCGGCGTCGCGCAGCCGTCGATCCATCGAGGCATTGAAGAGCGGCCGGTCGCGCGCGGATCGTCAAGCAGCGCCGCGATGAGGTCCGCCTGACCCTGTCCGTGCCTCGGGGACAAGGATCAGCATGCTCTCCTCCCAGAACCAGCTAATATCCGCGCGAACGGCACGTCAACGACTATTTGTATGACAATATTCGTTTCAGCGTATGTGCGGAGCGATTTGTAGGACTATTGATTGACGCTTTCCCGCGCATTTGCGTAAATGGAAGCGGTCGCCTTGCCGGGAGAGCGCGAGAGCGGGGCAAGCGACCGAGGAGGCGGCCCGCTGCTTCGGGAGGCTAGACGGCTGTGGCAGTTCTCGAACTCGTCAATATTTCCAAGCATTTCGGCGCCATTCAGGCTGTCAGCGACGTGTCGCTCTCGCTCGACCGCGGCGAGGTGGTCGGGCTCATGGGCGACAACGGCGCCGGCAAGTCGACACTGGTCAAGATGATGGCCGGCAACTTCCGGCCGAGCCATGGAACGATCCGGCTCGACGGTGCGGAACTCGTGATGCATCGCCCGGTCGAGGCGCGGCAGCACGGCATCGAGATCGTCTATCAGGATCTGGCGCTTTGCGACAACCTCACGGCTGCTGCAAATGTCTTTCTCGGGCGGGAGATCAGGCGCGGCATCGGGCCGCTGCGCATACTCGACTACAGGGCGATGTATCGCCGCGCCGGCGAGATTTTCAAAGAACTGAAGTCGGAGACGCCGCCGCGCAACCTGGTCAGGCAAATGTCGGGCGGTCAGCGGCAGGCGGTTGCAATCGCGCGAACGATGCTTTCAGAGGCCAAGATCGTGCTCATGGACGAACCGACGGCAGCCATTTCGGTACGGCAGGTGGCCGAGGTGCTGAACCTGATCCGCGAGTTGCGCGACCGGGGCATCGCCGTCGTGCTGATCAGCCACCGTATGCCGGACGTCTTTACCGTCGCCGACCGGGTCATCGTCATGCGGCGGGGCAGGAAGGTTGCCGACAAGCCGATCGCCGCGAGTTCGCCGGAGGAGGTGACGGGCCTGATCACCGGCGCCATCGAACAGGTGTGAACCATTCGGAAAGAAAGCGAAGGTCGACAATGGCAATTACGCTCGATCGAGCAGTCGGACAGAGAGACCGCGGATGGCTCTCGTTCCTGTTGGCCAGCCAGGCATTCTGGGTCCTGGTGGCGGTCATCCTCGCCTGCCTCTTCCTGTCGGTTGCCACCGACTCCTTCGCAACGGCCAAAAACCTCTACAACATCACGCGCAACTTCACCTTCGTCGCGATCATCGCGCTCGGAATGACGCTGGTCATCATTACCGGCGGCATCGATCTGTCGGTCGGGTCGGTCCTCTGCCTGTGCAGCATGGTGCTGGCCGTGGTCATGCATGCCGGCTACGGCATAGAGGTGGGTATTGCCGCCTCGATCGGCACGGCTCTGGTCGCCGGCGCATTCAACGGGGTCATGATAGCCTATCTCGGCTTTCCACCTTTCGTGATCACCCTCGGAATGCTCTCGATCGCGCGAAGCCTGGCGATGGTCGCCTCCAACAATACGGTCGTATTCGAGTTCGGCCCGGACCACGACACGCTCCTGGCTCTTGGCGGCGGCGCCTGGTTCTTCGGTATCGCCAATCCGGTGCTCTACATGATCGTCCTTGCCCTCATCACCGGCTTCGTTCTGCGCTGGACGAAGTTCGGCCGCTACGTCTTCGCCATCGGCGGCAACGAGCACGCCGCGACGCTCACCGGCGTTCCGGTGAGAAGGATCAAGGTTGCCGTATACATGATCTCCGCGCTCGCGGCGGGGATTGCCGGCATCATCCAGACCGGCTGGCTCGGCGCCGTGACGACCAATATCGGTGCAGGAATGGAGCTTCAGGTCATCGCCGCTGCCGTCATCGGCGGCGCAAATCTTGCCGGCGGCGCCGGCACGGCTTCCGGTGCCCTGATCGGAGCTGCGCTGATAGAGGTGATCCGCAACAGCCTCGGCTTGCTCGGCATTAACGCATTCTGGCAGGGCGCCTTCATCGGAGGCGCCATCGTGCTCGCGGTGCTTTTCGATCGGCTCCGAAACTTCCGGCAAAGCGAATAGACGAGGGAAGGGCGGGCCGACGCGGCCCGCATTCAAGAACCGGTTCGCCGGCTCAGCCTTTGGCGAGGATGCGCCGCATCTCTTCCATGGCGGCTTCGCGCTGGGGGTCGTGTCCGTCGGCATAGGGCAGGGGGAACGGAACGGTTACGTCCGGCTCGACGCCGCGCCCCTCCAGCCGCACGTCGTCATCGATCACCGCGTCGGAAACCGCAAGCTCCAGAATGCTGTCGTCCGGCAGGATATAGGCGCGGCCGGCGAGAAGCGCCCCCGCCGTGCGCGTCCCGACGAGCGGGATTCCGTTGGCCTTCAGCGCATAGGCGAAGAGTTCGAGGCCGCTTCTCGATCCCTCGTCTATGATGGCGACGATCGGGCGGCGCCAGCGGACATTGGCGAGCATATCCTTGCCGTTGCGGGAGATCAGCCTGAAGTTCGGCGTATCGCCGACGAAGAGCTCCGCAGCGTCGGGCGGACCGCCGCCCCAGCGTCCGCGCAGATCGACGACGACGCCATCGGCGTCCTTGAGACGGCCGGTCGCCAGTTCACGCGCCGCGATGTCGAGACCGTCGGGACTTGAAAGGGTCCAAAGACGCAGGTAACCGATGCGTCGCCCGTCGCTCTCGTTGACGGACACGCTGTTCTCGATCGCCTTTTCGAATGTGGGCAAGGGCCGCAGCCGTTCGACCGCGACACTGGCCGTGAAGGGCTGTGCGCCGGGATTACGGCGCAGGCGGATCTCCACCTTTTGTCCGATCCTGTCGCGGAAGGATTCGATTTCGCGATACGGCGCGCCATCCACCGACAGAACCTCGTCGCCCACCCGGATACCCGCCTTGTCCGCAGGCGAACCGTCATAGACGTCGCTGACGAACAGCAGGCCGTTTTCCATCCGGGCGACCATGCCGACCCCGGCATAGCTGGCCCGGCCATCCGGCGGGAACAGCCGCTTCATGTCGTGGCGGATAGCGTAACGGAATATGTCGGCGAGTTCGTAATAGGCAATCGTATCCCGAGTGAAGCGAGCGGTATGCGACGCGTCGAGGCTCGCGAGGACTCTCTCGACCGCAGCATCGACCCGGGGCTCCGTGCTCTTCGGGTTCAGCGGGTCGCCGCCGTCGAGTTCCTGCCGCACCGCTGCGCCGAAGCCGTCGAGCGCTGCGGGATCGTGAAAGTTGTCGACGACAAGCGTGACGACGCGGTCGAATATCGGATGACCCGAGCGCGGCAGGTCGAGGCCGAAGCCCTGGGCAGGAACGAGGAGAAGCAGGAACCCGGCCAACAGGCCCCCGGGCATCTTCGCGTGCATGGATCGATCTCCGTTGTCCGGGGATCATACCGGCACATCGGCGACTGCAGTGAGGCCTCTCTCAACAACATTCCGTGAGGTCGGCGAGAGCGGCATAGTCTCTCTTTTCATGGAACACTTGCCCCTCGCCAAAGTTGTAGGCCAGGCGCCGATGAAAGGCGGGGAAATGGTCGTTTATCTTACAGGCCTTGTATCGCTGCTGCTCGCCGCTCTCAGCCTCGGCCCCTCCTTTGCCCATGTATTGGAGGCACCGCCCCGGCTGTTCGTCTGGGCGCCGGAACTGTGGCGCGAGGCAACCGTCTTCAACGGCCAGTTCGCGCTTTTTGCAAAGGTCGGCGGGCCGCTCGACGTCACGACGATACTGGCGGCGTGCTTTCTTTCCTACCTGCTCGCCAACGAGCGGCCGGCGTTCTGGTTCGCCCTCGCCGGCGCGATTTTATTTGCTGGAGCGCTGGCGGTGTGGTTCACGCTGGTCGCTCCGGCAAATGCGATCCTGGCCACCTGGAAACCAGGCCCGATCCCGCCGGACTTCGAAGCGATACGCCTCAGATGGGAGACGGGCCACATGGCCGTCGCCGCGTTGAAGGTCCTCGCCTTCGGGTCGATTTCTATCGCCCTGCTGGCACCGCGCCTTGGTAGTGGCACCTAGCGCAGTCCTCAGAGAGCTATCGCCGTTGCGAGCAATACGAGGCTGGCGAGGCCGAGAACGGCCCGTACGACATGGGATCGCTCCCAGCGGTCCCGCAGGGCGGTCCAGTCCGTGCTTTCCGCGGCCGTCGAAGGGCGTTGGGCGCCGAAAGCGAAAAAGCGCGCACCCGTTCCTCCCAACTGCGTATCCTTGAGCCAGAAGTTGTTTACGGGGTGCGTCAGGATCCAGTACGCCGCGTGCATCGCCAGCAGCCCGGCGAATGCCCCGGCCGTCAGCCAGAAGGCCGCCGTTCCGCCGGGCATCAGGAAGAGGAGAGCGGCAGTAAGAAGCAGCGCCGCCGGCTCTGCTGCGCCCCCGATGGTGAAGCCCGGATAGTAGATTGCCTGCATCGCCAGATATTGTTCTCTAGGCAATCGCAATTTGCCGGGCAACTCGAGTGCATGGGCAAGGGCCAGTGCCGTTGCTGTCGCGACCAGGACGATCGTGAGAACTTCTACCGTCACGAGCATTAAGTCGATCCGATTTGCCTGCTGCAGGTTCCTCGACTTGCGTGTTTCCCCAAGACGCGCAGCGCCGTAGGGTTGTGGCCCGAACTCCGGAGCGCCGATTCGGTTCCATCAATCTTCGGGCTCAGCCTCGGCTTCCGGTCTGCCGCAGGTGGCCGAACCGGAAGCGGCCCGGGGCGGCCGCGCGCACCATCATCATCTCGCCGATCGTTTCGTGCGTCATCAGCCCGACGAGGCGGCCGGAGCCGTCCAGAACGGCGAGCGCCGGCGAATGGGATTCCTGCATGAGCCGCAGGCTTTCCTCGAGGCGTTTGCGATGATGGATCGTCGGCAGGTTGCGGCGCATCGCGGCGACCACCGGTGTCGATGGGCCTTTCTCCTTCAGAGCGCGGATCATGTCGTCGCGCGTCAGCAATCCCTCGAAGTGGCCTGCGGCATCGACCACCGGAAATTCGCGCTGCGTGGTGGCAAGCAGCGTGTCGATGGCGTCGTCGATGGTCGCCGACCGGTCAAGGGTCGCGAATTCGGTGATCATCACGTCTGAGATCATCACGCTGCCGGAGATCTCGCGGATCTGGGCGTTCTGGGCTTCCGCCGTTGCGGCCAGATAGACGAAGATGGCGATGAAGATGAGAAGAGGATTGTAGAACAGACCGACGAAGCCGAAGACGAAGGCAAGGCCCTGGCCGATCGTTGCGGCGATCTGGGTCGCACGCGACCAGCTGAGCCGCGAGGCGAGAGCGGCCCGCAATACGCGGCCGCCGTCCATCGGGAAGGCGGGGATCATGTTGAAGAGCACGAGGAAAACATTGACGCCGGCGAGCCGTGCCAGAAATCCGCTCTGGGGGTCTTCGACGCCCGCTATCTGCTCCATGCCCGCCGAGCTGCCGAGGATGGCGATGAGTACCGCGGCAATCGCCACATTGACCAGAGGACCGGCGATGGCGATTACGAATTCCTGGCCGGGCTCTTCCGGCATGCGCTCGAGTCTGGCGACGCCGCCGATCGGCAGCAGCGTTATGTCCGGCGTCTTGATCCCGAAACGGCGTGCCGCGGCGATGTGGCCGAACTCGTGGAGCACGACGCAGACGAAGACGGCGACTATGAAAGCAATCCCCTCCATCGCAGCCGGCGTGCCGCCGATCCGGTAGTGCATCAGCCATATCCAGATCAGAAGCAGCGCGAAGGTCACGTGCACGCGAATTACCGTGCCGGCAATCGTTCCGATGCTGAAGGACCAAGCCATGAGCGATATGCTCCGTCCAGTTCTCAGGCCCGCTGAGGAAGCGCCGTCCCATCATGACAGTTGCTGCCGCGCCACACAATCGCAGGTGCCCTTAGCCGTCTAATCGGTTGGCCGGGGGATCGTTCCGCAGGCGGTGGCGAGACGAGGCCAAGGGCGAAAAATCGAGGGAGGCGTTCGCGTCTGTATCGGATATTTTGATATAAAACAAAACTCTTGAAATAAAAAATCATACAATTTAGCTTCATCCAAAATCGACTTCAATAAACGAGGAAACACCATGCGAGCGAAGGCTACCCTTAATCGGGAATATACAATCTCGTCCGTCGACAAGCGGGTCTACGGCTCGTTCCTGGAGCATATGGGCCGTGCCGTTTATACGGGGATCTATGAGCCCGGCCACGAAAATGCGGATAAGGACGGCTTTCGAACCGATGTTTTGGATATGGTGCGCGATCTCGATATGCCGATCGTCCGCTATCCCGGCGGCAACTTCGTTTCCGCCTATCGCTGGGAGGACGGTATCGGGCCGCGCGAGGAGCGTCCGGTGCGCCTCGATCTCGCCTGGCGCACGCGCGAAACCAACCAGGTCGGCGTCAACGAGTTCGCCGATTGGGCAAAGCTTGCAGGTACCGAGATGATGCTGGCGATGAACCTCGGTTCGCGCGGTCTCGACGACGCACGCAACTTCCTCGAATACTGCAATCATCCCGGCGGCACCTATTGGAGCGATCTGCGCGCCAAGCATGGCTACAAGGAGCCGCACAATGTACGCATCTGGTGCCTCGGTAACGAGATGGACGGACCTTGGCAGGTCGGCCACAAGAGTGCGGCCGAATACGGCCATCTCGCCAACGAGGTGAGCAAGGCCTTCAAATATTTCGACAAGACGCTGGAGACCGTCGTCTGCGGCTCCTCGAACGACAAGATGAAGTCCTACCCGGAATGGGAGGCGACGGTTCTCGAAGCGAGCTACGACAGCGTCGACTACATCTCGCTGCACAAATATTTCGGCAACGAGGAGCAGGACACCCTCAATTATTATGCCAAGGCGATCGAGCTGGACCGGTACATAGTCACGATCGGCGGCGTGATCGACTACATCAAGGCGAAGAAGCGTTCGAAGCGCGACGTCAAGATCTGCTTCGACGAGTGGAACGTCTGGTATCACGACCGCAAGGAGGACGGCGAGCGGATCGCCAGCTGGGACTGGCCGGAAGCGCCGCCGCTGCTGGAAGAGCTCTACAATCTCGAGGATGCGATCTTCGTCGGCTCTCTGCTGAACGTCTTCATCCGGAGATCGGACCGCGTCAAGATCGCCTGCATGGCACAGCTCGTCAATGTCATAGCGCCGATCCTCACCAAGGCCGGCGGCCCCGCCTGGCGGCAGTCGATCTACTATCCACTTCAATATGCCTCGAAATACGGCCGCGGCACCGCGCTCACCGTGGCGCAGTCCGGCCCCACCTACGATTGCGAGGTGGCTCAGGACGTGCCTTATCTCGACCTGTCGGCGGTGCTGCACGAGGACGGCAAGTCGATCGCCGTCTTCGCGATCAACCGCAGCCTCGACGAGCCGCTCGGCCTCACCCTCGATCTGCAGGGCTTCAAGGGGGCGAAGATCGTCGAGCACCAGATGCTCGCAGGCGACGACCTGAAGGCGCGTAACTCGGTCGAGGATCAGAACCGCATCGTTCCCAAGGCTGGCAGGGAACTCGCCATCGACGATGCGGGGACGCTGGTCGGTTCGCTGCCGCCGCGCTCCTACCACTTCGTCCTTTTGTCCGTCGCTTCTGCATAAGCCTTTCCGGCCCGGGCGGCCGGGTGACGCCCGGGCCGGAATTCACTATCGGGGAGGTTCAATGTCCGGAATCAAATTGACCGGCGTCAGCAAGTCGTTCGGCGCCGTGAAGGTGATCCATGATGTCGATATCGAAATAGGGCAGGGCGAGTTCGCTGTCTTCGTCGGGCCCTCGGGCTGCGGGAAGTCGACACTGTTGCGCATGATCGCGGGGCTGGAGGAGACGACCGGCGGCGAAATCAGGATCGATGCCGAGGACGTCACCCATAGGGAGCCATCGAAGCGCGGCGTCGCCATGGTCTTCCAGTCCTATGCGCTTTATCCGCACCTCTCCGTATTCGACAATATGGCGTTCAGCCTTTCCATCGCCCGCCGGCCGAAGGCGGAGATCGAGCAGAAGGTCAAGGCAGCCGCGGAGATCCTACGGCTCTCGGACTATCTGAACAGCAAGCCGAGCCAGCTTTCGGGCGGCCAGCGTCAACGGGTCGCAATCGGGCGCGCAATCGTGCGCGAGCCGCGGGTCTTCCTTTTCGACGAGCCGCTTTCAAACCTCGATGCCGAGCTCAGGGTCAAGATGCGCATGGAGATCGCCAGGCTGCACCGCCAGATCGGGGCGACGATGGTCTACGTCACCCACGATCAGGTCGAGGCGATGACGCTGGCGGACAGGATCGTCGTGCTGAAGGCCGGCGTCGTTCAACAAACGGGTGCGCCCCTCGAGCTTTATCGCAATCCGGACAACATGTTCGTTGCGGGCTTCATCGGCTCGCCTGGGATGAATTTCCTGAAGGCCCGCGTCGTTCCCGGCGGCGGCGACAGGCTCACGATCGAGCTCCACGACGCCCCCGGAGTTCCGTTCGAAATTCCGGCTCGGGCGGGTGTCGCAGCGGGCGAAGAGATTTTCATCGGGGTGAGGCCGGAGCACATCACGCTCGGCGAACGGGAGGGCGGCGTCGGCCTGGTCGTGACGGCCGAGTTCATCGAGGAACTCGGCGGGACCGGTTACCTGCATGCCCTCACGACGACGGGGGAGGAAATGACCATCGAGTGCCGCGGCGATGAGCGGCCGCAACCCAAGCAGGCGGTCCACCTGACCTTGGCACCCCAGGAGATGTTCGCCTTCGAGGGAAGCGGCGATCGGCTCCGTTGAAAGCGGTTCGGATGGGACCCCATCCGGGCGAGGAGCAATGCGGCGCAAGCCGGTGGATTGAACTTCAAAACAGGAGGAGAGAGACGTGAAGAAGCTACTGAAACTTGCCCTTGCGGGTGCGCTGGCGATCCTGCCTTCGGCAGTTGCCCATGCACAGACGGACATTACCTGGTGGGACTTCCTGAGCGGCGGCGACGGCGTCCGCATGAAGGCGCTCATCAAGGAGTTCAACGACACGCACCCGGACATCCGCATCAACGCGACCACGCTCGAATGGGGCGTACCCTTCTACAGCAAGGTCCAGACGGCGGCCGCCGTCGGCCAGCAGCCCGACATCATGACCTATCATCTGTCACGCTTCCCGCTTGCCATACCCTCGGGCGTTCTGCGGCCGCTGGCACCTGAAGAGCTCGAGGCAGCCGGAATCAAGAAGGAAAACTATGTCGAAGCGAGCTGGAACTCGGCTTCTGCCGACGGCAAGACCTATGGCATTCCCTTCGACGTGCATTCGGTTGTCCTCTACTACAACAAGAACATTCTGAAGGAGGCGGGCCTGCTCGGGGACGACGGCCTGCCGAAGGGCCTGGACGGGCTCGACAACTTCAACGCCGCCCTCGAAAAGATCAAGGCGACCGGCAAGGTCCAATATCCGCTTTCGCTCCACACCGACGAAGGCGGCTCGATGTGGCGGGTGTTCTACACGCTCCTTTCCCAGCAGGGCGCCAAGTTCATCGAAGGCGAGGAGATCCTGCCCGGCGAGGCCGGCGTCAAGGCGCTGACATCGATGGCCAACTGGGTTTCGTCCGGCTATTCGCCGGAACTCATATCCTATGAGGCTTCGATCGCTCTTTTCACCTCCGGCAAGGCGGCCATGCACATCAACGGCGTTTGGGAAGTGCCGACGATGGTCGATCTCGAAAAGAACAACGATCTCGGCTTCGAATGGGGCGCTGTCCAGATCCCGGTTCTGATGGGACAGCCCGCAACCTGGGCGGACTCCCATGCCTTTGCCGTTCCGAACAGCGAAGAAAGGCCGATCTCGCCGGAGAAGCTGAAAGCGGTTCTCCAGATCATTGCCTGGATGAACGAACACAGCATCTCCTGGGCCGGTGCCGGCCACATTCCAGCCTATAAACCGGTGACCGAGAGCGCCGAATTCAAAGCGATGCAGCCGAATTCGACCTACGTCAAGCTCGCCGATACCGCGGTCTTCGATCCCGTCTCTCCGCTGGCCGGCGTTGGCGGACCGATCTACGAGGCGACGCAGAATTTCATCGTGCCTGCCTTGAACGGCCAGCTCGATCCGGCGGATGCCATCGAGCAGATGCGCGAAGAACTGAAGAGCCAGATGTAACGCGAAAATCAACGAACCGGCCGGCCACTGCGCCGGCCGGTGGTTCGTACATTCGGCAACGGGGAGGACTATTTCGGTGATGACGAGCGAGAGACGGAGCAAGACGCTGACCGCGGTTCTGATGATCACACCGTTCGTGATCACCTATCTGACGGTCTTCGCGTATCCCGTCTACAAGATGTTCGCCTTGAGCTTTACCAACGCGCCGCTGATCGGCGAAGGCGAGTGGGTCGGCTTCGACAATTATCTGAAGCTGCTCAACCAGAAACTGTTCTTCACATCGGTGTGGAACACGGGCTATTTCGTCGTGCTCACCGTCGTACCCAACACGCTGATCGGTCTCGGTCTGGCGCTCATGGTCGTGCGCCTCAAAGGCTGGCTTCAGAGCCTCATCCTGGTGCTGTTCTTCCTGCCCTATATCCTGCCTGTCTCGGTCGTGACGCAGATCTGGGAGTGGGTGCTCGACCAGCAATTCGGGATTGCGCAACATGTCATCGAATTCGTCACCGGCAGGCGCATCAGTGTCTTTCGCGACCCTCTGTGGGCAATGCCTATGGTGGCCCTCGTCACCGTCTGGTGGACCAACGGCTTCAATCTTCTGCTTTTCATAGCCGGCCTGCGCAACATTCCGGCCGACTATTACGAGGCGGCAATGCTCGACGGCGCGACGCGCTGGCAATGCTTCAAGCGCATCACGTGGCCGCTGATCTGGCCGGTCACCGCGCTCGTCCTGACACTGCAACTCATCCTGCAGCTCAAGATTTTCGATCAGGTCTATCTGATGACGGAAGGCGGTCCCTTCAACTCGACCTACGTCCTGCTTCAGCTCGTCTATCGCGAGGCGTTCCGCCTCAACCACGGCGGGCTCGGCTCGGCTGTGGCGGTCTTCCTGTTCCTGATCATCGTGACCGTATCGGTGCTTCAGTACCAGCTTCTGCGCGTGAGGGGGCGCTGAGCGATGCAACGGAAATCCATCGGCAATATCCTTCTTCTGCTTCTTACCCTGTGCGTCGCGTGCATGTGGGCCTTTCCCCTCTACTGGGCGGCGGTGACGTCGATGAAGCCGGAACAGGAAGTCATCAGCAAGACGACCTTCATCCCCGACGTCTTCAACTTCTCGGCCTATTATTTCGCTCTGTTCGAGACCAATCTCGCAACCTGGTATGTGAACTCGCTCGTCACCTCGATAACGGTCACCGTGGTCGTGATCCTGATCAGCGTCATGTGCGCCTATGCGCTGTCGCAGATCGTCTTTCCGGGCCGGCGGCTCCTCTACGGGATCATTCTCGCGAGCTTCATGGTTCCCTCCCAGGCCCTGGTCGTTTCGCAATTCGTGCTGATGTACCGCTTCGGCCTGATCAACAGCTGGGGCGGCATCATCCTGCCGCAGCTCATCGTCCCGGTGGTCGTGATCGTCTACAAGCAATTCTTCGACTCCGTGCCGAAAGAGCTGCGCGAGGCGGCGAAGCTCGACGGCTGCGGCGATTTCCAGATCCTGTTCCGGCTTTATCTTCCGCTCAACTGGGGGATCACGACGGCGCTGGCGATCATCACTTACATCATGGCCTGGAACGCCTTCCTCTGGCCGTTCCTCGTGACGAATTCGGAGGAGATGATGACGGTGACCGTCGGTATCACGCAGGTCGACGACGCCTTCGGCGTGAAATATGCACGCGACATGGCCGTCGCAATTCTCGCGGCGATGCCGGTCGCGCTCGCCTATCTGCTCTTCCAGAAGAGGGTGACGCAGGCGCTGATGCTGTCATCCGGCATCAAGGGCTGAGCGGGCGATCCGCGGCGGTTTCGACCGGATCGGCATTCGTGAAACGAAACAGTGCGACAATTGGCGGAGGGGCGTGTTATCAGCGCAGATCACGCCTGAGCCGGAGCGGCAGTAGCAGAGTATGGAGACGAAGCTTCTTACAGTGGACCCGATCAAGGATGCGGATGTCGTCCAGGCATTGGGCTCGGCAACGCGCATCGAGATACTCAACCTTCTGCGCCTGAAGGGGCCTCTGAACGTCAACGAGATCGCGACCCATATGGGCCTGCCTCAATCGACGACGGCGACCAACCTCAAGTCTCTGGAGAGGGCCGGCCTCATCCAGACGCATACGATGAAGGCCACCAAGGGCAATCAGAAGATTTGTTCCAGCATCTACGGCGAGATCCTCATCCGTTTCGACGACCGCACCAATCTTGCGGACGACGTCGTGACCGTCAGCATGCCGATCGGCCTTTTCACCGAATTCGAGGTTGAAGCGCCCTGCGGACTCTGCTCGGTCAACAACGTCATAGGCATGCTCGACGTCCAGGAAGTCTTTCTCGATCCGCAGCGCATGCAGGCCGCACTGCTCTGGTTCACGCGCGGCTATGTCGAATACAAGTTTCCGAACAATGCCAAGGTCACGGGACGGACGGTCCGGAAGATCGAGTTCTCCGCCGAACTGAGCTCCGAGACGCCGGCCACCAACGCCAACTGGCCCTCCGATATCTCCATCTGGATCAATGGCATCAAGGCCGGCTACTGGACGTCGCCCGGTGATTATGGCGACCGGCGGGGCATGTATTCGCCGGCCTGGTGGAAACTCAGCGGCTCGCAATACGGCAAGCTCAAGACCTGGTCCATCGACGACCGCGGTACATGGATCGACGGCGCGATGGTGTCGACTCAGACGATAAATTCCCTCGGCATACCGGATCATCATTCGATACGGTTCCGGATAGGCATCGATGAGAAGGCAGAGAACCCCGGAGGGCTGAATATCTTCGGCAAGGGTTTCGGCGATTTCGATCAGGACATCGTCATGACGATCTATTTCTAGGGTCGCGGTGTCGGGCAAAGGGTAGCGCCGGTTCGTGGTCTCGACAAGCCGGGCCCGGAGGCGACCACATGCAATGCGATGCCCAAGTTCTTCTAATGGCTCGCGCAAGTTCTTGTCGTTTGTGAAATGCGCACAGGGCTCATAAGCATGTCCTGTCCGTTTGCCTCGTCCGGTTGCTGTGCGCCGGGCACGCGCCGCAGCTCCGGCGCATTCGGGCTGACGGACGGCCGCACCCGCTATGCGGGAGATCCAAACGAACACGAGGCTAGACACCTGTCATGACAAAGATTTCCGCGACGAAATTAGCAATGGCTGCGGCTGCTTTGCTGTGCTGCGGAGCCGGTGCGCACGCCGCCGACCGAAGCGATGAAGGACAGCTTGCACGCGTAGTGGACGAGACGATCCGGCCGCTGATGAAGGAGAATGGCGTTCCGGGAATGGCGGTCGCGGTCACCGCCCGCGGAAAGAGGTACATCTTCAATTACGGCCTCGCGTCGAAGACGAGCGCGCAGAAGGTCACCGACGAAACGCTGTTCGAGATCGGCTCGATCAGCAAGACCTTCACGGCGACGCTCGCATCCTATGCCGAAGCGCGTGGGGATCTGGTCCTGTCCGATCCCGCCGGCAAATACCTGCCGGCGCTCGCCGGAACGAGCTTCGACGAGATCAGCCTTCTCGATCTCGGGACCTATGCCGCCGGCGGACTGCCCTTGCAGTTTCCCGATTCCGTTACCGATCAGAAGAGCATGATCGACTACTACAGGGGCTGGCGCCCGACCTATGCCGCCGGCACGTACAGGCGCTACTCGAACCCGAGCATCGGCCTCTTCGGCTATCTCGCCGCAAAGAGCATGGGCGAACCCTTCGCCGATCTGATGGAGAAGAGGATATTCCCGGCCTTCCGCTTGACGAGCACCTTCATAGCCGTGCCGCAGGACCGGCTGGACGACTATGCCTATGGCTATTCGAAAGCCGGCAAGCCCATCCGCGTCACGCGCGGCGTTCTCGACTCTGAAGCTTACGGCGTAAAGACGACCGCTGCAGATCTGATCCGCGTCGTTGAGGCGAACATGGATGGCACAAGCCTGGACGAGACGATGCGGCGCGCGATCGCCGCAACGCACACGGGATATTTCAAGGTCGGCGCCATGACGCAGGGGCTCGGTTGGGAGATGTATTCCTATCCGACGAAGCTCGACGATCTGCTTGCCGGCAATTCCAGTCAGATGGCGCTCGAACCGCACAAGGTCACCAGACTCGTTCCACCCGCGGCGCCCCGGGAAAACGTGTGGATTAACAAGACCGGCTCGACCAACGGGTTCGGCGCCTATGCAGCCTTCGTCCCGGCCGAGCGCATCGGCATCGTAATGCTAGCCAACAGGAACTACCCGATTCCTGCCCGTGTGAAAGCCGCATACCGAATCCTGTCGACGCTCGAGAGCGACCCCGGATCGGCAGACGCCCGCTGACGCGGCCGCCATCGTACCGCGCTCCGATCGGGCGCGGTGCCGGACCCGCATGACGAGAAGTGCGGCCCTCGACGCCTCGGTTATTCAATAACCCCTCGGGGGTACAAACAGGCAGATCGTCTTCCCATAGGCTTTGCCCGCCGCAGAGCACCAGTGGTACTCGCCGTCCGGCGACATTCGGACCCTGCTGTCGGCATAGGGGAGGACTTCGCCAGTTGCTCTGACGATATAGCCTTGCGGCTGTTCGCTGATCGCGGTCTGCGCGACCTGGCGGCAATCCATTGTTGAACAGCAGGCGCTCGGATACTGCCAACCGCTTGGAGCGTCGTGGGCAAAGGCCGTCGTTGCGGACAGCCCGGCGAGTAGGAAGAAAAATCCGCGCATGGGGTCTCCTTTCAGGAGCAGTCACCGATCCGGACTGCAGCCGGCAGGTTCCTACGGCGGCGTGTGCCCAAAGCGCAGAACCCGCCTAGCACTTCGCGTACTCCATGACATTGCCCCGCAATCGGCTCGGATTTAAGGAATCATGCAGCAAGCTTCAAACCTGCGGATCGGTAAAATGATCCACCGCGGCGAGGCTTATGTCAGCCACGACTTTCGTCGCCATTGACGAGAAAGCCGTCGCTCTCGCCCTCGACCAGTTCCATCGGCCAGACTGCGTTTGCCGGCGCTTGCGGATAATGCTGCTTGAAGGCAGGCATCGTCGACAGAAGCGTTTCGGCAAGCGCTATGCCGAGGTTGCGCAGCGACAAGCGAAAGCAGGTGAGCGGCGGCGAGAGAAAGTGTGCATGCGGACTGTAGCGTCCGATCACCGCGATGTCGCGGCCGGGCCTGACGCCCGCTTCGGAGAGGCCCTGGTAGAAACCGATGGCAATCGTCTCATTGACGAGCAGGGCCGCCGTCGGTCGATCCTCGAGCGCCAGGAGTTCGCGCGCGATCTGATAGCCGCCGGTCTCGTTCGGCGTCGATCGGAAGATCAACTCTTCCTCCAAGGGAAGGCCATGCGCGGCAAGCGCTTCTCGGCAACGGTCGACGAAGATGTAGCCGAGGTTGGCATCGTCGTGCGGACGGGTGACCGCGATGCGGCGATGTCCGCGCGCGACCAGACGGTCGATGGCGATCTGCGCCATCCCCTCGAAATCGAGGTCGAGCCAGGGGCGGCCGGCATCCGTCAGGCTTCGGCCGAGCGTTACGAAGGGGATATTGCGTTCGGCCAGAAACTCTATGCGCGGATCGTGGCGCCGCGTTGCCGAAAGAATCAACCCGTCGGCAAAACCGCGCGCGACGACGCGGCGCAGGTAATCGGTCGGATCTTCCTCCGACGAGCAGAGCAGGGCAACGAGGTCGAGCTTGTGCCTGGCGAAAACCGCCTGCACGCCGTCGAAGACGCTCATGAAGAACGTGTCGCCCTGGCCGGTGATCTCCGTTCCGGTCTGCATCATGAAGCCGATGATGTTGGTGGTGCCCTGCCTCAGGCTGCGGCCAGACTGGTTCGCCACATAGCCGAGCCTTTCAGCCGCCTCCAGGACACGCCTGCGCGTCTCCTCATTGACGTCGGGGCGGCCGTTCAGTGCGCGCGAAACGGTTCCGATCGAAATATCGAGATGTTGCGCCAGGCGCCGAATTCCCTTCATGCGAAGCGCTTTTCCTCTCTGGTCACCGGTCACATCGACCGGCAATCGACACGAGCGAGATACTGTGCAGTTGAACCGGGCAGGTGGCCATAAGCAGCCCGCCATTCCCGGCACCGACCCGGATTTCCGAATCCCTATTGACATGTTTCGGAAAGTCCGCATAGTTCCGTAAACGTTTACGGTGGCTGAAACAAGCCGGAAACGCAGGTTTGCGGGAGGAGAATGGTGATTTTGCGCGCAGTTCTGTGCGGGTGCGGAGCTATGGCCAAAGGTTGGCTCAAGGCGATCGCCGCGGACCGCGAACTCCAGTCGGCAATCCGGATCGTCGGGCTTGTCGACGTGAACCCGGAAGCGGCTCGTGCGCTCGCGGCGGAGTTCGAGATCGAAGACGCCGTTATCGGTTCGGACCTAGATAGCGTGTTGACGGAGGCGGCACCCGACATCCTCTTCGACATTGTCGTACCGACGGCGCGCCGCGACGTGGTCGCCACCGCGCTCAGGCACGGCTGTCACGTGTTGAGCGAAAAGCCGATGGCGAGCTCACTCGAGGCCGGCCGCGAGCTGATCGAACTCGCCAGGAATGCGGGCAGGATCCATGCAATCGTGCAGAATCGCCGCTTCATCTCCGGCATACGCCGCATCCGCCGCTTTATCGAAAGCGGCGCGATCGGCGATCTGACGAGCATCCATTGCGACTTCTTCATCGGCGCGCATTTCGGTGGTTTTCGCGAAGAGATGGAGCATGTGCTGCTTCTCGACATGGCGATCCACACCTTCGATGCCGCCCGGTTCATCGCCGACAAGACGCCGCTCGCCGTATATTGCCACGAAGAAAACCCGCAGGGCTCCTGGTACGCGCACGGCGCGGCGGCCACCGCGATATTCGAGCTTTCGGACGATGTGACCTTCACCTATCGCGGTTCCTGGTGTGCCGAAGGGGCCAATACGAGCTGGGAAAGCGAGTGGCGGATCATCGGCACCAAGGGCACGCTGCTCTGGGATGGCGCCGAGGCGCTGAGCGCCAACCGTGTCGCCGGCAGCGAGGGCTTCTTCCGTCCACTCGTACCGGTCGAAGTTCCCGAACCAGCCGATCCGCTTGAGACGCACGGTCATGCCAGCGTCATCGCCGATTTCGTCGCTGCGGTCCGATCCGGCACCAAGCCGGAGACGGCGGGCGACGACAATATCAACAGCCTTGCCATGGTCTTTGCGGCGATCGAAAGCGCCCGCACCCGGCAACGCGTGACAATCTGAAGTGAGGCATCTGATGAGCAATCCAGCCAAATCCATCCGCGTCGGCACCATGATCAGCGCCACAAAGGGCGAAGCCGCGAAGCGCATAGGCGAGATCGCCGATCTGGGTTTCGAAAGCTTCGAACCCTTCTTCTGGCAGACCACCAACGGCCAGGATCTTGCCGAGCTCGGCAAGCGCTGCCGTGAGGCGATCGGCGACCGCGACATCACGATCTCGACGCTCGGCATGTTCGGCAATCCGCTGGAGGAGACCGACATCGACCTCCAGAGCCTGCAGGGCTGGAAGGACTGCATCGACAACGCTCACCATTTCGGCGCGACATGCGTCGCCGGCTTTACCGGACGCATCCGCAACCGGCCGCTGACCGACAGCCTGCCGCGCTACCGCAAGGTCTGGCGCGAGCTCGCCCAGCGCGCCGCCGACAAGGGCGTAAAGATCGCCTTCGAGAACTGCGCCATGGACGGCAACTGGGCGACCGGCGACTGGAACATCGCTCACAATCCGGACGCCTGGGAACTCATCTTCAACGAGACGCCGGACGATAACATCGGCCTGGAGTGGGAGCCTTGCCACCAGATGGTCTATCTGATCGATCCGCTGCCGCAGATCCGCAAATGGGCGCACAAGATCTTCCATGTGCACGGCAAGGACGCGACGATCCGCTGGGACGTCATCCGCGAGCACGGCATCTTCGGCAAGGAGAAGTTCGTCTTCATGCGCACGCCCGGGTTCGGCGACAGCAATTGGACCGACATCATCTCGGAACTCCGGCTTGCCGGCTGGTCCGGTTCGATCGACATCGAAGGCTGGCATGACCCGGTATATCGCGATGCGCTGGAAATGACGGGCCAGGTGCACGCTTTGAATTATCTGAAAGGCTGCCGCGGCGGCGACTTCGTCGCCGATCCGGCCTGAGACATGCCCGACGGCCGGCACGGGGGGCGCCGGCTGCGGAGAAACCCGAAAGAGGAGGAGTCCATGGGTATCCGTAAATTTGCAATGCTGGGCGCATTCGCCCTTGCCAGTGTTTCCCTGCCGGCGTTTTCGGCAAGCGCCGAGGACGTCACGATCAGCGTCTGGTCGCTCGACCGGGACATCCAACCGGCGCCTAACTTGATAAAGGATTTCAACAAGCTGAACACCGGCATTAAAGTGGAATATCGTCAAATCCAGTTCGACGACGTGGTCAGCGAAGCCATGCGGGCCTATTCGACGGGGCAGGCGCCGGACATCATCGCTGTCGACAATCCCGAACACGCGCTCTTTGCGTCCCGCGGTGCATTTCTCGATCTGAGCGAGATGATCGCGAAGTCCTCAATCGTCAAGCCGGAGAACTACTTCAAGGGGCCTCTCGCCTCGGTGACCTGGGACGGCAAATATTACGGCATTCCAAAGGCCACCAACACGATCGCCCTTTACTACAACAAGGACATGTTCAAGGCGAAGGGCCTAGACCCGAACAAGCCCCCGCAAACGTGGGACGAGCTCGTCGAGGCGGCGCGCAAGCTGACCGACCCGGCTCAGAACGTCTACGGCATCACCTTCTCAGCCAAAGCCAACGAGGAGGGGACATTCCAGTTCCTGCCCTGGGCGCAGATGGCCGGTGGCGGTTACGACAACATCAACGCCGAGGGCGCGGTCAAGGCGCTCGACGTCTGGAAAACGATCATCGACGAGAAGCTCGCCTCGCCGGACACGCTGACGCGTAGCCAATGGGACGCCACCGGTACTTTCAATTCCGGGAACGCGGCCATGGCGATCTCCGGCCCCTGGGAAATCGATCGCATGCTCGAGGAAGCGAAGTTCGATTGGGGCGTGGCGCTGCTGCCCGTACCGGAAGCCGGCGCCGAACGCTCTTCGGCCATGGGCGATTTCAACTGGGCGGTCTTCGCAAATACCGAGCATCCGGAAGAAGCCTTCAAGGTTCTCGAATATTTCGTTTCTCAGGACGACCGGATGTTCAAGGACTTCGGACAACTGCCGCCGCGCTCCGACATCGCCATTCCGGCGACCGGCGAGCCGAAAAAGGACGCGGCACTCCAGGTCTTCGTGGAACAGCTGAAATATGCGAAGCCCCGCGGCCCCCATCCCGCGTGGCCGAAGATCTCCAAAGCCATTCAGGACGCCATCCAGGCGGCGCTTACCGGGCAGATGAGTTCCAAGGAAGCGCTCGATCAGGCGGCCGAGAAGATAAAGGCGGTTCTCGGCTGATTGTCGCGACGATCCGCCCAGGATTTTCTCCCGAGAGAGGCGATCCCCGGCTTCGGCCGGGGTCGCCGCTGCACAGGCCGCGCGAGACTCGGCTCAAGGGACAGGTGAATCGCCAATGAAAAGAATTCTATCGAGCATAACGGATGGCAGGGGCTTCGATATCGGTCTTGTGAGCTTGCCGCTCGCATTCCTGTTCATCCTCTCCGGGCTGCCGCTTGTCTACAATGTCGTGATGAGCTTCCAGGAAGTCGACATGTTCAGCCTCGGCAGCTTTACGCGGCCGTTCGTGGGCTTCAAGAATTATATCGACCTTTTCGCTCAACCCGAAACTTGGCCCATTCTCCTCAACACGGCCATCTTCGTGACCGCCTCGATCGCCGGACAGTTCCTCATAGGCTTCGGTCTCGCGCTGTTCTTCTGGGTCAATTTCCCCGGTGCGTCGTGGCTGCGCGGTCTCTTCCTCGTCTCCTGGGTCATGCCGGGCCTCGTTGTCGGCGCCATCTGGAACTGGATTCTCTCCGGCGATTTCGGCGTCCTCAATTTTCTGCTGCGGGAAACAGGCGTGATTTCCGGCAACATCTTCTGGCGTTCGGACCCGAACTATTCGCTCTGGGCCGTGATCATCGCCAATATCTGGCTCGGCACCTCATTCAACATGATCCTGCTTTCGGTCGGCCTGTCAGGTATTCCGAAGGACCTCTACGAGGCGGCCGAGCTCGACGGTGCCAATGCGTTCCAGCGCTTCTGGACGATCACTCTGCCGATGATGCGCTCGACGATCGGTGCCATTATCGCGCTGGGGCTCATCTTCACTTTGCAGCAGTTCGATCTCTTCGCCGCCATCACGTCCGGAGGACCGAACAACACGTCCAATGTCACGCAATACTGGGCCTGGGACCTTTCCTTCCGTCAGTATGATTTCGCCAAGGGCGCGACGATCTCGGTCATCATGATCGTCTTCGTGATGTTCGCCTCCGTCGTCTATGTCCGCTCGACGCGTCATGAGGTCAGAGGATGAGTGACACTTTCCGCAACCGGTTGATGCTGGCTGTCGCGCTCGTGCTCGCCGCCATCTATCTTTTCCCGCTCTACTGGATGTACATCACCGCCCTGAAGACCGGCTCGGCGATGTTTGCGACCCCGCCTAAATTCTGGCCGAGCGAGCCGCAATGGAGCATCTACGCCTTCGTCTGGGAGAGCCGCAACATGGCGCGGTATCTCTGGAATTCGCTCGTCATCGCTTTCGGCTCGGTGGCGCTGATCGCCGTGCTCGGCGTCGGCTGTGCCTATGTGCTCGCGCGCTATCGCAACGTCTGGGTGGACATCGGCCTGTTCCTCATCCTGATGCTGCAGGTGTTGCCCGCTTCCCTGATGGTGACGCCGATTTTCGTCGGCTTCTCGCAAGTGGGCCTCCTCGATACACCGCGTCTTGCCGTGATCCTGGCGATCGCTGCCAAAAGCATGCCCTTCTTCGTGGTTCTCGTCCGCGCAACCTTCATGAGCGTGCCGATGGAGCTCGAAGAGGCAGCGCTCGTCGACGGCAATTCGCGCATCGGCGCCTTCTTCAACATCGTGCTGCCGCTCGCCCGCAACGGCATTCTCGTCAGCGCGATCCTGATCTTCATGCAGGCCTTCGGCGAATTCGTCTATTCGAAATCGATGATCCAGGCCGTCGAGCTGCAGCCCGCAAGCGTTGGCCTCAACACCTTCATGGGCCCGAACACCAATGAATGGAACAATATCATGGCCTATGCCACGATCTATGTGACGCCCATCCTTGCCGCTTTCATCCTCTTGCAGCGCCGCATCGTTTCCGGCCTCACTTCAGGAGCCCTCAAATGACCCTTCAGATCGAGCTCAACGGCGTCAACAAGTTCTACGGTTCCTACCACGCACTCAAGGACATCGATCTCGCGATAGAGGAGGGGACCTTCGTCGCCCTTGTCGGGCCTTCCGGCTGCGGCAAGTCCACGCTCCTGCGGTCATTGGCCGGGCTCGAGAAGATTTCGGCCGGTGAGATGAAGATCGCGGGGGCGCGGATGAACGACGTTCCGCCGCGCAAGCGCGACGTCGCAATGGTCTTCCAGTCCTATGCGCTCTACCCCCATATGACGGTGGAGGAGAACCTGACCTACAGCCTGCGCATACGCGGCGTGAAAAAGGCCGACGCATTGAAGGCGGCGGCCGAGGTGGCGACGACCACCGGCCTTTCCCATCTCATGAAGCGCTATCCCCGCGAACTCTCGGGCGGGCAACGCCAGCGGGTCGCGATGAGCCGCGCCATCATCCGTCATCCCAAGGCATTCCTCTTCGACGAGCCCTTGTCCAATCTCGATGCGGCGCTGCGCGTGCATATGCGCAAGGAGATCCGGGCGCTGCACGACCGGCTGGGGGCGACCTCAGTCTATGTGACGCACGATCAGATCGAGGCAATGACCATGGCGGACCATGTCGTCGTCATGCGCGACGGCGTCATCGAGCAGCAGGGCCGCCCGCTCGATCTTTACGACAGGCCGGCCAACCGCTTCGTTGCCGGATTCATCGGCTCGCCGGCGATGAACTTCATCCCCGCGGTCGTGCAGGACGACGGCGGCCACCTGGCTCTGGACCTCGGCGCAACAAAAGCGAGGCTCTCGCTCATCGACCCGGTTCCGCCGGGGGCGGCGGTCACCGTCGGCATTCGGCCCGAACACATCCGCATCGTCGGCGCGGGGCAGGGTGCCTTCGACATTCCCGTCGGCGTCGTGGAGTCGACCGGCTCGGCCACCTACATAACTTCGGCGACCCAGCCGGAACTCATGGTCGTGGAGACCGGACGCTCCGCTGCATCGGGCGGGGAGCTTATCGGTCTGGCTATAGACCCGAAGCAATTGCATCTCTTCGATGCGGAAACGGGCAAGCGCCTCGAACCCAAAAGAGCGCAATTGGACGCCCAAGTTACGCCTCGCGCCGCCCCTCATCCCGCTGCCGCGACCTTCTCCCCTTCTTGACGGGGAGAAGGGGCAAGCGGCTGCGTCACAATCCTCTCAGCGGGTCGCAAGTGAGGCGGAGGGTTCCGCGAGTCCCCTTCGCCCCGCCTGCGGGGAGAAGGTGGCCGGCAGGCCGGATTTGGGGGCCATCGCGTCGCTAACTCTCCCGCCCCTTCAGATCCATGATCAACCGCTCCTGACCGACGCGGATCACATGCTCCATCGCGCTGCGTGCGCCTTCCTCGTCGCGGCGCCGGATTTCCTCGACGATGCGGATATGCGCGATCGCGACGCGGTCGATCTCCGTTTCATCGGCTGTCGGGCTGGTAAGCTGAAAAACGCCCATCAGCGCCGCCTCGATCAGGCTGCCGACCGTTCGCATGAACGGATTGAGCGAAGCCTCCAGGAGGCGGAGGTGAAATTCGAGATCGGCGAGCGCCAGCGTGTGGGGGCTGTGGCCGGCATCGCCCATCGCGACGGCAAGCCGCATCATCCGCGCAATGTCCGCGTCGCTGGCGCGGCGTGCTGCCAGTGCCGCCGCATAGGGTTCGAGGGCCAGCCGCACCTCGCTCACATGACGCAGGAAATCCTCGTCGACACCGGCACCGAAATGCCAGGTGAGCACGTCGCTGTCGAAGAGGTTCCAGTGAGTCCGGGGCAGCACCCGGGTGCCGATGCGGGCGCGGGCGACGACAAGGCCTTTGGCGGCGAGAGTCTTCATCGCTTCGCGCAGCACGGTGCGCGATACGTTGAAGCGCGCAGCGAGATCGGTGTCGCCGGGTAGCGTGTCGCCGACGGAAAACTCGCCGCTGACCACCGCCTGGCCGAGTTCGTCGACGACGAGCCTGTGGCTCGTGCGTTTGCCCCGTTGGCTTCCGAAGATTCCCGGCATGGCGCGCGGACCCCGCGGCTACGCCCGCTGCCGTTCGGGGCGCGACAGATGGATGATCCCCTTCTGCAGCAGGATGAAGGCAAAGAGCAGGAGCCCGATCAGGATCTTCGTCCACCAGCTCGAAAGCGTGCCGTCGAACGTGATGTATGTCTGGATGAGACCCTGGATGAGGATGCCGACCAGCGTTCCGGCAACGAAGCCGGATCCGCCGGTGAGCAGCGTCCCGCCGATAACGACGGCGGTGATTGCGTCCAGCTCGACACCGACGGCGGCCAGCGAGTATCCGGCGGAGGTATAGAGTGAGAAGACGATCCCCGACAGGCCGGCCAGCAACCCGGACAGCGCGTAGATACGGATCGTGGTGGCAGCGACCGGAACGCCCATGAGCTTCGCCGTCGCCGTGCCGCCGCCGAGCGCGTAGATATTCGTGCCGAAGCGGGTCCGGTGGGCGATGAGAATGCCGACCGCGAAGACGAACAGCATCAGGCCGCCTATGAGGGTGATGCGCCCGCCGCCGGGCAACTTGAAATAGAGGCTCTTCAAGGTCGTGTAAAAGGGATGCTTGATCGGAATGGAGTCGATCGACAGTACGAAAGCCATGCCGCGGGCGAGGAACATGCCGGCGAGCGTAACGATGAATGCCGGCATTTCGAGATAATGGATGATCGCCCCCATCAGCGCTCCGAACAGCGTCGTGATGGCCAGCAGCAACGCGAAGGCGACGAGTGGATGCATGCCGCCTTGCTCCAGTACGACGGCCAGAAAGACACCGGCAAATGCGATCACAGCGCCGATCGACAGATCGATGCCGCCCGAAAGGATGACGAAGGTCATGCCGACGGCGGCGATGCCGAGGAAGGCATTGTCGGTCAGAAGGTTTCCGATCACGCGGGTCGAGAGCATGTTCGGATACTGCGCGACGCAGAGCGCGTAACTTAAGACAAAGATCAAGATCGTTGCCGTAAGTGGTAGATATTTCTGCTTCATTTCGCTTCTCGCTCGGTCGGCTTGCCGGCTGCCTTCGGGATACTCAGAAACGAGATCCCCGTGCGGAAGCGCGGTGACTGGAGCACCAGGATGAAGATGATGATCGCTGCCTTGATGATGAGGTTGAACTCGGGCGGGAAGCCGGACAGGAGAATGCCGGTATTGATCGCCTGGATGATTACGGCGCCCAGCACAGACGCCGCAATGCTGAAGCGGCCGCCGAGCAGTGACGTGCCGCCGACGACCACCGCAAGGATGGCGTCGAGTTCCAGCCAGAGCCCGGCATTGTTGGCATCGGCACCCCGGATGTCGGCGGCGGCGATGATGCCGGCGATCGCGGCGCAAAGGCCCGAGAGCACGTAAGCGGCCACCAGGAGGACGGGCGTGAGCACGCCCGACAGCGTGCTTGCCTGGCGGTTGATGCCGATCGCCTCGACAAGCATGCCGAGTGCCGTCCGTCGAACGAGGAGCGCAACGATGAGGCCGAAAACCAGCCAGATGACGATCGGCATGGGCAGGCCCGCAAAGGAACCGCTACCGATGAAGATCAGGCCGGGGTGGTTGAAAGTGAGAATAGTCCCCTCGGTGATGAGTTGGGCTATACCGCGCCCAGCCACCATCAGCACGAGTGTCGCGATGATCGGTTGGATGTCGAGGAAGGCGACCAGAACCCCGTTCCAGATGCCGCAGATGATGCCTACCGCGAGCGTCGCGAGCAGGGTCTCTGCAAGCGAATGCCCGGACGTGATCAGCGAGGCGGCAACCGCGCCGCAGATCGCCATCACAGCGCCGACGGAAAGATCGATCCCCTTGGTGGCGATGACCACGGTCATTCCGATCGCCAGAAGAACGACGGGCGCGCCGCGGTTGAGGATGTCGATCATGCTTCCGTACAGACGGCCATTCTGGATCTGTAGGTTTAGAAAACCGGGAAAGACAATTGAAATCGCTATGACAATTGCCGTCAACGCGATGAGCTGCGGCAGCAGGCGGCCGGCGTAGGTCCGCATAATCGGAATCACGACGCTTCCCTCCCGTTGGTCGCAGCGATCGCTTCGACGATCCGATGTGCAGTCAATTGAGCGCCACCGAGTTCGGCGACGTGGGCGTGGTCGCGAAGGACGACCACCCGCGTGCTGTAGGCGACGAGTTCTTCTATTTCAGAGGAGATGACGATGAGCGACATGCCCTTCTCGCGCAGGCTCTCGATGAGCCTGATGATTTCCGCATGCGCCCCGACGTCGATGCCGCGCGTCGGCTCGTCGAGGATGAGCAGTTCCGGTTCGGTCGCGAGCCAGCGCGCCAGAATGGCCTTTTGCTGATTGCCGCCGGAAAGCAGCCTGATCGGTTTCTCGCGATCTGCGGTGCGGATATCGAGTGCCCGGATGTAGTGGTCCGCGAGACGGTTCTGCTCCGCGCGGGGGATCGGGCGGGTCCAGCCGCGCCTTGCCTGAAGGGCGAGCACGATATTCTCGCGCACGGACAGATCGCCGACGATGCCCGCGGTCTTGCGGTCCTCCGGGCAGAAGCCGAACTTCTGCCGGATTGCAGCACGCGGCGAGGAAAGATCGACGGTCCGGCCTTCGATCTCGGCGGTACCGCTATCGGCACGGTGGGCGCCGAAGAGGATTTCTGCGGTTTCCGTCCGCCCCGAGCCGAGCAGGCCCGCCAGGCCGACGACTTCGCCGGCGCGGACATCGAGATCGAAGGGGTCGATCTTTCCGCGGCGGCCAAAGTTTCGAAAGCGGTAGCGTGGCTCACCCGCGACCGCGTCGGAATGGGCGGAATGGATCTCCGTCGCCAGTTCCCGACCGATCATCATTGCGATCAGCTCGCGCCGGTCGAGTTCGGCCGCGTTGCGCGTGCCGACCAACTGCCCGTTCCGCAGAACGGTGATGCGATCGGAGATGGCGTAGACCTGCTCCAGGAAGTGGGTGATGAAAATGATGCCGAGCCCGCGTCCCTTGAGGCGCCGTACGATGCGGAAGAGCATCTCCACCTCGTGTGCGTCGAGGCTCGCGGTCGGCTCGTCCAAGATCAGAACCTTGCCGGAAAGATCCACGGCCCGGGCGATGGCCACGACCTGCTGTATCGCTACGGAATAGCTCGCAAGATCACGGGTGACGTCGATGTCCAGTTCGTATTCCGCAAGCAGTTCCCGCGCCTTGCGGTTCATGGTGCGCGTGTCCACCATGCCGAAGCGGCGGGGCTGCCGTCCGAGAAAGAGGTTCTCGGCAACGGTGAGGTTCCCCAGCAGGTTGACCTCCTGGTAAACGGTCCCGATGCCCAGCCTCTGGGCATCGAACGTGTCGCGCGGGTCGGCCTCGGTTCCGTCGAGCAGCATGCTGCCGCCATCCCGGCGATAGGCGCCGGTCAGGCATTTGATGAGCGTCGACTTGCCGGCGCCGTTCTCCCCGAGGAGCGCGTGAACCTCGCCGCGCCGCAAATGAAAATCCACCTTGTCCAGCGCCTTCGTGCCGGGAAAGCCCTTTTCGATCCTTGTGGCCGAAAGGATATTGTCGCTGCTGGTCTGCATGGCTGCCGTCTCTGGAATGCCGCCTGACGAACGAGCGGGCGTCCGTTCGATGGGATGGCCCGCGGCGGCTGCCGCGGGTTCTAGCTCAGTGCGCTCGGCCCGATCATCGGTGCCGATTTTTCGGGCCGAGCACTGGCGGGATCAGTAGCCGAGGCCCTTCTTTTCTTCGTAGACCTTCATCGGATCATCGGCCTGCGTGTAGAGCTTCGATTCCGTCTGGATCCATTTCGGAGGCTCTTTGCCGTCCTTGAGGAAGGCGGCAAGCGCGTCGAAGGCGGGGCCTGCCATGTTCGGCGTGAGCTCGACCGTCGCATTGGCTTCGCCGGCAGCCATCGCCTGGAAGATGTCCGGAACAGCGTCGATCGAGACGACGAGGATGTCCTTGCCGGGCTTCAGACCGGCTTCCTTGATCGCCTGAATCGCGCCCACCGCCATGTCGTCGTTATGGGCGTAGAGCGCACAGATGTTCTTGCCACCGTCCTCGGCCTTCAGGAAGCTTTCCATCACTTCCTTGCCCTTGGTTCGAGTGAAGTCGCCGGTCTGGCTGCGGACGATCTTCAGATTGTCGTTGCCGGAAAGCGCCTGCTCGAATCCCTTCTTGCGGTCGATCGCCGGCGAGGAGCCGGTGGTGCCCTGAAGTTCGACGACGTTGCACGGCTTGCCCGCGACGGTATCGACAAGCCATTTGCCGGCCACGTTGCCTTCGTGGACGAGATCGGAGGTGACCGCCGTCAGATAGAGATCGTCGGAGGCGTCGACGGTGCGATCGAGCAGGATGACCGGGATCTCCGCGTCCTTGGCCTCCGCCAGGACTTCATCCCAGCCGGTGGCGACGACCGGAGCGAGAAGGATGGCATTCACCCCTTGCGCGATGAAAGAACGGATCGCCTTGATCTGGTTTTCCTGCTTCTGCTGCGCGTCGGCGAATTTGAGGTCGATGCCGCGCTCTTCCGCCTGCTGCTTCGTCAGGGTCGTTTCGGCTGCACGCCAGCCGGATTCCGATCCGATCTGAGAAAAGCCGACGACCAGTTCGGCGGCCGAAGCGCTGCCGAAAGTGCAGGCAGCAAGGATCGTTGCACTCGCAAGTGCCTTCACGATTTTCATGATTTCCTCCCAAAGAAAGCTGCTCTTCCATGCAGCTGATCGAGAAAAAATCATACTATATTACTTTTGTAAACTCACTTTTGCTGACGACGGGACGCGCCGGTGGATTCGCCCACAGATCGTGCAGTGCGCGAGACCGGAAGTGCATGCCGGCGCGCGGTCAAAGGACCGCTAACGTGCGGTTCGGAATGGTCCCGCGGTAGAGTTCGTGGATTCGCAGTTTGTTTTCCAGCGCGATGATGATCTCTTCGCTGAAGTCCACACCGCAGAGCGCTGCAATCTCGGGAAGACCGCCCGGCGTGAAGACATTGGCTTCCAGCACCTTGTCACCGACTATATCGAGCCCGACCAGGAACATGCCGTCTTCGATGAGCTTGGGGCGAAGCCGTTCCGCGATCTCGAGGATCTGAGGCGTAACGGTCGCGGCTTCCGGCTTGCCGCTCACATGCATGTTCGAGCGGACGTCGCCCTCGGCAGGGACGCGCCGGAAGGCGGCGTAGACGCCGTCGCGCTCGAGCGGCCTGCCATTCAACAGGAACAGACGAATGTCGCCGGCGACCGCGTCGGGAATGTAGTTCTGCGCGATCAGGTAGCCGCCGCCGCTGGCGACCTCGAAGATCTGGTTGAGATTGGCTTCGTCCTTGGAGTTGATCTTGAAGACGTTCTTGCCACCGGAGCCTTGCAAGGGTTTCAGGATAGCCCCGCCCGGGTGATCCTCGATGAAGCTGCGGATTTCCTCGATGCTTCTCGAGATCAGGCTGGTTGGCCGGATGATCTCGGGGAATCCCTGAAAATAGAGCTTGTTCTGCGCGAGCGACAACCCGTCCGGGTCGTTTACGACCAGAATGCCGCGCGCGGCGGCGAGCCGCCCGAAATTCGTGCCGACATAGACTGCCCAGGGCCGCGTGTCCGCGTCTTCGGAAGGGTCGTTCCGCAGGAAAAGCACCTGAACCTCACGGAGGTCGAGGGTGGTGATTTGCGCCTGCTCGCCCTTGAGCGCTGTGAGCAGCGTCTCCGGCTTCTTCGGCTTCGTGCCTTTCAGCGTCGTTGCGCGTATCAGTAGACTGTCGTCGGGGCGCAGCACGAAATCGCCCGGCGTGACGTAGCAGACCTCGTGACCGCGTGCGAGCGCCGCGAGCGCCAGCCATGTCGTCGTGTAATAGGGGGCTTCGCCTTCGATGGAGTTGACGAAAAAAGCGATGCGCATGTGAGCCGCTCCTATTGCCGCAGCATATCGAGTGGAGCCATCCGCTCGCGCGCTTTGGCAAGCCGCGACGGCGCTTCCGGACCATCCAGAAACATGGGTCGAACCGAAGGACCGCCGAGCAGACCACGGGCATGAAGTTCCTGCATGACGGCAAAATGGGAGGCGGCGATCTTGCCCATCCAGAAGGGCTCGAGCGCGCCCCCGGCTGCGAGATGATCGAGGAGTTCCAGAAGTCCCCGCAGGTAGATCGCGTCCTTGACGAGACCACCGCCGCGATATACCCGCAGAACGACGTTGAAGGCGTCAGCTCTCTGGAATCCGTGTTCCTTGACGAGCAGGCGGTACACCTCCGGCAAGGACGCGCCATCGATCATCGCGGCGCAGGCGACCACACGGGCGGCGAGGAAACGCAGCCGCTCGCCGGTCATTCCCCCCGAAAGATATTCCGCGAAGACCGCAAGGCCCTCCTGCATTCCTTCATACCCGGCAAGACCGGAGCGAAACAGGCGAAGCCCCTGCGCCGATCCATTGAAATAGGTCAGGAGGTGAACGCCGATTTCGTGGCTGAGGATCGGATCGACACGACCGGGCTCCATGACCGTGCTGCGCGCGATCAAAAGCCGCCTTCCCGAAACCAGCAACCCGGCGGGAAGATCGTCCCGCACCTCCACGAGCGCTTCGAAGCCCGCATACTGCCGGGCATATGCGGCGATCATCTCGCCCGCCCGCATTTCGACGAAACGGCTGTCGGCACGGCGTTCGGCGGGTGCTTTCGGGTGCGCGGCGATTTTCCGGGTGCGGGCGAGGATCTCTTCGGCCGCGCGCAGAAGGTCCGGCTCGACCGGACCGTACAGTGCACGGCCGAACTCGATGAACTTCTTCGTTTCACGGGCGGAGAGCATCGTCAGCTGCAGATCGACTTCCTGCTGCTTTTCACGGTAGAGCTGATAGAGCACCGGGTCTTCGAGGTGATCGAAGGGAATCGAGAACAGCGTCTTCTTTGCGGCTTCGATCTCGATGATCAAAGGCCGGTAGAGGAAACGCGGCGCGCGCGCGAAATCGCTCGCCGCGAATTCGCTCCAGGCGGCTTCCGCGTTTATCGGCGTGACGGCGAGAAGAAAATCGAAGCTCGAGGCGACTTCGTCGATGCTGCGGTCGGTACGCTCCACCGCATCGATGAATGCCTTTCTCCCGAGGGCGCGATGGGTCGGGAATTCGAGGCTGCGCGTCGACCGGGCGAAGGCGGCGAAGGCGTGCAGGGCGGCATCGAAGATGCTCGCGATCAGCCGCTCGCGCACTTCCGGGAAGATCCGGCCGGAATTGCGCTGCCGGTAGACCGGAGCGAAACGAACCCGCATCGAGGGGAATGGCAGATCGAGCGTCTCTCCCTCCAGTGCGGAATCCTGCGGCCGTTCATGGAGCTCGACCCGCGGCGTTCGGAACTTCGCGGGGATCGCTTCGACGGCGTCGACGAAAGCCATTGCTGCGGCTCGGATATTTGCCTCGGCCCCGGCCATCACTTCGACCTTGAAGGGCGGCAGCAAAGGCGCATGGTCGGTCAGGAGCTCATCCTGCGCGAGTTCGTCCATTTCGAGCACCATGAAGGCGCCGAAGCGACGCTCGAGCAGTTTTCCGATTGCGGCGACGATAGGTTTCGCCGTGGCAGCATCCGGGGCGAGCAGGTGGGAGGCGTTCGCGCGGACCACTTCGCGCGCAACGGGTGCCCCGTCGCTGCCGGCCAAGTGCACGCAGAGAAAGGGCAGGGCGCGGTCGATGTGGAGGCGTCCGCCGCCTTCGAACTCCTTGCGCACGGCCCTGCCTGCCTCGATTGCGGCCAGCGCCTCCGCCAGCCAATCGGGAGGATCGACCCCGGCCTCGATGGGTATGCGCGCAAGCTTCATCGACCCTGCTCCAAAGCGTCGTTGAGTGCCGGCAGCGTCGAGGCGAGCAATCTTCTGAGCGCTGCGAGCACTTCGGGGCGCGGCTCGCCCGTCCACTCCTCCATGAAGACCTTCTTGAATTCGACGGCGATGGCACAGCCCGTGTCGGGGAAGTGCTCATGGATGAAGCGCGTCTGTTCGCCCCGCCCCTGAAAGGCGATGTTTTCGCGCACGTCCAGTGGTCGGCCGGGAAAATCGAAGGAGCGAAGCGCCGCCATGAAGCTGTCGACCACGTGCGCCCATTTTCGGCGGTCCATCGAGATGGTGCCGATATTGATGTCCGGCGCATCGGTCGAAAGCGTCGGCTCCGCTTCCGGTCCGGCACGGCGATGATTGTAGCTGTGGACGTCGATGACGACAAAGCGTCCGTGGCAGCGTTCGATACCGGCAAGGAACGATGTCAGCATCGCATAATACTCGTCGTGCATGGAAAGGGATGCATCGACGAGGGTCTGCGGCGGTTCTTCCGCCCACACTTCCAGGCCCCAGGCCTGTTCCGGCCGCAGGTAGACTGCGCCGCCGCGGGGACGATTGATGTCGACCTCGAACCGCGAACGATGGACGATGATCCGATTGGCGAAGTCGCGGATCAGGAACTCGGTGAAGGGATCCTCCTCCCGCAGACGTTCTTCTTCGGAAATCGCGAACATGCGCCGCACCGCGGCACGCGTGGCATGGCCGTCGTGAATGGCGGTCGCGACGACAGGCGTTGCGCCACGGTGCTGGGTCCACCAGGCGGATGTGGCGGATGGCGTCAGATCCAGCAACTGTTCAGAGGCAAGATTCATGTCCGTCGCTTCCGCGGGCGCGTTCACGGATTAAAATTCCGGATCGCGATTTCGGTTCCAGGCGCCTCAGGCACGATTGATCGTCGGAAGGAGGAGTTCCACTTCGCGCTGCATCTGCGGCGACAGCGTCTCGATGTTCGTCCTCCAGAAGTCTTCCGCCTCCTTGGGCTCGTTCTCCCAATTCCTGACCGATGTCTGGTTATCGTCGATGACCACCCGGCGATGGCCGCCGAGGCGCAGGTACTCGGTCGCAAGTTTACGCGCGTTCGTCAGTTCCATGGCTCTACTCCAGGTCTTGAGTTTCGCGACGCCAGCCGGCTGCCACATATTCGAAAACGCTCCGGGCTTCTGGACGTTCCCGGTCCATTGCGACTTTGATCCTGCTCCCGATTCTACCGGTCCGGAGGCAAAATCCGGTTTGACGCCAACGACTAAGCCATCAGTCTCATGACGTCAGAAGCCGGTAGGCCAGATAGGCGACGGCGAAACTTGCAGCAAAGCCGAGCGCCACGAGGAACCCGTTTCGGAGCAACAGGAGCGAGCCCTTCATGAACGGATAACGCCTGACGCGATGGCATCCTTCGCGTCAGGCGTCTTTCGTCAAAGGCCGCAGAAAAATCTTATCCGTTGTCCGATGCATTCCTCATGCCGCCTCGAGGCCGACTTTCTTGGGCTCGCCTTGCGGGGTGGGGGCGGTCTGCCTCAGGACACCCGGAAGGTTCTGGTAAATGTCGAGATAATCGCATGTCATCCGTTCGGTAGTGAACCGTCTCTCGAAGCTTTCGCGAACCTTACGCCTGTCGAGTTCCAGCACCCGTTCGAGGCTTTCGATCGCTTCGTCGACCGTGTCGACCAGGATCCCCGACACGCCGTCGTCGATCACCTCCGGCGCCGAGCCATAGCGGAAGGCAAGCA
This sequence comes from Sinorhizobium sp. GQ132, assembly GCF_059758575.1. NCBI lineage: Bacteria > Pseudomonadati > Pseudomonadota > Alphaproteobacteria > Hyphomicrobiales > Rhizobiaceae > Sinorhizobium > Sinorhizobium sp. GQ132. The sequence continues at coordinate 41,357 of NZ_JCAXDX010000009.1, read as the reverse complement.
CCGGAGTGCCGCAGGCCATCGCCTCGATCATCACGAGGCCGAAAGGTTCCGGCCAGTTTATCGGAAAAAGGAGTGCTGCCGCATTGCCGAGGAAGTCCGCCTTCTGGTTTTCGTCTATCTCGCCGATGTATTCGACGTTGGAATGGCTTGCGACGAGAGGTTCGACGACTGCTTCCCAATAGGCGCGATCCTGGGCGTCGATCTTCGCAGCGATCTTCAGAGGCATGCCGGTCCGTGCGGCGATTTCGATCGCGCGGTCGGGACCCTTCTCCGGTGCAATGCGCCCGAGGAATGCCAGATACGCGTCAGATCGTCTTTCCCGCAGCGCCAACACCGTCGGGTCCAGTCCATGCAGCACAGTGCCCCTCCAGTTGACCGGCGGCATCGGCGCTCGCTGGTGCTGCGATATCGAAACCAGGGGGATATCGGGGAAGGCGAGATAGAAGGGTTGCAGATCGGGCAGATCGAGGCGTGTATGAAGTGTCGTCACCGTCCTGTCGGCGAAATCTCTGATCAGGGGGAAATGCAGGAATTCGATATGGAAATGCAGAACGTCGAACTGAGGCGCGCGGCGGCGGACCTCTTCCAGCATTGCGATGTGATGGGGAAGGAAATCTTGAACTTTCGGATTGAGCCTGAGCGCGACATCGCAACAGGGCACCAGCTCGGCACTTGTAAGCGAATCGCCGCTGGCAAAAAGGGTCACGTCATGGCCCAGCCTTACGAGTTCTTCGGTCAGGCAATGGACGATTCGCTCCGTGCCTCCGTAAAGCTTCGGCGGGACGCGTTCTGCAAGGGGTGCGATCTGCGCAATTTTCATCGCTCAACTCCTGATATCGAGGGGCGTCGGCAGGACGTACCTCGGCGATAAAAAGGATGTTCTCACCCCTGCACAATTGTCGGAGAGCCGCTCTTGTTCCGGAGTGCCGGCTGTGTTTGCAGAGTTGGACCGCGCGCACGCACCTGCGGCTGCATGGCCGTCCGCCTTACAGCCGCAGGGAAGCTGTGCGCGCCACTTTTGGTAGCGATGGCGTAACAATAACAACCAATGGTTTTATGATGATGTCGACCAGTGAAGAGACCTGAGAACCCATGACCGCAGCTTACGCCGGCCTCTTCCTCGTCGCCTTCGGGGCAGCCACCGTCCTGCCGTTCCAGTCCGAGCCGTTGCTGGTGGGGCTGCTCGCTTCAGGCAAGTTTTCGCTCGTGGCACTTATCGTCGTGGCTAGCCTCGGCAATATCCTCGGAGCAGTATGCAATTGGTTCCTCGGGAGGTTCATCAATCGTTTTCACGACAGACCATGGTTCCCGGTGAAGGAGGCGTCGCTTGAAAGGGCAGGCGGATGGTACCGGCGTTACGGCCGCTGGACCCTGCTTCTCTCCTGGATGCCCGTTTTCGGCGACGCCTTTACCGTGATCGCCGGCGTGTTGCGCGAGCCGCTCTGGTCCTTCCTGATCCTCGTCGCCATCGCCAAGACGGGCCGATACGTCTTCCTTGCCGCGGCCACTCTCGGCGCCAAAGCCGTTCTCGGTTTTTGAGGCGCTGCATTCGCTATATCCGGACGCCTCTCAGTCTCAGCGAATTGGCGATTACGCTGACCGAGGAAAGCGCCATTGCCGCCGCTGCGATGATCGGTGAGAGCAGGAGGCCGAAGGTAGGATAGAGAATGCCTGCGGCGACGGGGACTCCCGCAGCGTTGTAGATGAAGGCGAAAAACAGGTTCTGGCGGATGTTCTTCATCGTCGCATGGCTCAACTGCCGTGCCCGGGCGATTCCCTGAAGGTCGCCTTTGATCAGGGTCACGCCTGCGCTCTCGATTGCCACGTCCGTCCCGGTGCCCATGGCAATGCCGACATCGGCCGCGGCGAGCGCGGGGGCGTCATTGACACCGTCTCCAGCCATGGCGACGATACGTCCGTGCTGGCGCAGGCGCGCGACGATTTCGCTTTTGTGATCCGGGAGCACTTCGGCCTCGACTTCTTCGATCCCCAGTTTGCGTGCGACGGCTTTGGCAGTGGTCTTGTTGTCCCCGGTAAGCATGACGACACGGATGCCCTCATTCATCAACGTTCGCATGGCATCGGGGGTTGTCGCCTTGATGGGATCGGAAATCGCGAAGAGACCGCCGACGCGGCCGTCGATGGCCACGAAAATGACGGTTGCTCCTTCGCCGCGAAGACGTTCGGCTTCTTTCGCAAGGGCTGACACATCGACGCTTTCTTCTTCCATGATCCGGTGGCTGCCGATGATCAGCTTCCGGCCATCGACCGAACCCGTGACGCCTTTGCCGACCGGGCTGTCGAAATCCTCCGCCTTGCCGACGGTTAGACCGCGCGCCGCCGCGGCGTCGACGATTGCGTCTGCCAGCGGGTGCTCACTCCCCCTTTCTAGGCTTGCGGCCAATTGGAGAAGCTCATTCTCGCCCAGCCCTTCGGTCGCGACGATCGACGTCAGCCTGGGCTTGCCCTCGGTGAGCGTTCCTGTCTTGTCGACCACCAGCGTATCTACTTTCTCGAACCGCTCCAGTGCCTCGGCATTCTTTATGAGCACGCCCAAGCGCGCGCCGCGCCCTACGCCGACCATGATCGACATCGGTGTGGCGAGACCGAGGGCGCAGGGGCAGGCGATGATGAGCACCGCGACAGCAGCGACAAGGCCGTGAATGAATCGCGGCTCCGGTCCGAGCCACATCCAGGTGGCGAAGGCGGCGACGGCGGTCGCGATGACGGCGGGAACGAACCAGCCGGAGACCTCGTCGGCCAGACGCTGGATAGGGGCGCGCGAGCGCTGCGCTTCGCCTACCATCCGCACGATCCGCGACAGCATGGTATCGCGTCCCACCTTGCCCGCCTCCATGACGAAGCCACCCGTCTTGTTCACGGTGCCGCCTATGAGGTGAGCGCCGGCTTCCTTGGTGACCGGCATGGATTCGCCGGTGATCATCGACTCGTCCACCGAACTGCGGCCTTCGATGAGCTTGCCGTCTACAGGCACTTTCTCGCCCGGCCGTACGCGCAGCCAGTCACCGACGGCCACGGCTTCCAGGGGTACGTCCACTTCGTTACCCTCACCTTCGATGCGGCGAGCGGTCTTGGGCGCAAGGTCGAGCAACGCTCTTATGGCGCCGCCCGTCTGTTCCCGGGCGCGCAGCTCCAGAACCTGGCCGAGCAGGACCAGTACCGTGATCACGGCAGCCGCTTCGAAATAGACCGCAACCGCTCCGCCGTCGGAACGGTACGTTGCCGGAAACAGGCCCGGCGCTGCTGTCGCAACGACACTGTAGACCCAGGCAGCTCCCGTGCCCATGGCGATCAGCGTGAACATGTTCAGGTGCCGCGCGATGATGGACCGCCACGCCCTTTCGAAGAACGGCCAGCCACCCCACAGGACCACCGGCGTGGCAAGGACGAGCTGCAGCCAGTTCGACATTTGCGGCGTGAGGAGCATGTGTAGATCGACGAGATGGCCGCCCATCTCCAGTATCAGCACAGGCATTGCCAGGACGAGACTGATCCAGAACCGCCGACGCATGTCGGCGAGTTCCGGGCTCGGTTCTGTTTCGTTAGTCGCGATTTCCGGCTCCAGCGCCATGCCGCAGATCGGGCAGTTCCCGGGGCCGACCTGTCTTACCTGCGGATGCATGGGGCAGGTGTAGATCGCGTCCTCTGGCTGAGCGGCGACCGCGCGCTTTTGCGTGCGGGCCTGGTTCTCGCCTTGCGCATTATGGCGGTGATGGTGGTGTCGATCCCCATGATCTTTTTGATCTGCCATCGAAGCCTCCGTTCCGAGTTGGACGCTATTTCAGCGACGCGACGCCGAAGCGGGGATTGACCTCGGTATTCACCCGGGCGGACCCGTTCGCGATTTCTTCGATGATCGGGCAGTCCGGCCGATCGTCGCCGTGACAATGGCCCGCGAGATGCTTGAGCGTCCGCGTCATTTCCTGGATGGCGGCTATCTTGCGTTCCAGTTCCGCGATGTGTTCCAGGGCGACCGCCTTGACGTCGGAACTCGCCCTGGACCGGTCGCGCCAGAGGGCAAGCAGTTCCTTGATCTGCTCCACCGAAAACCCCAGATCGCGTGCCCGGCGCACGAAGCGAAGCGTATGGACGTCGTTGTCGCCGTAAGTCCGATAGCTGGACGCGGTTCGAAGGGCGGGACTGATAAGCCCGATCTGCTCGTAGTAGCGGATCATTTTGGAGGAGACGCCGCTGGCCTTGGAGGCTTCGCCGATATTCATGTGTTTCTCCTTTTCTGCGAGCGTCGATTGCGGCCGGCCGGTCGCCCTCGCGCACCTGCCCTTCATGCCGGGTTGACCGATTTCAGCCGCAACGCATTGCCGAGGACGAAAACGCTCGACATCGCCATGGCCGCTGCCGCGAAAATCGGCGAAAGCAGGATGCCATTCACCGGGTAAAGCACGCCGGCTGCGACCGGTATGAGACTGACGTTATAGGCGAATGCCCAGAACAGATTCTGCTTGATGTTCAGGATCGTCGCCTTGCTGAGCGCGATCGCCTTCGCAACGCCGTTCAAGTCGCCGGACATCAGCACGACGTCGGCGCTTTCTATCGCGATGTCGGTTCCCGTCCCGACGGCGATGCCGACATCCGCTTCGGCGAGAGCCGGCGCATCATTGATGCCGTCGCCGATGAACGCCACCGACCGGCCGTCCTGTCGAAGCTTCGTGATCGCCTCGACCTTGCCTTCCGGCAAGACCTCGGCGACGACTTCGTCAATGCCGAGCTTTCTGGCGATCGCCTCGGCAGTGCGGCGGTTGTCCCCGGTGATCATCGCCACTTTGAGGCCGAGCTCATGCAGGGACTTGATCGCCTGAGGCGTCGTTTCCTTGACGGGATCCGACACTGCGATGATCGCCGCCAGCCGCCCGTCGATGGCCGCATAGAGCGGCGACTTGCCACTGGCGCCGAGCCGCTCGGCCTCGGTCGAGAAACTGGAAACGTCGATCCCTTTCGTGGCGAGCGCGCGGTCCGCGCCGACCAGCACCTGCCGCCCGGACACCGATCCGCTTACGCCAAAACCGGGGGTCGCTTCGAAGCCGGCGACCGCGGCCGTCGCGATCCCCTGGGACTTTGCCGCCGACACGATGGCCTCCGCGATCGGGTGCTCGGAAAGCGCTTCGAGACTCGCGACGAGGAAGAGCACTTCGTCGGCCTCGAAGCCCTCTGCAGCGACGAGGTCGGTCAGTTCCGGGCGGCCCTTCGTCAAAGTTCCGGTCTTGTCGAGCGCGACCACGTCGGCGTCGCGCAGGCTCTGGAGAGCCTCTCCCTTGCGGAACAGGATGCCGAGTTCGGCGGCGCGGCCGGTACCGACCATGATCGAGGTCGGGGTCGCCAGGCCCATCGCACAGGGGCAGGCGATGATCAGGACCGCGACAGCATTCACGAGGGCGAATGAGAGCGCAGGCGAGGGGCCGAAGGCGTACCAGGCGGCAAAAGTCAGCACGGCTGCGAGAATCACGGCCGGAACGAACCATCCGGTAACCCTGTCGACCAGGGCCTGGATCGGCAGCTTCGAGCCTTGGGCGGCTTCGACCAGTTTGATGATCTGCGCAAGCAGCGTGTCGTTGCCGACCTTGGTGGCCTTGAAGGTGATGGACCCGGTCTTGTTGATCGTGCCGCCGACCACCACGCTGTCGGCCGTCTTCTGGATGGGAAGGGGTTCACCGGTGATCATCGACTCGTCGACATAGGAGCTGCCGTCGATGACCATGCCGTCCACGGGGATCTTCTCACCGGGCCTAATGCGGATGACGTCACCGGCCACGACCTCGCTGATTTGCGCCTCGACGAATTCGCCGCCGCGCAGCACGAAAGCCGTTTTCGGCTGCAGGCCGACGAGCCGCTTGATCGCCTGACTCGTGCGACCCTTCGCCCGTGCTTCGAGATAGCGGCCGAGGAGGATCAGGGTGACGATCACGGCAGCGGCCTCGTAATAGACATTCGCCGTTCCCGAAGGCAGAACGCCGGGGCTGAAGGTCGCCACGACCGAATAGCCCCATGCGGCGGTGGTCCCGAGGACGACCAGCGAGTTCATGTCGGGCGTCCAGCGCAGAAGGTTCGGCACGCCCTTCCGGAAGAACCGCAGCCCCGGTCCGAAGAGGACGAACGTGGCGAGTGCAAACTGAAGGTACAGATTGTTTCGCATGCCGATCGTACCCATGATCAGCTCATGGACGCCTGGAATGAAGTGTGACCCCATTTCGACCAGGAAAAGCGGAAGGGTCATCAGCGCCGAGATCGTCACGGCGTATTTGAGAGAGCGGAGCTCGGTGGCGCGGTGATCCTCTTCGCCTGCCGAAGCCTCGCCGGCCTTCGTCTTGCGAAGCTCGTATCCGGCACCGCGGACAGCAGCTTCGAGAGCGGACGTGTCGACGGTTCCGGAAAGCAGGCGCACGGTCGCCTTCTCCGTCGCAAGATTAACAGCCGCATCCGCAACGCCGGGGACGGCCTTCAACGCCTTCTCCACGCGAGAAACACAGGAGGCGCAGGTCATGCCTTCGATCTGGAGCTCCTCGGCGGCGATCCTCGGCGCGTAGCCGGCTTTCTCGATCGCGCGGAGCACCGCAGGCGTGTCCGGCTCTCCATCGAACCGAACCGTTGCCCTTTCCGTCGCCAGGTTGACATTCGCAGAGGCCACGCCCGGCACGGCGGTGATCGCCTCTTCGACGCGTCGGACGCAGGAGGCACACGTCATGCCCTCAATGCCGAAGTCGGTGGGAATCGGAATCGGCGTGGATTTTTCGATCTTTTTCAGTGCAGTCATCGGAAGGTCCTTTCCAAACTGCACCCTTCATAATCCTTCCAATAATGGGAAGGTCAAGCACCTTTGCGTGTTTTCTTCCCTCCACGGCAAGCAGCAGCGGGAAGTGCGTAGGGTCTTCGGCTCGGAAGGACGCCGTATCAAATACTTGGAGCGGTTCGGTGAAACACCGAACCGCTCCAAGCTCCAGCCTTACGGGGCATTCAGATGCCTTGGCTGCAGCAGGCGTTGCCAATGGACGCCTTGTAACCGGCATCCTCAATAGCGGCGACAAAGGCAGCGGGACCAATGTCGGACTCGATCGATGCGATTTTCGCCCGGAGATCAACGGTGACCTTGGCGTTCGGATCGACTGATTTCACCGCCTTCTCGACGGTGCCGGCGCAGTGGCTGCAGGTCATATCGGATATGCTGATATCGTACATGGAACACCCTTGCTTCACGAAACCGCCACAGCATGCATCTTCCAACGATGTCAGGGTCAAGGGAGCGCCCGGACTTTATTTTCGGGCACTGCGGCCCATTCACCGCCACTTCAGCGGTGTTGCCGCTTCCCGCCAGCCGTTGCCCTCCATGCAAGGGTCGGCTGGCCGGCATTCATCTGCGACAGCGGCAAGCCAGCCGGGGTGCTGACATCGAACTTGCGCGCAGCCCTTATCATCCGGGCCGCCCCGAATGGCCGCTGGCTTCATTCGACGACGCAATCGTCAGCCTTCGCGGCGGCTGTCTGCTCGCCTGACTGCTGAGCTTCGGCATCCTGCTGCGACGTGGCGAGGTTCTCGTCTCCTCCGCCCTGTTGGTTAGCCAGAGGCATCGTCTGACCGTCCTTGCTCGCAGCATTGTTCCCGGTTTCCAGCGGGGCTTTGGTTCCGTCCTTTGCTATCCCCGGCTTTTCGGCATTGATGGAGGCGGTGGTGTCCGCCGAAGTACCATCTTTGCAGGCGGCTGTGGCTGTACCGGATGCGAGGCCCGCAATCGAAATTGCTGTAAGGATCGTAGCGAGTACCTTCATTGTAATCTCCTTTATCTCGGAAGCAGATGTGTGAAAACCAATCGGCAGGCCGATCGTTCCATCGCTTGCGCGGACCAGGGATTTAAAGCTCAGGAAGCGTGATCTCACTTCGGACTTGCCGATCCGCGTCAGGTCGGCTACGCATCAATTCGATTATTGTAGGAAGATTGAAATATGGAAGAGCGACAAGCCCGATCGTCCTTCGCCGCCCTGTCGCAGGAGACGCGCCTGGGCATTGTGAGAACACTCGTCGTTGCGGGGCCGGGGGGCATGGCTGCGGGCGCGATAGCAGAAAGGATGGGCGTCTCGCCCTCGAACGTCTCCTTCCACCTGAAGGAACTGGAACGGACCGGATTGATCGCGCAGAGGCGCGAATCACGCTCGATCGTCTACAGCGCCAGCTACGAAACCCTTGCCGATCTTGTGAAGTTCCTGATGGAGGACTGTTGTGTCGGACACGCCAGCGTACGTGCATCCTTGAACGGGCCCAAACCGTGTAGCGTGGCATCCTCCGGGCCGACCGAAGGCGGGAACGGCTGATATGAAGTCCGGGATCCCCGCGGGCATCGTCGCCGCACTCGGCCTCACCCAGATCATCGGCTATGGCACGCTCTATTACAGCTTCAGCATTCTAGCGCCCGGAATGGCACGCGACCTCGGCCTGACCGTCGAGCAAGTGTTCGGCGTGTTTTCCGCTTCGCTGCTGGTGGGCGGCCTTTCGGCTCCTCTCGTTGGGGGATGGATGGATCGGTTCGGCGCTGCGACGATTATGACTTCCGGCTCGGCCGTCTCCGCACTGGCTCTTTTGCTGTGCGCCTGGTCTCCCTCGACGGCCGTGTTCGCCATTGCCATAGTCCTCCTGGAAGTGGCCTCCGGCATGGTGCAATATCAGGCGGCCTTTGCGGCACTTGTGGAAATTCGTCCCAAGGCGGCTTCACGCAGCATCACCTATCTGACGTTGATCGGAGGCTTCGCTTCGACGATCTTCTGGCCGATTGCCGCAACCCTTGGAGAGTTTCTCTCGTGGCGCGAAATCTACATCGCTTATGCGGCGTTGAACCTGCTCGTCTGCCTCCCGCTGCATCGCTGGATCATGCGAAGCCGGACGTCTGCAGCGATCGAATCCGCCGGCCTGGACCGGGAAGCGATTGCCGGCGCGCTTCCGGCACAGGCCAGACGGCGTGGCATGCTTCTCGTATCGTTAGCCTTTGCCCTACAGGGATTCACACTTTCCGCGATACTGACGCATATGGTTCCGATGCTGGGAACGATCGGCTTCGGGGCGGCAGCCGTGATGATCGGCTCGCTCTTCGGACCGTCACAGGTTCTGAGCAGGCTCATCAACATGACATTCGGCGCAAACTTGCTGCCGCCCATGCTCGCGACCCTGTCCGCCACGCTCATCGTAGCGGGTGTCGTCATCCTCGGTCTTTCCGGAACCTGGCTGCCCGGGGCTGTGGTCTTCGCGATCTGTCTCGGTCTCGGATCGGGCATCAACAGCATCGCGCAGGGATCGCTTCCGCTCTGGCTGTTCGGATCGGCCGGTTACGGTGCGATAACGGGAAGAATGGCCGCCGCACGGCTGGCGGCGGGCGCGATGGCACCCTTTGTCTTCTCCGTCCTGATGGAACGTTTCGGCACTGATGTCGCCTTGTTGGCCAATGCCGGCCTCGGCGCGGTCGGCATGGGCGCCTTCGTGGCGGTGGCATCGGCCGCCAAGCGTCGGCCGGATGCTCTCACTCTTTGACGCTGCGTTGCCTCAGCCTGGTCCGGAGTCGACTGAGGTTCAGTCGGTGAACTCGGCGACCACCCCCGGCTTGACCATCGCCGCCAGTTCCTCGGCGTCCCAGTTCGTCAGACGAACGCACCCGTGTGACTGGGCTTTATCGATCAAGGACGGTTCGGGCGTGCCGTGGATTCCATAGGTGGGCTCCGTCAGATCGATCCAGACGGTTCCCACCGGATTGTTGGGGCCTTTGGGAAGGGTCAGGGGCTTGTTGTTGTCGCCCTGCTTGAAGTTGACATCGGGGTCGTATTCGTAAGGGGGCATTCGCGCGACCCCCTTGACCTTGTGGATGCCCGTGGGGGAGGGGGTCCCTTCGCTGCCGATGGAGGCAGGATAGGCAGCGAGCGGCGAACCATCTTCGGCGAATGCCAGAACTTGCCCTGTACGTTTGCGCACTTCTATCCTTTTGACCGCGCCTTCCTTCGCGGCGCCGGGCTTTGCAACCCAGACCGTCTCCCCGACGGTAAACGACGCACCTGGATTCAGCGCCTTCAGAAGGTCGACGTCCATGTGAAACCGTTCGGACAACCTCTCCTCGACGCTCGTATAGCCGAGGTGATCCATCTTGGCCTGCTTGGAATAGTCGTCGGGAATCTCATCGACGAGATCCTTGGCATCCTCTTTCGTGATGACATAGGACTGAATGACAGGCTGATCCTGCGAAAGCCGGCTGACGACTTCGGGGTCCAGCCTTCCATCGACGGGAAGACGTTGCATGGCCTCGAATCCCGCAACGGCCTTGGTTACATTCTCGCCGTAGTAGCCGTCGATTACCCCGGGAGAGGCCCCCGCGCGATCCAAGAGGATCTGGAGATGGACGATGGCGGGATCCGGGTGAGGCGGCTCTTTCGGCGGCCTTTCCGGCGCGATCCCGGCAATCGGCGCGTTGTTGACGGCTTCCGGCTGAAGGTCTTCAGCGCTGGCGGTGAAATGGAGGCCCAATGACAGGGCGGTTGCGACAAGGATGATGTTCTTCATGAACATCAAATGGCCAGCCGGCCCGACTTGTTCCGCCCGCTGATTTCCTTGCCCTCGGCAGTGGATGCGGCGTGCGTCTCGCACGCCGCACGGGCGCAAGGCCGTCAGAGCGCCGCTTTGATCTTCTCGGCGGCTTCAGCCGAGACCCACTTCGACCACATGTCTTCGTTCTCTTCGAGGAAGCGCTTCGCACCTTCTTCACCGCTGGCCTGATTGTCGGTCATCCAGGCCATGAGCTGGCTGACGGTATCGTTGCTCCAGGAGCGCTTGGTCAGATAGTCCATGACCTCGGGACCGACCCGCTCGGAGAAGGGCTTGGCAACCAGCGTCACGATCGTGTCGACCGGCCATGCATTCGGCTTGGGGTCGGGGCAATCCGCTACGGTGTTGCAGCGCTTCCATTCGGCCGCGTCATGGGGCACGCCGGGGTCCAGCTTGACCATCTTGTATTTGCCGAGCAGGGCGGTAGGAGACCAGTAATAGGTAAGAAGACCCTCCCTGCGTTCATAGGCCTTGGCGATGGCCCCGTCCAGGCCGGCAGCAGAGCCGGTGTCGACCAGGGTGAAGCCCGCCTTCTCGCCGTCGAACGCGCTGAAAAGCTGCGTCGTCACCACCGTGCCGCCCCAGCCTTGCGGTCCGTTCAGGATCGCGCCCTTGCTGGGGTCCTCGGGGGCCGGAAAGAGCTCGGGGTGCTTCAGCGCGTCGCCGATCGTCTTGATGTCGGGGTGTGCGTCGGCGAGGTATTGGGGGATCCACCATCCCTGGACGCCGCCGTCCGGCAGCGGTGAGCCGACTGTGATGATACGACCGTCGTCCTGGCCTTTCTTGACGACATCGGGCAGGAGGTCGATCCACGCCTCCGGCGCGATATCGGGCTGGCCCTTTTCGGCCATGGAGGTGATCGTGGGCACGGTGTCGCCGATCGTGATCTCGGCACTGCAGCCGTAGCCTTCATTGAGAATGAACTTGTCCAGGTTGGAGAGGACCTCGGCACTCTGCCAGTTCATACTGGCAATGGTGACGCTCCCGCACTCGGCGGCATTCGACGCCGATGCTCCTGCGATGAGGCCAAGCATCAGACATGTCGACGCAAGCAGCTTTTTCATTACACTGTTCCCTCTTCTTTTTGCGGCGTCTTATCGGAAGAGCAGGGTGCCGCGTCTACCCGCTCCTGCCTCGCTCGTTCTTTATCGCCCTCTGTCGCTATCCGGAGTAGCCGTGCCGGGCGAAGAAGCGGTCAAGCTCTCTCTGCTCCGGAGCTTGTCCGGTGAAGATCTCCACATATTCCGGAATGCGCTTCATCCGCACGGATACGTCTTCCTTCGTCTGCATCGAGATGTAGCCGATCTGCACGAGATAGATCGTGCGCGCACGCACATCGGCCCGCGCCTCGCCATGCCCGAACCGCAGGAACATGCGCGTGAGCGCGTCGAGTCGCTGCTGATCGGCGCTTTGGACTTCCGCAAGAATTTCAGGCGACTGCAGGGCCCAGCTTCGCACCGCGAACTCGAACTGAGAATCGAAGAGACCGCCATCAAGCCAGCAGTCGAAAACGTTGAGCATCGCTTCGGCAATCGTCTCGGCATAGGCCTCGGACTGTCTTACCAGATTGCCCGTATTCTTTTCGCGCCAGCGCGAGACGAGCCTGTCGAGCAGTTCCTCGCGGTCCTTGAAAAACCAGTAAAAGCTCGTCCGCGACAGATTGAGCTTCTTCGCAAGCGGCTGGATCTTCACCGCATCAATGCCGGCATCGAGCAGGGATTCGTAGGCTGCTCCAAGCCAGACATCCGGGGAACCGCGCCAGCCGCTGTCGCTCGTGATGTGCTCCATCGTCGCTATTTAGCAGATCGACGGGTACCCCCGCAAGAAAAATGTACATCAGTGTCTCCGGCCCTGACTTCAATGCCTGATTTGTTGACACATGTGTACATTTTCACTTACGCTGCCGCCACGTCCAAGCCGGAGCCCCGCAAATGCCGAACGATCCCCTCCTTCAACCGTACCAGCTGAAGCACCTGACGCTGCGCAATCGCATCATCGTAACGGCGCACGAGCCGGCCTATCCGGAGAACGGCATGCCGAAGGAGCGCTATCGCGCCTATACGGTGGAGCGCGCGCGGGGCGGCGTGGCGATGACGATGACCGCCGGTTCGGCGGCCGTCTCGAAGGACAGCCCGCCGGTCTTCAACAATCTGCTTGCCTACAAGGACGAGATCGTGCCGTGGATCAGGGAGATGACCGACGCCGTGCACGAGGAGGGGGCGGCGATCATGATCCAGCTCACTCATCTCGGCCGGCGCACGCGGTGGGACAAGGGAGACTGGCTCCCGGTCGTCGCTCCCTCGCATCATCGCGAAGCGGCGCATCGCGCCTTTCCCAAGAAGATCGAAGACTGGGACATCGACAGGATAATCAAGGATTTTGCCGATGCGGCCGAGCGCATGAAGGCCGGCGGTATGGACGGCGTCGAACTCGAGGCCTACGGTCACCTCATCGACCAGTTCGCCTCGCCATTGACGAACGAACTCGATGGTCCTTACGGCGGCTCGCTCGACAACCGCATGCGCTTCTGTTTCGACGTTCTGAAGTCGATCCGGGCACGTGTCGGAGACGAGTTCATCCTGGGCGTGCGATACACGGCCGATGAATGCCTTCCCGGGGGGACGGACAAGGCGGAAGGTCTTGAGATCTCGAAACGTCTCAAGGAAAGCGGACTGATCGACTACCTGAACATCATTCGCGGCCATATCGATACCGACCCCGGACTGACCGATGTGATCCCTATTCAGGGCATGGCCAACTCGCCGCATCTGGACTTCGCCGGCGAGATCCGCGCAGCGACGAATTTCCCGACCTTCCATGCGGCTAAAATCCCCGACGTCGCGACCGCGCGCCACGCGATTGCGTCCGGCAAGCTCGACATGGTCGGGATGACCCGCGCCCACATGACCGACCCGCACATCGTCCGTAAGATCATCGAGAAGCGGGAGGACGACATTCGCCCCTGCGTAGGCGCGAACTACTGTCTGGACCGCATCTACCAGGGGGGCGCCGCCTATTGCATCCACAATGCTGCGACCGGACGCGAGCTGACGATGCCGCACAGCATCGCGAAGGCACACTGTCGCAGGAAAGTGGTCGTCGTCGGGACCGGACCGGCCGGTCTCGAGGCGGCACGCGTGGCGGGGGAGCGTGGCCACGAGGTGGTTGTGTTCGAGGCGGCAAGCGACCCCGGCGGCCAGGTCCGCCTGACTGCGCAGAGCCCGCGCCGGCGGGAAATGATCAGCATCATCGACTGGCGCATGAGCCAGTGCGAAAAACTCGGCGTCACCTTCCATTTCAATACCTGGGCGGAAGCGGAGGCCATTCAGGCGGAAAATCCTGATGTCGTCATCATCGCCACCGGCGGGCTTCCGCATACGGAGGTGCTGTCGAGAGGCAACGAGCTGGTCGTGTCGGCGTGGGACATTATTTCCGGCGATGTGAAGCCGGGCACCAACGTCCTGATTTTCGATGACGCCGGCGACCACGCCGCTCTGCAGGCCGCCGAATTTCTCGCCAATGCCGGCGCAAGGGTCGAGATCATGACGCCCGACCGCTCCTTCGCGCCGGAGGTCATGGCGATGAACCTCGTGCCTTACATGCGTTCCCTGCAGAAGCTCGATGTGACCTTTACCGTCACCTACCGTCTGGAAGCGGTCGAAAAGAGCGGCAATCAACTGGTCGCCCATGTCGGCAGCGACTACGGGGGTATCTCCAAACAGCGGACCTTCGACCAGGTGGTCGTCAATCACGGAACCATCCCGCTCGACGATCTGTACTTCGAGCTGAAGCCCTCCTCCAGCAATCTGGGCGAGATCGCGCACGACCAGCTGATCGCCGGGGAACCGCAATCGGTCGTCCGCAACGCGGAGGGCAAGTTCCAGCTCTTCCGGATCGGCGATGCGGTCGCGGCGCGCACCACCCACGCCGCGATCTACGACGCCCTCCGCCTTCTCAAGGATATCTGACGCCAGGCAGATCCGCCGCCGTGTTCCCCACCTTGAGGCGGGGGCTGGAATCTGTGCTCGTCACACGGATCCGGCAGCGCCGCGTCTGCGGCGCGGGAAGCGTTCTTTCAGCCCGAGGACTTGGTCCGATTGCATTCCTGTGACGAGCACAGGAATGACGAAATCAACAAGCCGCCGCGGGTGGCCCGAATCTCAATAGGCGTCGAGCGGGAGACGCAAGTGCCCTTTCAACGCCGGAAATCAGTGAATGTTGAATTCGCCATCCACCTGCCGCCACTCGTTCGGGCCGATCAACCGTTTGTGGGTGAACCGCACGGAGTGGAGCGGCCCGTCCAGATTGGTCTGCCAGAAATCGAGGAACTTTCGCATCTGGGGAAATTCCGGTGCGACGTCGTAATCCTGCCAGACATAGGTCTGCAGGACGGATTCGAAATCGGGAATGCGGTAGAGGATATGCGCGGTCGTGAGACCGTAACCGTTGAGCTGGCGCTCGAGATCCGATGAAAATCGCATACTTCATCTCCGTTACATATCATTCGCCGGCTCCCGGCCGATCCTGCGAGGCCCCGGCATGACCTTAACGTCACAGCGAAATTCAGGTTCCTCTCCAGTCTGTTAGCAGCCGCGTCGAAGCGCTGCTGATTTTTTTGCAGAGGCCCCTTGAAATCCATTTTTTGCCCAACCAGATCAACCCGCGCGAAGTGCTCGAACGAGGCTTCGCACCCGTCCGGATTGGTCATCCGGTCCGGGATGGGGAACAAGATCATCAATGTTTGTCCATGGAGGAAAACATGGCGTTTCGACCGCTTCATGATCGTATTCTCGTCCGCCGCGTCGAGTCCGAAGAGAAGACCAAAGGCGGCATCATTATCCCCGACACTGCCAAGGAAAAGCCCCAGGAAGGCGAAGTCATCGCTGTAGGTCCTGGCGCGCGCAGCGAACAGGGTCAGATCCAGCCGCTCGACGTCAAGGTGGGCGACCGCATCCTGTTCGGCAAGTGGTCCGGCACCGAGATCAAGATAGATGGCGAAGATCTGCTGATCATGAAGGAAAGCGATGTCATGGGAATCATCGAGGCCCAGGCCGCCGAGAAGATAGCCGCCTGAAAATGCGAAGATACAGTCAACAAGCTGCCTATTGAGGAGTGAAGAAATGGCTGCGAAGGAAGTCAAATTTCAGACCGACGCACGCGAGCGCATGCTGCGTGGTGTCGATGTGCTGGCCAATGCCGTAAAGGTAACCCTCGGCCCGAAGGGCCGTAATGTCGTCATCGACAAGTCGTTCGGTGCGCCGCGGATCACCAAGGACGGCGTCTCCGTCGCCAAGGAAATCGAACTCGAGGACAAGTTCGAGAATATGGGCGCGCAGATGCTGCGCGAAGTCGCATCCAAGACCAACGACCTTGCCGGGGACGGAACGACGACTGCAACCGTGCTCGCACAGGCAATCGTCCGGGAAGGTGCCAAGGCCGTCGCCTCCGGCATGAACCCGATGGACTTGAAGCGCGGCATCGATCTCGCAGTCGATGCGGTCGTGAAGGAATTGAAGAACAACGCCAGGAAGATCTCCAAGAATTCCGAGATCGCCCAGGTCGGCACCATTTCCGCCAA
Source organism: Sinorhizobium sp. GQ132 (assembly GCF_059758575.1). Classification (NCBI taxonomy): domain Bacteria; kingdom Pseudomonadati; phylum Pseudomonadota; class Alphaproteobacteria; order Hyphomicrobiales; family Rhizobiaceae; genus Sinorhizobium; species Sinorhizobium sp. GQ132. Next base: position 25,177 of record NZ_JCAXDX010000009.1, on the reverse strand, counting down.
CGGCGACACTGAGATCGGACGCTATCTCGCCGAGGCCATGGAAAAGGTCGGCAATGAAGGGGTGATCACGGTCGAGGAGGCCAAGACGGCCGAGACTGAACTCGAGGTCGTCGAGGGCATGCAGTTCGACCGCGGCTATCTCTCGCCCTATTTCATTACCAATCAGGACAAGATGCGCGTGGAACTGGAGGATCCCTATATCCTCATCCACGAAAAGAAGCTTTCCAACCTGCAGGCCATGCTGCCGGTGCTCGAAGCCGTCGTCCAGTCCGGCAAACCGCTCCTTATCATCGCCGAGGATGTGGAAGGCGAGGCGCTCGCCACCCTCGTGGTCAACAAGCTGCGCGGCGGCCTCAAGGTTGCGGCCGTCAAGGCGCCCGGCTTCGGCGACCGCCGCAAGGCCATGCTGGAAGACATCGCCATCCTGACCGGCGGCACCGTCGTCTCGGAAGACCTCGGCATCAAGCTTGAAAGCGTCACGCTAAACATGCTCGGCCGGGCCAAGAAAGTCTCGATCGAAAAGGAGAACACCACCATCGTCGACGGTGCGGGTTCGAAGACCGAGATCGAGGGCCGTACCACGCAGATCCGCGCCCAGATCGAGGAAACGACCTCCGACTACGATCGCGAGAAGCTGCAGGAGCGCCTTGCCAAGCTCGCCGGCGGCGTCGCGGTGATCCGCGTAGGCGGCTCTACCGAAGTCGAGGTAAAGGAAAAGAAGGACCGCGTCGACGACGCCTTGCATGCGACGCGGGCGGCAGTCGAGGAAGGGATCCTGCCCGGCGGTGGCGTCGCATTGCTGCGGGCGGTCAAGGCTCTCGACGGCCTTGAGACCGCCAACAACGATCAGCGCGTCGGGGTCGATCTCGTGCGCCGCGCTATCGAAGCCCCCGTTCGCCAGATTGCGGAAAACGCCGGAGCCGAGGGCTCTATCATCGTCGGCAAGCTGCGCGAGAAGGCGGAGTTCTCCTATGGCTGGAATGCCCAGACCAACGAATATGGCGATCTCTATGCCATGGGCGTCATCGACCCGGCCAAGGTCGTCCGCACCGCGCTTCAGGACGCAGCGTCGGTCGCCGGTCTTCTCGTTACGACCGAAGCCATGATCGCAGAAAAGCCCAAGAAAGAAGCCGCACCGGCGCTTCCGGCGGGCGGCGGCATGGACTTCTAAGCGATCGGTCAGGCCCGCCCTTGCCTTCGGGGGCGGGCCTCCCTTCCGGGCGGAAACATACTTTCCCTCATACCGCTCGAACGTATCGGAGGACTGCAATTTCTCCTCTTCTTCATCTCTCTGTGCTTGTCACGGAGATGAGAGCCGCGCCAACGCTGCGGCGCGGGAAGCGTTCTTTCGGCCCAGGGTCGCCCCGATCTAGTCCTGGTTCCGGAACGCCGCCTCTCCGGCGTCCGACACCTCGACCCACTTCTTGTCCGGCTCGGCGTCTTTGACGTAGCTGTCGTGCCAGTTCCACCATTTGTAGGTCGGGGTCTGCGGATAGCCCTCGGGCGAATCCTCCCAGACTTCCTGCCGGCCGAGCGGCGTGATGTCGAGGTAGTTCCACGTGCTGCCCATCTGCTCGTCGCCGCGATTATTGATGAAGTAGGTACGGAAAACGCGGTCGCCGTCGCGATAGAACACGTTCGTGCCGTGCCACTCGTCCACCCCGAAATCGGCGTCGAAGCTGTCTGTCACGGTAAACCACGGGATTTGCCACCCCATGCTCGCCTTCAGCCGGGCGATGTCCGCCTGGGGTGCCCGCGAGACGAAGACGAGGGTTGTGTCACGGGCGTTCAGGTGGGCGAGGTGCGCCACCTGATCGGCCACCATGGAGCAGCCTCTGCAGGCGTGGTCGGGCCAGCCGAAAACGCCCGGTTCGAAGAAGGCGCGGTAGACGATCAGCTGACGGCGACCGTCGAACAGGTCGACGAGGCTGACCTTCCCCGCAGGGCCTTCGAACGCATATTCCTTCTCTACAGCCATCCATGGCATCCGCCGGCGCCCGGCGGCCAGCGCGTCGCGCGCCCGGGTCAGTGCCTTTTCCTTGACGAGGAGCTGCTCGCGCGCAGCCTCCCAGGCCTGCGGCGGGACGACGGGTGGCGTGTGCATTGGTTTCGTCATGGCTCGGCACCTCCAGTTTGTGCGCTTTGGCAATCTGTACGCATTGGCGCCTCTCGGAGGCGCGATCCCGACCGCGCCATGGCCTGGCTGTCGGGCTTGAAGTAGTTTGGCACCGGGACGCCGGTGGTGGGAGTAACAAGTGTGGCGCCATTCCATTGGAGCTGCTGGCGGCCGCGTGGCATTCCGACATATCGCGTGAGATTCCCTGGACATGTCGATCGAGCGGGACTGACCTAGATTACGTTGGTGCATTGGAAGAACGTGGCCGCGAATGATCGTATTCCTGGATTTCGAAGCATCGTCTCTGAACAAGAAAAGCTTCCCCATAGAGGTCGCCTGGGTCTTCCAGGACGGCCGCTCGCGTTCCTATCTGATACGGCCGGCTCCGGAATGGATCGACTGGTCCGACGAAGCCGAGGAAGTCCATGGCATATCGAGGGAACTGCTTCGGGCGGAGGGGCTCCCCGTCGCGTTCATCGCCGAAGAAATGATCCGTGAGCTCGCCGGACACCAGCTCTATGCCAGCGCACCCTCCTGGGACGGCAAATGGCTGAGCGTGCTGTTGAGAGCCGCCGGGCTGCCAAGGCACGCTCTACGGCTGAAAAGGTCCGACGAGGCCTTCTTCGATGCGGCACGGCGCAAGATGGGCGAGAGGTTTTCGGATAAGGAGATATCGGACCTGGTCCTCGGCGTCATCGGCGCAACCGGGCCGTCGCCCGTCCATAGAGCGCTTCCCGATGCGCGCCTCGAGCTGGATCGATTGAGGCTGGTCGCCGAGGCGGCGGCGGAGCGTGCCGGATCGGTGTAGCTCGTGCTCGCGTCCTCCAGTTTACGGCGCAGCGGCGGCTTTACATTTCTTCACATTCGCCCAGAACGGTCGAAACGTTGTCGAGTTAGCTTTTCTCCATCGCAGCAGGTGCTGCGGAGCAAAGGAGACTGGCAATGGACAACGAAGAAAAGGACCTGTCGGGCCTGGGCGCCGGCAAAGCCGTTTCGAAAGGATGGGGACGGCACGCGGCGATCGGCGGCCTCGCGGCCGTCGCGGCCGTCAGCGCGGTGGGATTTGCAGCGGCGCGCAGCGACGATTTCGGCTTCGGCATGGGCCGTTTCGGCATGGGCGGCCATGTAATGCAGGCGCATATGGGAGGTGGCGGCTTTATGGAACACCGGATCGGCACCATGCTCGACGAGCTCGATGCGACACCCGAACAGGAAGACAGGCTTTGGGACATCATCGATAATGCCCGCGCCGAGATCAGGCCGACTTTCCGGGACTTCCGCGAGACGCGCGAGGAGGTTATCGAGCTCCTCGGCGCGCCGGGCATCGATCGGGCCGCCGCCGAGAAACTTCGCAGCGAACGCATTGCAGCCATTGACGAGGCCTCACGTAAGATGACGACCGCTCTACTCGACGCGGCCGAAGTGCTGACGCCGGAGCAGCGCGTCAAGCTCGTCAAGCATTTGAAAGAGCGCAGGGGCCACGGCAGGTGGTAAGTATGAGTCGGGCAGAAGATTGAGCGGAGCGCAGGGATGGCGGAACGGGTCTTGATTGTTGACGACGACACGCGCCTGTCCGCCATGCTCTCCGACTATCTCTCCGGAAACGGCTACACCGTCGATACCGCGGCGACCGCCACGGCGGGCATCGCCGAGCTCGGGCGCCGCAACCCTGACGTCGTCATCCTCGACGTCATGCTGCCGGATTTCGACGGCTTCGAGACCTGCCGACGCATACGCGCGGTATCGGACGTCCCCATCCTGATGCTCACGGCCAAAGGCGAGGAGACGGATCGCATCGTCGGGCTGGAGCTCGGGGCTGACGATTATCTGCCCAAGCCCTTCAATCCGCGCGAGCTTCTGGCACGGCTGAAGGCTATTCTGCGCCGCCGAAACGGCAGCGCCGTGGTTGCGCGGTCCCTTCGCTTCGGACGGCTGGAGATCGATCCCGGTTCTCGCTCCGTCAGGATCGACGACCGCGAGTGTACGCTGACGAGCTACCAGTTCGACCTGCTTGTAGCGCTCGCCGAAAATCCCGGCCGCACGCTCTCGCGCGAACAGTTGATGGATGCGGTCAAGGGCGAGGAGCTGGATGCTTTCGACCGCTCGATCGACGTTCACATCTCGCGCATCAGGGCGGCCATCGAGAGCGATCCGAAACATCCGAAGCGCATCATAACAGTGCGCGGCGCCGGCTATGTCTTCGCCCGCTATCAGGACGATATGAGATAAAGCGATGCGCAGCCGGCTGTTCCTGAAAATCTACCTGACACTGCTCGCGAGCCTTGCTGCGGTTGCCGTCGCCAGCGCCGCATTCGTATGGCTCGGGCAGGGCGAGGAGGAATCCGGTTGGCAAAGCCAGCGCGCCCGGTTCGTCGCCGCGCTCATTCCGCCGGACATGGACAACCGGACCGTCGAGGCGACCATTGAGCGGTTTTCACGCGCCTTCAATGCCGACATTGCCGTATTCGACCCGCGCGGCGGGCTGATCGCAAGTGCCGGCAGCCCGCTACCGCGCGACGTTCTCGACCAGACTTGGCGCGGCCCGGGCAATTTTCACACCATGGTCACCGAACTGCCCGACGGCCGTACCGTGGCTGCGCGCCTGGAACGGCCCTTGCGTCCCTCCAGCCGCAATCCGCTCGCCTACCTCGTTTTGATCGCCGGTGTCATCGGGCTGGCCGCCTATCCGATGGTGCGTCACCTGACTCGCCGGCTGGAGCGGCTGCGCGTGGGCGTGGATGCCTGGGGCAAGGGCGATCTAGTGGCTCGCGTGCCGGAAGACGGCAGCGACGAGGTGGCGGCGGTGGCCAAGAGCTTCAACAGAGCCGCCGACCATGTCGAGCGGCTGATCAAGTCGCACCGGGCGTTGCTCGCAAATGCGAGCCATGAATTGCGCTCGCCGCTTGCGCGCCTGCGCATGGCGATCGACCTCTACGAGCAGGCGCCGAATGAGGATCGTAAGCAGGAAATCATCCGTAATCTTTCCGAGCTGGACACGCTGATCGAGGAGATCCTGCTGGCCAGCAGACTGGACCACGTCGAGAAGCTCGATGCGCTGGAGTCCGTCGACCTTCTGGCTCTCGTCTCGGAAGAGGGCGCGCGCAACGACGTCGAGGTTTCCGGAATGCCTGCGATCGTCGCAGGCGATGCTCGCCTGCTTCGCAGGCTCGTGCGCAACCTTCTGCAGAACGCGCTGCACCACGGCGGTCCACCTGTCACAGCCGCTGTCGCGCCGGCGGACGGTGCTGCGATCCTCAGGGTCCGCGATCACGGGCCCGGCATAGCGGATAGCGAGAGGCACCGCGTTTTCGAGCCATTCTACCGCCCTTCGGGACGGAGCGAGGCTGCGGGCGGCTGGGGTTTGGGACTGGCGCTGGTGCGCCAGATCGCCGAACGTCACGGCGGCGCCGTCCGCTACGAAGCTCCGCCGGACGGCGGCGCCTGCTTCGTCGTGACGCTGCCGGTGCAAAGCAGGCCTGCGAGGGATCGGTAAGGCGCCGGACTCTTTTCGAAAGATCCGCGTACCTCGACGCGGCAGTTGGAATGCGGCAAAGTGGCGTCACGCTGAGCCGTTGACCGCCTCGTGCAAGTACGCGCTACCGCCAATACAAGCCGTCACTTCACCAAACTGTATATTTTGCAAATATTCGAGCAATGCTAGCGTTCCCGAAGCTTGGGTCAGCTGTAGATTAAAGAAGAGGGGACAGCCATGGGCGGGAAAGCGCTTGCGGACACGGCGGCCCACATTCGTCGTTTGCAGCGGGGCTTGTCGCCACCCCTTGTTCCGGAGGTGTTTTCGGATGATACGCGACTGGTCGGCCGGTGGTGGAACAAACCGTTCGAGTATGATCTGCCGCCGCTGAAGGATCATGTGCTCTCTGCGAAATACTCCGGGCAGGGCATGGCCTCGGTGAAGATCGGCGGTCAGACGATTTCCGCTCCCGCGGCGGTGGGGACGATCACGTTGGCACCAAGAGGCCACGGTGGATTTTGGCGTGCCGACGGCCCTGTCGAGGTCTCGAACATTTTCCTGGGTCACAAGCGCCTTCTGGCCAGCGCGGATCAGGTGGGAAATGGCCGGGAGCCCGAGCTGCTTGACCGCGTCAACTTCAACGATCCCAAACTGTTCACCATCATGGCTTTGATCAACGACGAGATAAATTCGGGAGACGCGATCTCCCACTTGTACATCGATCAGCTCCTCGACCTCGTCTGTCTTCAGCTCCTCAGGGCTCATTCCGCAACTTCAATGCCTATCTCGCCTGGACCGCAGCGTGGTCTTTCGGGTTGGCAGGTCAAGCGCGTCACCGGCTATATGCGCGAGAATATGGCGGAGGATATCCGCATTCAGGAACTGGCGGACCTGGTAAACTTGAGCCGATTCCACTTCTGTACGGCCTTCCGTATGGCCACCGGACAGACGCCATACGGATGGTTGACCCGCCAGCGCATCGCCTACGCCAAGACGCTGCTGAGAGATATGAAGCTGCGTGTCAACGATATCGCTCTGGCCGTGGGCTATGAAACACAATCCGCTTTTGCCGCTAGCTTTCGAAAAGCGGTAGGGATCACACCGACCGAGTTTCGCCGTCGGCTCTGACATCTTGCGCCGGGCTCATCGGCGAAATGCTTCAGCGATGCCTGTATTACGGCAGCTTGACGGCTGATGGCTGACTCACGCCGCAGTCCTTGATCGTCACAGCAACATCGGAACAATTCCGAAAGACCGGAACAGTGAAGCCGCGGCGGACGTCCTATCCTCTATCGCCACTACTGAGCTGAAGGGGACCTTTCATGACTGACGAAACAGCAGAATCGCATCCGCCAGGTCTTACCATGTCACGCCGAGAAGCGCTTCAGGCAACCGCCGGGGCCGTGGCCTTTGCGGCGCTGCCGCTCCCAGCCGGGGCAGCAGCGGATTCAACGGCAACGCCCGCGCTTCCCACCCACACGCTGCCGTTGGAAGTGACCGTGAACGGTCGCGTCCATCAGCTGGTCGTCGATCCCCGCTTGTCGGTTCTGGATATGCTGAGGGAGAGGCTCTCTCTGACCGGGACCAAAAAAGGGTGCAACCAGGGTGCGTGCGGGGCCTGCACGGTGCTGATAGACGGCCGGCGCGTCAATGCCTGCCTGGCGCTCGCCGTCATGCATGACGGCGCGAAGATCACGACCATCGAGGGCGTCGCGGAAGGAGAGGCGCTGCATCCGCTGCAGGAGGCCTTCATCGAGCATGACGCCTTTCAATGCGGCTATTGCACATCGGGACAAATCATGTCGGGGCTCGGCTGCATCAGCGAGGGTCATGCGTCCTCGGCCGAGGAGATCAGCTACTGGATGAGCGGCAACATCTGTCGCTGCGGCGCCTATCCCGGGATCGTGGCGGCCGTCGCCCAGGCTGCCAAGGAGGATCGTACATGAGACCCTTTGAATTTCAACGGGCGGCCAGCGAGTCCGAAGCGATCGCCGCAGCCGCTGCCGGAGCCAGATATCTTGCCGGCGGGACGACCCTCGTCGACCTGATGCGCGAGGAGGTGGAGACGCCGGAAAAGATCGTGGACATCAACAGGCTGCCGCTGAATTACATCCGGGCTACGGATGAGGCGATCGTCATCGGCGCGCTGGCGCGAATGTCCGAGGTCGCCGCCAATCAGGACGTGCGCAGATTGCAGCCGCTCATTTCGGAAACGTTGACCGAGGGTGCATCGCCGCAGCTCCGCAACGTGGCGTCGATCGGCGGCAATCTGCTGCAGCGGGTCCGCTGTCCCTATTTCCGAATGCTGGACGCGCCTTGCAACAAGCGCGTACCGGGCTCGGGATGCTCGGCAATCGACGGCCTGAACGCCGGCCATGCAATTCTCGGCACCAGCGAGCACTGCGTCGCCACACACCCATCCGATCTGGCCGTTTCTCTCGTCGCGCTGGGCGCGACGCTCTCCTTGAAGGGGCCGGCCGGCGAGCGAACCATTCCGGTAGAGGAGCTCTCCGGCTTCCGGAGTCGACGCCTCATCTCGAGCACACGCTGGAACCAGGCGAACTCATCGTGGAGGTCCAGATCCCAAACGGCCCCTATGCGAGAAAGGCGCGCTACCTGAAGGTCAGGGACCGATCCTCCTACGAGTTTGCCCTCGTATCGACGGCGGCGGCTCTTCATGTGGAGAACGGAACAATCCAAGAGGTCCGCATCGCTGCAGGGGGCGTGGGCACCCGCCCGTGGCGCATGAACGCTGTCGAGCAGGCGCTGGTGGGAAAACCCGCCGCTCGCGCCAGCTACGAGATCGCGGCGGCGGTTTCGACCGAGGAGACGCGTCCTCTCTCCCACAACGGGTTCAAGGTGAAACTCCTTCCCGCAACGATCGTACGAGCACTCGAAATGGCAGGAGATGTGGCATGACGACGGCTATCGGTAAATCCTTGTCGCGCATCGACGGCCGCCTGAAGGTCACTGGCCAGGCCACATACGCGGCCGAGTTCAACCAGGAAGGCCAAGCCCACGCGGTCATCGTGGGCAGTACTGTCGGGCTCGGCCGAATAGAATCGATTGACAGCGCAGCAGTCGAGAAAATGCCGGGCGTCGTGGCTGTCATAAGCCACATCAACGCGCAGCGGCTTGCCTACAACGAACACCGAGGGCCTATCGACCCGCCGGCGGGAGAACGGCTTCACGTGTTGCAGGGCTCCGAGGTACGCTTCTTCGGAGAGCCGGTCGCCATCGTCGTCGCCGAAACGCTCGATCAGGCGGAGCATGCGGCCAACGCCCTCAAGGTCACCTACTCCGCCCGCCAGCCGCAGGTCGATGCACATGCCGGCGAGCGGGTCATCCCGGCCGTCGCGCGCCGGCCGGGTGCCCGGGCCGAAGCCGATCTCGCCCGCGGAGATGCCGACAAGGCGCTCGAAACCGCGGCCGTGAAGGTCGAGGCGGAATATGTCATCGCGCGTGAGAACCACAACCCGATGGAGCCGCACGCGACGATCGCCGCCTGGAACGGCGACAACCTGACGCTGTGGAGCAAAAGCCAGTTCGTCGTCAACGAGCAGGCGGAGATCGCCGCCATTTTCGGGCTTCCGCCGGAAAACGTGCAGGTGAACTGTCCGTTCATCGGCGGCGCGTTCGGCACCAGCCTGAGAACCTGGCCGCACGTCACCCTGGCGGCTCTGGCCGCGCGGCACGTCAACCGTCCGGTAAAGCTCGTGCTCACCCGCAAACAGATGTTCTTCGCAACGGGGCATCGGCCTTACACGCTACAGCGCATCGCCCTGGGGGCGCAGGCCGACGGCAAGCTCATCGGTATCGTCCACGAAGGGGCAGGGGAGACGAGTCGTTACGAGGAGTTCATGGAGGCGCTCACGTCCGTGACGAGCTTCATGTATTCCTGCCCGAACGTGCGCACGAGCTATCGTCTCATTCCCCTGGACGCCAGCACACCGACCTATATGCGGGGCCCAGGCGAGGCGAGCGGTATCCACGCGCTCGAATGTGCGATCGACGAACTGGCCTACAAGCTTCAGATGGATCCGATCGACTTGCGACGGATCAACGAGCCGCAGATCGACGAAGGGCGGCAGGTTCCGTTCTCCAGCCGATCGATGCTGAAATGCTACGATCTCGGAGCCGAGCGCTTTGGCTGGAGTCGCCGGACGCCCAAGCCGGGCTCGATGCGGGACGGGCGTCTTCTGATCGGTTATGGAATGGCCAACGCCTCTTATCCATGCCTGTTTGCCCCGGCAAACGCCCGAGTAAGACTTCTCCCCGACGGGACGGTGGAGGTGGAGGCGGCGGCAAGCGACATGGGGCCGGGCACCTACACCTCGATGACGCAGGTCGCCGCGGAATATCTGGGAATTCCCATCGAGCGAATCAGGTTTTCTCTTGGCCGCTCTGATTTTCCGGCGACGCCGCCCCATGGTGGGTCGATGACCATGGCGTCTGTCGGCTCCGCAATCAGAGCCGCATGCCTCGATCTTCAGGCGAAGGCGGCCGTGCTTGCCGCAAAAGGCGGAGGCAATGCGGGGCTTGCCGGGCAATCGCCGGAAGCGCTGGAATGGCGCGATGGCATGCTGTTCGTGAAAGGCCGGTCCGATCGAGGCGTCACCTATGCCGAGCTCGTGTCCTATGGCGGGGAGAGCCCGCTCGTCGGGGAGGGGACTGCCGCCCGTGACGGCGAAACCGGACAGAAATATTCCATGCATTCATTCGGCGCGGTCTTCGCCGAAGTTGCCATCGATCCCGACGTGAAGACGATCAAGGTCAGGCGAGCCCTTGGCGCCTACGGAGTGGGCCGGGTCGTCAACCCGAAGCTTGCGACGAGCCAGTGTATCGGAGGCATGATCGGCGGCATCGGCATGGCCATCATGGAACGAACGGTGCTCGACAGGCGCAACGGGCGTCCGATCAATGCGCACATGGCCGATTATCTCGTGCCGGTGAACCTCGATACGCCGCACATCGAAGCCCACTTCGTCGATGAGGAAGACACGATCGTCAACCCGCTGGGGGTAAAGGGGCTCGGTGAAATCGCGCTTGTGGGAATGTCGGCGGCGGTTTCGAACGCCATTCATCACGCAACCGGAAGGCGCGTGCATGAACTGCCGATCATGATCGAGAGCCTGCTGTAGAATGTAGCCGCTTTCCTCTCCTCATTCCTGTGCGCGTCACAGGAATGAGGGTCGCCGCTTCGGCGCTGTCTCTTGCTTCCTTCACGCCGAACCACCAGGCGGCACCACTTCCACCGGCTCCAATTTGCCGCTGAAGAGCGGCCGCCCGGCATAGAGACCGCCGACCAATTCGAGCTCGAGCCGCTTCTCGTCCCGCTGCCGAACCTTCTCGATGATTTCGGCGACCTCGGGAAGATCCGCTCCCAAGGCCTCCAGTGTTTTCTGCCCGAGAACCAGCGAGGATTCGAATGTCTCACGAATGTGGAAATCGGCGCCCGCGCCGATAAGATCCAGCGCGTGCCGCCGGTCCGAGGCACGCGCGAGAACCGGGACGAGAGGGAACTCGGCCTTGATGAGCTCGACGATTTTCGTGGCGTCGTCCGCCTTGTCCACGCAGACCACGATCGCATTGGCGCGCTCGGCGCCCGCCGCATGGAGGATGTCGAGGCGCTTGCCATCACCGTAATAGACTTTGAAATCGAATTCGCGGGCTGTGTTGATCATCTCCACGTCGGTATCGATGATGGAGATGACGTGACCTCGTGTCAGAAGGACCTGGCTCACGATCTGGCCGACACGGCCGAAACCGATGATCAGGACATTGCCGCTGAGGTCCTCGGGCCGCTCGACGCCATCCGTCGACAGCGGAATGTTCCTCTCCACGAGACGCAGCGCCGCGATCAGCAACGGCGTCACCATCATCGATACGATGATGATCGCCGTCAGTATGGCGTTCTCTTCGCCGCTGATGATGCCGGTGCCGAGGGCCGCGGCATAGAGCACGAAGGCGAACTCGCCGCCCTGCGCCATGAAAACCGCACGCTCGATCGCCTCCCAGTTGGACGCCCTGAAGAGCCGTGCCACAAGGTAGATGACGATGGCCTTTACGACCATGTAGGCGGCCACGTAGAAGAGGATCATCGCCCAGCTGCGAGCGATGACGCTAAGATCGAGCGACATCCCGACCGCAAGAAAGAAGAGGCCGAGCAGAATGCCCCGGAACGGTTCCACATCAGCCTCGAGCTGATGCCTGAACGTCGACTCCGACAGCAGGACACCGGCGAGGAACGCGCCCATCGCCATGGAGAGACCGCCGAGCTGCATGACATAGGCCGACCCGAGCACAACCATCAGCGCTGCCGCCGTCATCACCTCCCTGGCCTCGACGCTTGCAATGAGGCCGAAAAGCGGATTGAGCAGATAACGCCCGGCGAGGACCAGGCCTGCAATCGATGCAAGTCCGATCGCGATGGAAAGCCAATCGATCCCCCCGGACGCGGCAACGCTTCCGGGCACGATCGGCGCGAGGAACGCGACCAGCGCAAGCAAGGGCACGATGGCCATATCCTCCACGAGGAGAATCGACACGATGCGTTGTCCCTTCGGGGCCGCCATCTCTCGGCGTTCCTCCAGCAACTGCATGACGATCGCAGTCGAGGTGAGCACGAAGCCGGCGCCGGCGACGAAGGAGGGGGCCACCGGAAAGCCGGTCAGAACGCCGACGCCCGTCAGAAGTATCGCGCAAAGGGCGACCTGTACGATGCCGAGCCCGAAAATCTCGCGGCGAAGCCCCCAGAGGCGAGAGGGCCGCATCTCCAGTCCGATGATGAAGAGGAACATCACCACGCCCAATTCGGCGACGTGAAGAATGGATGACGGCTCCTGGAGCAGCCGAAGGCCGAAGGGGCCGATGGCAATCCCGGCGGCGAGATAACCGAGAACAGAGCCGAGCCCGATACGCTTGAACAGCGGAGCCGCGACGACGGCCGCTCCAAGCAGGGCGATAACCGGCAGCAGGTCTATGCCGTGGGACTCAGCAGCCATATTTCGCTCCGAATTTCCAGATGACGGGCGCCTCATAGAGCGGCACCAGCGACCGTTGAGGCCGGGACATCCTTCCACTCAACCAGGTTTGAATCAAGCGCGAACACTTTCGACAAATCCTCAACTTGCAGGTCACGCTCGCTCATCGCAATCAATCCCATGCGCAATCTCCCACGCCGTCAAAACGCCGGGACCGTGACATTCTTACTTTGCAGAGACAGGACATGAGCTTCGCCAGATAGTCCTGGACTCGCAAATACTGTTTTCTTTGAGAAATTCTGTATCCGACAGTCGATCAAAATTGACTGCCTGGATCACAATCCTGGATCCCGCAGATCTTTGTAATTACAATCGAATGCGCGACAAGCGCTTACCGGGGTTCGATGGTGCGCGTGGGGCCTTACATCTGCAAGCTCTGTCACCGTTCACAGCCGACGTCCGCCTTGAATTCGGACGTCGGCACGATCACCTCAGACGGTCGGAACGGTGCCTCCGTCGATGACGAACTCGGCGCCGTGGATCGCGGCCGCACGGTCCGAGGCCAGATAGGCGATGAGATCGGCGACTTCGTGGGGGTCGGCCGGACGACCGATCGGGATCCCGCCAAGGCTGTCGAGGACTAGCTGCCGTGCTTCTTCGATCGTACCACCATTGGCCGCCTGTAGACGTTTCAGCAGGTCGACGGAGGACTCCGTCATGATCCAGCCGGGGGAGACGACATTGACCCGAACCCCCTTGGGACCAAGCTCCTTGGAGATGGACTTGCTGTAGGTCCTGAGCGCCGCCTTGGCGGAAGCGTAGGCGGTGGTGGCATCGGGCAGGGGAAGCACCGACTGGATGGAGGTAACGTGAACCACCGCGCCGCTGCCGCGTTCGATCATCTGCGGGATCAGAAAACGATCAAGGCGGACGGCCGCCAAGAGGTTGAGGTTCAGTTCGGACAGCCAGTGGTCGTCTGTAAGGGCAGTGAAGCCTCCGCCTGGTGTCGACGATCCACCAAGAACATGAGCCAGGACGTCGATGCCGCCAAAGCGCTCAAGGGCGGCCTTGGCCAAGGTTGCTGCCCCCTCGGACGTCTTCAGGTCTGCCCGGACGAACTCGACGCTGTCGACGGACTCTGGTGTTCCACGGGCTGAGGTAATCACGCGGGCGCCTCCTGCCAGGAAGCGGTCAACAGTGGCGCGGCCCGCGCCCTTGGTGCCTCCGCTGACCAGCACACGCTTCCCCGCAAACTCGGTTGGATCCACTTTGCTGTTCATGCCGTGATCTCCAAAGCCTTTATCGCGTCGTTCTCGAGGGAAAACCGATAGGTGAAACGGATAGGGCTGCCTTCGAAGTCGCCGTGGACGGGTCCTTCAACCACGACCTGAAGGTTTTCATGACGCACACTGTCCGGAGTGAAGATCGCCTTCACACCTGCAGCCTCGACGAGCAGGTTCCGCAGTTCGGCATGGCCTTCGTAACGACGTCCGTTGTCCAGCACGACCGTATCCGCGCTGAATGGCATCAGCATGCCGTCAACGTCGAGAAGTGCGTTGGCTTTGACATAGTCCGCGATGGGTCTGGGTAATGGCGGGATCATCATGAGTGTCTCTCCTTTGCTTGCAGAAAATCTAGCACTCAGATATTGGTCACATAAGTGGGATTAACTTGCATGCACTGATGACGGGATCGGGACAATGGAGCAGGCCAGCCTGAAGGAACTGGAAGCTGCGGTCGCCATCGCCCGGCGCGGGACGTTCCGCGCCGCTTCGATCGATCTCGGTATCTCGACCACCGCGCTGAGCCATACGATCGGCAGGCTGGAGTCGGCACTGGGAGTCAGGTTGTTCAACCGCACCACGCGGAGCGTTTCGTTGACGGATGCGGGGCGCCTGTTCATTCAACATGTCGCTCCGTCGTTGCAGGATCTCCACGCCGCACTGGAAACCGTGCGCGAGCAGCGCGAAACACCTTCCGGAACGATCAGGATCAACGCGGCACCGTTCGCCGCGCGCGCGATCATCTCGCCGCTCGTGCTCGAGTTCCTGCGCCGATATCCCGACATGAACGTTGACATCGTCACGGAGGGTAGGATGATCGACATCGTCCGGGACGGGTTCGACCTGGGGATCAGAGTCGCAGGACTTGTTCCCAGCGACATGATCGCCGTTTCCCTCGGTCGGCCTCAACGGCACGCTGTCGTAGGGTCTCCTGCATATTTCGAGAGGCACTGTGTCCCTGTGGTGCCGCCGGATCTCCTTACCCACAAGTGCATCCGCGTCCGGCTACCTGACGGCTCGACGTACCGTTGGCGGTTCGAGAAGGACGGCGAGCAGGTTCAGATCGACGTCGAGGGACAGATCTCGCTCGATGAAGCCAGCCTCACGCGGGCTGCTGTGCTCGCGGGTACGGGCATCGGCTACCTGTTCGAACAGGACATTCTTCCGGAGATCAAGACGGGGCGGGTCATGCGAGTGCTGGAAGACTGGACACCGCCGTACCCGGGTCTCTGCTTGTACTACCCCGGAAGGCGGAATCTTTCGGCAGGTGTTAGAGCTTTTCTGGAACTCGCTCGTTAGCTTGCGCGGCAAGATAGTGATTAACGAACCCGAGTTGCAGTGATCACGTGCAAGGCAGAATTACCCCTCGTGACCGCCGCTGCAGAGAGCTTGCGATCGAATGTCGCCAGTTGCCCCCCACGCGCCTTGGCGAGCGCAAGGAGATAGGTGTCAGTTACCTGCCCCGAAGTTAGGATTTTCGTGGGAGCGATATCACCTGAGCCGACAAGGCTCACATCGTCCGGCCAAAAACTGTGACCGGGGAGCGACCGCATTTTGCCGACGATCTCCATCACGAGTGACGGTGAACCGGGAGAATTCGGATATTTGGGATTGCCGACAATCCGGATGACGCCGTTTTCGGTAATGGGGCAGGTAGCCCACGCGGTCTGACCCGTCGCTGCGAACCATTCGTGCGCATCGTCATGGGCTACATGGCCCGGATCGATTAAGGCAATCAGCACATTGACGTCGAGCAGGAAAGTCACGGCAGTTCGTCACGCAAGGCGTTGACGATCTCGAGCGTCACTGGCGGAGCATCCGGCTGAGGTGATAGGAGAGGAATTCCATTGCGCTCGCCGCTGCTGCGCGGTCTGCGCAAAGAACGTCTAGCCAGTTCGGAAATGACTTCGCCGACGCTCCGGTGCTGCTGGGCTGCCATCGCCTTTGCGGCGATCAGTACATCGTCGTCGATTGCCAGGGTCGTTCTCATACCGGCCTCGTTGCGCATCAGTCATCACGCATCATATAAAGGACGAGGTCGGCCTTCTCAAGGTGGATGCGAAGGGACGCAGTCATCGGTCCGATCCGCTCACGGCGGAAAAAATCACAGTCTCACCTCTCTGCGCGAAACACGGGTCTCCGCGTGAGGCAGCGCTCCCGGCGGTCGGCGAATATGTTATTACGTTACATTTCAGATTGACGAACGTAATAACATTACCTATGCAGTCGCTGTCAATCCCCGAGGACGCGATGAACAACACTTGTCTGGAATTCAGGAACCTGACGCTTGGCTACCGTGGCCACGCGGCCGTGCATCACCTGAGCGGTGGTGTGAAGCAGGGTTCGCTCACCGCAATCGTTGGCGCCAACGGGTCAGGCAAATCCACCCTGCTGAAAGGCATAGCCGGGATTTTGAAGCCGATCAGCGGTGCCTGCGCTCCAGGGTTTCGGCGCCTTGCTTATCTGGCGCAGCAATCAGAACTCGACCGGACGTTTCCGGCGCGTGTGATCGATCTCGTGTCCCTCGGTCACTGGCAGAAGCGCGGCTTGCTTGGGCGCCTCACGGCCGCCGACAAGATCAGGCTTTCCACTTGCCTTGACGCGGTTGGATTGACCGGTTTTGAGAAGCGCCCCCTCGACAGCCTGTCCGGCGGGCAGATGCAGCGCGCGCTTTTTGCGCGCACCATGCTTCAGGATGCGGACCTGATCCTGCTGGATGAGCCGTTCAATGCGGTCGATGCCCGCACCATTGCGGACCTCATTCTCGTTATCAAATCCTGGGTGTCCGAAGGACGAACGGTTCTGTGTGTGCTGCACGACCACGCGCTGGTGCGCGAGCATTTTCCCGAGACGTTGCTGATCGCCCGCAGGCCGGTGGCATGGGGTGCCACCTCCGACGTCATGACATCAGAGAACTTGGGCAGAGCGCGCAGCTTTCAGGAGGCCTGGGACGAGCAGGCTGGCTGGTGTGAAGATGATGCACGGCAGGGACGCCGCACTCATCTCCCACACGATCATAAGGTTGCCGGTCATGTATGAGGATCTCATAGGCCCATTCCTGCGCTATGGCTTCATGCAGCGCGCTCTCTTCGGATCGCTCGTGTTGTCCGTTAGCTGTGCGCCTGTCGGCGTCTTTTTGATGTTGCGGCGCATGAGCCTGACCGGGGATGCGATGGCGCATGCCATTCTCCCCGGGGCCGCCGTCGGCTTTGTGCTCTTCGGGCTCCGGATCGTCCCGATGACGATCGGTGGTCTGGTCGTCGGACTGCTGGTGGCGCTCGGCTCAGGCATTGTCTCGCGCTTCACCGTTCAGAAGGAGGACGCTTCGCTCGCCGCCTTCTACCTGATCTCGCTTGCGGTCGGGGTGCTGCTGGTGTCGTGGAAGGGATCGAGCGTCGATCTCATGCACGTCCTGTTCGGCTCGGTGCTGGCTCTCAATAACGCGGCGCTTACGCTGATTGTCGGCGTCGCGGTCATCACATTTGCGGCGCTCGCCACTTTTTGGCGGGCGCTCGTCGCTGAATGTCTCGACCCGCTTTTTCTGCGGTCCGTCAGTCGCATCGGAACGCCGGTTCACCTCATCTTCCTGACGCTGGTCGTCCTCAACCTAATCGGTGGGTTCCAGGCGCTCGGCACGCTTTTGTCGGTGGGCCTGATGATGCTGCCGGCCGCTGCCGCCCGCTTCTGGACCAACGAGGTGCGTGCGATGTGCGCCATTGCGACCGTCATCGCAGCGATCTCTTCGGTCAGTGGATTGCTGCTGTCCTACCACGGGTCCTTGCCTTCCGGTCCCGCCATCATTCTGACGGCGGGCATCATCTACGCCGTGTCCGCCCTGGTGGGGACGCGGGGAATGCTTCCGAGTGCCCTCACGTCCCGCCGCCACAAAACCGCCTGATCAACTGTAGGAGATCTCCATGTTGAACACTCTACGCCTTGCCACCTATGCCAGTCTGATCACGCTTGGCGGCTTTGCCTCCAGCGCATCCGCTGCCGATCTGAAAGTGGTCGCCAGCTTTTCGATCATCGCCGACTTTGCCAGGAACGTCGGCGGCGATCTGGTGGAGATTTCGACGCTGGTGGGGCCCGATGGCGACGCTCACGTCTATGAACCCCGGCCTGCGGATGCCGCTGCTCTGGAAGGAGCGGATGTCGTTCTCGTCAATGGTCTTCAATTCGAAGGCTTCATGTCACGTTTGATCGAAGCCAGCGGCACAAAAGCTTCGGTGGTCGAGGTAAGCAAGGGCATCGAGCCCTTGAAAACTGCGGAAGAGGAACACCATCACGAGGACGAGGCCCACGCGGAGTCAGAGCATGATCGCGCCGGCGGGGAAAAGGCCGAAGCCGGCCATGACCATGGCCATGAGGGTCATCATCACGGCGAGTTCGATCCGCATGCCTGGCAGTCGATCCACAATGCCGAAATCTATGTGAAGAATATCGCCGATGCCTTCTGCGAGGCCGACAAGGCCGGTTGCGCGACATACAGGGCCAACTCGGAGGCTTACGTTGCAAAGCTCGGCGAGCTTGAGGCCGAGGTGAAGGCCGCCATCGAAGCCGTTCCCGCGGACAAGCGCACGGTGATCACGTCCCATGACGCTTTTGGCTATTTCGAACATGAATACGGCCTCCACTTCATTGCCCCTGAGGGCATCTCGACCGAAGCGGAGGCTTCCGCAGCGGACGTGGCAAAGTTGATCGATCAGGTGAAGCACGACAAGGCTTCGGCGATCTTCCTCGAGAACATCACCAATCCGCGTCTCATCGAGCAGATCTCGACGGAAACCGGCATCAAGATCGGCGGCACGCTGTACTCGGACGCCCTGTCCAAGAGCGACGGCCCCGCAGCTACCTATATCGATATGTTCCGCTACAACGTGAACACGATGAAGGCCGCGATCCTCGGCAGCTGATCGCACGGCTTACCCCGCTCACGCGGGGCAAGCCTCCGACCTGAAAAAATCAACCCACATGGATTCCCTGCAGCATGATTGGCGGCCTGTTCAAGCGGTGGCGCAACCCACCCGGCTCCACGGAGGAGGATGTGAGACGGCTCTACGATTCCGTGCCGGTCACGCTTCTGACCGGCTTTCTTGGTTCGGGCAAGACAACGCTGCTGAACGACATCCTGGCCGATCCGGGATCTGTTCGAGGACTGGCGCCTCACACGGCGAGAGCCAGGCGCGGTGCTGCATGAGCCCGCCCTTCGTCAACCCGCTGGCACGCAATGGTCCCGTTGTCATCAACAGCGCCCGCGCGATCAAATCCTGGGTGCGCGAACTGCTCGCACTATCGGACGATGCCGTCGTGTCGGTCAGCGAACTCGCCTGTCACGTGCCGGGCTGCCCCCCGAAGGAGATCGTGATCCTGGTGATGCGGGGCAGCGAAACGGTCCAGGCCGCGGTTCACAAGGCAATGGAGGACGTGACGGAAGACGACGTGGCCCATGCGTTTTCCGCTGCCTTTGATCCCCCCTGATTTTGCAGATCATCAAACTGAAAACGGAGAGAAATCCATGCGCGTTGCGAAAGCGCTTTTCCTCACACTCTTGCTGGGCTCATCGTTGCCGGCAGGTTTTGCTCGGGCCGAACCCCTGAAGGTCGCTGGCCCATGGGAAATTACCGGCATCGAACCGGCACAGACGGGCTATGTCTTCAGTCGTCTCCAGGTCGCGGAGACGCTCGTGACCACGGACAAGGAGGGCGCGCTTGTTCCGGGTCTTGCCGAGAGCTGGACGGTCTCGGAGGATGGGCTCGTCTGGACCTTCAAGCTGCGCGGCAACGCCGTCTTCCATGACGGGACACCGGTTACGGCCGAGGCGACGGTCGCCAGCCTTCAGCGGGCGCTGGCGGGTGTGGGCGTCCTGTCGCAGGCACCTATTGGCGGTATCGAGGTCGAAGGCAGCGATGTCGTGATACGACTGGCCAAGCCGTTTTCGGCATTGCCCGCCTATCTCGTGCATTTCAGTACCATCGTGCTCGCGCCGTCGTCCTTCGATGTGGCCGGCAAGGCCACGCAGATCGTCGGTACCGGTCCCTACAAGGTGAAGGCCCTCACGCCGCCGGCGCGCCTGGAGCTGGAAGGCTCCGGCGCGTGGTGGGGCGGCGAGCCAGGCATTGCCGATGTGACCTATTTGGCCGTAGGGCAGGGGGAAACGCGAGCCCTGATGGCCGAGAGCGGCGAGGCCGATCTTGTCTTCTCCATGCTTCCTGTCTCCGTGGACCGGCTGAAGGCCAATCCGAAGCTGGATGTGCAGATCGCGACCATCCCGCGCACCCGGCTGTTGAAGGTCAATGCGGCCTCGCCCTTCTTCGATCAGGTTGAGGAGCGGCAGGCGATCAGCGCCGCGATTGACCGCATCGGGACCACCAGGGTGATCTTGCGCAACACGGATCTCGCCGCGACGCAGCTCTTCCCGCCCGCAATGAAGGGCTGGAACTCGCCTGACGTCCAGCCGCTGGAGAAGGACCTCGACAAGGCGAAGGAATTGCTCAAGGCAGCCGGGTGGGTACCGGGAAGCGACGGTATTCTGGAGAAGGACGGCGAGCGCTTCAGCGTGACGATGCTGACCTATGCAAGCTGGCCGGAACTGCCGCCGCTCGCGACCGCCCTTCAGGCCCAGCTTCGGCAGGTCGGCATCGACGTCAGGGTTTCCGTCGGCAACAGCTCGGAGATCCCTGCGCGCCACCAGGACGGCACGCTGGAGATGGGGCTGATCTCGAGGCTCTATTCGATCGTGCCCGACCCCGTCGGCACGCTGCTCCAGGACTACGGTCCGGGTGGAAGCGATTGGGGCTCGATGGGCTGGGACAACAAGGAGATGCAGGCCATCGTCGATCAACTGGCGGCGACAAGCGATCCCGCCGTTCGCGCGCCACTCCAGAAACGGGCCGTCGAAATCCTGCAGGAGGAACTGCCGAGCATTCCGGTCACGTGGTCGGAACTGGCCATCGTGTCCAGCAAACGCATCGCCGGGGTGGAGGTCGATCCGCTCGAGGTGAACTACGGCCTCTCCTCCATCCGCTGGGCGGAATGACGGACATGGCGATCAGGAATTTTCTTCTGGCGCGCCTGCTGCAGGCAGGCATCGTCGCGATCGTGGTCGGAGCCCTGTGCTTCGTCCTGATGCGCGTGCTGCCGGGCGATGCAGCGATGCGCATCGCCGCCGGCCGCTATGGGCCGGACGCGCGCATTGCCGATGCGGCGGAAAAGGTACGTCTGGAACTCGGGCTCGACCGTCCGATTGC
The DNA here is from genome assembly GCF_059758575.1 of Sinorhizobium sp. GQ132. Lineage (NCBI taxonomy): Bacteria > Pseudomonadati > Pseudomonadota > Alphaproteobacteria > Hyphomicrobiales > Rhizobiaceae > Sinorhizobium > Sinorhizobium sp. GQ132. The sequence goes on along the minus strand of NZ_JCAXDX010000009.1, from coordinate 4,076 downwards.
CGTGCAGTTCATCGAATGGCTCGGCAGTCTCGCGCGCTTCGATCTCGGTCATTCGCTGGTTACCGGCCGTGCGGTGGCCCATGAGCTTCAGGTCCAGCTTGGCGCCTCGGTCTGGCTGGCGGCGGCGGCGCTTGCGCTGTCGCTGCTGATCGGCCCGATCGTCGGCCTCTTCGGCGGCCTCAAGCCGGGTGGAACCGCGGACCGCGTCGGCCTCATGGGCGCGGTGACCTTCCGGGCCATTCCGCCCTTCGTTCTGGGCCTCATCCTGATGCTGATCTTTTCGCGTCAGCTCGGCTGGCTGCCGCCGGCGGGCTTCGGTTCGCCGCGGGAAATTCTGCTCCCGGCGCTGACCCTGGCGCTCGGCCTGGCGGCGATGTCGAGCCGTGTCACACGCAATGCCGTGGCGACGGTGGCGCGGGCGCCCTATTTCGCCTTCGCCCGCTACAAGGGGCTCGCCGAGGCGGTGGTCGTGCGCCGCCATGGGCTGCGGAACGCCGCCATTCCCGTCGTGTCCTATCTCGGCCTTCAGGCGATCTATCTGATCGAGGGGGTCGTGGTCGTCGAATCCCTTTTTGCCTATCCCGGCATCGGTCACGCGCTGGTGCACGCGATCGTCGAGCGCGACGTGCCGATGGTGCAGGGCACGGCGCTGACCATGGGCCTTATGTTCGTCGCCATAGCCGCCATCGTGGACCTTCTGACGCTTTGGCTCGACCCGCGGATGAGGAAAGTCGCATGACGACCATTGACCAGACATATCAGCCGCCAAAAAGCGGACCCGGAGCCACGCGTCTGGCCGGCGCAGGCCTGCTGATCCTGCTCGGCGGTTTCGCCATCATCGGGCCGGCGGTCATTCCGGTCGATCCGGCGGCCCAGGATTTTGGCGCCAGTCTTGCCCCGATCGGTGGCGATTACCTGCTGGGCGCCGATCACTACGGCCGCAGTCTGCTGGCGCGGCTTGCCCATGGCGCACGGCTGTCGTTCGGAATGGCCTTCCTCACCATGCTGGCTGCCGCGATACCCGGTGTCCTGTTCGGTCTCGTCGCCGCCTGGAGAGGCGGTTGGACGGAACGCGGGCTCGAATTCGTGGCAACCATCGTTCTGGCATTGCCCGGCCTGATGCTGGTCCTGCTGTTGCTCGCCTTCTCGCCGGGCGACTACGGCCCGCTCTTTCTCGGCCTGGCCCTGACGCTCTGGGTCGAGTTCTACCGGGTGACGAAGGCGACCACGAAAACCATCTTGTCCCAGCCGCATGTCGAGGCGGCGCGTATGCTTGGTTTCGGTTCGCGCTACATCCTTGTGCATTACGTGCTGCCGGTCATCGCACCGATGATCTCGACGCTTGCCGCTTTCGCCATGGCAACGGCCATCATCGCGGTCTCGACATTGAGCGCGATCAGCGTCGGACTGCAACCACCCACAGCCGAGCTCGGCGGCATGATCGTTGAACTTCTGCCCTACTTTGCCGAGGCGCCGGTGCATGTGCTGCTTCCCGCTGCCCTGATCTTCCTGCTCGTTCTCGGCCTTCAACTTTTCGCTCAGGGAGAGCGCGCATGAACGTCCAGATGATGAATGATCTTGCGGTTCACGACCTGTCGATCGACACAGTTGACGGACCGATCGTTTCAGACGTCTCGCTTTCGCTCGGCAAGGGCCGGCCACTGACCCTGCTTGGAGAAAGCGGTTCGGGCAAGTCCCTGGTCGCCCAGGCGATCATGGGCAATCTGCCGGCGGGTGTGCGTGCCTCGGGGCGCGTGCTCTTCAAGGGTCGGGATCTCCTTGCTGAACCGGCTGCGGAACGGCGCCGCCGCTGGGGCCGAAGCATCGGCCTCCTGCCGCAGGAGCCATGGCTGGCGCTGGACCCGACGATGCGCGTCGGCCCGCAGGTCGGCGAGATTCACCGCTACGTCAAAGGCATGACGGCCACCGATAGCGGGGCAGCGACCAGACAAAATCTAGCTGAGGTCTCCCTTTCATCGGCCGAGGCTCTCTTTCCGTTTCAGATTTCGGGCGGCATGGGCCAGCGCGCGGCAATCGCGATGGCCCATGCCGGCGACACCGAATTGTTGATCGCCGACGAGCCGACAAAAGGTCTCGATGCGGAGCTGCGGGACTCGGTGGCGGCACGGCTCAAACATGAGGTGGAGACGGGCCGATTGCTTCTGACCATCACGCATGATGTTGCGGTTGCCAGGGCGCTCGGCGGCACTGTCGGCGTCATGCTTGGGGGCCGACTGGTTGAGTACGGGCCTGCCGAAACGCTGTTTGCGGAACCGCAGCATGCCTACACCAAGGCACTTCTTGCCGCTGAACCTTCGCAATGGGCGCGCAAGACAAGGGCAACGCCCGGCAAGACCGTTGTTACAGCGCAGGGGCTGGAGAAGCGTTATGGCGACAGGGTGCTGTTTTCCGGCTTTGATATCGAGATTGCCGCAGGCGAGATCGTGTCTGTCGTCGGTCCGAGCGGCTGCGGCAAGACGACGATCGGCAATATTCTGCTCGGCCTGACCAGGCCCGATGCAGGTGCGGTCGTGAGAGATGCCGAGCTGTCGCCACTTAGGTTCCAGAAGCTCTACCAGGATCCACCGGCTGCCTTCGCGCCGCATCAGACGGTCCGCAAGGGTTTGAAAGATCTCGCTCGTCTCCATGGTAAAGACTGGACGGAGATCGAAGTCCTGTGCGACCGACTGCGTTTGCAGAGCGCCTTGCTCGATCGACTGCCGGGGCAGGTTTCCGGTGGCGAGTTGCAGCGGTTTGCCCTGGCGCGTGCGCTTCTGCTCGATCCAGCCTTCCTCTTTGCCGACGAGGCGACGTCTCGACTTGACCCGGTGAGCCAGCAGGACGTTATCACGTTGCTCCATGAGATCGTCAGGGAGACCGGTCTGGCGGTTCTTCTGGTCACGCATGACCGCGATCTGGCAGAAAAGGTCTCGACGCGGCTCATAGAGTTGGGAGGCGCTCATCGGTAAACCGCTTGAAGTTGTCCGCGGTGCCCCCAGGCTGAACCTTGACCATTCCCCGGCTTCTCCATCTAACTGCCGCGACGGTTCCCCTATTTGCGCTGCTGAGCAATTGCTAGAGCTGCTACGATTAGGTCTGCTTCGACTTCTCGCGCGAAGGTGTTGACCATAGTGGGACCATGCTCGGGCACGCTGATGTCGAAAAGCGTTTCGCCATCCTCGGCGAGCACTTCCAACCGAATACCATCGAACTCGACGTCTGAGGCCCACTGGTACTCAAACAGGCTATCATTAAGCGCCAGCGTTCCCCATGCAGGCGCTTTAGCATGTCGGGATTATATCCGCTACGTCGGACGCTCGACCGCCTTCAGTCTTGCCAGCGACTGCTGCCGCCGGCGATGACCAGCGGATCCTTGGTAAAATCCGGCTTCCGGCCAGGCTTCGTGCCGCGCTTTTGATAGCCATTGCTCTGGCTGCCATCGGGAATGCCGAACATATGGTCCGTCTGGCCGGTGCGGCGCGGCCCGCCCTTGCTGTGCTGTTGCTCTCGCCCGGCCTGCATCTCGGCCACAAGCGCCAGCACGTCATCAAGGCGCTTGTTCTCAACCACCTCGGAGCGGTGCACCGAGCGCAGCGTGTCGAAGGTTCTGTAGGGCAGGGACGTCCGCTCATGGGTGACCTCGAGGCGACCATCGGGATAGTCGCAGACAATGACCTTCTTGCCGGCGAGCGCCGTGGCGAGGTCGGTCGGATCGAGGATGAACATCACCTTGTCATAGCGCAGCGACAGCGACAGCGACAGCTTGCGGATCTCCTCGCGGCACATGGCGCCATCGAGGTTCTCATGCGCGGCAAACGGCCGGCGCATGTCCTTCGGATTGCGCGGCGCCTTGCCGAAGCGACGATTGAAGTCGGCCATGAATCCGGCGCATAGGCATGGCCAGTTCGCCATAGGCCTCGCGTCGCAATCGTGGCTGATGAAACGTCCGCCGCTGCTTGCGCGACAGCCAAAGTCCGGCATCCGCCATCCAGCTGCGCAGCGTCTCGCGCGACACCCGCAAACCATCGCGCTCAGCAAGCTTCTCGGCTGCCAAGCTCGGACCAAAGCCCGCATAA
>NZ_JCAXDX010000085.1:0-205 GCF_059758575.1 Sinorhizobium sp. GQ132 | reverse complement strand
TGACACCTGCTGGAAAATTCGCGGCGGTACCTTTGAGCAGAAGCTGTTCCTCGATTTCGATAAGGCCACCGTCTCCATTCTGCCAAGGCTCGAACCGTCCGAACCAATCGTTCACTACGACGCAGACATTCTCTTTATCTGCCGAGCGCTCGGATTTCTCGCGGGCGTCCTTGTGCCGTACATCGGCAGCGTTGCTCTTGGCATT
>NZ_JCAXDX010000084.1:0-205 GCF_059758575.1 Sinorhizobium sp. GQ132 | reverse complement strand
AGACACCTGCTGGAAAATTCGCGGCGGTACCTTTGAGCAGAAGCTGTTCCTCGATTTCGATAAGGCCACCGTCGCCATTCTGCCAAGGCTCGAACCGTCCGAACCAATCGTTCATTACGACGCAGACATTCTCTTTATCTGCCGAGCGCTCGGATTTCTCGCGGGCGTCCTTGTGCCGTACATCGGCAGCGTTGCTCTTGGCATC
>NZ_JCAXDX010000083.1:0-210 GCF_059758575.1 Sinorhizobium sp. GQ132 | reverse complement strand
TCATGGTGACCCCGGCCAGTCTCTCTAGTTTGTTTGTCCTCGCGATCTTCGATCGCTGCGGGCAAACGGGCCGGGCCCTTCGGAGCGATCCGGAGCGCATCGAAGATGGGGCTGTAGCTCAGCTGGGAGAGCACCTGCTTTGCAAGCAGGGGGTCAGCGGTTCGATCCCGCTCAGCTCCACCATTCGATTGGTGTTGAACTGGCGGATAT
>NZ_JCAXDX010000082.1:0-236 GCF_059758575.1 Sinorhizobium sp. GQ132 | reverse complement strand
CTGAGCGGCGGCAGGCCATGAATGGCCTTGAACGCCGTCGAGAAGTTGTTGCTGTTCTCGTAACCCAGCGTTTCCGCGATCTTGGCGACGCTTTCGTTCCCACTGCGCAGGCGCCGGGCCGCCTCGGCCATCCGGAAGTGGCGCAGCCAGGTGATAGGCCCGCAGCCGAAGGAAGCTTCAAAGCGATTGACCAGGGTAGTCCGGTTGGTCCCGACGAGCCGGGCCAGATCGCTCAG
>NZ_JCAXDX010000081.1:0-250 GCF_059758575.1 Sinorhizobium sp. GQ132 | reverse complement strand
AGGCGAGGGTCACAGATGGTGCGGGCCGTACATTCTGGTCGGCGGCCAATCCAGAATTTATCGGCGCCTGGGCTGAGTTCGGCAGCGACTACGACGAGTATCGAAGCGAATGTTTCAAGAAGGTGCGTGACATAGTAGACAAGAAGGCGAAAGTTAAGCGCCGCCTGAAGCCCGGCGAGCCGCAGGAGGAGATTGAGTGGGCGGCCAACTACATTCGGGAGTACATGGAAGCGCGCAGCCCCGAGACCGG
>NZ_JCAXDX010000080.1:0-253 GCF_059758575.1 Sinorhizobium sp. GQ132 | reverse complement strand
GATCCGCGCGGTACGCTCTGCATGATCCCGGCTGGTACGAAGGTCTTCTTGGCCAGTCATCCCGTCGACTTCCGCAAAGGACCGGATAGCCTATTGGCGCTGGTGCTGGAAGTGATCCATTCAATGGCTCGCTCTACGTTTTCCGCGCCAAAAGAGCAGATAGAATCAAGATCGCCTGGTGGGATGGCTCAGGCGTCTGCCTGTATTCGAAGCGGCTCGAAAAAAATCAGTTCGTCTGGCCGAAAATCGGGCC
>NZ_JCAXDX010000008.1:0-291997 GCF_059758575.1 Sinorhizobium sp. GQ132 | reverse complement strand
GTAAGTAACTGTTTTTAAAGGTGGTTTTCCATGACGCGCGAAAAGTGGTCCGACGCTTCTACCAATACGGGTCCGCTTTGCGGGCTTTCGGCGCTTCTGGGGATGCAAGCTATATGGTTAACGCAGTTCCGCCTTTCAAGGGCCGTGCTCGATGAGAATTCGTGGGTCTCGAAGCCCGTTGCCGCTTCCGCGAAAAGAGGCGACCCGAGCACGTCTCACCGAAACGTGACGGTCGAGGGCGGCCGCGTGCATTGACGCAGACCGCCCTTGTCTTACCCTCGGCGGCAACGGCATGGACCGGGGTAGAGGAGCGTCATGATCAGGCGAGCAGGGAAGATCATCGCCGCAGCGCTGCTGGCGCTCGGCCTCGCCGGCAAGGCGTCCGCCACGGACGCGGGAAACTGGGAAGCGGTCGTCGCGGAGGCCAGGGGCCAGACGGTCTATTTCAACGCCTGGGGCGGCTCCGAGAACGTCAATGCCTATATCAGATGGGCAGGCGACGAAATGAAAGCGCGCTACGGCGTCACGGTCGTCCATGTGAAACTCGACGACACCGCTAAGGCGACCGCGACCGTGCTCGCGGAAAAATCCGCAGGAAAGGACGAGGGCGGATCGGTCGATCTCGTATGGATCAACGGCGAGAACTTCGCCGCGATGAAACGCGAAGGGCTGCTTTACGCGCCCGGCTGGGCGACGAAACTGCCGAACTGGCGCTATGTCGACCACGAAAACACACCGACGGTGCTCACCGATTTCACCATCCCCACCGACGGACTGGAGAGTCCCTGGGGCGGTGCCAAGCTCGTGTTCTTCTACGACTCGGCGCGCATGAAGGCGAGCGAGCTGCCGGATTCCGTAGCGGATCTCCTGGAATGGGCCACGGCCAATCCCGGGCGCTTCTCCTACCCGCAGCCGCCGGACTTCACCGGCTCTTCCTTCCTGAAGCAGGTGCTGATCGAGCTCGCAGACGACAGGGCCAAGCTGCAGAAACCCGTCGACGAAAAGACGTTCGCGACCGATGCCGCGCCCCTGTTTGCCTATCTCGACAGGCTGACGCCGCTGCTATGGCGAAAAGGCAAGGCCTATCCTCAGAACTATGCGGACATGAAGCAGAAGCTCGCCGACGGCGAACTCGACATCATCTTCGCCTTCAACCCCGCTGAAGCCTCCTCCGCGATCGCCAATGGCGAGCTGCCGGAGACGGTCCGCTCCTTCGTCCTTTCCGGAGGCACGCTCGGCAATACGCATTTCGTCGCCATTCCCTACAACGCAACGGCAAAGGCCGGCGCGCTTCTGCTTGCCGATTTCCTCCTCTCGCCCGAGGCGCAACTTCGCAAGCAGGACCCGAATATCTGGGGCGATCCGACTGTGCTTTCTCCTGCAAAACTTCCCGAAGCCGACCGGTCCGCTTTCGAGCGCCTGGACCTCGGCATTGCAACGCTCCATCCCGACGAACTCGGTCCCGCGCTCGACGAACCGCACCCGGACTGGATGACACGGATCGAAACCGAATGGATCCGGCGTTATGGCGCAGCCAACTAGGCTCGGCGGAAACGCCCTCCTTGCCTTCGTTCTGGGGCTTCCCATCCTTGCCGGGCTTGCAGGAACGATCCTGCCGGCCTTCGGCTACCTGCCGGCGCTCGGCGGCTTTCGCGTCACGCTTGCCCATTTCGCCGAATTCGCCGGCCAGCCGCACATTCTCCGCTCGGTCCTGACCGGCCTCGCTGCGGGATTGCTGACGACGGTCGCAGCGACAGCGGTCGTCGGCACATTCGTCGCGGGCTTTGCCGGCACGCCGCTTTTCGCCCGCATCCAGCATCTCGTCTCTCCCCTGCTTGCCGTCCCGCATGCCGCCGCCGCCTTTGCGCTGGCCTTCCTCGTCGCCCCGTCGGGCTTCCTGCTCCGGCTGATCTCGCCGGAGGTGACGGGCTTCACGCGGCCCCCGGACTGGCTTCTTCCCAACGACCCTTTCGCGCTGACGATGATTGCCGGGCTCATCGTTAAGGAGGTGCCGTTTCTCTTCCTGGTGACGCTTGCCGCCCTGCCGCAGCTTGCCGTCACGAGGGCATCGCGCCTTGCGGCGGCGCTCGGCTACGGGCGGGTCGCCGGCTTCGCCATCTGTCTTTGGCCCGCCCTCTACCGCCAGATCCGTCTGCCGGTTTTCGCGGTGCTCGTCTATTCGGTATCCGTGGTCGACGTCGCCATGATCCTCGGGCCGAAGCTGCCGCCGACATTGCCGGTGCGAGTAACCCAATGGGCCGGAGACGACGACCTCGGTGCGCGATTTCTCGCATCGGCGGGCGCTTTCCTGCAGCTTGGCATCGTCGTTGCCGCAATGGCGAGCTGGATCGTGCTCGAACGGGTCGGGAAAGCCGTTCTCGCGCGCCTGACCTTTTCCGGACGGCGCTTTGCGCGGGACGGCGCGCTTCGCGCCGCGGGCGCCCTCGCCATGAGCACCTGCACGGTCACCATTTTCGCGGGGCTCAGCGTGCTCTCGATCTGGTCGGTTGCAGGCCTCTGGCCATTTCCCGACGCGTTGCCCGGAAGTTTCACGCCCAATACCTGGATGCGCACATTGCCCCAACTCTGGGCGCCGCTCGGCACCACGGTCGCGCTCGCTCTTTCGGCGTCATCGCTGGCGCTCGTATTTACGATCCTCCTGCTCTACCGCAACGGCATCGCCGGCGGACGGAAGAATGCAGCCGGCTACCGGCTGCTTTACCTCCCCTTGCTCGTCCCGGAGATCAGCTTCGTTTTCGGGCTGCAGGTCCTGATGCTCTCGGCGGGGTTCACTCCCGGCTTTGCGAGCGTGCTGGGCGTCCATTTCGTTTTCGTGCTCCCTTACGTGCTTCTGTCACTGTCGGCCCCCTGGCGCGCGGTCGACCCGCGCTTCGAAAAAATCGCCGCCGGCTTCGGCAAGCCGGCGTTGGAAATCCTGTTCACGGTCCGGCTGCCATTGCTCTTTCGTGCCTGCCTCACCGCGCTCGCGGTCGGTTTCGCCGTGTCGGTCAGCCTCTATCTCCCGACGCTCCTCATCGGATCCGGGCGGCTGACGACGATCACGACCGAGGCCGTCGCACTCTCGTCGGGCGGCGACCGGCGGGTCATCGGCATCTACGCCCTCGTTCAGGGGCTCCTGCCCTTCCTCGCATTTCTCGTTGCGTCGCTCGGCCCGCAGTTGCTATTCCGCAACCGGCGGGCAATGAGGACGTGAATGCAGGAAAACGCCGGGTCAAAATCCCCGATCAAGACAGGATGCCTGACGCTCTCGGAGGTGACGATCGGTCTGGGCGGCCGGGTTCTGCTCGCCATATCGGCGTCCGTCGCGCCGGGCGAGGTGCTGACGATCATGGGGCCGTCCGGCTCCGGCAAGTCGACCCTGCTCGCCTTTGCGGGAGGCTTTCTCGATGCGGCATTCGATGTGAGCGGCCGCATCCTGATCGACGGCACGGACCTGACGGCGGTTCCCGCCAACCGGCGCCACGCGGGCATCCTGTTTCAGGATCCGCTGCTCTTTCCCCATCTATCGGTCGGCGGCAACATCGTCTTCGCCATAGCGCCGGCTGTCAAAGGACGGGCCGCACGCCGCCGGCTGGCCGATGCAGCCCTCGACGAGGTGGGCCTTACCGGGTTCTTCGACCGCGACCCGGACACGCTCTCCGGCGGCCAGAAGGCACGCGTGGCGCTGCAAAGGGTACTCGTTTCCGCGCCACGATTCCTGCTTCTCGACGAACCTTTCTCCAATCTCGACGCGGCGCTCAGGCAGCAGACGCGTGAGCTTGTCTTTTCCAAGGCGAGGGCGGCCGGGCTGCCCACCATCCTGGTGACCCACGACAGTGCCGACGCAGAGGCCGCCGGCGGCCGCGTGATCGAAATCGGAATGGAGGAGCAGGCATGATGCGCGCGCTTCCTGCCCTGCCCGTCCGCGAGATCCTGCCCGGCCTTGGCGACGCGCTCGCTTCGTCGGGATCGGTCGTGCTGTCGGCTCCTCCCGGCGCCGGCAAGACGACGCTGGTGCCGCTTTTTCTGCTCGACCAGCTCTGGCGCGGCGACGGCAAGATCATTCTGCTCGAACCGCGGCGGCTCGCAGCGCGGGCCGCGGCCGGACGCATGGCCGAACTTCTGGGGGAGAAGGTCGGCGAAACCGTCGGCTACCGGATGCGGCTCGACAACCGCGTATCGGGCAAAACCCGGATCGAAGTTGTAACGGAGGGCGTCTTTAGCCGGATGATCCTCGACGATCCCGAATTGTCCGGCGTTTCGGCTGTCCTTTTCGACGAGTTCCACGAGCGTTCGCTGGATGCCGATTTCGGGTTGGCGCTGGCGCTCGACGTGCAATCGGCGCTGCGCGAGGACCTCAGGATCGTCGTCATGTCGGCGACGCTCGACGTCGAACGCATCGCCGGGCTCGTCGGCGATGCGCCGGTCCTGAAAAGCGAAGGCCGGAGCTTCCCTATCGACATACGCTACGAAAACAGAGCGGCCGGTGAAAGCGTCGAGGACGCGATGGTCCGCACGATTGCAGAGGCGCATCGGTCCGAGGAAGGTTCCATCCTTGCCTTCCTGCCCGGGCAGGCGGAAATCGCCCGCACGGCCGCGCGGCTCGCCGATCGCTTCGGGGAGGCGACCGCAATCGTGCTGCTCTACGGCAATCTGAGCCAGAAGGAACAGGACGCGGCGATCCGCCCGGCACCGAAGGGCACACGCAAGATCGTGCTGGCGACTTCGATCGCCGAAACGTCGATCACCATCGACGGCGTCAGGATCGTCGTCGACAGCGGTCTGCAGCGGCTGCCGGTCTTCGAGGCCTCGACGGGCATCACGCGGCTCGAAACCGTGCGCGTTTCAAGAGCCTCGGCCGATCAGCGCGCCGGGCGCGCCGGAAGGACTGAGCCGGGTATCGCGATCCGCCTGTGGCATCCCGGCCAGACGGCGGCGCTCGCCGCCTTCACGCCGCCGCAGATCCTTGCCAGCGATCTCTCCGGCCTGCTCCTCGATCTTGCCCATTGGGGTGTGGCCGATCCGTCGACGCTGAAATTCCTCGATCCGCCGCCGGAGACGGCCCTGCGCGAGGCGCGAGGCCTGCTCTTCGAGCTCGGCGCGATCGACAGCCGCGGCGCGCTGACGCCGAGGGGCCGCAGGATCCGCGATCTGGCGCTGCCGGTGCGGCTTGCGGCAATGTCGGTTGCAGCCGCCGAGGAAGGGCGGGCGCAGGAGGCCTGCCTTCTCGCGGTGATGCTCACCGAGCAGGGCCTCGGCGGCAACAGCATCGATATCGAGGAGCGGCTGCGCCGGTTCCGGAGCGAGCGCAGCGACCGGGTCGAGGCCGCCCGCGGTCTGGCGCGGCGCATGGCCGGCGAACTCGGCGCATCGAACAAGGCGGGTCTGGAGCCGGTTCTGCCTGGAGCCCTGCTGATGCACGCCTTTCCCGACCGCATCGCGCTGCAGCGCGGCGGGCGCGGCCGCTTCGTCATGGCGAACGGACGCGGCGCGGAGATACCCGAGACCGAACGGCTTGCTGCGGCCGGAATGCTCGTCATTGCCGATCTTACCGGCAGAGCCGGGGCGCAACGGGTGCTTGCTGCAGCGGAAATAGCGAGAGGCGATGTCGAAGGGCACATGCCGGACGCCATCGTCACCGAGGAGCAAAGCTTCTTCGATCGGGCCAGCCGGCAGGTGCGTGCGCGCCGAGTGACACGGCTCGGGGCGATCATCTTCGAGGAGAAACCCCTGCCTCGCCCCAGCGGCCAGGCGGCGGCGCGGGCACTCGCGGACGGTATCCGGCAGCTGGGGCTCGCCGCTGTCCCCTTCCCGAAGGACGTGGAGCAACTGCGTGACCGCATCGGCTTCCTGCACCGCTCCATCGGCGAGCCCTGGCCGGACATGTCCGACGCGGCGCTGATCTCCCGTCTCGACGCGTGGTTCGTTCCGTTCCAGGGAGACGCCGGCGGCATTGACGGGATCAAGGGCCGCGATCTCGCCGAAGGCCTCATCTCGCTCGTTCCATACGGCCTTCAGCGCGACCTCGCCCGGCTGGCGCCGACGCATTTCGAAGCGCCGACAGGCCAGCGTCATCCGATCCATTACGACGGCGACGAACCGCTCCTGTCGATCCGCGTTCAGGAGCTCTTCGGCCTGAAAGCCCATCCCGCGATCGGCGACGGTCGGCTGCCGCTGCTTCTCGAGCTGATTTCCCCCGGCCACCGCCCGATCCAGACGACCCGGGACCTGCCCGGCTTCTGGGCCGGTTCGTGGAAGGACGTCAGAGCCGAGATGCGCGGCCGCTATCCGAAACATCCCTGGCCGGAGGATCCCGCCAATGCGATGCCGACGACGCGCGCGAAACCGCGCGGGACTTAGAACGGGAGGGAAAAGTGTGCTCGTTTTCCCATCCGTCCAACGTGGCCGGATGCGGCTCTACGGCGCACCGAGGTCCGCCGCCGTTTCATATTTGCCGGGTTCGGAATAAAGTCCGGTAGGATGAATTGACGCCCGGTCGCGCATGCGACCCGCATCGCGAAACGGAAACGCATGGCAGCTGCGACACTCTATAACGATCAGAACAGCAATCGCAGTCTGAGGCTGCAGACGCTCATCCGGCTGCGCTGGCTGGCGGTGGGTGGACAATCGCTCGCCGTCGTCGTCACGGCGCTGTGGCTGCAGTTCCCGCTGCCGATCGTTCCCTGCTCCGTATTGATCGCCTGCCTGGCGCTTCTCAACGTCTTTCTCACGCTCCGCTTTCCGCCGACGCAGCGGTTGACGCCGCCGGCCGCCTTCTCCCTGCTCGGTCTCGACCTTGCGCAACTGACTGCGTTGCTCTTCATCACCGGCGGCCTTGCCAATCCCTTCGCGCCGCTTCTCTGCGTGCCGGTGATCATCTCGTCGGCCTCGCAGCCGAAGCCGCAGAGCATCGTGCTGGCCGGCCTCGCCGTCCTGGGCGTCACCGCCCTTGCCTTCTCGCCCTTCCCGCTGCCCTGGTATCCAGGCACCGTTCTGCTGATGCCGCGCGTGCTGACGGCGGGCATCTGGTTCGCGATCGTCTCGATGACGGCCTTCGCCGCCTTCTACACCTATCGCGTCTCGCTCGAGGCGAGCGAGCTTTCCGAAGCGCTGACGGCGACCGAGCTCGTCCTCCAGCGGGAGAAGCACCTGTCGCAGCTCGACGGTCTCGCGGCCGCCGCCGCCCACGAACTCGGAACGCCGCTCGCGACGATCAGCGTCGTCGCCAAGGAGATGGAACGGGAGCTCGGCGACGATCCGCGTTTCGGCGAGGACGTCCATCTTCTGCGCAGCCAGAGCGAACGCTGCCGCGACATTCTGAGGCGGCTGACCACCCTTTCGTCCGAAAGCGAAGAACATATGCGGCTTCTGCCGCTCTCATCGCTGATCGAGGAGGTAATGGCGCCGCATCGCGAATTCGGCATAGAAATCGAGCTGAAGGAGCAGGGCGATCGCGCCTCGGAGCCGGTCGGCATCCGCAATGCCGGCATTCTCTACGGCCTGGGCAATCTGCTGGAGAACGCGGTCGACTATGCGCGCAAGAAGGTGACCGTCACGACGGAACACACGGCCGAGCGCGTGCGGGTGACGATCGAAGACGACGGCGACGGTTTTTCGCCGGACATCCTGGCGCGGATCGGCGAACCCTATGTGACGCGGCGGCAGAAGGACGACAGTGCCGGCGGGCTCGGCCTCGGTCTCTTCATCGCCAAGACACTGCTCGAGCGTTCAGGTGCCCGGCTGCGCTTCGAGAACGGCGGCTCGAAACACCCGGGCGCCCGGGTCAGCGTCGAATGGCCGCGCGTGCTGATGGACACGAAACTGGCGAAATGACTTTTGGCGGTTTATTGAAGACAGGTGCGGGGAAACCCACATGATTGCCGGCAAAACCACCTACCGCATGTTTCCTTTGATCCTGTCCGGTGAAAGAATAGAACATGCAGCACTTGAAGGGTTACAGCGGCCCTTGCGCGCCCGGTGAGACGCATGGCGCTGTAGGGATTTGAGAAATGATCGAAAAGTCGATGCCTGCGCCAAACACTCACGCCGCCGATGCGGACCTGATCGGGCCTGACAAGAGCCTTCTGATTGTCGATGACGACACGGCCTTTCTGCGGCGCCTCGCCCGCGCAATGGAAGCGCGCGGCTTCGCGGTCGAGATCGCCGAATCGGTCGCCGAAGGCATAGCCAAGGCGAAGACCCGCCCGCCGAAACATGCAGTCATCGATCTCCGCCTGAGCGACGGCAGCGGCCTCGACGTGATCGAGGCGATCCGTGGGCGCCGCGACGACACGCGCATGATCGTTCTGACGGGCTATGGAAACATCGCGACCGCGGTCAACGCCGTGAAGCTCGGAGCGCTCGACTATCTGGCGAAGCCCGCAGATGCCGACGACATTCTCGCGGCGCTGATTCAGCGCCCGGGCGAGCGGGTGGAGCCTCCGGAAAACCCGATGTCGGCCGATCGCGTGCGATGGGAGCATATTCAGCGCGTCTACGAAATGTGCGAACGCAATGTTTCGGAAACGGCGCGCCGGCTCAACATGCACCGACGGACCCTGCAGCGCATTCTGGCGAAACGGGCGCCGAAGTAACTCGCGCCGCCTTTCTAATCCCGCTCGCCGCTGACGATGTCGCTGATCGACTGGCCGAGCTCGCCGTTTCGCTCGGCTGCCCATTCTGCGAGCGTCAGGCGCTGCGCCGCCGTGCGCGCGAAGGCCTGCGTTACCGATTTTCGCGTGCTCGGCGGCAGGCGGTGTTCCGGAGCGTCGCGCAGCATATGCGCGCCGTAGCCGTCGGAAAGCATCAGCCCGCATTCTTCCGGAAAGATGTCGAGGGGAACCTGCGCATGCGTTGCGAAGAACAGGCGGTCGCAGTGGAGCCGGTACTCCGGCCACTTGCGATCGACGCGGAAGTCCTCGATCGAGGTCTTGATCTCGATAATCCAGATTTCGCCCTTCGGCGAGAGCGAGATGAGATCGGCCCGCCTCCCGCTCGCAAGCGTCAATTCGGGCAGAGCCGCGTGGCGCAGTTCCATCAGCAGCCGCTGAACGCCGCGCCGTACCTTCATCGCCCGCTCTGACTGGCGTCCGTCTGCGAGCGGATTGTCGCCATGGATAGACAAGATCGTCATTGCCGCCCTCGCAAAGTGCTACGGCGACCTTTGCGCCTCTGACGAGACGCGCGGCGCTGCAGGGTGGTTTGTTGCAAAAAAGCAATCGTCACGGAATTTACACCTTTCGGCCACATTGCGGGGGGCCGGTCCCTTGCGCACTGCGGTGCAATAGAAAATAAGCTGTTGCCGCTGACGGCCGGACACCCTCCCCCGTATTTTCCTGACCTCTTTTACGAGACCATCATGCGCTTCCGCAACGCTCTCCTTCTGTGCAGCCTGGCGGCCACCGTTGCCCTCGCCGGCTGCTCACAGACCACGACCACGGCCGGCTCCTCTCCCGAGGGCGAAAAAGTGGCGACGAACCAGATCTTCTCCAGCAATTATGGCCCTGTTGAGGACCACGGATATGCGGTGCCGGGCGTTCCGATCAACCGCGTAGACCAACGTTTCCATCGGCAGATCGTCGATTACCCGACGAAGGAACGCCCGGGAACGATCGTCGTCAACACGCCGAGCCGCTTCCTCTATTACGTGCTGCCCGGCGGCAAGGCCGTACGTTACGGGATCGGCGTCGGCAAGCAGGGTTTCGCGTGGGAAGGCGAGGCCTATGTCGCCTGGAAGCAGGAATGGCCGACCTGGCACCCGCCGAAGGAAATGGCCGAGCGCAAGCCGGAAGTCGCCAGATATGTAGAGGCCGGCATGGGCCCGGGCATCAGCAATCCACTCGGTGCCCGCGCTCTCTATCTCTTCAACAAGGAAGGCCGGGACACGCTGTTCCGCCTGCACGGCACGCCGGAATGGTCGTCGATCGGCACCGCCGCCTCGTCCGGCTGCATCCGCCTGATGAACCAGGATATCATCGATCTCTATTCGCGGGTCCGCCCCGGCCGCAACGCACGCGTCGTCGTGCAGCAGTAACGGCTGCAACACACCGAAAACGGGCCATCCGGTGGCGCCGGGTGGCCCTTTCTTTTTGCCGTCGCGGCTGATTGCGCTCAATTCGATAAGTTGGCGCGTCCTTTGTGCGTCCCTTTGGACGCACGGCGCGCCTTGTTGATCCCCTCACTCCTGTGCTCGTCACAGGAATCCAGCCAGACCAAGTCCTTGGGTTGAAAGAACGCTTCCCGCGCCGCAGACGCGGCGCCTTGTGACGAGCACAGGGATGAGGGGAGGAAGATTGCAGCCCTCCGAAGAGTATTCTACAGCGCCGCGCGTCTTGTGAGACGCGCCAAGGTCGCTGTAACCCTTTGAGCTGCTGGAATGTTTTTGTCCATTGATCGGCCGCGATCAAAGGAAACATGCAGTGGCGCACGGTCGATACGCGAGGAATTCAAGCGCATCACCGTGCGTGCCGACAAAACCGACCAGAGCTTCGACGCCATTAAAATCGCAACGGGCCCTAGGCCCGCTGCTTCGCCTTCAGCTCCAGCCGGCGGCGATGCAGGACCGGCTCGGTATAGCCGTTCGGCTGCTCGCGGCCCTTGAGCACGAGATCGAGCGCCGCCTGAAAGGCGATCGATTCGTCGAAGCGCCCAGCCATGGGCTGGTAATTCGGATCGCCGGCGTTCTGCCCGTCGACGATCGCCGCCATGCGCTTCATTGTCTCCACGATCTGCGCTTCGCTGACGATGCCGTGATGCAGCCAGTTCGCCATATGCTGCGCCGAGATGCGCAGCGTCGCGCGGTCCTCCATCAGGCCGACATTGTTGATGTCGGGCACCTTGGAGCAGCCGACGCCCTGGTCGACCCAGCGCACGACATAGCCAAGAATGCCCTGCGCATTGTTGTCGAGTTCGCGCTGGATTTCCTCCTCGGTCCAGTTCGGCCGTGGAGCGACCGGCACGGAGAGGATATCGGCGAGCTTCGCGCGGGTGCGGCTCTTGAGGCCCGCCTGGACTTCGGCGACGTTGACGCGGTGATAATGGGTGGCGTGCAGAGTCGCGGCCGTCGGCGACGGTACCCAGGCCGTGTTCGCGCCCGCCTTCGGATGAGCGATCTTCTGCTCCAGCATCGCCGCCATCAGGTCCGGCATCGCCCACATGCCCTTGCCGATCTGGGCGTGGCCGGAAAGCCCGCACGCGAGACCGACATCGACGTTCCAGTTCTCATAGGCCGATATCCATGGCGCCTGCTTCATGTCGCCCTTGCGGATCATCGGGCCGGCTTCCATAGAGGTGTGGATTTCGTCGCCGGTGCGGTCCAGGAAGCCGGTATTGATGAAGACGACCCGTTCGCGGGCGGCGCGGATGCATTCCTTGAGGTTGACGGTCGTCCGCCGCTCCTCGTCCATGATTCCCATCTTTATCGTGTTGGCCGGAAGCCCGAGCGCCGCCTCTACGCGGGCGAAGATCTCGCAGGCGAAGGCGACTTCCTCCGGCCCGTGCATTTTCGGCTTGACCACATACATGGAGCCGCTGCGGGAATTCGCCCGCCGACCGTTCCGGCCGATGTCGTGGAGTGCGATCAGCGCCGTCACCATGGCATCCATCAGGCCTTCCGGCACTTCTTCGCCGTCCCGGTCGAGGATCGCGGGGTTGGTCATCAGGTGCCCGACATTGCGCACCAGCATCAGCGACCGGCCCGGCAGTGTCAGAGTCGCGCCGTCCGGAGCCGTATAGGCCCTGTCGGGGTTGAGCCTCCGGGTGAACGCCCTGCCGCCCTTGGTCACCTCCTCCTCGAGATCGCCTTTCATCAGCCCGAGCCAGTTGCGGTAGACGAGCACCTTGTCCTCGGCATCGACGGCCGCAACCGAATCCTCGCAATCCATGATCGTGGTGATGGCCGATTCCAAGACGACGTCGGATATGCCGGCTGCATCGGCCTTGCCGATGGGTGTCGTTGCGTCGAGGACGATGACGACGTGAAGGCCGTTCCGACGCAGAACGATTTCGGACGGCGCCGCGGGGTCACCAGCATAGCCGGCGAACTGAACGGAATTGCGCGGAGCGCTCTTCGTGCCGTCGGCAAGCGTTACGGTCAGCGTCGCTCCCTCGATCGAGAACGATTCGGCATCGCTCCAGCGGCCGGCTGCCAGCGGAGCGCTCGCGTCGAGAAATTCTCGCGCCCAGGCGATGACCTTGGCACCGCGCTTCGGATTGTATCCCTTGCCGCGCTCGGCCCCGTCGGTCTCCGCTATCGCATCGGTGCCGTAAAGGGCGTCGTAGAGCGATCCCCAGCGGGCATTGGCGGCATTGAGCGCGTAGCGCGCGTTCATCACCGGCACGACAAGCTGCGGCCCGGCGATCGTCGCGATCTCGGAATCGACATTTGCGGTCGAGACGTAAAAATCGGGACCTTCCGGCAGGAGGTAGCCGATTTCACGCAGGAAGGCTTCATAGGCTTCCATGTCGACCGGGGCACCATGCTCGCGATACCAGCCGTCGAGCCTGGTCTGCAGCTCGTCGCGCTTGACGAGAAGCGTCCGGTTCTTCGGTCCGAGATCGTGAACGAGATCCGAGAAGGCGGAAAAGAACCGCTCCGCCTCGACCCCGGTGCCCGGCATCGCCTCTTCGACGAGAAAGCGGTGGAGCCCCGCATCGATCTGCAATCCATATTTCTCAACGCGGTCCATGCCACAGCTCCTGATTCAGTATTCCCATTGCCATAGATAGAAGCGGCGCCCGGAAGGAAAAGCGCTTTGGGCCCGCTCACATGCGCGGACACTCTCTCATCAAAGCATTCCCTGTCAATTCCGCAAGGATGCGAAGAATTGTTTCCGGAATGGAAAAGGTCAAGACGCGTGATGCGCGATACGGGGCCGGCCGCTTGCCGAGGCGATGAAGCGTGCCTCGATCAACTTGCGGCTGCCTTCGACTTCCGGCGCGTCGATCTCTTCCCGAAGCACTGCGGCGGGTTCTTCTGCACCGTTGGCGCGGGCGCTCTCCAGGGCCATCATTTCGGCGCGCCGGCGGGCGACGCCGAAAGCCTCCTGCTGATCGACGAAGCGTTCGCTCGCGCCCGCACCGTTGACGATGAAAATGCCTTCTTCCGGCGTCGTCACGAAGACGGTGATCGTTGCCCGCACCTGACCGACAACCGCGCCGACGGCGTTTGCCACATCTGCCTCCGCCGGGATCGCGGCCTCGGTGGAAAGCATTTCGGCGATGGCGGGGTAATAGACCGGCGCCGAGGCGCCGAGACCGACAAGCGGCCGGTCAAGGCTGATCGAAAAGCGCACGATGCCCGGTTCCCGTTTCAGCGCCCGGTCGACGGCAAGTGAGGCGGCGGGGTCGATGGCGGCGCCGTCCTCGCTGAAACAGGCTTGCAGGATGGCTTCAGAGGATTGTCGCGTCAGCCGGTCGACGATCAACTGCGCGAGAGCTTCGACGGAGGCGGCGATAGGCTGTCCCGATCCGTCCTTGGTGCGGGCGGCGATTTCGAGGCCCACGCGTGCGGCCTCGCCGTTCCACTGCGCCTGCCGTCCGAGAACATGCATCGCGTCCGAGGGGGTGAGCCCGCAGATATGCACCAGCCCGCGCGCCACGAGCCGGTCGAGCGTTGCCTTCTGCGGCGTGCTGACGAGCAGGTCCGCAAGCGCCACCGGCACCATGCCGATGCGGCCGTAGAGTGCCTGCTCCTGCGGCTGAAGCCCGCTCGCCAGGTGGTCGGGCAAGCCGGTGCGGACCGCCAGGCGTCCATCATGCCGGCCAGCATGAGGCGCCCGCAACTGCCTTTCGAGCACCGACAGGACCCCGTCGCCGTGCAAGGCCGCGGCCAGGCTCAAGGGCAGGAACCGGCGGGGCCCGAGATCGAGCTTGGCCTTGAGGCCGCGGTCGTTGATCTTCACCTCGGAGTCGCCGCCGAGGCCGTAGGTGCGCATGGCGACCGCCTCGACCATGGTGCGAAAGCCTCCGACGACCGCGCCCTCCGCATCGAGTCGCGGGCGGCCTTTTTCGAGTACGGCTACGTCGGTCGTCGTGCCGCCGATATCGGAGACGACGGCGTTGTCCAGGCCGGTCAGATAGCGAGCGCCGACGAGGCTCGCAGCCGGCCCGGAGAGGATCGTCTCGATCGGGCGCAGCCGCGCTTCGGCGGCCGAGATCAGCGCACCGTCGCCGCGCACCACCATCATCGGCACGTCGATGCCGCGGGCCTTGAGGAAGTCTTCGCACGAACCGATCAGCCGGTCGATCATCGAGACGAGGCGCGCATTCAGAAGCGTCGTCAGCGCCCGGCGTGGGCCGCCGAGCTTGGAGGAAAGCTCATGGCTGCAGGTGACAGGCAGGTGCGAGACCTCGCGGATGCGATCGCGCACGCGCTTCTCGTGGTCCGGGTTGCGCACGGCGAAATAACCGGCGACGGCGAAGGACGACACCTGAGAGCCGAGTGCCGGCAGCGCCTCGTCGAGCGCACTCATGTCGAGCGGCGTCTCGCCTCCATGAACGTTGTGGCCGCCGGGAAGGAACAGAACGGGATCGGACCCGAGCGCTTCCTGAAGGCCGTCGCGCTTCAGGTCTTCGGGAGCAAAACCGATCATGATCAGGCCGGCACGGCCGCCCTGGCCTTCGACCAGCGCATTGGTGGCAAGCGTCGTCGAGAGCGACACGAGGCTGATCGCCGAAACCGGCACTCTCGCCTTCGCGAGCACCGCCTCCACCGCACCGGAAACGCCCTCGGCCAGGTCGTGGCGGGTCGTCAGCGCCTTGGCCTTGGCGACGACGCCGGTAGCTTCGCTGAAAAGGACGGCGTCGGTGTAGGTGCCGCCGGTGTCGATGCCGAGGAGAAGATGCGGGGTCAATTTCTGCTCAGTCCAATGATGAGGGTCCGGAAGGGTCTGTCCGGTGATAGGACATATTTCTGGAAAAAACCATCGCGCGACAACGACGTTTCCGTGTCTGACGGCGGGCGTATCCCACCCACCGGAGCCCTACTTCACCCGGGCAGACACCTTCATCGGCAGGCCGCCCCTCGGCTGCGTCGTCAGCCTTTGCACAGGCCAGGGATGCGTCTCGTCCGTCAGGTCGAAGCGGAAGCGGTGCATGAGCACGGCAAGCGCGATAACCGCCTCCTGCAGCGCGAAGGTCGCGCCGATGCAGATGCGCGGGCCAGCGCCGAAGGGCAGGTACTGGAAGCGGTTGATCTTGTCCCGGTTTTCCGGAAGGAAGCGCTCCGGCATGAAGGCGCGGGGTTTCTGCCAGTAGAGCGCGTGCCGGTGGAGCGTCCAGGGCATGACCAGCACCGATATTCCCTTGCGGATCGGCACGCGCTCGCCTTCCGGGGAAGTCCACGCATCCTCCTCGATCGCCGCGCGGTTGATGGATGGCGCCGGCGGATAGAGCCTCAACGCCTCCTCGAAGGCGGCAAGCACATGCGGCATGCGCCCAAGCCAGTCGACCGGATCGGCGCCGCTTGCAAGAACCGAATCGATCTCCTGCTCCATCGTCTTGCGGTAGGCGGGCGTATTGGCGACGCAATAGAAACACCAGGCGAGCGCCCGTGCCGTGGTCTCGTGGCCGGCACCTATGAAGGTGAGAATATTGTCCTCGATCTCGGAGGTCGTAAGCCCATCCGGACCTTCCAGCTGCAGAAGCAGGGTCAGAAAGTCGTTCGGGACCTCGCCGGGCGCTTCCGCCATCCGTCGCCGGCGCAGAGACATCGTCTCGGAAACGACGCCGCGGAAACGGTCGAGCACTTTCCGGCCGCCGATACGGGTCAGTCGCGGAACCCAGCTCGGCGCAACCAGGAGGTCCATCGGATCGACGCGCCCCATTCGATGCAGCAATTCCTCGACATTGGCGGCGAAGCCCTGCTTTTCGACGGCGATTTCGCCGGAAAAGAGCGTCTCGGCCAGGATCTCGAAGGTGAGTTCCGTCATGTCCACGGCGACATTGGTGACGAAGGGTTCCGATGAAGCACCCGCGTAGCGGCCGACGAAGGCCTCGCAAACGCGAAGCATCTGGCCGGCAAAGCCTTTTGCGTGCCTTGGCGTGAAGACCGGCGCCATCGCCTTACGCGACCGTTTCCAGACCTCGCCTTCCGCCGTCAGGAGGCCGTCGCGCAGGATCGGGCGCAGGATCAGCCGCCGGACATTCGACATTTCGTAGTTGGCGGCGTTCTCGACGAGGATGTAGCGGATGAGGCCGGGATCGTTGACGATAAGCGTCCGCTGATTGATGAACTTCGTCTCGATCCAGGGAAGCGTGTAGGAAGGCTCGCCCCAGAGCTCGAGCGGGTTTCGCAGAACCGTTCGGATGATCTCGAGCCGCGAGGGGATGCCGGTGCGCGGGACTGGCGCGGGCGGCTCGAATGGCTCCGGTCGCGTATCCATGTGTATGCCTTTCCCAGAGCAATTCCAGGAAAAGTGCGCAGCGGTTCTCAGTCCGGAATTGCGGAATGCTCTGGTCGCGTACCGTTCCAGTTTTTTACGGCGCAATCAAGAAAATGCTTCACGTGAATCGCGATGATTCCGCTGCCGGGCGATAAAGGATCACAACAGGCTTTCGAGCTCTGCCAGTTTGTCGTTGACGAGCCAGCCGTAATAGTTCTCCTCCGGCCAGTGGACCTCGCCCCCCTGGTTCTTTGCGGCGAGCGCTGCCGCACGCGCATCCGGATTGCCGACATTGTAGAGCGTCGCCGTCAGGCCGGGATTGCCGGAGATATCCATGCCCGCAATCGTGCGATAGGCATCGATCGAATGCCGGATGGAGGCGGCCATATAGGCAAGCGACACGTCCGGGTCCATGATCGCCTCATAGACGCCCGCGGCATTGTTTTCGTCGAGGCGCTCATAACTGGAAACGCGCGACACCATATCCGTCAGCATCAATGCGGTCAGCGGATTGATCTGGCCGAGACCGAAGGTCTGCCCGGCGAAGAACGGCTGGAAGAAGACGGCGCTGAAGCGGTTGTTCGGGAAGGATTTGCCCGCCACCGTCTGCCCGCGGAACTGGCTGTCCCAGATTCGCTCCCGGCAGGTCCAGAGCGCGTAGGAGCCTTTCTTGCCGGCGCATTCGGCAAATTGGGGCCGCTCGACGAATTCGGCGATGGACTCGCCCTGATAGCCGAACTGGAAGCTGTCGCCCGCATAGGCGGCCGCCTTGACGTAATAGGATTGCAGCCGGTCATAGGCGTCGACATTGTAGGTGTGTTCGCCGACGATCGCCCCGACCATGTGAATGGGCGCGATGCCGTAGGCGCCGGCGACCGACTTGATCTTGCCGACGAGCTTGCGGTCGGTGGCAAGAAGCTCGCGCACCTTCTCGTATTTCGCGTCGAAGGATGTGCGGCCGGCTTTGGTGCGGCGTACCGAGGCGCCCGGAACGCCCGGCTGCTCGACGTGGCGATTGCCCTGCGGAACGATGAGTATCCCGCTCGCAGCCGAAGGACCGGCGGCGAGGCAAAATGTGAAGATCACGAGCATGCAGGCGGTGAGGCGCACTATCAGTTTTCCTGTAGACTCTTCCAAGAAGCCGGCGGTCCCCGCCGGTTCCGGCGCGCCCCTAAGGCAGAATCATGTCGGAATGATGCCTTAATTCTTAACGGCTGCTGATCGATCTAGAGAAAACGAAGGCGCCTGTCGAGTGACAGGCGCCCCACAATTCGGTGATCGACTGGCCTCGACGGAGGGCCGGGCGTCAGAGGATGTAGCGCGACAGGTCGGTATTGGCCGCGAGATCCCCGACATGCCGGCGAACGTAATCGGCATCGATCGTGACGCCCTGGCCTCCGCGATCGGGCGCGTTGAAGGAGACATCGTCGAGCACACGCTCCATCACGGTTTGCAGGCGGCGCGCGCCGATGTTCTCGACATTGGCGTTGAGCTGGACCGCGACCTCCGCCAGCGCGTCGATCGCGTCCTCGGTGAAGTCGAGGGCAACGCCCTCGGTCTCGAGCAGCGCCTTGTACTGGCGGATGAGGCTCGCCTCCGTCTCGGTCAGAATGCGGCGGAAATCCTCCTTGGTGAGAGCCCTAAGCTCGACGCGGATCGGCAGGCGCCCCTGCAGCTCCGGCAAAAGGTCCGACGGTTTGGCGACGTGGAACGCGCCGGAGGCGATGAAGAGGATGTGATCGGTCTTCACCGGCCCGTATTTCGTCGCCACCGTCGTGCCTTCGACCAGCGGCAGGAGGTCGCGCTGAACGCCTTCGCGCGACACGCCGGCACCGATGCCGCCTTCGCGGGTGGCGATCTTGTCGATCTCGTCGAGGAAGACGATGCCGTCATTTTCCGCCGCCGCCACCGCCTCACGCTGGATCTGCTCGTTGTCGAGCAGCTTGTCGGACTCGTCGTTGACCAGGAGCGCATAGGAGTCCTTGACCGTCGTCTTGATCTTCTTGGTCCTGCCGCCGAGTGCCTTGCCGAACATTTCCGAAAGGTTGAGGACGCCGATATTGGCGCCCGGCATTCCCGGGATCTCGAAGGCGCCGCCGGGCGAGCCGGTTTCGGCGACATCGACCTCGATCTCCTTGTCGTCGAGCTCGTTGGCGCGCAGCTTCTTGCGGAAGGAATCGCGGGTTGCCGGCGAGGCGGTAGTGCCGACCAGCGCGTCGAGAACGCGCTCCTCGGCGTTCTGATGAGCCTTCGCCTTCACTTCGGCGCGCCTTTTCTCCCGCACGAGGCTGATGCCGACCTCGACGAGATCGCGCACGATCTGCTCCACGTCGCGGCCGACATAGCCGACTTCCGTGAACTTCGTTGCCTCCACCTTGACGAAGGGCGCGCCGGCGAGCTTGGCGAGGCGACGGGAAATCTCCGTCTTGCCGACGCCGGTCGGACCGATCATCAGGATATTCTTGGGCATGACCTCGTCGCGCAGCTCGTCGTCAAGCTGCTGGCGGCGCCAGCGGTTGCGCAGCGCAATGGCAACCGCGCGCTTCGCGTCCTTCTGGCCGATGATGTAGCGGTCGAGCTCCGACACGATTTCCCTGGGTGAAAAGTTGCTCATCGATTCCTCTCAAATCCCGTCCGCTCGAGCTCCATCAGGAGGGTTCGACCGGACTCGTCTATCCATTCGCCAAAAGGTACGAAACCGGCCTTCGCATAGGCTCGCACGGCGCGGCGGTTGCCGGCGTCGGGGTCGATGACGATGCGCGCGGCGCCGTTTTCGAATAGTCTTGCGGCAAAGGCTCTGAGCGCCATGGCGGCGACGCCTTTGCCTGTCATTTCGGGCGGGCCGATGAAGATGTCGACGCCTGGCGTGTCGCCCGACAGGTCCTTGGCCCAGGGCTCCTCGTCATATTCCGACGGGATCCAGGACTGGATATAGCCGGCCGGCTCCCCCTTCACACGAAAGACGAAACCGTCGACCTCACCCTTCGCGCAACCGTCCCGTATCAGCCCGAGTACCACATCGGGATCGCCCCACCACTGCCGGACATGCGGCTCGGAAAGCCAGGCGAGGAGCATCGGCAGGTGGCCCTCGGCGACCGGCTCGAAGCTGACCTCTGCCGGCTCATTCGGCATCCAGCGTCTCCACGACGACGTTGTGGTTGGTGTAGACGCAGATGTCGCCGGCGATCTCCAGCGCGCGGCGGGCGATCTCCTCGGCCGACTTGTCGCTGTCCATGAGCGCCCGCGCCGCGGCAAAGGCATAGTTGCCGCCCGAACCGATGGCGATCGTCCCGTGCTCGGGCTCGAGAACGTCGCCGTTGCCGGTGATCGCCAGCGTCACCGTCCGGTCGGCAACCAGCATCATCGCCTCGAGATTGCGCAGGTACTTGTTGGTACGCCAGTCCTTGGCGAGCTCTACGGCCGCGCGCATCAGCTGGTCGGGATATTGCTCGAGCTTCGCCTCCAGCCGTTCCAGAAGCGTGAAGGCGTCCGCCGTCGCGCCGGCGAAGCCTGCAATCACGTCGCCCTTCGACAGGCGGCGGACCTTGCGGGCATTGCCCTTCATGACCGTCTGGCCGAGGCTCACCTGGCCATCACCCGCCATTACCACCTTGCCGCCCTTGCGCACCGTGATGATGGTGGTCGCATGCATCGTTCCGTAAGGATTGTGTTCGCTCATGAAAGTACCTTTGGGCCCGGTAAGCCGGGGGGATGCGGCTCGCGATGAGCCTGGTTGCCTGAGGCCTATGTAAGTCGCAGCCGCGCGATTGCAAATGCGCGAACGCGCGCCCAGGCGGCTTTCGTTTTCACGTTGCTGCGGCGCACCGAATCTCCGTCGCAGTTCTGGATATTTCATGCCTCCCCTGATAAGGAGCGGCACTGTGACGGAATGCGAAGATCGAAGGTGGCTTTGTCGCCCCTCTCCGCGACGCCCGAAAACGATGTTGCTCCGATAGGCCGGCTGGCCCAAAATCATCGGAGAGTGCAGACAGGAGAGCTTGATGGCAGACGTGACGCCGAGCCGCACCGGCCAAGTTTCGCGAAAGACGAATGAAACCGCCATATCCGTCTCGGTCAATGTCGACGGAACGGGCGTATCGAAGATCGCGACCGGCGTCGGCTTCTTCGACCATATGCTGGACCAGCTCTCGCGCCATTCGCTGATCGACATGGAGATCAAGGCGGAGGGCGACCTCCATGTCGATGATCACCACACCGTCGAGGACACCGGCATCGCCATCGGCCAGGCGCTGGCCAAGGCGCTCGGCGATCGCCGCGGCATCACACGCTATGCCTCCATAGACCTTGCCATGGACGAGACGATGACGCGCGCCGCCGTCGACGTCTCCGGCCGGCCCTTCCTCGTCTGGAACGTGACCTTCACATCGCCGAAGATCGGCACCTTCGACACCGAACTCGTGCGCGAATTCTTCCAGGCGCTCGCCCAGCATGCCGGGATCACGCTGCATGTGCAGAACATCTACGGCGCCAACAACCATCATGTCGCCGAGACCTGCTTCAAGTCCGTCGCCCGCGTGCTCCGCACGGCAACCGAAATCGATCCGCGCCAGGCGGGACGCGTCCCCTCAACTAAGGGGATGCTCGCCTGAGCCGGCCAATATCTGGTTTAAAGACCATGGCCTCCTATCTGATCATGACCCCGCCCGGCGCACCGGCCGACGATGAAAGGGCGCGGTTCATCGCCGACGGATTCTCCTGGACCGCCTTCTTCTTCCCCGGTCCGTGGCTCATCGTCAAACGCGCGTGGCTCATCGGGACCCTCGTTTCCGTTCTGCAGTTCCTGTTGCTTCTTGCGGCATCGGTGCCCGGCGGCTTCAGCGCAGCGCTGCTCGTCCATCTGGCGCTCGGTCTCATCGTGTCGCTCGAAGGACCGCTTCTCATCGCCCGCAAGCTCTCGGCGCGCGACTGGACGTTTCGTTCGGTCGTTCCGGCACGCGATCTCGAGACGGCCGAAGAAATCTATTATTCGAACGCCGGGCCGTCCGCCCATGCAGGAGATGCAACTCCCATGCCGTCGACCGACAGGTCCGCTACGGGACGGCCGGGCGCCGCCGCCGGGCTCGGCTTTTTTGAATCCTATGGAGAGCGCTGATGCGGGTCGCCATCATTGACTACGGATCCGGCAACCTGCGCTCGGCCACCAAGGCCTTCGAGCGCGCCGCCCGCGAGGCCGGCATCGCGGCCGAAATCGATCTCACCGACAGGCCGGAACGGGTGGCCACGGCCGATCGGATCGTGCTGCCGGGCGTCGGCGCCTATGCCGACTGCCGCCGCGGCCTCGCCGCCGTGGAGGGAATGGAGGAAGCGCTGACGGAGGCGGTCGAGAAAGCTGGCCGCCCCTTCTTCGGCATCTGCGTCGGCATGCAGCTCATGTCGTCGCGCGGACTCGAAAAGACGGTGACGAAGGGTTTCGGCTGGATCGCCGGCGATGTCGTCGAGATGACGCCCGAGGACCGCTCGCTCAAGATCCCCCAGATCGGCTGGAACACGCTTGATCTCAAGCGCGCGCACGCCCTTTTCGACGGCATTCCGACCGGCGAGAACGGTCTGCACGCCTATTTCGTCCATTCCTACCACCTCGCGGCGGAGCGTGCCGAAGACGTGGTGGCGGAGGCGGACTATGGCGGCCCGGTGACGGCCTTCGTCGCGCGCGACAACAAGGCGGGCTCGCAGTTCCATCCGGAAAAGAGCCAGGCGCTCGGCCTCGCCCTCATCTCGAATTTCCTGCGCTGGAAGCCCTGAGGCTGCCGCGTCATTTCTGATCGGACGAACAAATGATCCTCTTTCCCGCGATCGACCTCAAGGACGGGCAATGCGTGCGCCTGAAGCTCGGCGACATGGAGCAGGCGACAGTCTATAATCCCGACCCGGCCGCCCAGGCGCGCGCCTTCGAGGAGCAGGGTTTCGAATGGCTGCACGTGGTCGACCTGAACGGCGCCTTTGTCGGGGAGACCGTCAACGGTGCGGCGGTCGACGCCATCCTCAAGGCGACGAAGAACCCCGTGCAGCTCGGCGGTGGCATCCGCACGCTGGAGCATATCGAGAACTGGCTTTCGCGCGGGCTGAAGCGCGTCATCCTCGGTACCGTCGCGGTGCGCGATCCCGCCCTGGTGATCGAAGCCTGCAGCAAGTTCCCGGGACGGGTCGCGGTCGGCATCGATGCGAAGGGCGGCAAGGTCGCCGTCGAGGGATGGGCGGAAGCGTCCGAGCTCGGGGTGATCGAACTTGCCAGGAAGTTCGAGGGCGCGGGCGTCGCGGCGATCATCTACACGGACATCGACCGGGACGGCATCCTGACCGGCATCAACTGGGCCTCGACGCTCGAACTCGCGGACGCGGTTTCAATCCCGGTCATCGCCTCGGGCGGCCTCGCCTCGATGGACGACATCCGCCGCATGACCGAACCGGATGCGCAAAAGCTCGAAGGCGCGATCTCCGGTCGGGCGCTTTATGACGGGCGGATCGATCCGAAGGAAGCCCTGGATCTGATCCGCGAAGCAAGAAAGGGGAAGATGCCATGACCCTTAAGGCCCGTGTAATCCCCTGCCTCGACGTGAAGGACGGCCGCGTCGTCAAGGGCGTGAACTTCGTGGATCTGATAGACGCCGGGGACCCGGTGGAGGCGGCACGCGCCTATGACGCGGCCGGGGCCGACGAGCTCTGCTTCCTCGACATCACCGCCTCTTCCGACAATCGCGAAACGATCTTCGACGTCGTCGCCCGCACCGCGGAGCAATGCTTCATGCCGCTTACCGTCGGCGGCGGCGTGCGCCAGGTGGCGGACATCCGCAAGCTCCTGCTTGCCGGCGCCGACAAGGTGTCGATCAACACGGCGGCGGTGAAGAATCCGGAATTCGTCGCTGAAGCCGCCGACAAGTTCGGCGACCAGTGCATCGTCGTCGCCATCGACGCCAAGAAAGTCTCGGCGCAAGGCGAGGCGGACCGATGGGAGATCTTTACCCATGGCGGGCGGCAACCGACAGGCATCGATGCGATCGAATTTGCGCAAAAGGTCGTCGATCTCGGGGCCGGCGAAATCCTTCTCACCTCCATGGACCGAGACGGTACGAAGAGCGGCTACGACATCGGCCTGACACGGGCGATCGCCGATGCGGTACGCGCTCCCGTCATCGCCTCCGGCGGCGTGGGCACGCTCGACCACATGGTCGAGGGCATCCGCGACGGCCATGCGACTGCCGTGCTCGCCGCCTCGATTTTCCACTTCGGCACCTACAGCATCGGCGAGGCGAAGCGCCACATGGCCGAGCACGGCATCGCCATGCGGCTTGATTGAGGCGGCGCTGCCAACGAGAAGGGATCCGATAATGACCGACTTCACCCTTTCCGACCTGGAGAAGATCGTGGCGTCCCGCGCCCGGGCGGCGCCGGAGGAGTCCTGGACCGCCAAGCTGGTGGCGGCCGGGCAGACGAAGGCTGCCAAGAAGCTCGGCGAGGAGGCGGTGGAAACGGTCATCGCCGCGATCGGCGAGGACCGGAAGAATCTGGTCGATGAGAGTGCCGATCTCCTCTATCATCTTATGGTCGTA
Organism: Sinorhizobium sp. GQ132; assembly: GCF_059758575.1. Classification (NCBI taxonomy): domain Bacteria; kingdom Pseudomonadati; phylum Pseudomonadota; class Alphaproteobacteria; order Hyphomicrobiales; family Rhizobiaceae; genus Sinorhizobium; species Sinorhizobium sp. GQ132. Next base: position 268,047 of record NZ_JCAXDX010000008.1, on the reverse strand, counting down.
TTGAATATCGCCGCCGTCCCGTTGCAGGATGTGATGAGCGAACTGGCCAGGCGGACAAGCCAATCCGGCCTGCAGGAAAAGGCGAACCGGCAGAATCCATGAGCATCGCCGCGGAAGACATCGAACCGGCCGACATTCCGGGCAATCTCCAGGGGGGCGAATATTCGCCCTATCACGTCTTCTCCGCGGAGGAATGGTCGCGCTTTCGCGCCGACACGCCGCTGACGCTGACGGCCGACGAGGTGCAGCGCCTGCGCTCGCTCAACGATCCGGTCGATCTCGACGAGGTGCGACGGATCTATCTCTCGCTCTCACGGCTCCTCTCCGCCCATGTGGAGGCGTCGCAGATCCTCTTCCGGCAGCGCACCCGCTTCCTGAGCATGTCGAACGAGACGAAGACGCCCTTCGTCATCGGTGTCGCCGGCTCGGTCGCAGTCGGCAAGTCGACGACGGCACGCATCCTTGCGGAGCTTCTCGCGCGCTGGCCCTCGAGCCCGAAGGTCGACCTCGTCACCACCGACGGCTTTCTTTATCCGAATGCGGTTCTCCAGCGGGAAAACCTGATGGATCGCAAGGGATTTCCCGAGAGCTACGATATCGGCGCGCTGCTCAGATTCCTCTCGGCGATCAAGGCGGGCCGGCCGAACGTCAAGGCTCCTACCTATTCGCACCTGACCTATGACGTGATCCCCGACCAGTTCCAGGTGATCGACCGGCCGGACATCCTCATTTTCGAGGGGATAAACGTGCTGCAGTCGCGCGATCTGCCGGCCGACGGCAAGATCGTGCCGATGGTCTCGGATTTCTTCGACTTTTCGATCTATATCGATGCCGAGGAGAGCCTGATCCACAGCTGGTACGTGAACCGCTTCATGCGACTGCGCGAAACCGCGTTCCAGAACCCGCAATCCTTCTTCCATCGCTATGCGACGATCAGCGAGGATGCGGCGCGCGCAATCGCCGAGGGCCTCTGGCACAATATCAATCTGAAGAACCTGCATCAGAACATTCTGCCGACGCGGCCGCGCGCCGATCTCATCCTGCAGAAGGGTCCCAACCACCTGACGCAGACGGTGGCGCTCAGGAAGCTTTGAGAGGAATCGCGCCGCCTGCGGGAAAGGGACCGATTCGGGCGGGGCGAAGATTCAAGGGTTGACCCGTCGCAGCGTCAGATTGAGCCGGCCGCCGCTCCTCAGGAGCGTCGACGTGTTCGGATAGATGCGGTCGACGCCGTGGAAGGCGAGCCGTCCTTCGCCGCCGAGCACGACGACGTCGCCGCTTTCGAGCCTGAACGACACGGTCTGTCCGCCGCGTGTGCGGCCGCCGACGCGGAAAAGGCAGTCGTCGCCGAGCGAGATCGAAACGACGGCAGTCTCGAGATCGCGCTCGTCCCGGTCCTGGTGGAGCCCCATGCGCGCCTCTGCCGAGTAGAAATTCACCAGGCAGGCCTCGGGGGACTTGTCGCTTCCGGCCACGGCATTCCAGATGTCGTGCAGCATGCGTGGAATCGGCGGCCATGGCTTGCCGGTGACCGGATGCGTCGCCTGGTAGCGGTAGCCGCGCTCGCGGTCGGTGACCCAGCCGAGCGCGCCGCAATTGGTCATGCGCACGGACATGGGTTTGCCGGTCTTCGGCATCGCGGGCGCGAAGAGCGGAGCCTCCGCGACGACGGCGCGGACGGCCTCGACCAGTTCCTGCTGGCGCGAACGGTCGAGGAAACCGGGGATGTGTCTCACCCCTTTCGGCAGCACAAGCATTGGCGGCATCCTGTCATACGGCTTCGATCGATCCTCCCGTCAGCAGATCCGGCGGGAGATGACAGGTACATAGCGCTCACCGGGGTCGGGATCGACCCGAAACAGCCTTCGTTCAGCCGGCATCCAGATCCGGGATGCGCAGCACCTGGCCCGGATAGATCTTGTCGGGATGGGTGAGCATGGGCTTGTTCGCTTCGAAGATCGCCGTGTGCTTGGCGCCCTTGCCCTTGCCGTAATGGGCCTCGGCGATCTTCCAGAGATTGTCGCCCTTCTTCACGGTGTAGAAGACCGGGGCCTTCGCCTCGGCCGGCGCGGCGGCGCCGTCGGCGACCTTGAGCTCGGATGCCTCGACCTTGGATATGCCGAGCGTATTGCCGACGGCCACGACCGCCTTCTCGAAGGTGGACTGGTCCTTGACGACACCCTTCAGCACGACCTTGTCGTCCACGACGTCGACCTTGACGTCCTTGGTGCCGAGGTCATGGGATGCGAGCTCCTTTTCGACGCTTGCCGCATCCGGCGGCGTGTCGTCGCCGCCGATTCCGAGCTTCTTTCCCGCATTCTTGATAAAATCGAACAAACCCATGCTTGTCTCCTCTCTCGCGCGGCTGGAGCCTGCACATGTCGTCTTCCCCACGACCGCCGTACGGCTTGGCGACATGCGTCAGCGGATAAGAGAGTGCGGTTGCGCGCAAAAGACAAGGGCGCGGGCGCAACTTTCGGGCGCGGTCAGTCGCCGCCGGGGCGGCCGCGCAGCTTCTTGATTTCGGAACGGCCGGATTTCTCCTTCAACCGGCGTTCGATCGATCCGCGCGTCGGCTTCGTCTTCCTGCGCGGCGGGGGCGGCGGTTCCGCCGCCTTCAGGATCAGTTCCTTCAGCCGCTCGCGGGCGTCCTCGCGATTGCGTTCCTGACTGCGGAAGCGATTGGCTTCGATCATCACGACGCCCTCCTTCGAGGCGCGCCGTCCGGCGAGCTTCAGGGCATTGGCCTTCACGCGCTCCGGCAGGGTCGGCGAAGCCTGCACGTCGAAGAAGAGCTGGACGGCCGTCGAGACCTTGTTGACGTTCTGTCCGCCCGGTCCGCCGGCCAGCACGAATTGCTCCGTGAGCTCCCATCCGGCGATCACGATGTTTTCGTTGATGTAAAGCGGTTCGCTTGCCATGAATCCTCCTCGGCCGTTTCTATCGCATGCTTGAAAACCGGCCGCAAATGCAAAACCCGGCCGCAGGCAGCCGGGTTTCACGTGAATCATGGCAAGAGACCGGATTATTCGGCGGCCACCCTCGCGCCCGGGGCTGCGTCGCGCACGCTGCCGTCGACGTGGCGCTCGAACTTGGCGAAGTTGGCGATGAACATGTCGACGAGCCGCCGTGCCTGGGCGTCATAAGCCATACCATCCGCCCAGGTCGAGCGCGGGTCGAGAATGCCGGCCTCGACGCCCGGTACCGACACCGGCACCGCAAAGCCGAAATTCGCATCCGTGCGGAACGAGGCACTGTTCAGCGAGCCGTCGAGAGCCGCCGAAAGAAGCGCGCGCGTCACCTTGATCGGCATGCGGCTTCCCGTGCCGAAGGCGCCGCCGGTCCAGCCGGTGTTGACGAGCCAGCAGGTGACGCCGTTCCTGGCGATGAGATCTTTGAGAAGATTGCCGTATTCGGACGGATGGCGCGGCATGAAGGGAGCGCCGAAGCAGGTCGAGAAAGTCGCCTCCGGCTCCGTCACGCCCTTTTCGGTACCGGCGACCTTGGCGGTGTAGCCGGAAAGAAAGTGATACATGGCCTGTTCCGGCGTCAGCTTGGCGATCGGCGGCAAAACCCCGAAGGCGTCCGCCGTCAGCATGATGATCGTGCGCGGCTGCGGCGCCGTGCCGGTCTTGCTGGCGTTCGGAATGAAGTGCAGCGGATAGGCGCAGCGGGTGTTCTCCGTCAGCGAACCGTCGTCGAAGTCAGGAAGGCGCCGCTCGTCGAGGACGACGTTCTCCATCACCGTACCGAAGCGGCGCGTCGTCGCAAAGATCTCGGGCTCTGCCGCTTCCGACAGGCGGATCGCCTTGGCATAGCAGCCGCCCTCGAAATTGAAGACGCCCTTTTCGCTCCAGCCGTGCTCGTCGTCACCGATCAGCGTGCGGTTCGGATCGGCGGAGAGCGTCGTCTTGCCGGTACCCGAGAGGCCGAAGAAGATCGCCGTGTCACCGGCGGGCCCGACATTGGCCGAGCAGTGCATCGGCATCACCGACTTCTTGGGCAGCAGGTAATTGAGGACGGTGAAAACCGACTTCTTCATCTCGCCCGCATAGGACGTGCCGCCGATCAGCACGAGGCCGTTGGTCAGGTCACAGGCGATGACCGTCTCGCTGCGGCAGCCGTGGCGTGCGGGATCGGCCTTGAAGCTCGGCAGGTCGATAATCGTCAGCTTCGGCTGAAAAGACGGAAGCGCCTCGCGCTCCGGCCGGATCAGCAGATTGCGGATGAACAGCGAGTGCCAGGCGAACTCGGTGACGACGCGCGTCGGCAGCGCGTTCTCCGGGTCGGCACCGCCGACGAGGTCCTGGACGTAGAGCGACATGCCTTTGGCATGCGCGAGCATGTCCTGACGAAGACGCTCGAAATGCTCCGGCGAAATCGCGCTGTTGTTGTCCCACCAGATCTGGTCGGCGGTGTTGGCGTCGCGCACGACATACTTGTCCTTGGGCGAGCGGCCCGTGTGCTGGCCGGTGCGGGCGCAAAGCGCTCCATGGACCGTCAGTTCGGCTTCACCGCGGGCCAGGGCTTCTTCGTAGAGCTGCGGCGCCTCGAAGTTGTAGCGGACGACCGAGAGGTCGGAAAATCCGATCGATTCCAGTCCGATAGAGGGATTGCGGCTCCCGAGCTCATCCATGGTCAAGCTTCCTTCGTGGTTGGCCATTGGCGTTGAATTTCGTCGGAACATACCGGCAAGGCCGATCCAAGACAAGATAGTCAATTCTAAAACAATAATGAATTCAGTATATTAATCGATTTAAAGAAAAATATGCATTTTTTAATCGGTTGAATCGCAGCTTCCGGAAACCCACCGGCGGGGCCGGTTGCGGGGGAACCGGATCAGGTGCTTTTGCACTTCGCCACAATTTGTTCCACCTTTATACTCAATTAACGCGACCGTGACTCGCGGTTGCCGCGATTCTTGCAACGCATCTCGAAGCGTCTCGGCAACCGGGCCTCGAAACGGAGTAGAATAAGATGCAGACCATCGCGCTTGTCGATGACGACCGCAACATCCTGACGTCCGTGTCCATCGCGCTGGAAGCCGAGGGCTACAAGGTCGAAACCTATACGGACGGCGCATCGGCGCTGGAGGGTCTGCTGGCGCGTCCGCCGCAGCTCGCTATCTTCGACATCAAGATGCCCCGCATGGACGGCATGGAGCTGTTGCGGCGGCTGAGGCAGAAGTCCGACCTGCCCGTCATCTTTCTCACGTCGAAGGACGAGGAGATCGACGAGCTCTTCGGTCTGAAGATGGGCGCCGACGACTTCATCACCAAGCCCTTCTCACAGCGCCTCCTGGTGGAGCGCGTCAAGGCGATCCTGCGTCGCGCGGCCAACCGGGAGGCTGCGGCCGGAGGCGCCGGACCGGTGAAGAATGCCGACACGCCTTCCCGTTCGCTCGAACGGGGCCAGCTCGTCATGGACCAGGAGCGGCATACCTGCACCTGGAAGAACGAATCCGTCACGCTGACGGTCACGGAGTTCCTCATCCTGCACGCACTGGCGCAGCGACCCGGCGTGGTAAAGAGCCGCGACGCGCTGATGGATGCCGCCTATGACGAACAGGTCTATGTCGACGATCGCACGATCGACAGCCACATCAAGCGGCTTCGCAAGAAGTTCAAGATGGTAGACAACGACTTCGACATGATCGAGACGCTCTACGGCGTCGGCTATCGTTTCCGCGAGACGGCCTGAGGGAGCGAGCCGGCGGATTGCGGATCACTCGTGGCCGGAGCGCTGCCGCCCGTCCCTCCCTTGCTAGCGCTTGCGCAGCAGCGCCGGCTGGCGTAGGGCATCGCGGGAACGGGCGAATGCGACAGGCGACGCGGGCAGAAGCGAAGGTCGCGTCGCGGGAGCGGGAGACTTGGTAGAAGTCTTGCAGGGCGATATCGAAGAAACGGAAGGACGGGCATCGACGCTGCGCGGGCAGCGGCGATGGGCGCATCCCTTTACGCTGATCCGGCGCCTGTTCGGCAATGCGGTCTTCTCGAGCCTCACGCGGCGCATCGTCTTCTTCAACCTGGTGGCGCTCGTGGTCCTCGTCGGCGGGATCATGTATCTCAACCAGTTCCGGGAAGGTCTGATCGACGCCCGGGTGGAGAGCCTTCTGACGCAGGGCGAGATCATCGCCGGCGCCATCTCGGCCTCCGCCTCGGTGGACACCAATTCGATCACCATCGATCCGGAAAAGCTGCTCGAATTGCAGGCCGGCGAAAGCATCACGCCGCTGCCGAGCGACGAAGACCTCGAATTCCCGATCATTCAGGAACGCGTGGCGCCGGTCTTGAGAAGACTGATCTCGCCGACGCGCACGCGCGCTCGCCTCTTCGATGCCGATGCCGACCTGCTGCTCGATTCGCGCCACCTCTATAGCGGCGGACAGGTGCTTCGTTTCGACCTGCCGCCGGTCGATCCGGAAAGTCCGAGCCTCGCCGACGAGTTCGGCACCTGGTTCAACCGGCTGCTGCAGCCGGGCGACCTGCCGCTCTACAAGGAGCCGCCCGGCGGCAACGGCTCGATCTATCCGGAGGTGATGAACGCCCTGACCGGCGTGCGCGGCGCCGTGGTGCGCGTGACCGAGAAGGGCGAGCTGATCGTTTCGGTTGCCGTTCCGGTACAGCGCTTCCGCGCGGTTCTCGGCGTGCTCCTCCTCTCCACCCAGGCCGGCGACATCGACAAGATCGTCCATGCAGAACGGCTGGCGATCATCCGCGTTTTCGGCGTGGCGGCGCTGGTCAACGTCATACTCTCGCTGCTTCTCTCGTCGACGATCGCCAACCCGCTGCGGCGGCTTTCGGCCGCCGCCATCCGCGTGCGCCGCGGCGGCGCCAAGGAACGGGAGGAGATCCCCGACTTCTCATCCCGCCAGGACGAGATCGGCAATCTTTCCGTGGCGCTCCGCGAAATGACGACCGCGCTCTACGACCGCATCGCGGCAATCGAGAACTTCGCCGCCGATGTGAGCCACGAACTCAAGAATCCGCTGACGTCGCTGCGCAGCGCGGTCGAAACCTTGCCGCTCGCGCGCAACGAGGAATCGAAGAAGCGGCTGATGGACGTCATCCAGCACGACGTGCGACGGCTCGACCGGCTGATCAGTGATATCTCCGACGCCTCGCGTCTGGATGCGGAGCTTGCACGCGCCGACGCGAAGAAGGTCGACCTCGAAAAGCTGCTCGGCGACCTCGTCGAAATTTCACGCCAGATCCGGGGCAGCAAGAAACCGGTGCTGCTCGACTTCGTCGTCGACCGTAAGGACAACCCGCGCGCAAGCTTCATCGTCAGCGGCTACGAACTGCGCATCGGTCAGATCATCACGAACCTGATCGAAAACGCCCGCTCCTTCGTCTCCGAGCAGAACGGCCGCATCGTCGTCCGGCTGACCCGGTCGCGATCGCGCTGCATCGTCTATGTCGAAGACAACGGTCCGGGCATCCAGGCGGAGGACATCGACCGTATCTTCGAGCGCTTCTACACCGACCGGCCGGAGGGCGAGGACTTCGGCCAGAACTCGGGGCTCGGCCTTTCGATCTCGCGCCAGATCGCCGAGGCGCATGGCGGAACGCTCAGAGCCGAGAACATCGCCGGCAAGGACGGCCACATCGGCGGCGCCCGCTTCGTTCTCTCGCTGCCCGCCGAGCCGCACCCGTGACTGCGCCCTTCATCAATGTCCACGGAACCGCGATCGTTCTCGGCACGACCGGGCTGCTGATCACAGGGCCGTCCGGCTCGGGCAAGTCGGCGCTCGCGCTTTCCTGCCTCTCGCAAGTGAGACGCCGGGGCCGCTTCGCCGCGCTCGTCGCGGACGACCGCGTGGATCTGACGCTCGAGAACGGGCGCATCGTCGCGCGCTGCCCTGCCGCCATTCGCGGGCTCCTCGAAATCCGCGGATCCGGAATTGCGGAAGTCGGTACCGTCTCCGCCTGTGTTCTCGATTGGGCGATCACGCCGGTCAGGGCACCCTTCGAGCCGCGTCTGCCGCCGGAGGAGGAGGAGCTGCAGCTCGGGATCGGGCGAAATCTGCCGCTGTTGCGCCTCCCCATCGAGGGGCCGCTGTCGCCGCTCGACGCACTCGCCGCCCTTCTGCCCGAAAATGTAGGACTTTAGCCTTATCGAAAGGCAGTGCGGCTGCTTTTTCGGCATTTTTGGCTTGCACTTCGCCTTTTCCTTGCCAAGATGGCGCCCCCAACAGGTGGACGAAATTGCTGCATTGCGATATCTGGCCATCAACGAGTTGCATATGCAGTTGGAGCAAAGATACCCATGATCGGACTTGTGCTTGTCACTCATGGCAAGCTGGCGGATGAGTTTCGGCATGCTTTGGAGCATGTCGTCGGTCCGCAAAAAGCTATCGAGACCGTCTGCATAGGCCCCGAGGACGACATGGATCAGCGGCGTCAGGATATCCTCGACGCCGTCGAGAAGGCCAATCAAGGCGACGGCGTCATCATCCTGACGGATATGTTCGGCGGCACCCCTTCGAATCTCGCCATTTCGGTGATGCGCGGCGGCAGCGTCGAGGTCATCGCCGGCGTCAACCTGCCGATGCTGATCAAGCTCGCAGGCGTGCGCGGCGAAAGCGACATGGACAAGGCGCTGGTGGAAGCCTCCGAGGCGGGGCGCAAATACATCAACGTCGCCAGTCGGGTTCTGAGTGGAAAATGATGGATCACCGCCCCGACACGGCTCTGACGCGCGAACTGCTCATCGTCAACAAACGCGGCCTGCATGCGCGTGCCTCCGCGAAATTCGTGCAGACCGTCGAGACCTTCGACGCGGAGATCACCGTCTCCAAGGACGGCATGACCGTCGGCGGGACCTCGATCATGGGGCTGATGATGCTGGCGGCCAGCACCGGCTGCTCGGTCTTCGTCACCGCCAGCGGCGCTCAGGCCGAAGAGGCGCTCAACGCGCTGGATACGCTGGTTCGCGACAAGTTCGGCGAAGAGATGTGACCGATATAAACATATAAAGACCTCTTTATATGTCGGTTGCCCTCCACGGGGTTTCCTGATAGACGGAAGGCACGCTGCCCGCGATCGCGGGAGGCACTGTCATGCCGCCAAACGGCCATGTGGCCGCGCGGCCCTAGGATCAGCCTGGAGAACTTCATGAGCGCAACTCAGGACTATATCGTCGCCGACATCGGGCTTGCCGACTTCGGCCGCAAGGAAATCGCCATCGCCGAAACGGAAATGCCGGGCCTGATGGCCTGCCGCGAGGAGTTCGGCGCATCGAAGCCGCTGAAGGGCGCCCGCATCACCGGCTCGCTCCACATGACCATCCAGACCGCCGTGCTGATCGAGACGCTGGTTGCGCTCGGTGCCGAAGTGCGCTGGGCCTCGTGCAACATCTTCTCGACCCAGGACCACGCTGCCGCCGCCATCGCTGCAAGCGGCGTACCCGTCTTCGCCGTCAAGGGCGAGACGCTGGAGGAATACTGGACCTACACCGACAAGATCTTCCAATGGGCCGACGGCGGCGTCTCGAACATGATTCTCGACGACGGCGGCGACGCGACCATGTACATCCTGCTCGGCGCCCGCGCCGAGGCCGGCGAGAACATTCTGACGAATCCGGGCTCCGAAGAAGAAGAGATCCTTTTCGCGCAGATCAAGAAGCGCCTCGCCGCGACACCGGGCTGGTTCACCAAGCAGCGTGACGCGATCAAGGGCGTGACGGAAGAAACGACCACGGGCGTCAACCGCCTGTACCAGCTCCAGGCCAAGGGCCTGCTGCCCTTCCCGGCGATCAACGTCAACGACAGCGTCACGAAGTCGAAGTTCGACAACAAGTACGGTTGCAAGGAATCGCTCGTCGACGGCATCCGCCGCGGCACCGACGTGATGATGGCCGGCAAGGTCGCGGTGGTCTGCGGCTACGGCGACGTCGGCAAGGGCTCGGCGGCTTCGCTCAGCGGCGCCGGCGCACGCGTCAAGGTCACGGAAGTCGACCCGATCTGCGCCCTCCAGGCGGCCATGGACGGCTTTGAAGTCGTCCAACTCGAAGACGTCGTATCATCCGCCGACATCTTCATCACCACCACCGGCAACAAGGACGTCATCCGCATCGAGCACATGCGCGCGATGAAGGACATGGCGATCGTCGGCAATATCGGCCATTTCGACAACGAGATTCAGGTTTCGGCGCTTCGGAACCTGAAGTGGACGAACGTCAAGCCGCAGGTCGATCTGATCGAGTTCCCGAAGGGCAACCGCATCATCCTGCTTTCGGAAGGCCGCCTGCTCAATCTCGGCAACGCCACCGGACATCCGTCCTTCGTCATGTCGGCATCCTTCTCCAACCAGGTTCTGGCGCAGATCGAGCTCTTCACCAAGGGCGATCAGTACAAGAACGAGGTCTACGTGCTGCCGAAGCAGCTCGACGAGAAGGTGGCGCGCCTGCATCTCACCAAGCTCGGCGCCAAGCTGACCGAGCTCTCGGAAGAACAGGCCTCCTATATCGGCGTCAAGCAGCAGGGTCCGTTCAAGGCCGAACACTACCGGTACTGATCCTTACCCGAGCAATCCACAACATCTTGTGGCCGCGATCTTGACAAGAGATCGCGGCCGCTTTTTTGGGGCTCGCACTTTCAGCCGAATCGTCAAAGAAGTATGTTTAGCTTATCGATTCGTTATGCCGGTGTGGATTTTTCGGGCCGGCGGCGCGGTCGAAATGGGATGTCTTGTCGGACAGGCGGCAAACAGACGGAGACAGACCGGAGATGCAATCGGAACTGACAGGAGCCTTTGAACGGGCTCCGGCGCGCGGGGGCGCAAGGTCGCCGGCACTTTCCGGACGAACGGGGACGGCGCCGTGAAAACACATGAATCCATGTCTTCTGCAGGACGGCAGGGGGCGCCGAGACTGCTCAAGCGGCTCCTTGCGGGAACGGTATTGCTTGCGGCAAGCGATGCCGCAGCTCAGGCCACCGATCCCGGCAGAAGCATATTCGGCACGACGGAGGTGGTGACCTTCTCCGTTTTGATCGGCGTCATTTCCGCCGCCATGATTTCGGCGATCTGGCTCATCCGCCAGCGCGGCAATATTGAGGCCGAGAACCGCGAGCTTCGTTCCAATCTATCCGACGCGAACCAGCGCATTTCCCGCTTCCAGGCTCTCATTGCGGACAAGAACCGGCGCATCGTGATCTGGGACGGGCTCGCAGAGCGCCCGGAATTCCTCGGTCAGCTTCCGGTCGAAACCGGCGCGCCGCAGGACGACCGGGACTTTCTCGCCTTCGGCCGCTGGATCAAGCCGCAATCGGCAGGTCTGCTCGAAAAGGCGATCGAATCCTTGCGTGCCCAGGCGCAGAGCTTCGATCTCGTGCTCGAAACCCAGCGTAACGAGGTCCTCGAGGCCCAGGGCCGCGTATCCGGCGGGCGGGCCTTCGTGCGCTTCATCGCGCTCAACAATCTCAGGGCCGAACTCGCCGAGTTGAAGCTCGAACGCGACCAGCTGCATGCTTCGCTTTCGACGTTGCGGACGCTGCTCGACGCGGTCGATCTTCCCGCGTGGCAGCGCGCAGGAGACGGCAGGCTCGAATGGGTCAATGCGGCCTATGCCAATGCGGTCGAAACCCAGAGCGCGAGCACGGCCGTCGCCGAAGAGCGCGAGCTGCTTGCGACCACGGCCCGCGAGCGGATCCGGGCGGTCTCGACGCTCCAGACGCCGTTCCGCGACAAGGTTTCGACGGTGGTCAGGGGCAACCGGACGTTTTTCGACGTCGTGGACGCCCGCACGCCCGCCGGCTCTGCCGGAATCGCGATCGACGTTTCCGGCATCGAGGCGGTGCGCGAGGAGCTGGCGCGGACGCTCAAGAGCCATGCCGAGACGCTCGAACACCTGGCGACGCCGGTGGCGATCTTCGACGGCAATCAGCGGCTGCAGTTCTACAATCAGGCTTTCCAGCGGCTTTGGGATCTCGACATGGGATTCCTCGAGCGCAAGCCCGACAACGGCGAGGTGCTCGATCGGCTGCGTGCCGGCGGCAAGCTGCCGGAGCAGCTCAACTGGAAGCAATGGAAGACGAGTGCGCTTTCCGTCTATCAGGCGATCGATACGCAGTCCGATCTCTGGCACCTGCCGAACGGCCAGACGCTTCGCGTTTTCGCCACCGCGCGGCCGCAGGGCGGCGCCACCTGGGTGTTCGAGAACCTGACCGAAAGGGTCGATCTGGAAACGCGCTACAACACGCTGGTCCAGGTCCAGGGCGAAACGATCGACCATCTCGCCGAAGGCGTCGCCGTTTTCGGACCCGACGGCCGCATCCGGCTCTCGAACCCGGCCTTCCGGGCGATCTGGGGCATCAATGAGACCGAGGCTCAGCCGGGCACCCATATCCGCGCGATCGAGCAGGCTTGTCTCGCCTCCTACGACCAGCCGGACGGCTGGAAGCGCTTCGCCCATATCATCACAAGCTTCGACGACGAGCGGCCGTCGAGCCGCGGCATTCTGGAGCTGCGCACCGGCCTCATCCTCGACTACGCGGTCATTCCGCTGCCCAACGCCCAGACGATGCTGACCTTCGTCAACATCACCGACAGCGTCCGCGTAGAGCGCGCGCTCACCGAAAAGAACGAAGCGCTGCGCAAGGCGGATGCGCTGAAGAACGATTTCGTACACCACGTCTCCTACGAGCTGCGCTCGCCGCTGACGAACATCATCGGTTTTGCCGACCTTTTGAAAACGCCGGTGTTCGGCGAGCTCAACGAGCGCCAGGCTGAATATGTCGACCACATTGCCACCTCCTCGTCGCTGCTTCTGACGATCGTCAACGACATCCTCGATCTTGCGACCGTCGATGCCGGCATCGTCGAGCTCGAACTCGCGGAAGTGAATCTCATCGATCTGATCGACGACGTGACGCAGCAGATGGGCGATCGGCTGATCGAGAGCGGCGTGTCGCTTCGAACCGAAGCGCCCGACAATCTCGGCCGCATCACCGCGGACCTGCAACGGCTGAAGCAGATCTTCATAAAGCTTCTCACCAATGCGGCGAATTTCGCCCCGGACGGAAGTACGATCGAGCTCAAATGCTGGCGCGAGGGGAGCGACTTTGCCTTCTCCGTCACCGACACGGGGCCAGGGATCCCGCAGGACGTTCTCAACACCGTGTTCAACCGCTTCGAAAGCTACGGCCAGCGCGGCGGCGCGGGCCTGGGCCTGTCCATCGTGGAGAGCTTCGTCAGCCTTCACCACGGCAATGTTTCGATCCGCAGCAAGGAGGGCGAAGGCACGGCAGTAACCTGCCGCATTCCCTCCGCCGAAGCGCCGAAGGTCATCGCGGCGGAATAGATGAACTAAATGAAATCTCTCGAACGTCTGCTGAAGGACGAGGCCGCCACCATCGAATTCGGCGAAGATCTCGCATTGGCGCTGAAGGGCGGCGAATGCGTCGCTCTCTCGGGCGACCTCGGCGCGGGAAAATCGACCCTGGCAAGGGCCTTCATCCGGGCCATGGCCGACGACGAGACGCTCGAGGTGCCCAGTCCCACCTTCACCCTGGTTCAAAGCTACGACCTCAGGATCCCGGTCGCTCATTTCGATCTCTACCGGCTCGCGGACGCATCCGAGCTTGACGAGCTCGGTTTCGACGAGGCGCTCGCCCACGGCATCTGTCTCGTGGAATGGCCGGAGAAGGCCGAGGAGGCGCTTCCGGCCGACCGAATCACCCTGACCTTCTCGCATGAAGACGAGGGCCGGCGCATTCACCTGACCGCACCGGACGCGGCCTTCGAACGGATCACCCGCTCGCTTGCCATTCGCAAGTTCCTGCTCGATGCAGCCTATCCCGACGCCCGTCGGCGCCACCTGAGCGGCGACGCTTCGATCCGGGCCTATGAACGCATCGACACCGGGGATGGTGCGCCGGCGAAGATCCTGATGGATGCGCCGCGACACAAGCCGGGACCTATCCTTGAGGACGGCAAGTACTACCAGCAGCTCGCCCATATCGCCGAGGACGTCGTGCCCTTCGTCGCGATCTCGCAACTCCTCCGCAAACGCGGTTTCGCGGCACCGGCGATCTACGCGCGCGACCTCGACCAGGGTCTGCTTCTCATCGAAAACCTTGGATCCGAAGGCCTACTCGACGCCGACGGCCGCCCCGTGGCTGAGCGCTACATCGAAGGCGCGCGCCTTCTGGCCCGGCTGCATGCTCAGCCCGCGGAACGCGACATCGCAGTGGCTGAAGGGGTGGTTCACCACATCCCCGCTTTCGACCGGACGGCGATCAAGATCGAAACCAGTCTGCTCGTCGACTGGTATCTCCCGTGGAAACGGGGGCGGCCTGCCTCGGACGATGAGCGGCGGGAATACTTCGCCGTATGGGACGGACTGATCGGCGTTCTCGCTTCCGCGGAGAAGAACCTGCTTCTGCGCGATTTCCACTCGCCGAACATTCTCTGGCGTCAGGACCGCACCGGATTCGACCGAATCGGCATCATCGACTTCCAGGACGCGATGATCGGGCCGACCGCCTATGACGTGGCCTCGCTGGTGCAGGATGCGCGAGTGACGATCGAACCCGATCTCGCCCAGCGGATGATGACTGCCTACATCTCCGAGCGCCGTGGTCTGGGTCCCTTCGACGAGGCCGCCTTCCGGCGCGACTGGCATCTGATGGCCGCTCAGCGCAACTGCAAGCTCGCCGGAATTTGGGTGCGGCTCAAGGAGCGCGACGGCAAACCCGGCTACATGAAGCACATGCCGCGCACCTTCGCCTATCTCGAGCATGCGCTCTCCCATCAGGTGCTGACACCCTTGCGCGAATGGTGCATTAAGGCTGGAATCCTCGCTCCCGAATCAGCGAACCGTTAGGACACGATGCCCATCACCAATGCCATGGTGCTTGCGGCCGGACTGGGCACCCGCCTGCGGCCGGTCACCGACACGCTGCCGAAGCCGCTTGTCAGGATAGCCGGCAAGCCGATGATCGACTATGTGCTGGATCTGCTCGCCGCCGCGGGCGTCACCAGGGCCGTTGTGAACGTCCATCATTTCGCCGGCCAGATGGAGGAGCACCTCGGCCGGCGAGAGGCGCCGCATATCCTGATTTCGGACGAGCGGGATGCGCTGATGAATTCCGGCGGCGGGCTGGCGAAGGGCCTGAAACTGCTCGATGGCGGGCCGGTGCTCGTCATGAATGCCGACCTTTTCTGGATCGGCGAGAAGCCGCGGCAACCGTGCAACCTGAAAAAGCTTGCCGAGTTCTTCGATCCGGAGCGCATGGACATGGCGCTGCTCTGCGTGCGTCTCGAGAACACGACCGGGCACAACGGCAAACGGGATTTCTCGCTATCGGAAGACGGCCGGCTCACGCGCTATGAAGACGGCATGGCGAATCCCGTCGTCTATGCCGGCGCGATCGCCATGGACGCAGCGCTGCTTGCAGACGCGCCGGACGAGGCGTTCAACCTCAACATCTATTTCGACCGGGCGATCGCCAGGGGACGCCTTTTCGGTCTGATGCTCGAAGGGCACTGGATCACCGTCGGCTCGCCGGAAGCCATAGCGGAGGCCGAGGCTGCGATCCGCCGCTTCCGGCCGGAGGGATGAGGTGCCCGGACATCCGAACGTCTTCACGATTCCCGCCGGCCTGCCTTTTCTGAGGACGGTCGCGGAAAGGCTCTGCAGTGGCGAGCTGACCCCGGGCTTCCGCTACGATCCGGCGCAGCCGCTGGCACTGGCCGGTGTGACGATCTTCGTGCCGACCCGGCGCTCCGCCCGCGTGCTGCGCTCGGAGTTCGTCGATCTGCTCGGCGGCCGATCGGCCATCCTGCCGATGATCCGGGCGCTCGGCGAGACCGACGACGACAGCGGCTTCTTCGACGCCGAGGTGCCGGCGATCCTCGACCTCGCGCCGCCGCTTTCCGGAACGGCAAGGCTCATCGAACTCGGCCGTCTCATTCTCGCCTGGCGAAACCGCCTGCCCCAGGTGGTCCTCGACATCCACGCGGAAAGCCCGCTGATCGCGCCGGCAAGCCCTGCCGACGCCATCTGGCTCGCGCGCAACCTCGCCGAACTCATCGACGCGATCGAGACCGAGGAACTCGACTGGGAGGCCCTCGACGGACTCGACGGCGGCGAACATGCGCTCTGGTGGCAACTGACGCTCGCCTTCCTCAAGATCGCCCGCACCTACTGGCCGGAGCGGCTGGCGGAACTCAAGCACTCCTCGCCCGCACGCCACCGCAATGCGGTGCTGAAGGCCGAAACCCAGCGTATCGCCGCCGGAAAAGTGAGCGGACCGATCATCATCGCCGGTTCGACCGGTTCGATCCCGGCGACGGCCGCCCTGATCGCCGCGGTCAAGGCGCTGCCGAACGGTACGATCGTGCTCCCGGGCCTCGACGGATCGATGAGCGATGCGGAGTGGCGGCTGATCGCCGGAGAGACCCCCGGCTCCGGCGCTTCTTCAAGGGGCCCGGCAAGCCGCACCCACCCGCAATATGGATTTCACCGTCTGCTCAAGCGCATGGGCATCGAACGCGGCGACGTGCCCGCCCTCGCGAGCGCTGCCGATGATCTCGATTATCGCAGCGCGGTCCTGTCGCGGGCGCTGTTGCCCGCCGACGCGACGAATGTCTGGATGGAGGCCCGCCAGAGCTTCGATGCGGATAGACTCCTGTCCGCCTTTGCGGATGTGGCGCTGATCGAAGCGGCGAACGAACGCGAAGAGGCAACCGCCATCGCGATCGCGCTTCGGCTCGCGCTCGAAGCCCACGAGGAGAGCCAGGCGGCGCTCATCACCCCCGATCGAGGGCTTGCGCGTCGCGTCGGCACCGAGCTTGCCCGCTTCGGTATAGAGGCGGACGATTCCGCCGGCATTCCGCTCTCGGCGACGCCGGCGGGCGCACTTGCCCGGCTGCTCTTGGAAGCGACGCTGAGGCCGGACGATCCGGTTGCCCTGGTCGCACTTCTCAAGCATCCGCTGGCGCGCTTCGGTCAGACGGCAGAGGGTGCGCGCCGAGCCGCGGACGTGCTGGAGCTCGCGGCCCTGCGCGGCGGCACCGATGCGGCCGACATATCGTCCTTGGAGGGGGTCATCGACAAGGCGCTCGACAGGCAGAAGACCGACCGGCACCCGCCGCCCTGGAGGGCCGGTATCGGCCCCGACGACATCGCCATCGCGCGCGCACTCGCACGCCGAATATCCTCGGCGGTCGGCCCCCTGGCCAGCACTCTCTCTGCCGATCCGCAAACCGGCCGTCACCGCTCGGCCGTGCTGCCCCTTTCGGATTGGGCGGAGCGTACGGGGCGCGCTCTGGAGGCGGCCGCCATCGACGAGCAAGGCAACCTTGGGGCGCTCTGGGCTTCGGAAGCCGGCGAAATATTGGCGACACT
The DNA here is from genome assembly GCF_059758575.1 of Sinorhizobium sp. GQ132. Classification (NCBI taxonomy): domain Bacteria; kingdom Pseudomonadati; phylum Pseudomonadota; class Alphaproteobacteria; order Hyphomicrobiales; family Rhizobiaceae; genus Sinorhizobium; species Sinorhizobium sp. GQ132. The sequence goes on along the minus strand of NZ_JCAXDX010000008.1, from coordinate 250,695 downwards.
CCTCAGGGGCATCATCGAAACCGATGGTCAGATGGAGGCCGACGGGCCGCAATGGTGCGACATTCTCGAGGCGCTTGCCGCAAGCGAAGCCGTCAAGCCGCGATCGATGCGCCATCCCCGCGTCTTCATTTTCGGAGCGCTTGAATCGCGCCTGCAAAGCGTGGACCTGGTGGTTCTCGGCGGCATGAACGAGGGCACCTGGCCGGGGCAGACGTCGAACGATCCGTTCCTTTCGCGAACGATGAAGGCGGGTATCGGACTGGAGCCGCCGGAGCGGCGAATCGGCCAGCTCGCGCATGATTTCCAGATGGCCTGCGGCACCCGCCGGCTGATCCTTTCGCGCTCCATGCGTCAGGGATCGGCGCCGACGGTGGCTTCCCGATGGCTGCAGCGCCTTCAGGCGCTCGTCGGCAAGAGGCTGACGGAACTGCTCAAGGCCAATGGCGCCGACTATCTCCACTGGATGCGCATTCTCGACCAAGGCGAGCGTCAGCCGTTGTCGGACCGGCCGGAGCCGAAGCCTCCCGCGGAGCTGCAGCCGCGAAAATATTCCTTCAGCGAGGTGACGCGCCTGCGCCGCGATCCCTATGCCGTCTACGCGAGGCGCATTCTCCGGCTGGAACCGATCCAACCGTTCAACCGCGATCCGGGGGCGGCGGAACGCGGCCTGCTTTATCACCGGATCGTCGATCGCTTCGTCAAGGGCGGCTTCGACCCGGCGACATGCGAGGGCGAGGAAGCGATGATCCGCCTCACCGACGAGGCTTTCGACGAGGAGAAACTGCCTGCGCATATCGACACCATCTGGCGGCCACGCTTCCAGGCAGTCGGAAGGGCGTTCCTCGAGTGGGAACGGGAGCGCCGGCACGGCATTGTGAACTCGTTCACCGAGGTTCCGGCGGCGATGGATCTCGGCATCGGAGATATCCGGCTGACCGGCATCGCCGACCGGCTGGATCGCCTGGCGGACGGAACGATCGACATCATCGACTACAAGACCGGATCGAGCCCCTCGCCCAAAGAGGCACGGGCACTTCTCGACCCGCAGCTGGCGCTCGAGGCGGCAGCGCTCAGGGCCGGGGCATTCCGTATGATCGGGCCGGCTCGGCCGCACTCCCTGCGCTATGTCCGGCTGAAGCCGGGCAGCCGGTTTGCCGTCGACACCGTCAACAACGAGGGCGCCCGTTCGAAGGAGACGAAATCCACCGAACAACTGGCGGACGAGTCGCTCGTCGAGCTCCGGAAGCTGCTTTCCGCGCTTATGAGCGGCAGGTTCGGTTTCGCCTCGCGCCTGATCGTTCAGAAACAGCGCGACTACGGCGGCGAATACGATCATCTGGCGCGCGTCGCCGAATGGGCGACCGCGGATGGCGAGGACGACGATGAGGAGTGATGCGACAGGCCCGGAGGAGAGAACCCCCGAGGGGTGGCTCGACTGGACGACGCAGCGGCAGGCGCTCGCCTCCGATCCCGCGCGTTCCGCCTGGGTTTCCGCCAATGCCGGCTCCGGCAAGACGCATGTGCTCACGCAGCGCGTCATCCGGCTTCTGCTTGCGGGCTGCCGGCCGTCCGCCATCCTCTGCCTGACCTACACGAAGGCGGCCGCTTCCGAGATGTCGAACCGCGTGTTCGAGAAACTCGCCGAATGGGCGACCCTCGACGATAGCACCCTCGAAAAGCGCATAGAGGCGATCGAAGGCAAGCGGCCGCCAACGGCCAAGATCCAGGAGGCCCGCCGGCTGTTCGCGCGCGCCCTGGAAACCCCGGGCGGACTGAAAATCCAGACGATTCATGCCTTCTGCGAGGCGCTTCTGCACCAGTTCCCGCTCGAGGCCAATGTCGCGGGGCATTTCTCCGTTCTCGACGACCGCGCAGCGGCGGTGCTGCTCGCCGACGCCCGCAGGGCTCTCTTGACCGCCACGGCAGCGGCAAGCGACCGGGAACTGGCGGAGGCCTTCGCCACGGTCCTCGATCTTGCCGACGATACCGGGCTTGAAAAGCTGCTTGCGGCGATCGTCGCCAACCGGGCGCCGATCCAGGCCTTTCTCGATCACGTCTCCGGACGCGGCGGGATGGACGCGCATCTGCGGGCGGCGCTCGGCCTCGATCCCGGCGAGACCACCGAGACGGCCATGGCCGCGGTCTGGCCGCTGGCGGGACTCAATGGCCCCGCACTCGATGACTATATCGACCTTGGATTGCGCCTCGGCGGCGCCAAGCCCTCTGCCATCGCAGAAGGCTTGCGGGCCGTCCGCGCGATCGAAGATGTCACCGCCCGCTATGCCAAACTCGTGGAACTCTTCTTCAACGGCGGCGGCAAGCCCAAGGCGGAATCGGCCTTTCTGAACGCCGCCATGCGCCGTGCAGCGCCGCAGCTCGAACTCAGGGTGGAAGAGGCGCGCAGCCACATGCTCGCCTGCGTGGACCGCCTGAGCATCGTCCAGATGTACGGGGCGACCCGCGCCGCCCTCATTCTCGCCGAGAGGCTCAACCGCGACTACGAGGCGCTCAAGAAGGCACGCAGCCAGCTCGATTTCGAGGATCTCATCAACCGCACGGCGGCACTGCTTGCCCGAAGCGACGTCGGCGCCTGGGTGCACTACAAGCTGGATCAGGGGATCGACCATATCCTCGTCGACGAGGCGCAGGATACGAGTCCTGCGCAATGGGCGATCATCCAGTCGCTCGCGGCGGATTTCTTTGCCGGCGAAACGGCGCGCGCGGATGACCGAACGATTTTCGCCGTCGGCGACGAGAAGCAGTCGATCTACTCCTTCCAGGGAGCCCGGCCGGAGCGCTTCTCGCGCGAAAGCACGTTGACGGAGCGGCGGGTGCGCGCGGGCAACAGACACTTCAGCCCCATCCGCCTGCAGCTTTCTTTCCGCTCGACGGTGGACGTGCTCTCCGCCGTCGATACGGTCTTTGCAAATTCCGGGAATGCGAGAGGTCTGAGCGCTCGGAGCGAGGCGATCGTGCATGCGTCGAATCGGATCGGCCAGCCGGGCGCCGTCGACCTCTGGGATGTGATCGCGCCCGAGCCGGCGGCTTCGGAAGAGGACTGGACCGCTCCTTTCGACGCGACGCCCGAGCGCGCGCCGGTCAACATCCTCGCCCGGCGCATTGCGGCGGTCCTCGAGGATTGGATCGGCCAGGAGACGGTGATCGAAAAAGGCGTGCGCCGAGCCATGCGGCCCGGCGACGTCATCGTGCTGGTGCGCAAACGCGACGCCTTCGTCAATGCCCTGACGCGCGCCCTCAAGCGGCGGGGCAATATCCCCGTCGCCGGCGCGGACCGGCTGGTTCTGACCAGCCATATCGCCGTGCAGGACCTGATCGCGCTCGGCCGGTTCGTGCTTCTGCCCGAGGACGATCTGTCGCTCGCGGCACTGCTGAAGAGCCCGCTCCTCGGTTTTGCCGAGGAGGATGTCTTCGAACTCGCCGCACGGCGGACAGAGGGCGAAAGCCTCTGGCGACGGCTGCGTCAGGCGGGCGCGGAGGAGACGAGCCGTTATCACGGAGCGGTCCGCACGCTTTCGCGTTATGCCGGCCTGGCGCGGGAACTGCTGCCGCACGATTTCTATGCCCGCGTCCTCGGCGCCGATGGCGGACGGCGTGCCTTCCTGGCGCGGCTCGGCAGCGAAGTCAGCGATATTCTCGACGAATTCCTCACCTTCGCTCTCGATCATGAAAGGAGCGGTCTGCCGGGCCTGCAGGCTTTCATCTCGACGCTGGAGATCGAAGCGCCCACGGTCAAGCGCGAACAGGACAAGGAACGCGACGAGGTTCGCGTTATGACCGTACATGCCGCCAAGGGCCTCGAGGCGCCGGTCGTCTTCCTGGTTGACGGCGGCGGTGAGGCCTTCGTCCGCCAGCAGGTCTCGGACCTTCGCTTCGTGGAGAAAACGCAGGCCGATCATTCCGGGCTCACGGTCCCGGTCTGGCGCGCGCCGGGTTCTACGCCGAACTCGCTCATCGCCGCCGACAACGAGCGGCTGAAGAAGCTCGCCGAGGAGGAATACCGCCGGCTCCTCTATGTCGGCATGACGCGCGCAGCCGACCGCCTGATCGTCTGCGGCTATCGCGGACAGCGGCAGAACACCGACACCTGGCATTCGATGGTGCAGGGAACGCTGGCACAGGACCTGAAGGGCCGCGGAACGCCGAGGCTTTTCCGCGCCGGAAGCGAGGAGTGGCAGGGCATTGCCTGGCGCGAAGCGCATGTGCCGCGCGACCTCCCGACGTCCGAAGGCGGATCCGAAGAATCGCAACGGCAGACAGCCGGCTTGCCGACGGCGCTTTTCACGCCTCCGGCCGCGCCGCGGCGGCTGCCCCGGCCTCTTGCCCCGTCCGGCACGACCATCGCAATCGACGTCCCCGACGGCGAAGCGATCGTCGGCTCGGCCCTTTTCGCCGGGAAGAGCGCGCCGAATTTCTCGATGCTCCGCGGCGCGATCCTGCACCGGTTGCTGCAGGTTCTTCCGTCGGTCGACGGCCGCGAGCGCCTGGCCGCGGCGGAGCGCTATCTCGCCCGTTCCGTGCCGCGCTGGCCCGAAGCCGAACGGCGCGCACTTGCCGGGAACGTCATGGACGTGCTCGACCATGCGGATCTGCAACCGCTTTTCGGCGAGCACAGCCGGGCGGAAGTCTCCGTCATGGGGACGCTGAAGCTCGGGACACGCGAATTCGCCGTATCGGGCCGTATCGACCGTCTGGCCGTCACCGGCGACATGGTGACGATCGCCGATTACAAGACCAACCGCGAAATCCCGGAATCGCCGGAAGAGATCGCGCCGGTCTACAGAAACCAGCTCGCGATCTATCGGGAAATCCTGAAACCTCTTTACCCCGGCAAGCGTTTCCGATGCGTGCTGATCTTCACCGAAGGCCCGGCGATCCGGGTACTTCCCGAGCCGATGCTAGACAGGAGTCTTGAAGAGCTCGCGACAAAGTGAGATACACGATATTGAAAATCCGGTGGCGATGCCTCACATGAGACACAACATCTGGACACTGCCATTCCGAAGGAGCACCCGATGGCTACTGTGAAAGTCGATACTTCCAATTTTCAGAAAGAAGTTCTGAACTCGGCCGAACCGGTCGTCGTCGACTTCTGGGCGGAATGGTGCGGCCCGTGCAAGATGATTGCGCCGAGCCTCGAAGAAATCGCAACCGAGCTTGCCGGCAAGGTCAAGGTCGTCAAGCTCAACATCGACGAAAACCCCGAACTCGCGGCGCAATACGGCGTCCGTTCGATCCCCACGCTCGCCATGTTCAAGGGCGGCGAAGTCGCCGACATCAAGGTCGGCGCCGCACCGAAGACGGCGCTCAGCTCCTGGATTTCGAACGCGGTGGCTTGATCCGCCAGGACTTCAATCCGACAATGCGAAGCCCGGCCTAGCCGGGCTTTTTTTCGCCTGAAATCGTCGTGATCTAGCGCGGCGGCGTGCCGTTTTCCGCGAGCACGTCGCCGACCAGGTAGAGGGAGCCGCCGATCAGCACGCGCGGCGGCACGGGGTCCTCGTCGGTGAGTTCCGCGATCTGCCCGAGCGCTTCGGCGACCGAGGAGGTTGCATTGGCCTCGAGCCCGGCTGCGGCCGCATCGGCGGCCAGCGCCAGCGGGTCCAGTCCCGCGTCGGACCCGTGCACCGGCACGGTGAAGACCTGTTCCGTCAGATCGAGGAAAGCCTTGAAATAGCCGATCGGTTCCTTGGTATTGATCATGCCGATGATCAGGAAGAGCGGTCGCGGGTCGCGCTCCTCGAAGGTGGCCATCGCCTCGGCAATGACGTGGCCGGCGCCCGGATTGTGTCCGCCGTCGATCCATATCTCGGCGCCCGGCGGGCAGAAATGCGAGAGCCTACCGCCGGGGAGGCGCTGCAGGCGCCCGGGCCACTCGACGCCGGCCAGCCCTTTCTCGATGGCCGCCTCGGGAACATCGAAACCGGCTGCCCGAACGGCACGGATCGCCGCCGCGGCATTGGCATATTGATGCCGGCCCGGCAGGCGCGGCAGCGGCAGATCCGCAAGGCCGTTCTCATCCTGGAAGATCAGCCTGCCGAACTCCTCATGCGCCATGAAATCCTGTCCGTAGACGGATATGGGGCAGCCGAGACGTTCGGCGGTCGCGATCAGCACATTGCGTGCGCCCTCTTCCTCCTGGTGGCCGATCACCACCGGGCAGCCCCGCTTCATTATCCCCGCCTTCTCCGCAGCGATCAGTTCGACCCGGTCGCCGAGATAGGCCTGATGATCGAGCGAGATCGGCATGATCACGGAGACGGCCGGCCGGGCAATGACATTGGTCGCGTCATATCGTCCGCCGAGGCCGACTTCTATGATCGCGACATCGGCCGGATGCTCCGCGAAGAGCAGGAAAGTGACCGCGGTCAGGATTTCGAAGACGGTGATCTTCTCACCGCCATTCGCTTCGGCAACGCGCCGTACGGCATCGGCAAGCACGGGGTCGCTGACCAGGGCGCCCTTGCCGCCCTTTACACCCAGGCGATAGCGCTCGTGCCAATTCACCAGATGCGGCGACGTGTGGACATGGACGCTGAGGCCCGCGGCCTCCAGGATCGCCCGGCAGAAGGCCGTGACCGAGCCCTTGCCGTTGGTGCCGGCCACGTGGATGACCGGCGGCAGGCGCTCGTGAGGATTGCCGAGGGCGGCAAGCAGCCGCGTGATCCTGTCGAGCGAAAGGTCGAACCCTTTGGGATGCAGGGCGAGAAGCTTCTCGATCTCCTGCGCCGCCTCGCTGACCTGTGTCGCCGTCATGATGGTAGCCCTAATCTAGGCGCTCGCGGCCACCGGCAGCGGGGCCAACTCCGTCGCGGTATCGCGCTTGACCGCCTTGGCCGGCTTCTTCATCAGAATGTTGAGAACGCGCGCGAGCGTCTCCGGGATGTCGTGGCGCTTGACGACCATGTCGACCATGCCATGCTCCAGCAGATATTCCGAAGTCTGGAAGCCATCGGGAAGCTTTTCCCGCAGCGTCTGCTCGATCACCCGCTTGCCGGCAAAGCCGATTTCCGCGCCTGGCTCGGCCATGTGGATATCGCCCAGCATCGCATAGGATGCGGTGACGCCGCCGGTCGTCGGGTTCGTCAGGACGACGATATAGGGAAGCCCCGCTTCCTTGAGCATGTTCAGGGCTACGGTCGTGCGCGGCAGCTGCATCAGCGACAGGATGCCTTCCTGCATGCGAGCGCCGCCCGAGGCCGGGAACATCACCAGCGGGCACTTCTCCGCTATCGCGCGCTCGAAGGCCTTCACGATCGCTTCGCCCGCGGCAATGCCCAGCGACCCGCCGATGAAGTTGAACTCATGCGCGACGGCGACGAGCTTGATGCCCTGGACCTGGCCGAGGCCGGCAACGATCGTGTCATCGAGTTCGGTCTTGGCGCGGCTGTCGCGCAGGCGATCGGAGTATTTCTTCGAGTCGCGGAACTTGAGCGGGTCCTGCGCCACCTTGGGCTGCGGGAAGGCCTCGTAGATTCCGCCGTCGAAGAGATCCTTCAAACGGGCCTTCGCCGGCATCTTCATGTGGAAGCCGGATTGCGGGATGACCCATTTGTTCTCTTCCAGATCGCGATGGAACACCATCTCGCCCGTTTCAGGGCACTTGATCCAGAGGTTCTCCGGAACTTCCCTGCGGCCGAGCATCGAGTTGATCTTCGGCCGAACGTAGTTTGTGATCCAGTTCAATTAAGCAGTCTCCTGAAGATTTTCCTTCGGCTTGTGCGCGTCAATATGGGCAATTATTCGGCTGCAGCAAGCCGTGCCGCCCGTACGCCGGCCGCAAGCCCCCTGACGAGCGCTTCGACGCCCGGGACCGTCGCTTCCGTTGCCTGGCCTTCTTCGGTCAAGCTCGACGCGATCTGATTGACGATCGCCGTGCCGACGACGACGCCGTCTGCGGATGCGCCGATGGCGCGCGCATGGTCGGCGGTCTTCACCCCGAAGCCGACGCAGACAGGCAAGGGCGTATGCGCCTTGATGCGTGCGACCGCTCCGGCGATCAACGACGGATCGGGCAGCGCCGAGCCGGTGATCCCGGTCATCGACACGTAATACACGAAACCCGACGTGTTTTCGAGAACCTTGGGCAGGCGGCGATCGTCCGTCGTGGGCGTTGCCAGGCGGATGAAGCTGATGCCCTTCTCAAGCGCAGGAATGCACAGTTCGTCGTCCATTTCCGGCGGCAGGTCCACGACGATCAGGCCGTCGACGCCGGCCTCGAGCGCGTCCTCCAGGAACCGCTCGACGCCATAGATATAGATCGGGTTGTAATAGCCCATCAGCACGATGGGGGTGCGCTGGTCCTCCGCCCGGAAGAGCCGGGCGAGCTCCAGCGTCTTGGCGAGCGACTGCCCGGCCTTCAGCGCGCGCTGGCCGGCGAGCTGGATCGCCGGTCCATCGGCCATCGGGTCGGAAAAAGGCACGCCGAGTTCGATGATGTCGGCACCCGCCTGCCGCAGCGCCTTCATGATCGCCAGCGACGTTTCGAAATCCGGGTCGCCGCCCATGAAATAGGTCACGAGAACCGGGCGCCCCTCGGCCGCCACGTCGGCGAACCGTTGCTCCATGCGTGCGGTCATGATCTTTACTGCCCCATACCGAGAATTTTGCCGACGGTGAAAATGTCCTTGTCGCCGCGACCGGAGAGATTCATCAGGATGATCTCGTCCTTGCCCATCTTCGGCGCGCGCTTGATGACTTCGGCAAGCGCATGGGACGGTTCGAGCGCCGGGATGATGCCTTCGAGCCGCGTCAATGTCTGAAAGGCCTCGAGCGCCTCATGGTCCATGATCGGCACATATTCGACGCGGCCGATGTCGTTCAGCCAGGCATGTTCCGGTCCGATGCCCGGATAATCGAGCCCGGCCGAGATCGAATGGCCTTCCTTGATCTGGCCGTCACCGTCCTGAAGAAGATAGGTGCGGTTGCCGTGGAGCACGCCGGGCGAACCGGCGGTGAGCGAAGCGCAGTGCTCGTCGCCGTCGAGCCCCTTGCCACCCGCTTCCACGCCGACGATCCTGACGCCCTCGTCGTCGAGGAACGAATGGAAGATGCCGATCGCATTGGAACCGCCGCCCACGGCAGCGACCACGAGATCGGGAAGCCGGCCTTCGGCTTCGAGGATCTGCCGCTTGGCTTCCTCACCGATGACTGCCTGGAAGTCGCGCACCATCTCCGGATAGGGATGCGGGCCGGCAGCCGTGCCGATCAGGTAATAGGTGCTGTCGACATTGGTCACCCAGTCGCGCAACGCCTCGTTCATGGCGTCCTTGAGGGTGCCGTTGCCGGCGGTCACCGGCTTCACCTCGGCGCCGAGAAGCTTCATGCGGAAGACGTTCGGCGCCTGCCGCTCCACGTCGGTCGCACCCATATAGACCACGCAGGGCAGGCCGAAGCGCGCCGCGACCGTCGCCGATGCCACTCCGTGCTGGCCGGCGCCGGTTTCCGCGATGATGCGGGTCTTGCCCATGCGCTTGGCGAGCAGGATCTGACCGATGCAATTGTTGATCTTGTGGGAGCCCGTGTGATTGAGCTCCTCGCGCTTGAAATAGATCTTGGCGCCGCCGAGTTCGGCCGTCAGGCGCTCGGCGAAATAGAGCGGGCTCGGCCGGCCGATATAGTGGGTGCCGAGATTTTCGAGCTCTGCCTTGAAGGCCGGATCGTTCTTCGCCCTCGCCCACTCATCCTGGAGATCGAGGATCAGCGGCATCAGCGTCTCGGCGACGAAGCGCCCGCCGAATATGCCGAAACGGCCCTCTTCATCGGGTCCGGACCTGAAGGAGTTCGGTTTAGGCGGTTGATTCACGTCTTGCTCCCTGATCGCGGCCGCTCAAGCTTCCGCCCGGCGGACCGCTTCGAAAAACGCTTCCATGAGCGTCAGATCCTTTATCCCCGGCGCGCTTTCGACTCCGGATGATGTATCGATGGCGCGGGCGCCGGTCAGCGCAAGTGCGTCTTCGATGTTGCTCGCGTTCAATCCACCGGAAAGCATGTAATCGACGCTTCCGTCAAGCGCGTCGAGAAGCCGCCAGTCGAAAGAAATCCCGTTTCCGCCCGGCAGATCGGAACCAGCCGGAGGCTTCGCATCCAGGAGAAAACGGTCGACGATGTCCACATAGGGATCGATCCGCTCCAGATCGGAGGCCTCACGGACGGCAAGCGCCTTCATCACCGGAAGACCGTAAAGCGCCTTGATGGCAAGGACCCGCTCCGGGGTCTCCGAGCCGTGAAGCTGGAGGACGTCGGGGGCGAGCGCCGAGACGATCTCGTCGAGACCGTCATTGTCCGCATCGACCGTGACCGCAACGATCTTCGCGCGCCCGCGGGCGCGCGCGGCAAGGCGGCCGGCATCGTCCGGTTCGATGTTGCGGGGGCTCTTGGGAAAGAAGATGAAGCCCACGTGGGAAGCGCCGAGCGCGACGGCACGTTCCACGGCCTCGGCCGTCTTCAAACCACAGATCTTCACTTCCGTTTTCATGGAAAGCGACCTTGCATGAAATGCCGCCCGAGTCGAGCAAAACCGTTGCGCGCCAGCGGCCAATCTTAGGAAGAGGGGGGCGGCGGGCATCCGGTGTTTTTCGGGCGAACCAAGCCGGCACCCTCCTCCGCCCTTCCTGCACCTTTTCGCCGCAAGCGGAGCGACGGGATAAGCCGCATGCCTCCCAATTTCCCTCTCCTCGCCTGCGGGGTGAGGGGCCCTTCGGCCACGCTCGATCTACCCGAAATCGATCGCGTGCAGCATCGTACCGTTGCGCTTGAGCCAGTGCCTGGCGTCCTTCGTTTCCGGGCACAGGCTCTCGCATAGCGCCCAGAAACGCGGTCCATGGTTCATTTCCTGCAGATGGGCGACCTCGTGTGCCGCGAGATAGGCGATCACCTTCGGCGGCGCCATGGCAATCCGCCAGGAAAAGCTCAAATCGCCCTCGGCGGAGCAGGAACCCCAGCGGCTGCGGGTGTCCTTCAGGCTGAGGGATCGTGCCCTGCTTCCCGTCCTGCCGGCATAGACGGCGACCAGGCGTTCGAGTTCGCTGCGGGCTTCCTTCTTGAGATAGTCGGCGATGCGCCGGCGCAGATGCTCCTCGGCACCGCCCACTCTGAGAACCGCCTCCTCGCCGATCACGAGCGCTTCGGTCAAGCCGCGCAGGCGGCCCGTTCTCTCGATGCGGTGCGCGACGCCGCGAACAAGGATGGTACCGCCGTCCTCGATCTCGCTTTCTCCGGAAAAGCGGGCAAGCTTGGTCATCAGCCAGCCCTGGTGCCGGGTGAGGAAGGCGCTGACCTCGCGCTCCGGCAGGCCTTCCGGTACGGTGAGCTTTAACGCTCGCCCTCCGGGCTCGATGCGAAGCGTCATCCGCGTCGCGCGCGCATTTTGCCGAATGGTCAGGGGAAGGACCTTGCCGGCGACCTCGATGTCACGGACGACATCAAGGGGCGGTCCACTGCCACGGCGCCGCTTGAGAGATGAAAACATGAGGCCGTTCTAGCCGATTCGCAGGGGACTTGGCAGATGGACGAGCGACATCCGGCGTTTCACATGAAACACCGGATGCCTTGCGGGATCAGCTCGATTCGAAGCCGGCTTCCGGACCGGTGCGGCCGTTCTTGCGTTCGCGCATGAAGCGGTCGAATTCCTCCTGGTCCTTGGCACGACGGAGTTCGCGTACATAGCCGTCGAATTCCTCGCGCATCTCGTCAAGCTTGCGGCGCTCCTCGTCGAGACGGGCAAGTTCCGCTGTCCGCCAGTCGTCGAAGGCGACATTGCCGGTACGATGATGTGCCCAATGTCCCCGGTGGTTCCGTTTGAAGCCGGCACACATGCGATCCACTCCTTCATTGGCGTCCTTCTTGAACGCCCTCAGCTTGTCGCCGAAGAGGATGTAGGCGAGCATTGCCAGGCCGAGCGGCCAGAACACAATGAAACCCAGCACCATCAATGCAATGGTCGCGGGCGTCCAGTCCGGACGGATCAGTGCAGATTGGTTCATCTTCAGGATTCCTCGCAGTCGGCGGGCCGCCCTTCGCGGCCCGATGAAAACGATGTGGGAAAGCCACGGCCCCGGCGCAAGACATTGCATCAAGGAATCGGACAACCCCCTGACTTTCCTCCGGCAAATCGAGCGCTCCGATGACTCGCTCAGGCCGATTTGCCACCCTTGATGAGCTGTTTGACCGGCTCCGCATGGCGTGAATGCCGGCGCTGGAAGGCGACGATGCGCGGTGCGATCTCGCGGCGGAAGCGCGAACCGTTGAAGACGCCGTAATGGCCCACATCGGGCTGCATGTAGTGCTGCCGCATCGAATCGGGAATGCCGGTGCAGATCGTCTGCGCCGCCCTGGTTTGGCCGAGGCCGGAAATATCGTCGTTCTCGCCCTCGACGGTCAGCAGCGCCACGCGCCGGATCGCCGTCGGGTCGACCCGCTTGCCGCGGTGCATCATCTCGCCCTTGGGCAGCGCATGTTGCATGAACACCACCTGCACGGTCTGCAGGTAGAACTCCGCGGTCAGATCCATCACCGCAAGATATTCGTCGTAGAAGTCCCGGTGTTTTTCGGCCGCGTCGCCATCGTTCTTGACCAGATGGGCGAAGAATTCCTTGTGGGCGATGAGGTGCCGGTCGAGGTTCATCGACATGAAGCCGGAGAGCTGGAGGAAGCCCGGATAGACCATGCGCATGAAGCCGGGCTGCGGCCACGGAACCGGCATGACGACATTGTCGCGGAACCACTCGATCGGCCGTTCCTTCGCAAGCTCGTTGACCGCGGTGGGGTTGATGCGTGTGTCGATCGGCCCGCCCATCAGCGTCATCGTCGACGGTGCGAGGGGATCCTCCGCCGCCTCCATCAGCGCAACGGCCGCCAGAACCGGAACGGCCGGTTGACAGACCCCGATCACATGCGCATCCGGCCCGAGGAAATGCAGCATCTGGATGACGTAGTCGATATAGTCGTCGAGATCGAAGGTTCCCTCGCTCAAGGGAACCATGCGGGCGTCGATCCAGTCGGTGATGTAGACGTCGGAATGGGGCAGCAGTGCTTCCACCGTTCCGCGCAACAGCGTGGCGTAGTGGCCGGACATCGGCGCAACGATCAGGACTTTCGGATCCGGAGTGCGGTCCCTCGGCAGGCTGCGTTCGAAATGGATGAGATTGCAGAACGGCTCCCGCCAGACGATCCTTTCGCGGACCGGCACGGGCTGCCCATCGATCTCGGTTTCCGCAAGGCCGAATTCCGGCTTGCCGTAGCGGCGGGTGGCACGCTCGAAAACTTCCAGTCCTGCGGCCGCGGCGCGTCCGAAATAGGTATGTGAAACCGGATTCATCGGATTGCTGAAGGCCAGCCGCATGGCGTCTGCCGCCGTGCGCCACGGCGCCATCATCGCATGGTTCATCTCATAAAGCTGGTAGAACATGGGCGCGTATCCCTTGTCTCAAATCAACGAAAACGCCGCTCCCAGTCCGACGCCGGAGCGCCTCCTCAGGAAACGGTTGCATCGGTTTCCGTCGGAAGCGTAGTCACGAAGAGTAAGATCGTTTCACCGGGACGGCGAACGATCTAGCTTGCGGTTGTTGGTCTCTGGTGTCCGCAATCGCTGCTACACTAGCATTTTTCTTGTGCAGCGCAACAAACCCGCCCCTCACTTTTTGGGGAAGGACGTGCGCGCGGAACGAGGCCTCTCACCCGTCGCTCACAGCCACAACTGCCTTGACGAGCCCTGACTTGTCGTGAGCCCAGCGGGGAAGATCGCGGACGAGGTCCTCGAGCGTCGTGCGGTGGGTGACGAGCGCCTCGATCGGAACAAGCCCCGCCGCAAGCGACCGAATCACGTGATCGAAGTCCTCGCGCGTAGCGTTGCGGCTGGCGACGAGGGACATTTCCCGCTTGTGGAATTCGGGATCCGAGAAACGGATCTCCTCCTTGACCACGCTGACGAAGACGAGGGTGCCGCCGTGGGCGACATGGCCAAACGCCCCTTCCATCGACCGGGCGTTGCCGGTAGCGTCGAAGACAACGTCGAAACCCTCCCCACCCGTCGCCTGCGCGAGCGCCGCATCGTCGCCCGCCAGGATTCCGGGCGAAAAGCCGAGCTTGTCCGTGGCGAAGGCCAGGCGCTCCTCGCTCGTGTCGAGCAGCCGTACGTCGTGGCCGGCAATGCGGGAAAAGACGGCCGTCCCCAGTCCGATCGGTCCGGCACCTATCACCAGCGAACGGTCGCCGCGGCCAGCCGCCGAGCGCCGGACGGCATGGGCGCCGATCGCAAGGAACTCGACCGCCGCGGCGGCTTCCGGCGAAAGGCCTTCGGCCGAATAGAGGTTCTGCTCGGGCATGACGATTTCTTCGCAGAAGGCGCCGTCGGTGTGAACGCCGAGGACGCGGATCGCCGTGCAGCAGTTCGGCCTGCCTTTGCGGCAGGCGATGCACTCCCCGCAGGAGAGATAGGGGTTAACGACGACGAGCGTCCCCGGCGCGAGCCGGGTGCCGGGGCCCCCTTCGATCACTCTCGCAGAGATCTCGTGGCCCATCACCCGCGGATATTCGAGAAAAGGATGCTTACCCTCGAAGATATGATAATCGGTACCGCAGATCCCGACGCGGCTGACGGCAAGGCGCACCGAGCCGGTTGGCGGTGCCTCGGGCCCGCTGCGGGCGATGAGCGCGAGGCGGCCGGGCTCTGAACAGACGACGGCTTTCATGCGGCGCTCCGAAGATTGCTGGGGACCGGTTGCGGGCAGGCGGCCATCACCGCGCCCCCCGCCGCCGCAACTGGTCGAAATAGACGATCACGATGATCAGCAGCCCGGTGATGATGCGCTGCCAGAAGGAATTGACGTTCAGGAGATTGGCACCGTTGTTGATCGTGGCAAGGATGAAGGCGCCGAGCAGGGGACCGTGAACCGAGCCGACCGCGCCGAAAAGGCTCGTGCCGCCGATGACCGACGAAGCGATCGCCTGCAGCTCCCAGCCTTCGGCCTGCGTGGCGTTGCCGATGCCGATGCGCGAGGCGAGCAGAAGCCCGACAAAGGCGGCGCAGGTCGATGACAGGATATAGGCCAGATAGATCGTTCGGTTTACGTTGACGCCGGAAAGGCGCGCCGCCTCGCGGTTGGAGCCGACGGCGAAGAGATAGCGGCCGAAGCGGCTCAGATGCAGGAAGACGTAAGCCGGAATTGCAACGACGATCACCATCCAGAACAGACTGGGAATACCGAGGAAGTCGGCGCGTGAGAAAGTGGTGAAGGCGTCGTTGGTGATCGAGATGGTCGAGCCGTTTGTTATCAGGAGACCGATGCCGCGAAGCGAGGTCAGCGTCGCAAGCGTGATGATGAAAGGCGGCAGCCCCATGCGGACGATGCCGAAGGCATGGAAGGCGCCGATCAGCACGCCGATCGCCAGCGTCGCGATGATCGCGAGCCAGAGCGGAACCCCCGCCGCGAGCAGCCAGGCGACGATGACGCTGGTGAAACCGACGACGGCTCCGACCGAAAGGTCGATGCCGGCCGTGATGATGACGAAGGTCTGGCCTACGGCGAGAATCGCGGTCATCGCCCCCTGACGCAGGAGGTTGCTGATGTTGTTCGGCGTCCAGAAGGCATTGGTCGCCAGGCCCAGGAGCAGCCAGAGGACGACCAGCAATCCCACGAGCGTAAGACCGAACAGGATGCTGACGCCCTTCTTCGGCGTCGGTCCCGCGCTTTCAACCGTTTCCACACTCATCGCTTCCTCCCTGCGTCCTTCCTCATCCGGCTCTCAGGCGTTGATCGCCTGCGCCAGCACTTCCTCATGGCTTGCGGCCCGGTAGTCGTGGCTTGCCACAAGCCGTCCCTGCCGGAACACATGCAGGCGATCTGCCAGTTCATAGACCTCCGGCAGGTAGGAGGAGATCAGGATGATCCCTGCCCCGTTCTCCAGAAGCCGCGCAAACAGCCGATAGATTTCCGCCTTGGTGCCGACATCGACGCCCACGGTCGGCTCGTCGAAGATGAAGAGCTTCGCGCCGTGGCTCAGCCATCTGCCGATCACGATCTTCTGCTGGTTGCCGCCGGACATGGCGGAGGCAAGCACGCGCCGCGACGGCGTCTTGATCTTCAGATCCCGGATCTGACGTTCGGCATTGGAGGCCTCCTGCGCGCGGTTGATCGTCAAGCCGCGCGTCAGCCTTTTGAAAACAGGCAGGTTGATGTTGACGCCGATCGGCAGGTTGAGGCACAGGCCCTGATCGCGGCGGCTCTCCGGCGCGAGCGCGATCCCCAGGTCCATGGCCTTGCGCTCATTGGCTATCTCGACCTTTCGGCCCTGCCAGAATATCTCTCCTTCGCTCACAGTGTTGCGCCCGTAAAGTCCGAGCGCGAATTCGCTGCGGCCGGCACCGATCAGACCGTAGAGCCCGACGATCTCACCCGCCCTGACCGAGAGCGATATGTCGCGGAAACCGGGACCGGAAAGCCCGCGCGTCTCGACGATCATCTCGCCCGGCTGGAAACGTTCCTTGTGGTAGATCTGTTCGATCGTGCGGTTGATCATCAGAGCGATAAGCTCGGCCTCGTTCGTCTCGGAAATCGCGCGCGTGCCGACATGCGTGCCGTCGCGAAGCACCGAGACGCGGTCCGCGAGCTCGAACACTTCTTCCAGCCTGTGGCTGATATAGACGATCGTGACGCCCTCGCCCTGCAGCCGGCGGATCAGGCGGAAAAGCTGTGCCGATTCCTGTCGCGTGAGATAGGCCGTGGGCTCGTCGAAGATGAGGAACTGCGTACCACGCATGGCCGCCCGAGCGGTGGCGACCAGCTGCTGCTGGCCGATCGTCAGGCTGCCGAGTTCGGCATTGGCGGGCAGGTTGAAGCCGAGATCGTCAAGCACGCCCTGGGCCGCGCCGGTCATCGCGCGTTTGCGCATCAGCCCGCGCCGGTTCATCTCGTCGCCCAGGAACATGTTCGCCGCGACGCTCAGATGCGGGCAAAGCACCACCTCCTGGTGAACCGCGTTGATGCCGCGCGCGATCGCTTCGTTGGGCGTGGCCAGGTCGACTGTCTCGCCGCACCAGCGGATTTCTCCGGCGCTGCGGGCGATGACCCCGGTCAGGAGCTTGATCAGCGTCGATTTGCCGGCACCGTTCTCGCCGACGATCGCGTGGATTTCGCCGGATAGAAAGGTCATGGTCGCGGGCTTCAAAGCCTCGACCGCGCCGTAGTTTTTCTGCAGGCCGCGGAGTTCCAGGATGGGCTCGCCCTTTGGAACCGGATGGGCGCCCGCCGCCCTCACCTGTTCGTCATGACGATGGCTGACCTCTTGAAGCCCTATCATGGCATTGTCCTCCACTTCCGGGATCGCAGCGGCCGATTCCCTTCGGCCGTTGCACTGTTCTCCTGAAGGCGATGCGCAGCGCCGGTCCTACGGCGCCGCGCAATCGCGCTCGTCAGTTGACCTTCGGATTCAAAAGCGCGTCGATCTTCGGCTCGCTCATATTGGCCTTGGTGACCAGATTCGCGCCGGTATCGACATTGGCTTCGACCTTCTCGCCCTTGGAGACCGCAAGAGCCGTCTTCACGCCGTCATAGCCCATGCGGTAGGGATCCTGGACGACGAGGCCCGCCAGCACGCCTTCCTTGAGGAAGCCCACGGTCTTGTCGTCGCTGTCGAAGCCGATCACCTTGATCTTGTCGCCGAGCTTGTTCTCGGCGATCGCCTGGCCGACGCCCTGCGCCATGATCAGGTTCGAGGCGAAAACGCCGACGAGGTTGGGATTGGCGGTGATCAGATCGGTCATGATGTTGAGACCGGTCGTCGCCTGACCGTCGGCATATTTGTCGGCAACCACTTTCAGGCCCGGATATTTCGTCTTGACCTGATCGAGAAAGCCTTCGCGGCGCTGGTCGAGCGAGCCGACACCCGGCAGGCTGGTGATGATCGCGATCTCGCCCTCTTCCTTGCCGGTCGCCTCCTTGATGGCGGCGGCAAGACCGTCGGCGGCTATGCGTCCGCCCTGGACGTTGTCCGTGGTCAGGAACGAGGTGAAGGCCTTCGAATCCGCCCCGGAATCGATGCCGATCACCGGCACCGATTTGGCGGCCTCGTCGACGGGCTTGCCGAGCGCCTTGAACTCCGTCGGCGCGATCACGACCGCGGCCGGCGCGCCCGCAACGGCGTTTTCCAGGATGGTGATCTGGCCGTTGATGTCGGATTCCGACTGGGCGCCGAGCTCCGGCACGTTGACACCGAGATCCTTGCCGGCGGCGCGCGCCCCCGCAAGCACGATCTGCCAGTAGAAGGAGGTGGTGTCCTTGACGATGATGGGAATGGTGACGTCCTGCGCGAAAGAGGTCGCGGGGACCATTGCGGCGACGAAAGCGGCGCCGGCCAGGGCATTGAAGGCACGGCGTGAAAGAATGCGCTTGGCTATGCTCATCGGGTTCTCCTCAGTTACACCTTGTTCCGTTATCGACCGGGTCGCCAGGTGCATGCGGCCCGGTTGCTTATGGAGAGTGGCGGCCGCCCTCGAGGGCGGCGAAGCATCAGGCCCTTACCGCCTCCGGCCCCAGCTCGGGCGCGACAAGCGTATGGGGTTCGAAGGCCGCGTAATCTTCCGGCGCGATCCCGTAGCGGGTCAGTTCCATGTTCCGTTTCAGGCTCGACGGTTTGGCGGTTCCAAGCAGCACCGAGGCGACGTTGGGATTGGCCAGCGGGAACTGCAGGGCCGGGGCGGCCAGCGGCATGGCGCGCTGCCCGGCGATGGCTTCCATCGCCGCGACCTTGGCGCGCACCTCGTCGGTCGCCGGCATGTAATCGAAATGCGCTCCCTCGACAGGTCCGGTCGCGAGAATGCCGGAATTGAACACGCCGCCGACGACCAGCGAGGTGTGTTTCTTCGCGCAGAGCGGCAGGAGCTCGGCAACCGCGGAGCGGTCCAGGAGCGTATAGCGGCCGGCAAGCAGGATGCAGTCGATGTCGGCCCGGCGCATGACGTCGAGGCAGACCGGCACCTCGTTGACGCCGAGACCGTAGGCCGAAATGACGCCGCTCGATTTCAGCTCCTCGAGTGCTTTCACGCCGGAATCCAGAAGCTGCCGCAGGTAGACGGCGTTTTTCGCCGCGCCATGCGTGTAGCCGCCAATGTCGTGGACATAAAGTATATCGATGCGGTTGAGACCGAGACGGGCATAACTCATCTCGACCGACCGCATGATCGCGTCGTAGCCGTAGTCATAGGTGACGTCGAAGTTCAGCGGCTTGACGTAGGAAAAGTCAGGGACCTGGTTCTCGGGCACCGGATGAAGCAGGCGACCGACCTTCGTCGACAGCACGAAGCTGTCGCGCGGCTTGTCGCGCAGGAAATCGCCGACCCGTCGCTCGGCAAGGCCAAGCCCATAGAACGGCGCCGTATCGAAATAGCGGATACCCGCTTCCCAGGCGGCGTCGAGCGTCGCCATCGCCGCTTCGCGGGTGCATTCGCGATAGAGACCGCCCAGTCCCGCTGTGCCGAAACTGTATTCCGTCACCGCAAGCGCGGTCCGGCCTATCCTTCTCGTCTGCATTCCTTGTTTTCCTCCCCCAAGGATTGCCCCCTTACATGCGTCTCGCTTCGCCCCTCAGCCTTAAAGCGTCGCCCCCAGATGCCAGGGCACGAATTCGTTGTCGCCGTAGCCGAAAAGCTCGCTCTTGGTCTTTCGGCCCGAGGCGGTCTCGATGATGAGCTCGAAAATCCCCCGGCCGAGATCGGCGATCGTCGCTTCACCCGAGGCGATGACGCCGCAGTCGATGTCCATGTCCTCTTCCATGGCCCGATAGAGCGCCGTGTTGCTGGTGAGCTTGATCGACGGCGCCGGCCGACAGCCGAAACAGCTGCCGCGGCCCGTCGTGAACGCGATCACGTTGGCGCCGCCGGCGACCTGGCCGGTGGCCGAAACCGGATCGTAGCCGGGCGTGTCCATGAAGACCAGTCCGGGCTCCGTCACGCGCTCAGCATAATTGTAGACGGCCGTCAACGGCGAGCGGCCGCCCTTGGCGACGGCGCCCAGCGATTTCTCGAGAATCGTCGTCAGGCCGCCCCGCTTGTTACCCGGCGAAGGATTATTGTCGAGCGACGCGCCATGCATCGCCACATAGTCCTCCCACCAGGCGATCAGGCCGTCGAGCTTGACCGCGACCGTCTCGTTTACCGCACGGCTGCGCAGCAGATGCTCGGCTCCGTAGATCTCGGAGGTCTCGGAAAGGATCGCCGTGCCGCCGGCGGCGGCGAGTATGTCGACCGCCGCACCGAGCGCCGGATTGGCGGTGATGCCGGAAAGCCCGTCCGAACCGCCGCATTGCAGCCCCACGATGATCTCGCTGACCGGGATCGGCACGCGCCTGGCGGCCGCGACTTCCTTGGCGATCTCGTCGAGAATGCCGAGCGCGCGCTCGACGGAACGGCGCGAGCCGCCGGCCTCCTGGATGTTGAAATGCCGCTTCTCGGCCCCGGCCCCGCTCTGGCCGTAGAGCGTCAGCTGATTGACCTCGCAGCCGAGCCCGACCATCAGCACGCCGCCGAAATTCGCGTGACGCGCATAGCCGGCGAGCGTCCGGTGCAGGTTCTTCATGCCGTCGCCCGTGGACGACATGCCGCATCCCTGGTCGTGGACGATCGGCACGAAACCGTCGATGCCTTCATATTTCGGCAGAATGCGTCTGTTCGCCTCGTCCGCGATCGCGCGACAGACCGTGGTGGAACAGTTCACGCTGGCGACGATGCCGATATAGTTGCGCGTTGCGGCCCGGCCGTCCGCCCGTCGATAGCCGAGGAACGTGCGCGCTTTGTCCGCCTCGCTGGCAGCCTCCGGCGGAACGGCGGCACCAATGGCGAGCCGACCCTGATCGAAGGCAAGGTTATGCGAATGAACGTGCTCGCCGGGCGCGATGGGGGACGTGGCGCGGCCGATCGCCTGGCCGTATTTGACCACCGGCTCACCGACGTCGATCCTGCGGATCGCGGCCTTGTGGCCCGGCTCGATGCGCGCGACCGCCGACACGCCGCCGGCCAGCCGGTCGCCCGGCGCAATCGCAGCGGTGGCGACGACGACGTTATCGTCCGACGAAAGAAGGATCGAAGACGGTGCGGGCAAATCAAGCTCCTCCCGAACGGTTCCCCACATGTGAAAACACTGGTTCTGTCTTTTATCTACAATAGACAGATGTTCGTCAATGGCTATTATGGGCCCATTGCGGCAGTCGCGGAACGGGAGCCTCGACGTGCCGACACGAGAAACCCGAACCGGGCCGGATCCTCGCCATGGCGAAGCAGAACACCGTTTTCAAGGATGCCTTCAACCGCTGCCTGGAGCTGTTCGCGGAGACTTCGACGCTTCCCTCCGAACCGGAGCTCGGGCAGGCGCTCGGCGTCAGCCGCACGACCGTGCGCGCCATCCTGACGCGCTGCGAGGAACTGAGCCTCATCGCCTGGGACAAGCGCAGCAAGACGGTGCTGAGACGACCTGAGCCCTCGGACTACTTCCCGACCGCGGAGACCGATTCGCTGGCCGAAAGGATCGAGCGGAGCTTCATGCGCCGGATTCTGGCTGGCGGCGCCGAGCCCGGCATGCAGATCAACGAGCTCGAGCTTGCCCGCGAGATCGGTGCCGGAACGACCAGCGTGCGGGAGTTCCTGATCCGCTTCAGCCGTTTCGGGCTGATCGAAAAGCGGCCCAACAGCCATTGGGTTCTCAAGGGGTTCACGCGCGAATTCGCACTCGAACTGACGGAAGTGAGGGAGATGTTCGAGCTGCGCTCGGCCGCTCGCTTCGTCTCCCTTCCCGATCAGGACCCGGCCTGGGAGGAGCTGAAGAAGATCGAGGCGGTGCATCGGGAGATTCTCGCCGACATCGACAATCGCTACAGCGAATTTTCCGAACTCGACGAGCGCCTCCACCTGCTGGTGCACAAATCGTCGAGCAACCGCTTCATCATCGACTTCTACGATGTCATCGCCATCGTCTTTCACTATCACTACCAGTGGAACAAGGCGAATGCGCGTGAGCGGAACGCCCGGGCGCTGGAGGAGCATCTCGACTATATCGCCGCGCTGCAATCGCGCGATCCCACGCTCGCCGAACAGGCCTGCCGGCGACACCTGAAATCGGCGCGGGAGACGCTGCTCCAGTCGATTCCGTAGGTCACGATGACTGGAGCATTTCCATGAAATGTGTGTGTTCGCCGCTTGATCGCCTCACCCCTGTGACGAGCACAGGAATGAGGAGAGGGATGGCAGTCCTCCGAAAACTTTCGATCAATAGCTGGATTCCGTCCGTATCGGTCCGCTCTCTCCAAGAAATTCCCGGCGCAGCCGCTCCGTTGCGCTGACGAGCAACGTAACATCTGTGCCGATCGCCATGAAATCGGCACCGAGCTCGCGATAGTCGCGCGCCTGGGCGGGATCGAGGGTCATGATCCCGCGTGCCTTGCCGGCTCGCTCGATCCGCGCGAAGGCCTCGATTATGGCTGTCCGCACCTCCGGATGACCCGGATTGCCGAGGTGCCCCATGTCCGCGGCGAGATCCGCCGGACCGACGAACAGACCGTCGACGCCGTCCAGCGCAGCGATGGCGTCGATCGCCTCGAGCCCTGCCCGGCTCTCGATTTGCAGCAGCAGACAGATCTCGTCGTTGGCGTTTTCGAGGTAGTCGCCGATGCGGCTGAAGTTCGTTGCCCGGCCGAGAGCGGCACCGACACCGCGCACGCCATGCGGCGGATAACGCACGGCGCGCACGAGCTGCCGCGCCTGCTCGACATTATCGACCATCGGGATCAACAGCGTCTGCACGCCGGCATCG
This sequence comes from Sinorhizobium sp. GQ132, assembly GCF_059758575.1. Lineage (NCBI taxonomy): Bacteria > Pseudomonadati > Pseudomonadota > Alphaproteobacteria > Hyphomicrobiales > Rhizobiaceae > Sinorhizobium > Sinorhizobium sp. GQ132. Next base: position 227,881 of record NZ_JCAXDX010000008.1, on the reverse strand, counting down.
AGGATCTGCTTGATCATGACCGCGTCGCCGACCGGCAGGCGGACGATCGGATGACTGCCTCCGCCGGCGACGGCGCGATACTGCGCCGCCAGCATGGGAATATCGTTCGGCGCATGCTCGCCATCGATCAGCAGCCAGTCATAACCGCTGCCGGCCACCACTTCCGCCGCATAGGGACTGGCGAGCGCCACCCAGAGACCGAGCTGAAAGCGGTTTTCGCGGATCGCCGCTTTGAAGGTGTTTTTCGGGGCGGGCATCGATTGCTCTCCTTCTGCGTCCGAGTGTGTCTGCCGCAATCTGCCGGCGGCGACCGAGTGCTTCCCAGCCTCTTACCGGCAAAAGAAAAAACCGGCCAGAACTTTCCGGCCGGTTTTTCGAGAGAGCGCCGCCTCAGGCGATGCCGCCGAGGCAGACATATTTGATCTCCATGAATTCCTCGATGCCGTATTTCGAGCCCTCGCGGCCGAGGCCCGAGAGTTTGACGCCACCAAAGGGTGCCTCCGCCGTGGAGATCAGGCCGGTATTGACACCGACCATGCCATATTCCAGCGCTTCCGCCACGCGGAAGACGCGGGCGAGGTCCTTGGCATAGAAATAGGAGGCAAGGCCGAATTCGGTGTCGTTCGCCTGTGCGATCACATCCGACTCGTCCTTGAAGCGGAAGAGCGGCGCCACCGGGCCGAATGTCTCTTCCCGCGCGACCGCCATCGACTGGGTCACGTCCGCCAGCACCGTCGCTTCGTAGAAGGTGCCGCCGAGCGAATGGCGACGGCCGCCCTGCACCACGCGCGCGCCCTTCGCAAGCGCATCCGCCACGTGCTCCTCGACCTTCTTCAGCGCCGGCTGGTCGATCAGCGGTCCGAGGATGACGCCGTCCTCCATCCCGTTGCCGGTCTTGAGCTTGGCGACGGCCTGGGCGAGTTTCTCCGAAAACGCCTCGTAGACGCCGTCCTGCACATAGATGCGGTTGGCGCAGACGCAGGTCTGGCCATTGTTGCGGAACTTGGCGATCAGCGCGCCTTCGACCGCCGCATCGAGATCGGCATCATCGAAAACGATGAACGGGGCGTTGCCGCCGAGTTCCAGGCCAAGCTTCTTGATCGTGGCCGCGCTCTGGCGATAGAGCTCCGCGCCGACCTCGGTCGAGCCGGTAAAGGTGAGCTTGCGGACGATCGGGTTCGAAGTCATCTCGGCGCCGATCTCGCGCGCTGAGCCGGTGATGACGCTGAAGAGGCCTTTCGGCATGCCCGCGCGCTCGGCGAGCACGGCGATGGCGATCGCCGAAAACGGCGTCTGCGCGGCCGGCTTCAAGACCATGGCGCAACCGGCGGCAAAGGCCGGCCCGGCCTTGCGGGTGATCATCGCGTTGGGGAAGTTCCACGGCGTGATCGCGGCGACGACGCCGATCGGCTGCTTCATCACCAGAATGCGCTTGTCCTTCTGATGGCCGGGGACCAGGTCGCCATAGACACGCCGCGCCTCTTCCGCGAACCATTCGATGAAGCTCGCTCCGTAGACGATCTCGCCGGTCGCCTCCGCGAGCGGCTTGCCCTGCTCCATCGTCAGAATCCGGCCGAGATCGTCCTTGTTTTCGATCATCAGCTCGAACCAGCGGCGCAGCACCGCCGAGCGCTCCTTGGCGGTCCGCGCCGCCCATTCCTTCTGCACCCGCGCCGCGGCCTCGATCGCCGTTCTGGTCTCGGCGGCGCCGAGCTTCGGAACGCGGCCGATGATTTCGCCGGTCGCCGGATTGTTTACCTCGATCGCATTCTTCGGGTCGGCTTCGATCCAGGTATCGCCCACGAGAGCAGCCTGGCGAAACAGCGACGGGTCTTTCAGATTCATGTCGAGTCCTTCCTCAAAAAATCTACAGAACTTATACAACTTTTTTCGCCGGTTCGACAATCACATGATTGCGGTTTACGGATCCTCCGCGCCTACTGAGCTGACGCGCAGGAATGGCGATGCGTCGGACAGGTGCGTATCTGCAAGAAATAAGGATGTTCGTTCGTGACAGAAATCAACCATAGAAGAGCCGATCACCCCATCCACTCGATCTTTCTGGAGCGCTGGTCGCCGCGCGCCTTCACCGGCGAGGAGATCGGGGAAAAGGATCTGCTCGCCCTCTTCGAAGCCGCTCGCTGGGCGCCCTCGGCCAGCAATCTTCAGCCCTGGCGCTTCGTCTACGCCCGCCACGGCACCGAGCATTTCGCTCGCCTGCTGTCGACGCTCGACGAGGGCAATCAGCGCTGGGCAAAAAACGCCTCTGCCCTGGTGATCATCCTTTCGAAGACCCACAGGGTCACATCGACCGGCGAGCTGAGGCCGGCCTATACGCACGCCTTCGACACGGGAGCGTCCTGGTTCGCGCTCGCGCTGCAGACGCAGCTCGCCGGATGGCATGCCCATGCGATGGCGGGGGTCGACAGGGAGAAGGCCATGCAGGTGCTCGGTGTTCCGGAGCACTACCGGGTCGAGGCAGCCGTCGCGATCGGCAGGATTGCAGATCCTTCCACCCTGCCGGACGATCTGCGGGAACGCGAAAAACCAAGCCAGCGCAAGCCCGTCAGCGAATTCGTCTTCGAAGGACGTTTCACGGGCGAATGATACGCGAGCGATCGAGCTTCCGTAAGACGAGAGGAGGGCGGAGGACCGCCCTGCTCTCGTCGGAACCATATCAAAGTGCCGCGGCTATATTTGCGCGTCAGATGTCGAGATTGGCAACGCTCAGTGCGTTTTCCTGGATGAAGTCGCGCCGCGGCTCCACTTCGTCGCCCATCAGGCGCGAGAACAGACCATCCGCATCCGTCGCATCGGTAACCTTGACCTGCAGCAGCGAACGGACGTTCGGATCGAGGGTCGTCTCCCACAATTGCTCGGCGTTCATTTCGCCCAGGCCCTTGTAGCGCTGCATGGTGAGCCCCTTGCGGCCGGCGGCGAAGATCGCGTCGAGGAGGGCGCGCGGACCGCTGATCTCCTGCGTGCCGTCGCGGCGGCGCAGCACCGGCGGAGCGCCATAGACCTCCTTCAGGCGTGCCTTGAGCTGATCGATATGGCGTGCATCCGAAGAACCGATCAGCGCCATGTCGAGCACAGCCGCTTCCTTGACGCCGCGCACCATGCGCTCGAGCTTCAGCCCGCCTTCCGCCGTCACCGTTGCCTCCCACCCGCGCTCGGTCTCCTCGGCGATGACATCCAGCCGGCGGGCCACTTCGGCGGCGATCAACTGATATTCGTCGCGCTCGCCGTTGAGTTCCACGTTGAGCGCTCCGGCGATGGCAGCCTGCTCCACGACCGAGCGATTGTAGCGGGAGTGGAGCCCATCCATCAGCGAGCGCAGTCGCAGCGCATCGTTGATGACCTCGCGGAGATCCTGGCCGACGCGCACTTCGCCCGAAGCGAGTTCGAGCGAAGCCTCCTCGAGGCCCATGTTGATCAAATAATCTTCAAGCGCCTTCTCGTCCTTGAGATACTGGACGGACTTGCCGCGGGCCACCTTGTAGAGCGGCGGCTGGGCGATATAGAGGTGGCCGCGCTCGATCAGCACCGGCATCTGCCGGAAGAAGAAGGTGAGCAGCAGCGTGCGGATGTGGGCGCCGTCGACGTCGGCGTCCGTCATGATGATGATCTTGTGATAGCGCAGCTTGTCGGCGTTGAACTCGTCACTGCCGATCGACGTGCCGAGCGCGGTGATCAGCGTGCCGATTTCCTGGCTCGACAGCATCTTGTCGAAACGCGCGCGCTCGACGTTGAGGATCTTGCCGCGCAGTGGCAAGATCGCCTGGTTTTCACGCGAGCGGCCCTGCTTGGCCGAGCCGCCTGCCGAGTCGCCCTCCACCAGAAAGAGTTCGGATTTGGCCGGGTCGCGCTCGGAGCAATCGGCGAGCTTGCCCGGCAGCGACGAGATGTCGAGCGCACCTTTTCGGCGCGTCAACTCGCGTGCCTTGCGCGCGGCTTCGCGCGCGGCGGCCGCTTCCACGACCTTGCCCACGAGAATCTTGGCATCCGAAGGATGTTCTTCGAGCCAGACGCTCAGGGCCTCGTTGACCAGGCTTTCGACGACCGGGCGGACTTCCGAGGACACCAGCTTGTCCTTGGTCTGCGAGGAGAATTTGGGATCGGGAACCTTCACCGAAAGCACAGCCGTCAGCCCCTCGCGGCAATCGTCGCCCGTGAGCGATACCTTTTCCTTCTTGGTGATGCCGGATGTGTCGGCATAGGAGGTGATCTGACGCGTGAGCGCGCCGCGGAAGCCGGCCATATGCGTGCCGCCGTCGCGCTGCGGAATGTTGTTGGTGAAGCACAGCACGTTCTCGTGATAGCTGTCGTTCCACCACATTGCCACTTCGACGGTGATGCCGTCCTTCTCGCCGCGGATCGACACCGGCTTCTGCACGAGCGGCTTCTTCGCCCGATCCAGATAGGCGACGAAGGCTTCGAGACCGCCGTCATACATCATTTCTTCCCGACGAATGTCGGAATGGCGCTTGTCGGTCAGCACGATACGGACGCCGGAATTCAGGAAGGCGAGCTCGCGCAGGCGATGCTCGAGCGTACCGAACTCGAACTCGATGTTCGAGAAGGTCTCTTCGCTCGGCGTGAAGGTGACCTCGGTTCCGGTCTCGCCGCCGGCGTCGCCCGTTACCTTGAGCGGCCCGTCGGCAACGCCGTGGGTGAAGCTCATTTCGTGAATCTTGCCCGACCGGCGGATCTTGAGCTTCAGCGACACGGAGAGGGCGTTGACGACCGAAACGCCGACGCCGTGCAGGCCACCGGAGACCTTGTAGGAATTCTGGTCGAATTTTCCGCCGGCATGAAGCTGCGTCATGATGACTTCCGCCGCCGAGACGCCTTCTTCCCGGTGGATGTCCGTCGGTATGCCGCGACCGTTGTCCGTCACCGTGACGGAACCGTCGGGATTGAGCGTGACGGTTACGATGTCCGCATGGCCGGCAAGCGCCTCGTCGATCGCGTTATCCACGACCTCGTAGACCATGTGGTGCAGACCTGAGCCATCGTCGGTGTCACCGATATACATGCCCGGGCGCTTGCGCACTGCATCGAGGCCTTTCAGCACCTTGATGGAATCGGCACCATATTCGGCGATTGCGCCGGCTTCGGTCTCAGAAATATCGGTCATTCGGGCTCAGATCTTTCCAGGTTTTCGGACGTCGCGATTCATTGCGAATCACAGCGCGAGATGCCTCGCGGACTATAGAAAATTTGTCCAATTGTTCCAAATCCCGACGCGAAGATCGCGGCCGGGATGGGCTTTCATCCCCTGTCCTTATCAGGAAATGTGGCTTTTTCCAAAACATCTTCCAGTGCCCGAATCGTCTCCGCCGACAGGCCGCGAATCTCCATGCTCAAACGGTTGGCGAAGGCAGTGTGACCGGGCGGAAGGCCGGACGTATCGAGCACGACTTTCGGATCTGAAAGATGCGCTATCCGGAAGAGTTCGTCGGCCTCGTCCCAGATCACGTTGAAATAGCCGGCAACGCGCTGGAGAAAGTCGAAGCTCGGCGCTCCCCGCTTGCCGTGTTCGAGAGCCGAGAGGTAGGCGGGCGAAACCCCTATTGCAGCCGCCATCTCTTTCTGAGACACGCCCTTGCGCCGGCGAAGTTCGCGCACGGCCTCGCCGAAGGGAGTCATGATGCGCCCCCCTTCGCCCGCGCCAGCCGCACATAGAGCGCGCCCTCGCCGCCGTGATTGCGGGCTGCCGGTTCGTAGGACGATATCAAGGGCCGGAACTCGGGAAGCGAGAACCAGAGCGGCACGGCTCGCTTCAGGGCTCCGTCGCTGCCGAGCGACGTCCCCTTGCCGGTGATGACGAGGACATGCCTCAAGCCGCGGTCGCGCGCCCTCAGGAGGAACTGCAGCAGCAGTCCGTGCGCCTCGCTCTGAATCATGCCGTGCAGGTCGATCCTCGCCTCGAGCGTCAGCCGGCCCTTCGCCAGTTTGCGTTTGACCGGCCGCTCCAGCGGATGATGAGGGGGGTGTTCTGCCTTGTCGCGGCTGAGTGAAAAGCCTTTGCCGGGCTTTTCGGGCGTGCTCGAGGGAGGCGTCGCCTCCGGGCCGGGTACAGCCTTGATTTCCGCGGTCCCGCCCAGCAGCTCCTCGAGAGCGTCCAACCGCCCGGGCATGGGCCGCGCCGAACGCGCGACCTTCCCCCAGAGAATGCGGTCCTCGGTGGAAAGCTTCCTGTCCTTAGCCATGGCTGGACTGCTGGAGATATCGGACTGCGGCCGCGCGAGGCACGAAAATGAAGAAGTCTGCGTCGTTGCGCACCGAACCCGCGAGTTTCCCCGCCCGGTCGCCGGAGCCCGTAAAGATATCGCCGCGCGCCGGGCCGACGATGGCCGAACCGGTGTCCAGCGCGAGCATCAGACGCCCGAAGGGATGTCCGCCGTCGAGATGGAGCAGGGTTTCGCTCGCGACGTAGAAAGGAACGCCGAAGGTGTGGATGAGGCGGTCGACAGCAAGCGAGCGTCCCGGCTCCAGCGGCACCTTGGCAGCCGCCACGGGGCCGAGCCCCTCTTCCTCGACCGGCGCCTCGCGGAAAAAGATGAAGGACCGGTTGTGCCACAGAACCTCGTCCGCCTTGTCGGCATGGGCCGCCAGCCAGTCGCGAATGCTCGCCATCGACACGGTGGCGGCGTCGATCTCGCCGCGATCGATCAACAGCTTCCCGACGGCGGAAAAGCGATGCCCGGTTTTGGCGGCATAGGTGATGCGGCGGCGGGATCCGTCCGGATAGATCAGCCGCGCGGCGCCCTGCACATGGACGAAGAACACGTCGACCTTGTCGCGGGCATAGGCGATTTCCAGACCGCGGCCGGCGAGAAATCCTTCTTCGATCGCGCGGCGGTCCGGATATTCCTCGATCCTGCCGTCGCGACAGCGGCCGAAGGCGAAATATGGGTCCATTCCTGCCGGCCGGTTTATGTCGTCGACCTCGACGAGGTCCGAGGGACGCCGGTAAAAGGGAAATCGGAACTCCGCATCCGGCTCAGCCCGTACCTCGACCTCGGGTTCGTAGAAAGCGGTGACGAAGCCGGTCCTTTTCTCTTCCGGGCGGATTCGGAACGGAACGAACTGCGCCTCGAAAAATCCGCGTGCGGCGGCCGCATCGGAAAAATCGCTGCCTGCCGCGTCGAAGGCGGGCAGGAGGTCGGCGACCGAAATACCGAGCGAGCCGGTCTTGTACGGCTTCACCTCCGTTACATGCCGGTGACAGCGCCGAAGCGAAGCGATCACCGGCGCCGGGTCGTCCGCAGACCAGCCGGGCAGCTCCGAATAGGAGACCGGCTCGAGATGAAAAGTCATGGCCGCCCGCTTCCCGGTCAGTTTTCCGATTCGGTGGCGATCAGCTTCCAGTTCGGGTCGCGTGAACGGATATCGCGCGCAAACGTCCACAGGTCGTTCACTTCGGCAACCGAATCGGCGTCTCCGTCGACCAGTTTGCCCTGCTTGTCGTAGGTCGCGGAAATAAGCTGGCTGATGATCCTGACCGTTATGTTTTCCTCGGCGTCCTTGATCTCCGCGTGCACGATATCGGCTTTGTCGATGCCGACGAAGGTCGACTTGACGACTTCGCCCTTGGCCTCGCGTTCCGCAATCGCGGCCTCGAAACCCTCATAGACTTCGCGGGACAGCAAACCCTTGAGAGTTTTACGATCGCCATCGGCAAAGGCCATGACGATCATCTCGTAGGCCATCTTCGCACCGTTGAGGAATTCGGTGGGATTGAAGTTGGGATCCGCGTCGGTCATCGCCCGGAGTTGGGCGTTCAGCGGAGTCCCGGCCTTGGCGACGGTCTCGATCGCGGCATAGCGCGACTCGTCTTCCGCCGTCTCGCGACGGGGAAGCTGAACGACCTTGCCGTTATCCTTGGCTTCCGGCCCTTGGGCGATATCCCGTGGAGAGTAGGGATCGAAAGGAGGCCGCTCGCTGCCGGTCCTGCGACCTAGAACGCTACGCAATTGCAGGAAGATGACCACGGCAGCGATCAGGAAAAAAAATGTGATGAAATCAAAAGAGCCCATTTCCACCCGGAACCGCTGTTAGAATTTCTCGTACTGTTCCATATAGTCCGGAAGGATAGACCATTCAAACGACGATGTCGCACCCATAAACCGGAGACCGGACAATTGCACTCACCTTCTTGCGAGCACGGGCGATGCGTTTCCTGATCCCGCTCGTCATTCTCGGGCTGCCGCTTGCGGAAATCGCTGGCTTCGTCGCCGTCGGGCGCGAGATCGGCGTGGCGATGACGCTTCTTCTCGTTTTCGCAAGTGCCGTCGCCGGGATCATGCTCCTGCGCATTCAGGGTTTCGGCGTGCTCCGGCGCGTTCAGGAGGCGGCACGGACTGGCAACGATCCGGGGCTGGACGTTCTCGGCGGTGTGCTGATCTTCATCGCCGCTATCCTCCTGATCGTGCCCGGTTTCATCAGCGACCTCGTCGGCCTTCTGATCTTTCTGCCCCCGGTCCGGCGCGCCATAGCCGACTTCCTGCGCAGCCGGATGACGATTCTGAGCAGCGCAACCGGCTTCTATCGTGCCTCGAGGCCCCAATCCTCCGGTTCCCGGTCCTCTGGCCCTCAATCCGCAGGGCCCCGGTCCGCTGGCACCCCTCGCGAGGAGCGCCGCGGGCCGCTGACGATCGATCTCGACGAGGACGAATTTTCGCGCAAGAAAAAGGACGAAGACGACCCGCCGCCGCCGGATCGTCTGCCTCATTGATCCGAGCTTCACTTTTTCTGATCCCGGCTCCAATCGGGTCTATAATCCGGTTTCCAAAGAAGGGCCGGATGTGCTCTTGCGTCGGGCCGGGCCGGGCCACGAGGGTTGTAAGCCCAAGCCCTAAATGTTAGATGGCCTCACCATTTCGAAGTCCGAGGAAACTCTTATGACGACTGATACCGCATCCAACGGCAACGGCAGTGCCCAGCAGCAGCAGAGCCCGTCGCTCAATATCCTGGCCCAGTACGTCAAGGACCTCTCCTTCGAGAACCCCGGCGCACCGCGTTCGCTGCAGGCTCGCGACCGCTCCCCGTCGATCAACATCAATGTCAACGTCAATGCCAATCCGTTGGCGGAGAATGATTTCGACGTTGTCCTGTCGTTGAGCGCCCAGGCCAAGGACGGCGACAAGATGCTCTTCAACGTCGAACTCGCCTATGGCGGCGTCTTCCGCGTCGCCGGCTTCCCGCAGGAGCACATGCTGCCGCTGCTCTTCATCGAGTGCCCGCGCCTCTTGTTCCCCTTCGCGCGCCAGATCGTAGCCGACGCCACCCGCAACGGCGGCTTCCCGCCGCTGATGATCGATCCCATCGATTTCGCGCAGATGTTTGCCCAGCGCATGGCTGAGGAAAAGGTCCGCGCGCAGGTGGCCAATACCAACGACACGGCCAACTGATCGGTCCGAATGACTGGTAGACCCGGCTCACCGAGCCGGGTTTTTTATGCCCGGCCTGCGCGATTCGCTTGAGAGACCCGCGGGCGCCGCGATACGGACAGGCCTAGAGCATTTGATCCCACGCACTTGCGGACGGATAACCGTTAGACACTTTTCCTGGGAGTGCTCTAAACGGCTTCCGATCTGAGGGCATAGTCGGATTCGCTGTATTTCTCCCAGATCGCATTCGCGCCGATCTTCGCGACGAGCGCCGCATGGGCAGCGATTTCTGCCTCCGTCAATCGTGGCCGCAAGGGCCGCTCCCTTTTGATGACGACGACCGGTCCGTCGTCGGCCTCCATCGACCGGCCATCCGTCTCCGTCATCACCAGACCAAGCGCGGCCTGGCGGCCGCCGATCATCTCGATATAGACCTCGGCCAGCAGCTCGGAGTCGAGCAGGGCCCCGTGCCTGGTTCGATGGGAGTTGTCTATACCGTAGCGGCGGCAGAGCGCATCGAGCGAATTCGGTCCCATCGGGTGCTTGCGGCGGGCAAGAGCCAGAGTGTCGATAACCCGGTCGCTGCCGATCGGCGGCAGGCCGAGCCGCTCGAACTCCGCATTGATGAAGCCGATATCGAAGGTGGCGTTGTGGGCGACCCAACGGGCATCGCCGAAGAACTCGACGATCTCCCGGGCGACATCGGCAAAGGGCGGCTTGTCTTTCAGAAACTCGTCGGTGATGCCGTGGACGGCCAGAGCTTCCGGGTGAACCTTGCGCTCCCCCGGATTGATATAGATATGGATCGTGCGCCCCGTCGGAAACTGGTTCTCGAGCTCGATTCCGCCGATCTCGATCACCCGGTCGTCGCGATTGTCGAGGCCGGTCGTTTCCGTATCGAAGATGATTTCACGCATGCGGGAGCCCTGTGGACGATGTTTCGGGACGAATCACCCGAAGCTGACCTCCATTCTTAATGTCATTTGCTGCGCAATTGAAGGCCATCGCCGCCCCTCATCCGGCCTGCCGGCCACCTTCTCCCGGAAAGCGGGGCGAAGGAAACTCGCGGCAGCGTCGTACTCGTTCCCTCTCCCCCCATTTGGGAGACGGCTAGGGCCAGGGACGTTTGCGAAGGTTAAGCCGCCCGCAAATCATCGACGATCGCACGGATCTGCTGCCGTGTGACGTCGAAGCTGTCGCTGGTGTCGACGATATAGTCGGCGCGGGCGCGCTTCTCGCTGTCGGGCACCTGCCGCTCGAGGATCATCGCAAATTTCTCGGCGGTCATTCCCGGGCGCTTCATGACGCGTTCCCTCTGCATCTCCGGATCGCAGGTCACGACGACGATGCGGTCGAGGCGCGCTTCCGCCTTGGTCTCGTAGAGGAGCGGAATATCGAGCAGCACGAAAGGCGCACCGTCCGCTCTGTGCCGCGCAATGAACTCCTGCTCCTTGGCGCGCACCAGCGGATGGACGATCCGTTCCAGCTCGGCGAGCCGCTCGGGCGCCGCAACAAGCCGAAGCGAAAGCTCGGCCCGGTCGATGACGCCGCCCTTGGCAACGCCCGGAAAGGCCGCTTCGACCGGAGCCACCGCTTCACCGCTATAGAGCATATGCACGACTTCGTCGGCATCGTTCACCGGCACGCCGAGTTCCCGGAACATGCCCGCAGCGGTCGATTTTCCCATTCCGATGGAGCCGGTAAGCCCGACGATGATCATGCGTGCCTGTCCATATCGCTGATGATGATCTGTCTTAGCGTTTCGTCGACGACCGGCCTCAGACCGAACCATTTCTCGAATCCGGGCACTGCCTGATGGAGAAGCATGCCAAGTCCGTCGACGGTGCGGAAGCCCTGCTCTTCCGCCTGCCGCAACAGCGGCGTCTTCAACGGCACGTAGACGATGTCGGTGACGACGGCCTCTGGCGCCAGGCCCGAAAAGTCGATTGCCGGCGCCGGCTCGCCGTTCATGCCGAGCGACGTCGTGTTGACGAAGAGCCCGGCGCCGGAAACGACCTCGGCAAGCGCCGCCATCGAATGTGCGTGCACCGCCGTGCCGAAACGATCGGCCAGTTCCCTCGCCCTCTCGGGCGTGCGGTTCACCACATGGATCGTCTTGACCCCGCGGTCGCGGATCGCCTGGATCACCGCCCGGCTGGCGCCGCCGGCACCGAGAATCACTGCGGCCGAGATGCGGTCCCATCCTTTGGCGTTCTCGTCCAGATTGGCGACGAAGCCACGCCCGTCGGTGTTCGTCGCGCGGATTTCTCCATTTTCGAGCCAGAGGGTGTTGGCCGCTCCGAGTTCGGCGCTGAGCTCGTCCGGCCGATCGGCCAGCCGGAAGGCGGTCTCCTTATGCGGAATCGTGACATTTCCGCCGCAGAAATCGGTTCTTCCTTCCTTGATCTGCCGCATGAAATCGGGGAAGGCCTCGGGCGTGACCTCGTGGGCCCGGTAGCTTCCCCGAATTCCGAACTGCTTCAGCCAATGGCCATGAATGAGCGGCGATCGCGAATGCTTCACCGGATAGCCGGTTACAAAGGCATGGTTAACAAATGTTTCACGTGAATCATGCATCGATCGCACCCAGTTCGCGGAGCTTGGAGAGAAGCGGCAGCATCGGCAGGCCGAGTATGGTGAAGTAGTCGCCCTCGATGGTCTCAAAGAGCTGGATGCCCTCGCCTTCGAGCTGATAGGCGCCGACGCTTGTCAGCGCCTTCTCGCCCACCCTTGCAAGATGTCGATCTATGAAGCCGTCGCTCAATGGCCGCACGGTCATCTTCGCAGTCGAGACGTGCCGCCAAACGACCTCGTCGTCGCGCACGAGAACGATCGCACTGTTGAGACTGTGCGTCCTGCCCGAGAGCGACCGGAGATGCTCGGCGGCTTCCGTCATGTCGCGGGGCTTGTGATAGACGCGGGTTCCAAGCGACATCGTCTGATCCGAACCGATGACAAGGGCGTTCGGAAAATACCGTGCGACATCCTTCCCCTTGGCCTCGGCAAGCGCCAGGGCGACATCGGCCGGCGACGCACCAGACGCTTCCAGCGGCTGCTCGAGCGCACGCTCGTCGATCGCGGCGGCCCGGGCCTCGAAGGCCAATCCTGCATTGGCAAGCAGAGTGCGACGAAAAGGACTGGCCGAGGCCAATACGAGCAAGGATTTCATTTTTCCGGTTCCGTGTTCGCGGTCTGCAAGCTGTTCTTGCGGCTCGCTCTATCTAAGCCGCGGCCGCAGGGCAACAATTGCGGCGGCAGTCTCCTCTATCGAGCGCCGCGTCACGTCGATCAGCGGCCAGTTGTTGCGCGCGCAAAGCGAGCGGGCATATTTCAGCTCCTCGGCGATCGCCGCCCGGTCGGTATAGTCTTCCCCGTGGAAGCTCTGCGTCGTTCCGAGCACGCGATGCTGACGCACCTGGGAGAGGCGCTCGGCCGAAGCGATGAGCCCGACGATGAGCGGTTTCGTCGCCTTCAGGAGCGCATCGGGCAGGGACACGCCCGGCACGATCGGAATGTTCGCCGTCTTTATACCGCGATTGGCGAGATAGATGCTCGTCGGTGTTTTCGACGTGCGGCTCACACCCACAAGGACCACATCCGCCTCGTTGAAATCGGAGGGAATCTGACCGTCGTCATGATCCATCGTGAAGTTCAACGCCTCGATACGGGCGAAGTATTCGGCATCCATGACATGCTGCGCGCCCGAGCGGCGGCGCGAGGGCGAGCCGAGATAGGATTGGAAAAGTTCGATGATCGGGTCGAGGACCGAGACGCAGGGCACGCCGATCTCGCGGCACCGCTGATCGATGAGGCCGGCAAGTTCCCGGTCGACGATCGTGTAGAGGACGATTCCCGGTGCCCCGTCGACCGCGTCCATGACCTGCATCAGCTGCTTCCGGTTGCGGATCAGCGGATAGACGTGTTCCAGCGCATGGGAGGTCTGGAATTGCGCTGCAGCGGCTCGACCGGCGGCGATCAGAGTTTCGCCGGTCGAATCGGAGATCAGATGCAGATGGAAGTAGTTTTTGCGGTTCTCCACGCAATTCTCCGCGGTCTGTTGATAAGGCGGGACAAAAACAGCTAACGGCGGCGCCTGGCTTCAGGCAAGTGGAAAAGCGGCGACTTGTTCACATCTGACACCGAACCGGAAATCTCTTGCCGGGGCATGTGGACAAGACTCATGGCCACGACAAATTGTCACGCGGATCGACTCCTCATCCACAGGAACCGCAAACTCCCGACCGCCGGCAAAGGACTGACTCTGCAGTGTTTTCCCGGGTTTCCCCGCTCAACGCGCAAATTGGCCGGAATCCCTCCCGCCTTTTTGCGGGAGATTGAGGCGGACTGGATAGGATGAGGATCGATTTTAATCCTTGATACCCACCGACTCTAAGAAATAGAAACTTATAAATTCAGTTTTATTTTTAGATTAGGAAGCGGCAAGTGAGCGGAACGCATCGCAAAGTGCTGGAGGTTTTGAGCGGCAAAACGCTCACCCCTCCCCCCATCTGGCTGATGCGACAGGCAGGACGCTATCTCCCCGAATACAGGGCGGTGCGTGCGAAGGCCGGAAGCTTTCTCGACCTCTGTTACACGCCGGATCTCGCGGTCGAAGTGACCTTACAGCCGATCCGCCGCTACGGCTTCGACGCCGCGATCCTTTTCTCCGATATTCTCGTGGTGCCCGATGGGCTCAAGCGCAATGTCCGCTTCGAAGAGGGACAGGGTCCACGAATGGATCCGATCGACGAGGACGGGATTGGCCGGCTGAGCCCCGATGGCGTCATCGCTCACCTGGCTCCGGTTTTCGAGACGGTCGCCCGGCTGAGACGCGAACTGCCGACGGAGACCACGCTCCTCGGTTTCTGCGGGGCGCCCTGGACGGTGGCGACCTATATGATCGCCGGCCGCGGGACGCCGGACCAGGCGCCTGCGCGTCTTTTCGCCTACCGTCATCCCAAGGCTTTCGAGCGGCTTCTGACGCTGCTCGCCGATATTTCCGCCGACTATCTGGTAGAGCAGATCGATGCCGGCGCCGATGCGGTGCAAATCTTCGATTCCTGGGCCGGTGTGCTTGGTGAGGAGGAGTTTCAGCGTTTCGCGATCGAGCCCGTCCGGCGGATGATCGCATCCGTCCGCGCGCGCCGCCCCTCGGCGAAAATCATCGCTTTCGCGAAGGGTGCGGGCCTTCTGCTGAAGAACTATCGGCAGGCGACCGGTGCGGATGCGATCGGCCTCGACTGGTCGGTGCCGCTCTCCTTCGCCGCCGAATTGCAGAAGGACGGTCCCGTTCAGGGCAATCTCGATCCGGTACGGGTCGTGGCAGGTGGCGCGGCGCTGGAGCATGGAACCGATCGCATCCTGGACGTCCTCGGCCAGGGGCCGCTGATCTTCAATCTCGGCCACGGCATAACGCCGGACGCCGATCCGGATCACGTTGCCGCACTCGTCGCCCGCGTTCGAGGATCGCGATGAAAGGGCAGCTATGAGAGGGGAACGCCAAACCGACAGCGTTCCGGGTAAACGGGCGCGCCTTCGTGCGGCGATCGCGGTAGCGGCCTTTGCGGCTTTGCTGATCGGCCTCTTCGCCGGGCAGCCGGACGACCTCTATCTGTGGATCAAGGCGCTCCACATCATCGCGGTGATCTCCTGGATGGCAGCGCTGCTCTACATGCCGCGTCTGTTCATCTATCACACCGATGCAGCGCCCGGATCGGAACAGTCCGAGACCTTCAAGATGATGGAACAGCGACTGCTCAAGGTCATCATGAATCCGGCCATGATGATCTCTTGGGTGCTCGGACTTTACCTCGCCTGGAGCGTCTACGGCTTTATGGGCGGCTGGCTGCATGCGAAGATTCTCTGCGTTTTTCTGCTGACGCTGGTGCATGTGCATTTCAGCCGCGCGGTGAAAGCCTTCCAGCGGGACGAGAATCGCCGCGACGCGCGCTATTGGCGGCTGATGAACGAGGCGCCAACCCTGCTTATGATCGCCATCGTCATCCTCGTCGTGGTGAAACCATTTTGAATTCAATCGATTCGCAGTTGCAATAGTTGCTGCTAATTTGCCGCGACCCCTTGCGGCGCTTCACGTGAATCGCTATTTTCCCTCATCTCCTTCTTCCTGTGGCCTGTGACGAAGTTTTAGAGCCTGCCTCTTCCCCCCTCGCAGCTCCCTGACAAATCGCGCCGGCTCCCAATCCCCTATCAAGCACGGACCCTTCATGGCTGAAATGAAGCTTCAAGAACTTAAGAACAAGACGCCGACCGACCTCCTGGCCTTTGCCGAAGAGCTCGAGGTGGAGAATGCCAGCACGATGCGCAAGCAGGAGCTGATGTTCGCGATCCTCAAAATGCTGGCTCAGCAGGAGATCGAGATCATCGGCGAGGGCGTCGTCGAGGTCCTGCAGGACGGATTCGGATTTCTGCGCTCGGCGAATGCGAACTATCTCCCCGGTCCCGACGATATCTACATTTCGCCGTCGCAGATCCGCCGCTTCTCATTGAAGACCGGCGACACGGTCGAGGGCCCGATCCGCGGGCCGAAGGAAGGCGAACGCTATTTCGCGCTTCTGAAGGTCAACACGATCAACTTCGACGATCCGGAGAAAATCCGCCACAAGGTTCACTTCGACAACCTGACGCCGCTCTATCCGAACGAGCGCTTCAAGATGGAACTCGAGGTCCCGACGTCCAAGGATCTCTCGGCGCGCGTCATCGATCTGGTCGCGCCGCTCGGCAAGGGCCAGCGTGGCCTGATCGTCGCGCCGCCGCGCACCGGTAAGACGGTGCTTCTCCAGAACATCGCGCATTCGATCACGGCGAACCATCCGGAATGCTACCTGATCGTCCTCCTGATCGACGAGCGGCCGGAGGAAGTCACGGACATGCAGCGCTCGGTCAAGGGCGAGGTAGTGTCCTCGACCTTCGACGAGCCGGCGACGCGCCACGTCCAGGTCGCCGAGATGGTGATCGAAAAGGCCAAGCGCCTCGTGGAACACGGTCGCGATGTGGTAATCCTGCTCGACTCCGTCACCCGTCTCGGCCGCGCCTACAACACGGTCGTTCCCTCATCGGGCAAGGTACTGACCGGCGGTGTCGACGCAAACGCTCTGCAGCGTCCGAAGCGCTTCTTCGGCGCGGCCCGCAACATCGAGGAAGGCGGATCGCTGACGATCATCGCAACGGCTCTGATCGACACCGGTAGCCGTATGGACGAAGTCATCTTCGAAGAGTTCAAGGGCACCGGCAACTCGGAAATCGTCCTCGACCGCAAGGTCGCCGACAAGCGCATCTTCCCGGCCATGGACATTCTGAAGTCCGGCACGCGTAAGGAGGACCTCCTGGTCCCGCGTCAGGACCTGCAGAAGATCTTCGTGCTGCGCCGCATTCTCGCGCCGATGGGCACCACCGACGCGATCGAGTTCCTCATCGATAAACTGAAGCAGACGAAGACCAACGGCGACTTCTTCGACTCGATGAATACGTAAGATCGAGACTCTCTTTCTCAGCCGAGAGGCCGGCGCCGCCCAGCGCCGGCCTCTCGCGTATCCGGGATGGAGCACTTCCTTCTGCCGCCATTTTCCCCTATCGACCGTGATCCCTGGACGGGAGTGATTCACGTGAAACGCCGGGGTGGATATGCGCCCAAACAGAGCGACACTTGATTTCGAGCGCGGCTCGGTGCATAAGGCGGCTTCGCAATAGCCGGACGAGTGTCGCACCAATTGCGGTTCCGAGGCTCTGCCCGATCCCCAATGTTCAATATGCCGAAATGGCGGGTATGGCCGGCGTCAAACCTGCTCGTCGTTGCGTAAACCGGTAAGCCGATGCCATCCACCGATACGATCTACGCTCTTTCGAGCGGCTCGCTGCCTGCAGGCGTTGCCATTATACGTGTGAGCGGTCCGGCGACCGCTGATGCGCTGGTGCGACTTTGCGGAGCCCTGCCTGCGCCACGCATCGCGGCGCTCAGAACGATTCGGACTCGAAACGGTGAGACGCTGGACAGCGGCCTGGTGCTCTATTTCCCGGCGCCGGCGTCTTTCACCGGTGAAGATTGCTGCGAATTGCAGGTTCACGGCGGACGAGCCGTGGTAAGCGCCATCCTCGAGGAGCTCGCCGCAACTGAGGGGCTACGGCATGCGGAGGCCGGAGAGTTCGCAAGGCGGGCCTTTCAGAACGGCAAACTGGACCTGGTGGAGGTGGAGGGGCTGGCCGACCTGATTGCTGCAGAGACGGAAATGCAGCGTCGTCTCGCCATAGAGCATTCCGGCGGCGGACAATCCGCACTCTATGCCGGTTGGGCCCGACGGCTGACCCATTCGCGGGCAATGATCGAGGCAGAGCTCGACTTTGCGGATGAAGACGATGTGCCGGGTTCCGTCAGCGCCGCGATCTGGGAGGATATCGGCAGGCTCCGCCAGGAAATCGATGAACATATCGCGCGCGCCGGCCTGGCCGAAATCATCCGGGACGGGCTCAAGATCGTCATTGCCGGTGAGCCGAACGCAGGCAAGTCGAGCTTGCTGAATGCACTGGCCCGAAGGGACATCGCGATCGTGACGGAGGTCGCGGGAACGACACGCGACGTTCTGTCAGTAGACCTTTCCTTAGCCGGATTCTCAGTTAAACTCTTCGATACGGCGGGACTTCGTGAAACGGATGAGCTTGTGGAGCGGGAGGGTATTCGGAGAGCCCGGCAGGTTATCGCCGATGCCGATCTTGTCCTTCTGCTATCGGAAAAACCGGGATCATTCCGGCTTGATGAGGCTCTTCCGGAAAAGGTCCCCGTCATTCGGGTCGCAACCAAGGTCGACCGCCCCTCAAGTTGGGCTCCATCGGATGCGGACATTTTTCTTTCCACGAGGACCGGTGAGGGCATGGCCGCTCTATTGACGGCACTGCAGTCGCATCTCCCCGATCTGGCCGGTAAGACAGCCCTGGCGATGCCGTCCCGGAAGCGCCACGTCGATTGTCTGCGACAGGCCAGTTCGGCGCTGGAGCGGAGCCTGAGTTCTTCCGAACTCGAACTGCGTGCTGAGCAGCTTCGGCAAGCAGGAGATGCCCTGGGTAAGATTACCGGGCGGGTCGATGTGGAGAACCTTTTGGACGTGATATTCTCCGAGTTCTGTATCGGAAAATAACTCGACGGATACAACGCAGGCGAGTCGCCTCGGGCGTTTCACGTGAAACGCCCTTGACTCGACGGCATGAACTGACAATCAAGCGGAAGCTGAGCAAGCTAGGCTGGAGCATGTCTGAGATGGACTATGATGTCATTGTGATTGGTGGAGGCCACGCAGGTTGCGAAGCTGCCTCTGCTTCCGCGCGGCTCGGCGCCCGTACAGTTCTCATCACACATAAAAGGAATACGATCGGAGTAATGTCCTGCAACCCCGCGATCGGCGGGTTGGGCAAGGGCCACCTCGTTCGGGAGATCGATGCGCTCGACGGCCTCATGGGACGTGTGGCCGATGCCGCGGGTATTCAGTTCCGGCTTCTCAACCGGCGCAAGGGGCCTGCAGTGCGCGGACCCCGTACTCAGGCAGACCGCAAGCTGTATCGCGAGGCGATGCAGCGGGAGATCGGCGGGATCGAGCGCCTCTCGGTGATCGAAGGGGATGCCTTCGACCTGTTGACCGAAGACGGTGTGGTTCGTGGCGTGACTATGAAGGATGGCCGAGTCTTTCGCGCATCAGCCGTCGTTCTCACGACCGGCACGTTTCTAAATGGCCTCATTCATATCGGCCAGCGCAAGATACCCGCCGGTCGAGTGGGCGAGGAACCCTCCCTGGGTCTCTCTGAGACACTGCGGCGCTTCGGCCTGCAGCTTGGTCGATTGAAGACCGGCACGCCGGCGCGCCTGGACGGACGCACGGTCGACTGGGACCGCGTCGGGCGGCAAGGTCCGGACGAAAATCCAGTCCCGTTCTCCTTCATGACCGATGCAATCATCAATCGCCAGATTGCTTGCGGCGTGACGCGGACCACGGATGCGACGCATAAGATTATCGCCGATAACATTCACCAGTCCGCGATGTATTCGGGACAGATCGAAGGGGTTGGCCCACGCTACTGCCCCTCTATCGAGGACAAGATCGTCCGCTTCGGCGAGAGAGATGGTCACCAGATCTTTCTGGAGCCGGAGGGACTAGACGATGACACCGTCTATCCCAACGGGATTTCGACCTCCCTTCCCGAGGATGTGCAGGACGCCTTCATTCGTACGATTCCCGGTCTGGAGCAGGTCAAGATTCTCCAGCCGGGCTACGCGATCGAGTACGATCATGTCGATCCGCGGGAGCTGGAACTCTCCTTGGGCGTGCGCAAAATGCCCGGACTGTATCTTGCGGGTCAAATAAACGGGACGACGGGATATGAAGAAGCCGGAGCTCAGGGGCTCGTTGCCGGTTTGAATGCCGCGCTTCGCGCGAGCGGACGGGCCCCCTATGTCTTCAGCCGCACGGACTCCTATATCGGCGTGATGATCGATGACCTGACTTCGCGGGGCATAATCGAACCCTATCGCATGTTTACTTCGCGGGCGGAATACAGGCTGTCGTTGCGCGCAGATAATGCCGATATGCGGCTGACGCCAGCGGGCATTGCGCTCGGATGTGTCGGCGACGCACGTCGTCAACGCTTCGAGGCATGGAAGCATTCCTTCGAGACGGGACGCAGGCTCCTGCAGTCACTTTCGGTCACGCCGAGCGAGGGCAAGCGTTTCGGCCTGAAGCTCAATCAGGATGGCCAGCGTCGTACCGCTTTCGATATCCTCTCTTACCCGGATCAGTCGATCGCCGCTCTGAAACCGGTATGGTCTGAGCTTCAAAACATTCCGGCCAGGGTGGTCGAGGCGCTGGAGATCGATGCCGCCTATGCTGTCTACATGGAGCGCCAAGCAACTGACATTGCCGGTGTAAGGCGAGACGAAAATACGACCATACCGGATGATTTCGATTACGACGTGCTGCCCGGGCTTTCGAATGAGCTGAAGCAAAAATTGGCACAACACAAGCCGCGGAACCTTGCCCAGGCTATGAAGGTCGATGGCGTGACGCCCGCGGCTATATCTCTCATTCTGTCCTGGCTACGAAGGCAGGATCGCCGGGCACAACGTGTGGGTGGATAGGGTATACAATGCAAGCGAGTCTAGTTCCGGCACTGAACGGATTGCGTGTTTCACGTGAAACCGTCGAAAAACTCGAGCATTTTGCCTCTCTCTTCCAGAAATGGGCGCGATCGATCAACCTCGTCGCCCCCTCGACGCTGGGGGATCTATGGCAGCGCCATATCCTTGATAGCCTCCAGCTCTATCAACTCTCCCCTGCCCCGAAGACTTGGGTCGATCTTGGAAGCGGCGGTGGATTTCCCGGTGTCATTACGGCCATTTGTCTTTCCGAGGCAGAGAACGGATGGGTTCACCTGGTCGAGAGCAATAACAAGAAGGCCGCCTTTTTACGCGTCGCGCTCAGGGAAACCGGTGCCAGGGGTTCCGTTCACCCGATTCGAATCGAAGCGGCACCCGCTGAAATCCCGCATTGCGACGCGATTTCGGCGCGTGCGCTCGCCGATCTGAGCCAATTGCTCGATCATTGCGCCCCATGGATGCTCTTGGAACGCTCCAAAACGGTGGCATTCTTTCACAAAGGGCGGGATTATCAGCAGGAAGTCGACAAAGCCGTTAGCCGCTTTCAATTCGATCTGATAAAACATGCAAGTGTCGTCGAGCCGGATTCGGTTGTGCTCGAGATTGCAAATCTTTCACGTCGGACGAAGTGATAGGCGAGCGAAACATGTTTGGCCCAAAGAATCGGATCATCACTATTGCCAATCAGAAGGGCGGCGTCGGCAAAACGACGACGGCCATCAATCTTGCTACGGCGCTCGCCGCCATCGGTGAAAGGGTGCTGATCGTCGATCTCGATCCGCAAGGCAATGCGAGCACCGGGCTGGGTATCCAGCGTCGTGCCCGGCATCTGTCTTCCTACGAGCTGATGATGGGGACCCATTCGATCGGCAAGATTGCTCAGGATACGGCGGTGCCAAATCTGGCCATCGTGCCTTCGACCATGGATCTGCTCGGCGTCGAGATGGAGATTTCCAAGGAATCGGATCGGGTTTTCAGGCTGCGTAAGGCTTTGGCTTCGGTGGACGCTCTTGCCTATTCCTATGTGCTGGTCGACTGCCCGCCATCGTTCAATCTTTTGACGATGAACGCAATGGCAGCCGCGCATTCGGTTCTCGTACCATTGCAGTGTGAGTTTTTTGCGCTAGAAGGCTTGAGCCAGCTGCTGGAGACGGTCGATCAGGTGCGGCAGACGGTGAATCCGGGCCTCGATATTCAGGGCATCGTGCTGACCATGTTCGATTCTCGGAACAATCTCGCCCAGCAAGTTGTCAGCGACGTTCGCTTGCATTTGGGAGATAAAGTTTATCATACCCTCATTCCCCGCAATGTGCGGGTGTCCGAGGCCCCTTCCTATGGCAAGCCGGCCATTCTTTATGATCTCAAATGCGCCGGAAGTCAGGCCTATCTCCAACTGGCCTCGGAAGTCATTCAGCGCGAGAGGCAGCGGAAGGCCGCTTAATCGTTTCGGTAGCGTAACTAATCAGGTGTCAGATGAACGATGACAGCTCCAAGAGGCGTCTGGGCCGCGGCCTTGCCGCCTTGATCGGCGAAATGGACCAGCCGCTGCACACCGGCGCGGCTCCGGCCGCCGCCATCAGCGCCGATCGGCGGATCCCGATCGAGTTCGTTTCCCGCAACCCTCGCAACCCCCGCCGGCAGTTCGACGAAGCTGAGCTGCAGGACCTTGCAAGCTCGATCCGCCAGCACGGCATCGTTCAGCCGGTCGTCGTGCGCACCGTCGGTCACGACCGCTATGAGATCATTGCCGGTGAAAGGCGCTGGCGCGCGGCGCAACTTGCAGGCTTCACCGAAATACCGGTCATCGTGCGCGATGTCGACGACAGGACAGCGCTCGAGATCGCCATCGTCGAGAACGTTCAGCGCTCCGACCTCAATCCCCTCGAAGAAGCCCTGGGCTACGAGCAACTGATCGCGGAACACGGCTACACGCAGAACGATCTCGGCGACATCATCGGCAAGAGCCGGAGCCATGTTGCGAACAGCCTTCGCCTTCTGAAGCTGCCGGAGCCCGTGCGCGACATGCTTTCCGATGGCAGCCTTTCCGCGGGCCATGCCCGCGCCCTTATACCCACATCGGACCCAGTGGCCTTGGCGCGTGCGGTCGTCTCGAAAGGTCTTTCGGTCCGCGAGGCCGAACGGCTGGCGCAGAACGACATCAAGTCGCAGAACGATCCCAACTACGCAAAGGGCCGCCAGCGCGAGGAGAAGGACGCCGATACGCTGGCGCTGGAGCGCACCCTGTCCGATAGCCTCGGCCTGGAAGTGAGTGTCAACCACAAGGCCAGTGGCGGGCACCTCAAGATTACATACAAGACGCTCGACCAGTTGGAAGAGATTTGCCGGCTGCTCGAGCGGCGTTGACGCATAACCTCAACGCCGCGCAGACTGGATCGTGATCGCCAGGAGATTCTGGATCACCAGGCTCTCCTCGAGGCTCTGGCGGCTGCGGCTCTGATAGATCGTCGCCTGCAGGCGGCCCAATTCGCGCCGGATCGCCGGAGCGGTCCAGTGTTTCAGCGCCGCTTCGACAACCGGCTTGCGGCGGAAGTGGAGGCCGCGGCCAAGGCTTGCGACAACCTGGCCCGCGGACTGGCGGCCCGCATCCATTTCGGCACGCATCACGTCGAGCTGCTGGAATTGCCTCAGGCAGGCCTGAAGCACGAGGAAAGGCGGCGTCTTGGATGTCGTGATCTTCTTCATCGCATGCAGCAGCGCGTCGGCGTCGCCCTTCAATACCGCATCGACCGCATCATCGACCGAAATGGCGCTGGCGTCGCCGACGATGCCGAGAACGTCGTCCTCGTCGACCAAATCCTTGCCACGGCAATAGAGGGCGAGTTTCCGGAGCTCGTTGCGCGAAGCCATACGGTCGCCCCCGAGCGCCTCCACCAGACGTTCGCGCGCGGCGGGACCGATGCGCAGGCCCGCTTCCGAAAGTTCCTTGTCGACAAGTGCTTGCAGGCCCCTGGCGTCGTCGCTGTAGCAGGCGATCGAAGCGACGGAGCGGGAAGTCTCGCCCACTTTCCTGAGCGCCGCCCCCTTCTTCAGGTCGCCCGCTTCTATGATGAGCCGGGCGCCGGCGGGCGGGTCGGTCGCGAGAATCTGCAGCGCTTCGGTGAGCGCTTTCTCAGCGGACGCACCGCGCACCCAGACCAGCTTATCGCCGCCGAAAAGACCGATGGCATTGACTTCGTCCAGCACGCTTCCCGCGCCCTGCAATGACCCGGCATCAAGCTTGACGACGGCGAAAGGATCATCGAGAGGAAGGCCGAAGCTGCCGGCGAGTTCGGACGCGCGTTCCGAGACGAGGCCGCGATCGGGACCGTAGAGCAGGAAAAGCCGGTAGATCGCCGCAGATCGCTGCAGGAAATTATCGAATTCGTGCGACTTGACCTCGCTCATCTGACGAACGGATCAGCGGCCGAGAGCGGCTGCGAGGTCGGCCCCGATGATCTCCGCCAGTTCCTTGGCGGCGCGATTCTCGCCATCGCGCACGGCGCGTATCTTGGCGAATTCCTGCTGGGGGAAGTCGACCAAAGCGACGGCCGTCCGGTTCCCTGACTTCACGGTCTCGCCGGTGGCGGTCTTGGTCAGGTTGTAGTCCGCTTTCACGACGATGCGGCCGGCTCCGGCGTCGTCGTCGTCATTGTCGAGATCCGTGCTCTCGTAGAGCACGCCCATCGTCCGGTGCGAGACGCTGAGCGCCAGATGATATTGCGGATTGACCGGTTCGCCCTGACCACGCGACGTCAGGAAGACGAGGGCATTTCGGACTTCCTGCTCGACGCGATCGTTGGCTTCCGAAATCTCGATCGCGGCAAGCGCGACAGAGGTCGAACCGGTAGGACCGTCGGAATAAAGGGGCCTGACCTGGCAGCCGCCAAGTGCCGCGAGCGACAATGCGCCGGCTACGAAGCCCAAGGACCGAAGACGGAAGCCAGCTATATCAGACAACGACATTGACGATCCTCTGAGGCACGACGATGATCTTCTTCGGGCTGCCGCCGTTGAGCGCGGCTTTTACGGCGTCGAGAGCGAGCACGGCGCTTTCGATCGCACTCTGATCTGCGTCGCGCGCGATTGTCAAATCGGCGCGCTTTTTCCCGTTGACCTGGACCGGCAGCGTGATCTCGTTCTCGACGATGAGCGCAGCATCGAATTTCGGCCAGGCCTTCTCGGCGATCAGACCTTTGCCGCCGATCTCGCGCCAGCATTCTTCCGCAAGATGCGGCATCATCGGCGCGATCAGGTTGATCAGGATCGTGGCGGCGTCCTTTACCGCAGCAGTCAGAGCGTTGTCCGCCTTGCCGCTCGCGACCTGCGTCAGCGGGGCGGCCATGGCGTTCACCAGTTCGTAAATGCGAGCGACCGCCTTGTTGAAGGCGAGCTTGTCATAGTCGGCCTCTACCGCCTTGAGAGTGCGATGCGCGGCCTGGGACACGGCCAGCCCCTCGCCTCCGCTTGCCGGTGCGGCATCGACGGCACGCAGCTTCTCCGCGGCCTCGGTCAGAAGACGCCAGACGCGCTGCACGAAGCGATGGGCGCCTTCGACGCCTGCTTCGGACCAGATAACGTCGCGATCCGGCGGCGAATCGGAGAGCACGAAGAAACGTGCAGTGTCGGCCCCGTAGGAGCCGATGATGTCATCCGGGTCGACGACGTTCTTCTTCGACTTCGACATCTTCTCGATCGATCCGATGGCGATTTCCTCGCCGGTCTCGATGTGGACCGCGCGCCGCCGTCCGTCTGTTTCCTCCACGCGGATCTCGGCGGGCGTGATCCATTCCCGCTGCGCGCCTTCGCCGCGGCTATAGGTCTCGTGGACGACCATGCCCTGGGTGAACAGCCCCTTGAAAGGCTCGTCCAGCGCCACGTGGCCGGTCGCCTTCATCGCGCGGGTGAAGAAGCGCGAATAGAGCAGATGCAGGATCGCATGCTCGATGCCGCCGATATACTGGTCGACCGGCAGCCAGTGATTGGCCGCTTTCGGATCCGTCGGGTTGTCCTCCCAGGGCGCCGTGAAGCGGGTGAAGTACCAGGAGGAATCGACGAAGGTATCCATCGTGTCGGTTTCCCGGCGTGCGTCCTTGCCGCATTGCGGGCAGGCGACGTGACGCCAGGTCGGGTGACGGTCGAGCGGATTGCCGGGCTTGTCGAAGGTCACGTCCGGCGGCAGCGTAACGGGCAGGTCTGCCTTCGGCACCGGAACGACGCCGCAGTCGTCGCAATGGATGACCGGGATCGGGCAGCCCCAGTAGCGCTGGCGGGAAATGCCCCAGTCGCGCAGGCGGAAATTGACTTTGCGCTCGCCGCGCGGCGTGCCGTTCAGCAGATCGTTTTCGAGTCTGGAGGCGACGGTCTCGAACGCCTCTTGCGCCGAGAGCCCGTCGAGGAAGCGCGAATTGATCATCACGCCGTCGCCGTCATAGGCCTCGTCGCCGATCGTGAAGGTCTGCGGATCGGCATCCTTCGGCATCACCACCGGAACGACCGGCAGATCGTATTTGCGGGCGAAGTCCAGGTCGCGCTGGTCGCCCGAAGGGCAGCCGAAGATGGCGCCGGTGCCGTAGTCCATCAGCACGAAATTGGCGACGTAGACCGGCAGCTCCCAGTTCGGATCGAAGGGGTGCCGCGCGCGGATGCCGGTGTCGATGCCCTTTTTCTCTGCCGTCTCCAATGCGGCGAGCGACGTGCCCGCGCGCCGGCATTCCTCGCAGAATGCTTCGATCTCGGCGTTCTTGGCTGCGGCATCCCTGGCGAGCGGATGATCGGCGGAGATCGCCAGGAAGGAGGCGCCGAACAGCGTGTCGGGCCGCGTCGTATAGACGGTGACTTCCTTCTCCTCGCCGGGGACTGTCGCCGGATCGAGCTCCCACCGCACCGACAGTCCTTCCGAACGGCCGATCCAGTTTTTCTGCATCAGCCGCACTTTTTCGGGCCACTCGTCGAGCGTGTCGAGCGCGTCGAGCAGATCCTGGCTGAAGTCGGTGATGCGGAAGAACCATTGCGTCAGCTCGCGCTGTTCAACGAGCGCGCCGGAGCGCCAGCCGCGGCCTTCGATCACCTGCTCGTTGGCGAGCACGGTATTGTCGACCGGGTCCCAGTTGACCTTCGATTGCTTTCGGTAGACCAGGCCTTTTTCCAGGAAATCGAGGAAAAGATGCTGCTGGCGCTGGTAATATTCGGGATCGCAGGTCGCAAACTCCCGGCTCCAGTCGAGCGAAAGCCCCATGACCTTGAGCTGCGCCTTCATCGAGGCGATGTTCTGGTAGGTCCAGCTCGCCGGATGAACGCCGCGCTCCATGGCAGCGTTTTCCGCCGGCATGCCGAAGGCGTCCCAGCCCATCGGGTGCAGCACGTTGAAGCCGCGGGCGCGCTTGTAGCGGGCGACCACGTCGCCCATCGTGTAATTGCGCACGTGACCCATGTGGATCCGCCCGGACGGATAGGGGAACATCTCCAGGACGTAATATTTGTCGCGCGGATCGTCGTTCTTCGTCTCGAAGACCTTGCCCGCTTCCCATTGGTGCTGCCAGCGCGGTTCGGCATCGCGCGGATTATATCGTTCGGTAGCCATGTCTTTGTCGATGTTCCGGAAATTCTGCCGGGCGCGAGCGCCCGCGCGTGATAGCTGGCGTGACCTTCACCACGAAACGCCCCAAGCGTCAAGTTTTGAAGGATTCGCCGGGCGATCCCTTCGATTTGGCATTTCAAGCGCGGGAAGGATAACGCCGCGGCCAGGGCGAACCCGCCCCGCTCCGGCTTGCGCTGGACTTGGCAAGCGTTGCAAGTTTCAATAGGCCGCAAGCGAAGATGTTTAGACGATCTTGAACGGGAGCGTGGAATGGAAGTCGAGGAACGGCTGAACGAAGTGCTGAGCCGGATTCGCGCAAGCGAGAAGTCGGCCAAGCGTTCGGAAAATGCCGTCAGTCTGGTGGCCGTGTCGAAAACCTTCGACGCCGAGACGATCCGGCCGGTGATCGAGGCTGGCCAGCGCGTCTTCGGCGAGAACCGCGTGCAGGAGGCGCAAGCCAAATGGCCCGCGCTCAAGCGTGAGACCCCGGACATCGAGCTGCACCTGATCGGTCCGCTGCAATCCAACAAGGCTGCAGACGCCGTTGCGCTCTTCGACGTCATCGAGACGATCGACAGGGAGAAGATCGCGCGCGCGGTCGCCGCCGAAATGCAGCGCCAGGGGCGCGATATCCGCCTCTATGTTCAGGTGAACACGGGTCTCGAGCCGCAGAAAGCTGGCATCGCGCCGGAAGACGCGGCCGCCTTCGTCAGGCTCTGCCGTGACGAGTTGGCTCTGAACATCGAAGGACTGATGTGCATTCCCCCGCTGGACGAAAATCCGGGACCGCACTTCGCCCTGCTCGCCAAGCTTGCCGATCAGTGCGGCCTTTCCAGGCTCTCCATGGGCATGTCGGGCGATTTCGAAACGGCAATCGCCTTCGGCGCCACCGGCGTGCGGGTAGGCTCCGCCATTTTCGGAGCACGCTGAGTTCCAATCCCATTACCCTTTCGTCGGGGTTCCCGTTTACCTCCGTTCGCCTATCTTGCGAAGTGGAGGAACCGGGCTTCTCGTCCGGAGAGCGAGTGGGAGGAAACGGATATGGCGAGCCGCTATTCCGAAGTGTATGCCGCGTGGAAGGCCGATCCGCACGGCTTCTGGGCAGATGCCGCATCGGCGATTGACTGGTTCGAGCGGCCGGCGCGCATTTTCGAGCCTGCCGGCGGCACCTATGGCCACTGGTTTCCGGACGGCGTCACCAATACCTGCCACAACTGCCTCGACCGGCATGTCGATGCCGGCCTAGGCGAGCAGCCGGCCTTTATCTATGACAGCCCCGTCACCGGCCGGATCGAGAGGATCTCCTATGCGGACCTGCTCGCCGATGTGAAGGCGATGGCTGCAATCTACCGCAAGCTGGGCGTCGACAAGGGCGATCGCATCATCATCTACATGCCGATGATTCCGCAGGCGGCGATCGCCATGCTCGCGGCAGCGCGGATCGGCGCGGTGCATTCTGTCGTTTTCGGCGGCTTTGCCGCCAACGAACTCGCCATGCGCATCGATGATTGCCAGGCAAAGCTCGTCGTCTCGGCAAGCTGCGGGCTGGAGCCCGGTCGGACCGTCGCCTACAAGCCTCTGCTCGATCAGGCGATCGAAACGGCCAGGCACAAGCCGGCCCATTGCCTGATCTATCAGCGCGATATGCTCGCCGCCTCGATGATTCGCGGCCGCGACATCGATTTCGCCGAGGCGCTCGCGCAGGCCAGAGACGCCGGTGAGGAAGCCTCTTGCACGCCGGTTGCCTCCACCGATCCGCTTTATGTCCTCTATACGTCCGGGACGACCGGCCAGCCGAAAGGCGTCGTGCGGGACAATGGCGGCCATATGGTCGCGCTCAAATGGTCGATGGAGAACTTCTTCGGCGTCAATGCCGGCGACGTGTTCTGGGCGGCTTCCGACATCGGTTGGGTGGTCGGTCATTCCTACATCGTCTACGGGCCGCTCCTTAACGGCTGCACGTCGATCCTCTTCGAAGGAAAGCCGGTCGGGACGCCCGACCCCGGAACCTATTGGCGCGTGATTTCCGAACACGGCGTCGCGGTCATGTTCACCGCGCCGACGGCGCTGCGAGCGATCCGGAAAGAGGATCCGGAAGCGACCCATGCAGGCCGTTACGACCTGTCGCGGTTCCGGGCGCTCTATCTTGCGGGCGAGCGGGCCGACCCGGACACGATCCGCTGGGCGGAACGGGCGCTGAAGGTTCCGGTGATCGATCACTGGTGGCAGACGGAAACAGGATGGCCCGTCGCCGGCAATCCATTGGGTCTCGGCCTCCTGCCGGTAAAATACGGTTCCCCGGCGGTTCCCCTCCCCGGCTACGACGTGCAGGTCGTCGACGACGCGGGCCACCCGGTGGAAACCGGCACGCTCGGCAATGTCGTGATCAAGCTGCCGCTGCCGCCCGGCTGCCTGCCGACGCTCTGGAATGCCGATCACCGCTTCCATGCGGCCTATCTCGAGGAATATCCCGGCTTCTACAAAACGGCGGATGCCGGCTATCTCGACGAGGACGGCTATATCTTCATCATGGCGCGGACCGACGACATCATCAACGTTGCGGGACACCGGCTGTCGACGGGCGCCATGGAAGAGGTTTGCGCCAGCCATCCGGACGTCGCCGAATGCGCCGTGATCGGCATCGCCGATCCCCTCAAGGGGCAGGTGCCGGCGGGCTTCCTGGTCATCAACGCCAATGTTTCCCGTGAAACAGAAGAAATCGAGAAGGAGGTCATCGGTCTCGTGCGCGAGCGCATCGGACCGGTCGCCGCCTTCAGGACGGCGGTCTGCGTCAAGCGGCTGCCAAAGACGCGATCCGGCAAGATCCTGCGCTCGACGATCCAGAAGATCATCGACCGCCAGCCCTGGACGATGCCGGCGACGATCGACGATCCGGCGATCCTCGACGAGATTACCGAACTGTTGCGGTCAAAGGGGATTGGCGCTTAGAGCACTTCCAGGAAAAGTGTGTACCGGTTTCCCGTCCGAAGTGCGTTGAATCAAATGCTCTGGATCGGATGAAAAGCGCCAATCCGCGTCGCCCGCGTCGATCCGGTCGACGACGGTCAATAAAAAACCCGGATGTTGCGATCCGGGTTTTCTCATCTCGCAGATGGCGAAGCGATCAGTAGTCGTCTTCCTCGTCGTCCTTGCGGTCCGACTTCAGCGACTTCAGCTTGGCGAAGACGGCATCGGCGTCGATTTCCTTTTCCTCTTCTCGATCGTGGCCGTAGTCGAGCTTCTCGGTCTCCTGCGCGGATTCGAGCGTCGCGCCGGTCTCGGCTGCGGAAGGAAGCGGGCGCCCCTTGGAGGCGCGCTCGACCTCCAGGTCCAGGTCGATCTGCGAGCAGAGGCCGAGAGTCACCGGGTCCATCGGCGTCAGGTTGGCGGAGTTCCAGTGGGTGCGCTCGCGAATCTGCTCGATCGTCGCCTTCGTCGTGCCGACAAGACGCGAGATCTGCGCGTCCTTCAGTTCCGGATGGTTGCGGACCAGCCACAGAATGGCGTTCGGGCGGTCCTGACGCTTGGAGACCGGCGTGTAGCGCGGGCCCTTGCGCTTGGAGTCCGGGACGCGGACCTTCGGCTCCGAAAGTTTGAGTTTGTGATTCGGATTTCCTTCGGCGCGTGCAATCTCGTCGCGCGAAAGCTGCCCGGTAGCGATCGGATCGAGGCCCTTGATACCCTGCGCCGATTCACCGTCGGCAATCGCCTTGACCTCGAGCGGGTGCAGCTTGCAGAACTGCGCGATCTGGTCGAACGAGAGTGCGGTGTTGTCAACCAGCCAGACGGCTGTTGCCTTGGGCATAAGCAGTTGCTGAGCCATGGATATAGTCCTTTTGTCCGTCCGCGCCGGTGTCGCGGGCCGTGGAGTCTACCACTCATTTCCGGGAATTGGGGGTTCTATACCGTTCTTGTCTCGAAATTGCAATTCTTCACTTTCAAATGTGCTTTTGTCTAATTGCGGACCGGAAGCGACCTGCTTATGAATTGTCGCAAAGGACCGGTGGGAGCCGATCCAGGGCGGAATGAGGAACTCTGTGCGCAGTTTTCCGCCGGTATCCGCCCATGATCTGACCAGAAATGCGCAGGGAGGAAAATTATGGACGTCAAGACCTACCCGGTCCTAGAAGCGGCCAGGAACCGCACGCTGCTCGACAATGCCACCTATCTCGAATGGTATCGCGAGAGCGTTGCCGATCCGGAGAAGTTTTGGGGCGAGCACGGCAAGCGGATCGAATGGTTCGAACCCTATACCAAGGTCAAGAATACCTCCTTCGAGGGCGATGTCTCGATCAAGTGGTTCGAAGACGGGCTGACCAATGTGTCCTACAATTGCATCGACCGCCATCTGAAGACGCACGGCGAAAAGACGGCGATCATCTGGGAGGGAGACAATCCCTATCTCGACAAGAAGATCACCTATAACGAGCTGTACGACAAGGTCTGCCGGCTTTCCAACGTCATGAAGAAGCACGGCGTCAAGAAGGGCGACCGGGTCACCATCTACATGCCGATGATCCCCGAAGCGGCCTATGCGATGCTCGCCTGCGCGCGCATAGGCGCGATCCATTCGGTCGTTTTCGGCGGCTTTTCGCCCGAGGCGCTGGCCGGCCGAATCGTCGATTGCGAGTCCACCTTCGTGATCACCTGCGACGAGGGCCTGCGCGGCGGCAAGCCGATTCCGCTCAAGGAGAATACCGATACGGCGGTCGACATCGCTGCCAAGCAGCACGTAATGGTCAGCAAGGTCCTGGTCGTGCGCCGCACCGGCGGCAAAGTCGGCTGGGCTCCGGGCCGCGATCTCTGGTATCATCAGGAGACCGCGACGGTGGAGCCGCATTGCCCGCCGGAAAAGATGAACGCGGAGGACCCGCTCTTCATCCTCTATACGTCCGGCTCTACCGGCAAGCCGAAGGGCGTGCTGCACACGACCGGCGGCTATCTCGTCTACGCTTCGATGACGCATCAATACGTGTTCGACTACCGGGACGGCGACATCTACTGGTGCACGGCCGATGTCGGCTGGGTCACCGGCCACTCCTACATCGTCTACGGGCCGCTCGCCAACGCGGCGACGACGCTGATGTTCGAGGGCGTGCCGAACTTCCCCGACGCGGGACGATTCTGGGAAGTGGTCGACAAGCACAAGGTCAACATCTTCTACACCGCGCCGACCGCGATCCGCTCGCTGATGGGAGCGGGCGACGATTTCGTCAGGCGCTCCTCACGCTCTTCGCTGCGCCTGCTCGGAACGGTCGGCGAACCGATCAATCCGGAAGCCTGGGAGTGGTACTATCACGTTGTCGGCGACGAGCGTTGCCCTATCGTCGATACCTGGTGGCAGACTGAAACCGGCGGCATACTGATCACGCCGCTGCCGGGGGCCACCGATCTCAAACCCGGCTCCGCGACACGGCCTTTCTTCGGCGTCCAGCCGCAGATCGTAGACAGCGACGGCAAGGTCGTAGAGGGCGCGGCCGACGGCAACCTTTGCATCACCGACAGCTGGCCCGGGCAGATGCGGACGGTCTATGGCGACCACGAACGCTTCATCCAGACCTACTTCTCCACCTACAAGGGCAAGTATTTCACGGGCGACGGCTGCCGCCGCGACGAGGACGGCTACTATTGGATCACCGGCCGTGTCGACGACGTGCTGAACGTCTCCGGCCACCGGCTCGGCACGGCGGAAGTGGAATCGGCGCTCGTCTCGCACAACCTCGTTTCCGAGGCGGCGGTCGTCGGCTATCCGCATCCGATCAAGGGTCAGGGCATCTATTGCTACGTTTCGCTGATGGCCGGCGAGGTCGGAGACGACGAACTGCGCCAGGCGCTCGTCAAGCACGTCCGTTCGGAGATCGGGCCGATCGCGACGCCGGACAAGATTCAGTTCGCGCCCGGCCTGCCGAAAACACGCTCGGGCAAGATCATGCGCCGGATTCTCCGCAAGATCGCCGAGGACGATTTCGGTTCGCTCGGCGACACGTCGACGCTCGCAGATCCAGGTGTCGTCGACGACCTGATCGCCAATCGTCAGAACCGCGCGTGATGTGAGCTGGGTGGCGAGAGCCACTCATCCCGCTGCCGCACCTTCTCCCCGCAAGCGGGGCGAAGGTGCATTGCGGGGAGAAGGTTAGGATGAGGGGCTCAATCCCGCCCTCTACCAGCCGCGAACGCAGCGCTCGATTCGCTACCGAAACGAAATAGAAACGACCTGCCCTCAGAAATCGATCGCGCGGCCCTTGATCTCCCAATCGCCGAAGCGAGCCGGGTCGAGGCCGCCGCGTCCGCCGAGTTCCGCCGGCATTTCCTTCGGCGCTTCGGCACGTCGTCTCTCTTCGGCCTCCTTCAGAGCGCGCAGCGCTGCCGGGGAAAGCGGACGTTTGGGGCGGTCGGGAGAATTGTCGTTGTCGTTCTGCATACCGGTCGCGGTTTCCGTAACGATATTGAAGAGCTGGCCGTCTATACCCATCATATAGGCACTTCCGTGTGAACGGAAAAGCTTGATTCACGTGAAACCTTTGCGCGTACCGAATGGAACGAAGCGGCTGCAAGCGGCTTTCCAGGAGGCGCGGAAAGGACACCGATATGGTTGGAGCTCATTCATGAACCTCATGCGCACGGCAATGCTGCTTGCCTTCATGACCGTCCTCTTCATGGCCGTCGGCTATGTCATCGGCGGCCGCGGTGGCATGATGATCGCCCTCGTCATCGCCGCGGGCATGAATTTCTTCTCCTACTGGAATTCCGACCGGATGGTCCTGCGGATGTACCGGGCGCAGGAGGTGGACGAGCGAAGCGCGCCGGAATATTACGGGATCGTCCGCGATCTGGCGAAGAATGCCGGCCTGCCGATGCCGCGCGTCTACGTCATCGACAGCCCCCAGCCGAATGCCTTCGCCACCGGCCGCAACCCGGAGAACGCTGCGGTCGCCGCTTCGACGGGACTGCTGCATTCGCTTTCCTACGAGGAAGTTGCCGGGGTGATGGCGCATGAGCTCGCCCATATCCAGTATCGCGACACTTTGACGATGACACTGACGGCGACGCTCGCCGGTGCGATTTCCATGCTTGGCAATTTCGCCTTCTTCTTCGGTGGCAACCGCGAGAACAACAATCCGCTCGGCTTCATCGGCGTACTCATCGCGATGATCGTCGCCCCGCTCGCGGCCATGCTGGTACAGATGGCGATCAGCCGTACACGCGAATATTCCGCCGACCGCCGCGGCGCGGAGATCTGCGGCAATCCACTCTGGCTTTCCTCGGCGCTTCGCAAAATCGCCGGAGCCGCGCAGGTCATCCCTAACAATGACGCCGAGCGCAATCCGGCGACGGCGCATATGTTCATCATCAATCCCCTCTCGGGCGAGCGGATGGACAATCTGTTCTCGACCCATCCGAACACGGAGAACCGGGTGGCGGCTCTGGAGAGAATGGCCCGCGAGACGTCCACGGGCTCGACGGCGCCGGTCCGCCCTGATAATGCAGGGCGCAAATCGCGCTCTGTCCCGAGAACCGGCTGGGGTCGCGGTGGTTCCGAACCGCCGAAAGGCCCCTGGTCCTGATGCCCGAAAACAACAAGAACGATTCACGTCCGAAACGATCCCGCGAGCGCAACCGCTCCGGAGCGGGGGGAGCCCGGCCCGGCGCGGATGCCGCGGCCAAACCGGGCCTGAAGAGCCGCCAGGCGGCTGCCAAGATCCTGGCGGCGGTGGTGGACCGCAAGACGCCGCTCGATGGAATGCTCGATCCGGAGCGCGGGAACCCGGCCTATCGCGAGTTGAGCGAAGCAGACCGCGCGCTGGTGCGCGCCATTCTCAACTCGGCACTCCGCCATCTGCCGCGCATTCGCGCGGCCATCGACTCGCTTCTGCAAACGCCTCTGCCCGAGGGTGCGCGGGCTCTCGAACACGTGCTGACCGTTGCCGCCGCGCAAATTCTCTATCTCGACGTTCCGGATCATTCGGCGGTCGATCTCGCAGTGGAACAGGCCCAGTCCGACCCGCGCAACCGCCGTTTCGCAAGCCTCGTCAACGCCGTATTGCGGCGGCTTTCGCGTGAAAAGGACGAAATTCTCGAAAAGCTGCAGCAAGTGCCGGCGATGCCCGGCTGGTTCTTCGACAGGCTCGTCGCCTGTTACGGTCCCGACCAGGCCGAGCGCATCTCCGAGGCGCAGCTCGTACCCGCCGCCATCGACGTGACCGTGAAATCCGATGCGGCGTCCTGGGCGGAACGGCTCGCTGGCACCGTGTTGCCGACCGGCTCCGTTCGTCTTCAGGACTTCTCCGGTTCGATCCCGTCGCTTTCAGGCTTTTCGGAAGGCGCCTGGTGGGTCCAGGACGCGGCCGCTTCCATTCCGGCCCGCCTTTTCGGCGATGTCCACGGGAAAAAGGTGGTCGATCTCTGTGCTGCGCCCGGCGGCAAGACGGCGCAGCTCGTCCTCGCGGGGGCGGAGGTGACCGCGCTCGATCAGTCGTCAAGCCGGTTGCGGCGGCTCAAGGCGAACCTCGAGCGGCTGGGCTTCGAGGCCCGGACCAAGGAGAGCGACATGGCCGAGTTCCGGCCGGAAGAGCTCTTTGACGCGGCCCTTCTCGACGCCCCCTGCTCCTCGACGGGCACCACCCGGCGGCATCCCGACGTGCTCTGGACGAAAGGCCCGCCGGACGTCGAGAAGCTTGCCAGGCTGCAGGAACGGCTGCTGCGGCATGCGCTTACCCTGGTAAAGCCCGGCGGCCTCATCGTCTTTTCCAATTGCTCGCTCGACCCTCTGGAGGGCGAGGAGGTCGTCGCCCGCGTCGTCGCCGACGGCGGATGCGAACGGGTGCCGATCGACGCAGCCGATTGGCCGGGGCTCGAAAAGGCGATCACCGCGCTTGGAGAGTTCCGCACGACACCTGCGATGCTTCCACTGGAACCGCCCTTCGCCGGTGGCCTCGATGGCTTTTATGCCGCCGTGCTGCGCCGTGCGGGAGCCTGAGGGCGCTCATCAACAGACTGTTTTGCTGTGACAATTGACGCCCTCGGACGGCCCGCCTATCAATGGCGACAGGGTTGATAAATATTTAATGATCTTTCCCGCACGATTCCGATCTTCTGCATGATCCTCGAATCGGCTCCGGTTGAAGAGGAAACCCACGGGCGCCGATGCCGTTTTCCAGTAAAACCAGGCTCCTATATTTGTATTTGCGCGAAGGCCAACGCCGATTGGCGCGCCTGCTTTCGCGCGGGAAGACGGCGGCGCTGCGCGTTGCAGGCTCCACGCCCGCCCGTCTGATCGTCGCACCCACGGATCTTCGGGCCATCGATCCCTTCGCCGCCGAAGAGATTCTCGCGGGTCGCTTTCCGCTCGCCGGCCGCGTTCTGGATACCGAAGGCGAGTCGCCTTTCGAAATCGACCTGCCGTCGCACGAGTTCGCGGTTCGCCTTCATTCCTTCGGCTGGCTGCGGCACATGCGGGCGATTCAGGACGAAGCAGGCTCTATCAGGCTGCGCCAGATCATGGACGACTGGATCGGCTGCCATGGCCGAAGCATCGGCGAAATCTCGTGGGAAGCGGATGTGGTCGCGCAGCGCGTCATCGCCTGGCTGTCCCATTCGCCGGTGGTGCTGCGTAATGCCGAGCACGGTTTCTATCGCCGCTTCCTGAGAAGCCTTGCCCTTCAGGTCCGCTACCTCCGGAATGTCGCCGACACCGTGACCGACGGAGAGGCGCGCCTGAGGGTTCGCCTGGCACTCGCCATGGCCTCCGTTTCGATGCCGGCTACGGCTTCGGCTATCCGCAAGGCGTCGCGCAATCTGGATCTGGAGCTGGAGCGGCAGCTTCTGCCTGACGGGGCGCATTTCTCCCGAAACCCCCGGGCCGGGCTCGAGCTGCTGCTCGATCTGCTTCCGCTGCGCCAGACCTATGTCAATCTCGGCCACGACGTGCCCTCGAGGCTCATTCCCTGCATCGACCGCATGTATCCGGCGCTGCGTTTCTTTCGCCACCAGAGCGGGGAGCTCGCCCTCTTCAACGGCGCGACATCGGTTCTCGCCCATGAGCTCGCCTCGGTGCTCAGATATGACGAGACGTCCGGCGAGCCGTTCCGGTCGTTGCCGCACGCCCATTACGAACGCCTGTCGATGGGCGATACGGTCATCATCATGGACACTGGGCGTCCGCTTTCGGTCGACCTGTCGCGAACCGCCCATGCCGGCTGCCTCTCCTTCGAGATGTCCTCCGGCAGGAATCGCTTCGTCGTCAACTCCGGTGCGCCGAAATTCGCCGGCGAACGATTCAGGCAGATGGCGCGCACGACCGCCGCGCATTCCACCGTCACCGTCGACGACACGTCTTCCTGCCGCTTTTCGCAGTCGCGGTTTCTGGGCCCGATCATGATCAGCGGCCCTTCGCGCGTCGCGGTCGAGAGAAAGGACGAGCCGGGAAGCATCGAGCAGGTCAAAGCGAGTCACGACGGCTACCTTGCGCCCTTCGGCCTGATCCACGAGCGCGACATCGGAATTCTCAATGGCGGGCGGTTGATCCGCGGCCGCGACCGCCTGCTGCTGGAGGATGGCAGCGATCCGGCAAATGACGACGACGCGGCCGCGGTCGCCCGTTTCCACATCCACCCGGCAATCGGCATGCGCCGGCACAGCGAGAGCGAGATATATCTGACGGCGCCCGACGGAGAGACATGGCTCTTCGCCTGTCGCGACGGTGCGCTCGCGATCGAGGAGGATATCTTCTTCGCCGATCCCTCCGGCGTTCGCGCCTCGTCGCAGATAAGCGTGACCTTCTCCGCCGCCTCGCAGCCGGAGATCCAGTGGACTTTCACGCGGGAGGGATGACGTCGAAACTGCGCCGGGCCTATTTTCCGGTTGTTGCGGCGCCGAAGGTTCCTTCCGGCAACAAGCTATGCTAACGGGCAGCCATCCCAATCGCCGGAACCTCTTGCCCACGCGTCCGGCGCTGCCAAAGGAGCAAGGTCGATGGCTGTCGCCTCCAAGAAAATCCCCGCCCCGGACGAGGTCCGGATCAAAACCGCCCTCCTTTCGGTCTCCGACAAGACGGGCATCGTCGAACTCGCCCGCGCCCTCAACGACAAGGGCATACGGCTGGTATCGACCGGCGGTACGCACAAGGCGCTTGCCGATGCCGGCCTTCCCGTCAGCGACGTCTCGGAGCTGACCGGCTTTCCGGAAATCATGGACGGGCGCGTCAAGACGCTTCACCCCGGCGTCCATGGAGGTCTTCTCGCGATCCGCGACGACGCGGAGCATGCGGACGCCATGAGCGCGCACGGCATCACCGCGATCGATCTCGCCGTCATCAATCTCTATCCCTTCGAAGACGTCCGCGCCAAAGGCGGCGACTATCCGACGACGGTCGAGAATATCGATATCGGCGGCCCCGCAATGATCCGGGCATCGGCCAAGAACCATGCCTATGTGACGATCGTCACCGACCCGGCGGACTATTCGCCGCTGCTCGAGGAAATCGCAGACGGGACGACGCGCTACGCCTTCCGCCAGAAGATGGCGGCCAAGGCCTATGCCCGCACGGCCGCCTATGATGCGGCGATCTCCAACTGGTTTGCCGAGGTGCTCGACACGCCCATGCCGCGCCACCGGGTTCTCGGCGGCGTGCTCGAGGAGGAGATGCGCTACGGCGAAAACCCGCACCAGAAAGCCGGATTCTACGTGACCGGCGAGAAACGGCCGGGAGTGGCCACGGCGGCGCTGTTGCAGGGCAAGCAGCTCTCCTACAACAACATCAACGATACCGATGCCGCCTTCGAACTGGTGGCGGAATTCCTGCCGGAAAAGGCACCGGCCTGCGCCATCATCAAGCATGCCAATCCCTGCGGCGTTGCGACCGCGTCCTCGCTCGCGGAAGCCTATCGCCGGGCGCTCGCCTGCGATTCGACCTCGGCATTCGGCGGCATCATCGCGCTCAACCAGGAACTGGACGCCGAGACTGCGGAAGAGATTGTCAAACTCTTCACCGAGGTCATCATCGCGCCGTCGGTCAGCGACGAGGCGAAAGCCGTCATCGCCCGCAAACCGAACCTGCGGCTGCTTGCGACCGGCGGCCTGCCGGATCCGCGCACGCCCGGCCTGACGGCGAAGACGGTCGCCGGCGGTGTGCTCGTCCAGACGCGCGACAACGGTATGGTAGAGGACCTGACGCTCAAGGTGGTCACCAGGCGCGCGCCGACGGCGCAGGAGCTCGAAGACATGAAGTTCGCCTTCAAGGTGGCGAAGCACGTCAAGTCCAACGCCATCGTCTATGCCAAGGACGGCCAGACGGCGGGCATTGGCGCCGGCCAGATGAGCCGCGTCGATTCCGCGCGCATCGCTGCCATAAAGGCGGAAGAAGCAGCCAAGGCGCTCGGCCTCGCCGAGCCGCTGACGCGCGGTTCGGCCGTCGCCTCGGAAGCCTTCCTCCCCTTCGCCGACGGTCTTCTGTCAGCCATCGCGGCCGGCGCAACCGCCGTCATCCAGCCGGGTGGTTCGATGCGCGACGAAGAAGTGATCGCGGCGGCGGACGAACACAATGTCGCGATGGTCTTCACAGGCATGCGGCATTTCCGGCACTAGAGGCCTTTTGTCTAATGCACTTCCGGGCGGAAAACCGTGACACCTGGAAGTGCTCTAAGGCCCTAAGATACCGCCGCGGCTTATTTGATTTCCTCATTCCTGTGCCCGTCACAGGAATCCAGCCAGACCAAGTCCTTGGGCTGAAAGAACGCTTCCCGCGCCGCAGACGCGGCGCTGCTCTCATCCCTGTGACGAGCACAGGGATGAGGATGAGGAGAGATTGCAACCCTCCTTAGGCCGTTTCGACCTGAAACATGAACGCGATCGATTCCAAGCCGTTAAGACGCCGGATGCGGAGGAAACCGCATCCCGCTCCGGCCTCCTGCTCGACATTCCTATCGCGGCCGGTGCGCCGGATAGGGAGTCCGCAGGAGGATCACGAGACCGACGGCGAAAAAGGCCACCAGCGCCATCATGCCGATCCGGGCCGAACCGGTCATAAGCGTGATCGTCGCGACCGAGGCGGGCGCCAGGAACGAGGTGGCGCGGCCGGAAAGGGCGTAAAGACCGAAATAGCGCCCGGCTTCGTCGGGCGAAACACTGCGCGCGAGGTAGGATCGGGACGAGGCCTGGACCGGCCCGAAGGCGACGCCGACGAGCAGGCCGTAAAGAATATAGGCCTTTTCGGCGGCGGTGCCGAAGAGGCCGCCCGAGTCCGTCGAGCCAAGCGGGACAAGCCCGAAGAGCGTGAAACCGGGCCCCGTGGAGACGATGCCGAGCGTGGCGATCGTCAATGAGACGAGGCTTGCGATGACGATCGTCTTGGAGCCGAGCCGTGCATCGAGCCTGCTCGCATAAAGGCAGCCGAAAATCGCCACGACGTTCAGGATGATGCCGTAGAGCCCGAGTTCCATCGTTTGCCATCCGAACATCCCGGCCGCGAAGGTGCCGCCGAGCGCGAGCAGTCCGTTGACGCCGTCCTGGAAGATCATCCGGGCAATCAGGAACCGCAAGATGCCGGCCCTCTCCTTGAGTTCGGCAAGCGTGCCCTTCAGTTCCTCGAAGCCCCGAGCGGTTGCTTTCGCCATCGACATCGTTGCCCTGGTCGCGTCCGGCGTGAAGAGGAACATTGGCAGGATGAAAACCATGTACCAGGCGGCGGAAATGGGGCCGGTGATGCGGGCGTCTTCGCCCTTTGCCGGATCGAGCCCGAACAGAGGTTCGAGTCCGATCGCCGTCTTGCCGGTCTGCGGGCTTCCGGCAATCAGCGCGACCACGGCGATCAGCACGATCATGCCGCCGAGATAGCCGAGGCCCCAGGCGATGTTGGAGATGCGCCCCACTTCCTTTTCGCTCACGAGCCGCGTCATCATCGAATCGTTGAAGACGATGGAAAATTCGGCGGCCACCGTCGCCAGCGCAAGAAAGACCGCCGTATAGATCAGGGACGAGCCCGGCGCCGCGTTCCAGAGCAGGGCGAGCGAGATGATCTTCACGGCGGCGAAAAAGGCGATCCACGGCTTTCGCGGGCCGGCCGCATCGGCAATGGCGCCGAGGACCGGCGAAAGCAGAGCGATCACGATCCCCGCAATGGTCAGCGTATAGCCCCAGACCGCCTGCCCTTGGGCGGGATCGGCCGTTAGCCGGGAAACGAAATAGGGCGCGAAGATGAAGGTGGTGATCACGGTGAAGAAGGGTTGCGCGGCCCAGTCGAACAGCATCCAGCCGGCAATGCCGAGACGGGAAGTCCGAGGCCGCTCCTCCATTCGCCCAGCCGCGATATCCACTTCATCCCTCCCCGGCACTTGCGCAAGCGCGCCGCGTTCGGGGGCGGCGGGCAGGGCAATGAAGAACAACCTTCGACCGGAGCGGAATTGGTTCCTCCGGCCGAGTTATGGCCGGAGGGACTGTGTCATTTCGTCCAGCCGCGTGCAAGATCGCTGAGGAGACCGGCTGCGACAGTGACCTTGGCGAGCGTCGTTTCGCCCTTTTCGGTCAGGAGCCTCAGCTGGTCGCCGACAGTGGCGACGCGTTGGCGATCGCGATCCTGCCAGGCGAGAACGGGGTTTCGCTCGCCCTTATGCTCGACCAGGGCGGCGATGGTGATATCGCGGCGTGCGGTGCCGATATCGCCGACCGCCCGCGAGAGCGCCATCGACTCGAACTGCTCGGTGGCGGGCACGCGGTCGGCGGCCGCCAGCAGGCGGTTGATTCTCAGACTTTCGGTGACGGTGAAATAGGCCTGGGCGGTGCGGCTCAGCGGCTCGCCGGTTACCGTGGCGATCTGCATGATCTCAGGGACCAGGGTCATGAGCGACAGTTCGGCGATTTCCTCGGCAAGCTTTGCCGGCACGCCGTTTTCGATGAAGCCGGCCGCCCTCAGGCGAGCTTCCTCGGCACCCTCCCTGGATATCGCCGCCCGCATGGTGCCGCGCAGCTTCTGCAGCCCGTCGCGAAGCCGGGCAACCGCTTCGGCCACGGAGCCCTCGGAGGCGCGGGTGCGCAGCGCCCGTTCGGCGACGAGCGCAAAGATACGCCCCACCTCGTGATAGAGCCGGTTCTGGATCACGCCGCTGATCCTGTTGTCGAGCGCGTCGATCTCGCCGTAGATGCGCGGCAGATCGAAGCCATCCAGGGCCAGCACCGCTGCCTTCACGACATCGGCGGAGAGGAAGCCGGTGGCATCCGTCAGCGTCGAAACGAAAGCGGGGCCGCCGCGGTTTATCGTTTCGTTGGCGAGTACGGTCGCGATGATTTCGCGGCGCAGCCGGTGCCCGTGAATGTCGCCGGCATAGGCCTTGCGCATCTTTGCGGGGAAGTAGCGCTCCAGGGTCGCCGTGAAATAGGGGTCGTCCGGAAGCTCGCTGACGAGCAGCTCGTCGAAGAGCACCAGTTTCGCATAGGAGAGCAGCACGCCGATCTCCGGGCGCGTGAGCGGCCGGCCCGCCTGGTAGCGCTCGCTCATCGCCTGGTCGGTCGGCAGGGTCTCGACCTTGCGGTTGAGGTGGCCGTCGGCCTCCAGCCGCGCCATCAGCCGCGCCAGCGGGGTGCGGTTGGCGAGGCCCTGCATCTCGGTGAGCGAGATCGCCAGCGACTGCTGGTAGTTGTTGCGCAGCACGAGATGTCCCACCTCGTCCGTCATCGATGCCAGAAGCGTGTTGCGCTTGGGCCGGGTCAGGCGGCCTTCGCGCATGGCGGAGGCAAGCGCGATCTTGATGTTGACCTCGACGTCGGAGGAATTGACGCCGGCCGAGTTGTCGATGGCATCGGAGTTGCAACGCCCGCCATTGAGCGAGAAGCCGATCCGGCCTTTCTGGGT
Source organism: Sinorhizobium sp. GQ132 (assembly GCF_059758575.1). Classification (NCBI taxonomy): domain Bacteria; kingdom Pseudomonadati; phylum Pseudomonadota; class Alphaproteobacteria; order Hyphomicrobiales; family Rhizobiaceae; genus Sinorhizobium; species Sinorhizobium sp. GQ132. The sequence goes on along the minus strand of NZ_JCAXDX010000008.1, from coordinate 184,913 downwards.
GACGCCGAGATTGGCCCCCTCGCCGATCACGCGCGCCCGCACATCCTCGGCGGAGACGCGGATCGCGTCGTTGGCACGGTCGCCAACCTCGGCATCCGTCTCGTTGGTGCCGCGCACATAGGTGCCGATGCCGCCGAACCAGAGCAGGTCGACCGGGCTCTTCAGGATTGCGCTCATGATCTCGAAGGGCGTCGCCTTCGGCTTGTCGATGCCGATCGCCGCCATCGCTTCGGGGGTGAGTGTCACCAGTTTTTCCGAACGCGAAATGATCATCGCGCCGGGCGAGAGCGCCTTACGGTCATAATCCTGCCAGCTGGAGCGCGAAAGCGCGAACATTCGCTTGCGCTCGGCAAAGGAGAGATCGATATCCGGCTCGGGATCGATGAAGATGTCGCGGTGGTCGAAGGCGGCGATCAGCCGGATCTTTTCCGAAAGCAGCATGCCGTTGCCGAAGACGTCGCCCGACATGTCGCCGACGCCGGCGACGGTGAAGGGCGTCGTCTGGATGTCGACGTCCATTTCGCGGAAGTGCCGCTTGACGGCCTCCCACGCGCCGCGCGCGGTGATTCCCATCTTCTTGTGGTCGTAGCCGGCGGAGCCGCCTGAAGCGAAGGCGTCGTCCAGCCAGAAGTCCGCTTCCTGGGCGAGCGCATTCGCCGTGTCGGAGAAGGTTGCCGTTCCCTTGTCGGCGGCAACGACGAAATAGGGGTCGTCGCCGTCGAGCCGCAGCGTGTCCTCCGGGGGAACGACGTCCTGGCCGACGATATTGTCGGTGACGGAGAGCAGCGTGCGGATATAGGTCTTGTACGCCTCCGTTCCCGCCTTGAAGACCTCGTCGCGGCTGCCGCCGACGGGCAGCTGCTTCGGATAGAAGCCGCCTTTGGCGCCGACCGGAACGATGACGGCGTTCTTCACCTGCTGCGCCTTGACGAGGCCGAGCACCTCGGTCCGGTAATCCTGCGCCCGGTCGGACCAGCGAAGGCCGCCGCGCGCCACCTTGCCGAAGCGCAGATGGACGCCTTCCACTTCCGTGCCGTAGACGAAAATCTCGCGGAAAGGCCGCGGTTCCGGCAGGCCTTCGAGCTGTTTCGGATCGAGCTTGAAGGCAAGAACCGCGCGCGGCCTGCCTTCGGCGTCCTTTTGGAAATAGTTCGTCCGGAGCGTCGACTGGACCGCATTGACGTAGCGGCGCAGGATCCTGTCCTCGTCGAGGCTGGGCACGGCCGACAGAGCCTCCTCGATGCCCGACAGCAAGGCGTTGCACTTCTTGGTGCGCGCTTTCCCCTCCGTCGTCGGATCCATGCGCGTGGAGAAGAGGCGGAAGATGTCGGCGGCGATCGTCGGATACTTGTTCAGAGTATCGGCGATATAGCCTTGGGAATAGGTGATGCCGGCCTGGCGCAGATAGCGCGCATAGGCGCGCAGCACCGTGATTTCGCGGGCGGTGAGCCCGGCAAGCAGGACCAGCCGGTTGAAGTTGTCGTCCTCCGTCGTGCCGTTCCAGGCCGCCAGGAAGGCCTCCTCCAGGGCGGGGCCGATCCTGGCGAGATTGAGCGTGTGCCCGTCGCGATGGATCAGCTCCATGTCGTGAAGGACGACCTCGCGGGGCTCGTCCCCATGGACGTGCACGCCGATGTCGTAGGTCTGCTCGCTGATGACACGGAAGCCGAGATTTTCGAGAAGCGGCACGCGGCGCGACAGCGAAACGGGGGTGTCGGCATGGAAGATCTTCAGTTCCAGCGTATCCGGCCGCTCCTGGTGCCGGTGGTAGAAGGAGATGCGGATCGGGTCGCCGGCCGTGCAGGCGGCGATGTCTCCGAGGTCGGCATAGGCTTCCGCGGGTGTGAAGGCCGCCTGATAGGCTTCACCGACCGATATCTCCTTGCCCTCCTTGCGGGCGAGCAGATTGAACCGATCGATCCAGCGGGTGACGATGGCGCGGACCGCCTCTTCGAGCTTCGCCTGGGGAACCCGTGGCGTCTTGCCGCCCGAGCGGCCGATGATGAAATGGACGCGTGCAAGCCCGCCTTCGGGAAAGGCCGGGTAATAGGCCGAGACCCGGCCGTCATAGACCGTTTTCAGATAGTCGCCAATCTTCTCGCGGACGTCGGAATCGTATTGTTCGCGCGGCACGAACACGATGACCGAGACGAAGCGGTCGAAGTGGTCGATGCGCGGCAGCACCCGCACCCGCGGCCGGTCGCCGAGCTCGTTGATCTGTTCGCAGAACGCGGCGAGCAGCCCGATATCGATCTGGAAAAGATCGTCGCGCGGATAGGCCTCCAGCGTGTTGGCCAGCGTCTTGCCGGAATGGCTCTGCGGATCATAGCCGAAATGATCGACGATCTTCTCGATCTTGTGCCTGAGCAGCGGGATCTCCGACGCCTGCCGCGTGTAGGCCGTCGAGGTGAACAGACCGACGATGCGCAGTTCGCCGACGACGTTGCCGGAGGCGTCGAAACGCTTGATGCCGATGTAGTCCATGTGGGCACGCCGGTGGACGACCGACTTCACATTGGCCTTGGTGACGATCAGGAAGTCGGGCCCCTCGAGGAAGGCGAGGATTTCCGGGGTGGTCAGCACCGCATCCTTGCCCTGGCGCAGGACCCGCACGTCCGGATTGGACAGGATGCCGAGGCCCCTGCCCTTGCCGCGCTCGACCGTCGCCCGTTCGCCCTTGCCGGAATAGGTATATTCCCGCATTCCGAGGAAGGTGAAGTTGCTATCCCTTAGCCAGCGAAGGAACGCCAGCGCCTCGTCGCGGTCGCTCTTCTTGCGGGAAGCGTTGTAGTCCTCGAGCTCCCGCATTGCCTGGTCGAGCAGAGCGGTCATCGCCGGCCAGTCGTGTACGGCTTGATGAACCTGCTCCAGCACATCCGAGATGCGCTTGCTCAATGAGCGTGCCTCCAGCGGAGTCAGCCTGCTCAAGTGGATTTGAATGTGGCTGACGCGGTGTTCGGGCGCGCTTTCCTCGTCCGGATCGAACAGCTTCACGGGTTTGCCGGGCTCCATCACCAGAATCGGATGGATCGCCAGGTGGATGTCGCGGTGGGTGCTCGTCACCTCTCCCATCACCGAATCGTAAAGGAAGGGCATGTTGCGTTCGGTGATCGCGATGATCGAAACCTCGATACCGCCCGGTGCGACCCCTGCCACCGTCTCCACCGAGACCTGCGGCTTGCCGCCGTCCCAGCGTGCGAGTTCGCTGCGTGCGTGGGCAGCGGTGAGCGCCAGCATCTCAGGCGTGTAACGGTCGAGGTCGTCGTTGCTCGCTCCGCCGAAGAGGATTTCCGGTGGCAGTGTCTCGGCCCCGAATCTGGACCCTGCCGCCCGGGCCGCATCGATGTGCCGGTCCCGCTTCGGATTATGCTTCACGCCCATGAAATCGCTCTCCACTCATGATGGTTGAACCTAGCAGAACCATGCCCAATGGCGACCGTTTTTATGATGGATTTCGGCAAAATCGAGCCGGATTTTGGAGAAAATCACGTAGATTCGACCTAAATCCATTTAAATCGAAGCCGATTTTGCAAAAATTTCCCGAAAAACCGCAAAAACGAACGAAAACGCCGAAGTTTCTGTCACGTGGGTCTGCACGAGCGGCAGTTGACAGTCCGTGAGGGGCGGGCGATCACACTTCGAAAGCGAATAACGGGGTCTCCCAATGTCCGACACGCCTGCCGCGCCCGGTGCCGTCATCGTCATTTCGAGTCATGTGGTGCGCGGCGCGGTGGGCAACCGCGCTGCCGTCTTCGCGCTGGAAATGCTCGGCCACCGGGTCTGGGCCCTGCCGACGGTCGTGCTTCCCTGGCATCCGGGACACGGTCGGTCGACGCGGGTGACCATGCCGGACGAGGACTTCCGCTCGATCATCGACGATCTCGTCGCTGCGCCCTGGATCGGTGAGGTGCGCGCGGTGCTGTCCGGCTATCTGGGTTCCCCCGAACAGGCGGCGGTCGTTGCCGGCCTCGTGAAGGCGCTGCGCCAGCGCAATCCCGCGCTCTTCTATGCCTGCGATCCGATTCTTGGCGATGCGGGTGGCCTCTACGTCCCGGTGGAGATCGCCAGCGCCATCCGCGACCTGCTGCTGCCGCTTGCGACGCTGGCCACGCCCAACCGGTTCGAGCTTTCCTGGTTGGCAGGTGCTTCGCTCGAGACGAATGCGGCCATCCTCGACGCGGCGGTCGACCTCGGGCCGTCACGCGTGCTGGTGACATCGGCGATACCGATGATGAGCGGCGGCACGGGCAATCTTTACCTGTCCGGACGCCATGCGCTGCTTGCCGAGCACCGCCTGATCGACAATCCTCCGAACGGCACCGGCGATCTGCTCTCGGCCGTATTCCTGGCGCGCCTGCTGGAAGGGCTTCCGGAGGAACGCGCGCTGCAGATGGCGACCGCCAGCGTCTACGAGATCATTGCGAGAAGCCGTAAGCGCGATTCCGACGAGCTGACGCTCGAACAGGATGCATCGAGCCTGGCGACGCCGATGGCAATGGTGCAGATGCGCCGCCTCATGCATCCGAGCCAGGCGCGGAAGAAATAGCGTCAGATATGGAAGAATTGCCTCATAGACGCATTTCGCCCTTTCGGATGGCGGGAGCACGCTGTAACAGTTCGACGCTTCATGGTTCCCGGTGCGTCTTTCAGACACGCTACCCGCATGTTTCCTTGAATTCCGATCAAAGACAGGAGCACCAGGACGATGCAGCAGGAACGAGTGGATGAAACGGGGTTACCGATGGATATACAGGGCTTTCCGGAACATCTTCTGACCGGCTACCGCAATTTCATGAGCGGGCGCTTCACCGAACAGCAGCAGCGCTACAAAACCCTCGCCGAGAGCGGTCAGAAACCGAGGACGATGGTCATCGCCTGTTGCGACTCCCGCGCCGCGCCCGAAACGATCTTCGATGCCGGCCCGGGAGAACTCTTCGTCGTGCGCAACGTCGCCAACATGATGCCGCCCTATGAACCGGACGGACATTATCATTCGACCTCGGCCGCGCTCGAATTCGCGGTCCAGTCGCTGCGGGTCACCAACATCGTGGTCATGGGCCACGGGCGCTGCGGCGGCATCAAGGCGGCACTCGACCCGGACGCCGAGCCCCTCTCCCCGGGCGATTTCATCGGCCGCTGGATGAACCTCCTGAAACCGGCCGCCGAGCAGATCCAGAGCAATGACGTGATGACTCCGGCGGAACGACAGCGTGCGCTCGAGCGGGTCTCGATCCGCAATTCGATCGCCAATCTGAGGACGTTCCCCTGCGTGAACGTTCTGGAGTCGAAGGGAAAGCTTCGTCTCCACGGCGCATGGTTCGACATCTCGACCGGCGAGCTCTGGGTGATGGACGCGAAGACCGGCGATTTTTCCCGACCGGGAACGTAACGGTCGCCGTTCAGGCCCCTCATCCGCCCGCCTGTCCCTTCTCCCCCCGCTAGCGGGAGAGAAGTCGCGGCAGCGGGCTGAGGGGCAAACGCACTGTCACCTGCCGTCGATTTCGGCGCCGATGATGGCGATCGCCTGCTGATAGACGCTGGCGGCATTCCAGCCCTGGATGGCGGCGAAGTTGACCTCGCCCGGCTGATAGCCGCCGCCCGGCTGCCAACCATGGCCGCGCAAGAAATTTGCGGTTGAGGCAAGCGCATCCGCTTTGGAGCGGACCATGTCGACATGGCCGTTGCCGTCCCCGTCCACGCCGTATTTCAGCACGTTCACCGGGAGGAATTGCGTCTGCCCGATCTCGCCGTGCGCCGCCCCGCGGGCGGCCGGGCTGAGGTCGCCGCGCTCGACGAGCTGGAGGGCGGCGTAAAGCTGGTTGGTGAAATAGTCGGAGCGGCGACAATCATAGGCGAGCGTCGAGACGGCGGAAAGCGTGTGTTCCTTGCCCAGGAACGAGCCGAAGCCGGTCTCCATGCCCCAGATGGCGATCAGTGGGCCGGCGGGAACGCCGTAGCGCTGCTCGATGCTCTGGAAGAGCTTGGCGTTCTGCGCCCGCAGCTTCTTGCCGCGCGAAATGATCACCTGACCGCCGCGCTTCTGCATGAACTGGTCGAGCGACAGCTTGAAGCTCTTCTGGCCGCGATCGGCGCGGATCGTCGCCCTGCTGTAGGAGACGTTGGCGAGTGCCTGGTCGATCACCGAAGGGCTGATGCCGTTCCCGGCGGCTTCGCGCTTGAATTCCGACAGCCAGGCGGAGAAGCCGCTGCCGTCATTGCCGCACTGCGCCGCAGAGGCGTCCGCCGGAAGAATTACGGTTGAGATCAGGGCCGCCAGGCCCGCTGCTGCGCTCTTCACCCTATGCATGGATTACCCCGTCGATTGCCCGAATTTGTTGCCTTCGAAATGCCGCTTCGTCATCCGCTCGCCGCCGGCACGATGGTTTCACGTGAATCCATTGGCCGCCGACGAACTGCGAACCCCGCCTGTCGCCGTAACGAGGCAGGCGGGGCTTAAAGTTTTGCCCGGCCGAGGCCGATCAAGCCGCCTGCTTGCGCGGCTTGATCAGGCCGCGGTTGATCAGCAGCTCTGCGATCTGCACCGCGTTGAGCGCCGCGCCCTTGCGCAGGTTGTCCGAGACGATCCACATGTTGAGGCCGTTTTCGACCGTCGCATCCTCGCGGATGCGCGAGATGTAGGTCGCGTCCTCGCCGGCGCATTCGTAAGGCGTCACATAGCCGCCGTTCTCATGCTTGTCGACGACCAGGCAGCCCGGCGCTTCACGCAGGATCTCGCGCGCCTCGTCGGCGGTGATCTCGTTCTCGAATTCGATATTGACCGATTCCGAATGACCGATGAAGACCGGAACGCGCACGGCCGTGCAGGTCACCTTGATCTTCGGGTCGAGCATCTTCTTGGTTTCGGCCAGTACCTTCCACTCTTCCTTGGTGTAGCCGTCCTCCATGAAGACGTCGATGTGCGGAATGACGTTGAAGGCGATGCGCTTGGTGAACTTCTTGCTCTCGATCGGATCGGCGACGAAGACAGCGCGGGTCTGGTTGAAGAGCTCGTCCATGCCGTCCTTGCCGGCGCCGGAAACCGACTGATAGGTGGAAACGACGATGCGCTTGATCTTGGCATGGTCGTGCAGCGGCTTCAGCGCCACCACGAGCTGCGCCGTCGAGCAATTCGGATTGGCGATGATGTTTTTCTTGGAGAACTGCGCGATCGCGTCCGCGTTCACTTCCGGTACGATCAGCGGAACATCGGCGTCGTAGCGCCAGGCCGAGGAATTGTCGATGACGACGCAACCCTCCCGGCCGATCTTCGGCGAGTATTTCTGCGAGACGGCGCCGCCGGCCGACATCAGGCAGATGTCGGTGTCGGAGAAATCATAGGTGTCGAGGTTCGTCACCTTCAGCGTCTTGTCGCCGTAGGAGACCTCGGTGCCGACCGAGCGCGAGGAGGCGAGCGCCACCACTTCGTCGGCCGGAAAGCCGCGCTCGGAAAGAATGTTCAGCATCTCCCGGCCGACATTGCCGGTGGCGCCTGCGACAGCAATTTTGAAACCCATGGTCTAAGCTCTCTTTCTGTCTCTCCTCGTCTGGTGGAGGGGGAAACTGCGCGGTGCGACCGCGAAGTTCCTGTCCCCGGCCTTACCGGGGAGAGAGCGGAGGCCAGAGACGTCAGACGGTTTTCGTCGTCGTTTTGGCCGTGGTTTTGCGCGCGAGCGAGAAATGGCTGATCCGCCCGGCGGTATGGGCCGGCAAATTCAGCGCAGCGATGGACGAACCCTTCGGTCCCATGGCGGTTTCCTCGTTCGCCGCTGCTCTTACCGGCTTTTCGGCAAGAGTCAAGCCGCGGAGCCTCCCTAGTGGTCGGCACGGAAGGCAGCGCTGGCGGCCGCACGAGGGAAGACTTCATGAGGTGCGGGGCGCGAGCGTGGGATCCCGGCATTAGACGAAAGTCATAAGCCCAAAGCATCCCTGCCTCACGTGCCACTTTTCTGACATCTTGTTGCGAGGCGCACCACGCCCGGATGTCAAAGGGGACCCGACGTTCAGGGAGGAATGTCCGGACCGGGGAATGGGCGCTCCAATAGACCGATTTTGGAGTGGAGGATATCAAAATGGCAAACGTCGTGACAGCGGGCGGCACAAAAGCCGGCCCGATGACCGGCGAGGAGAAGAAGGTCATCTTCGCCTCGTCGCTCGGTACCGTCTTCGAATGGTATGATTTCTATCTTTACGGTTCGCTTGCCGTTTATATCGGTGCAACCTTCTTCAGCCAGTATCCCGAGACCACGCGCAACATCTTTGCGCTTCTCGCCTTCGCCGCCGGCTTCCTTGTCCGGCCGTTCGGCGCGCTGGTTTTCGGCCGCCTGGGCGACCTCGTCGGCCGCAAATACACGTTCCTCGTCACCATTCTGATCATGGGCCTGTCGACCTTCCTCGTCGGCGTCCTGCCCGGTGCCGCCTCGATCGGCATTGCGGCTCCGATCATCCTGATCGTGCTCCGCCTCCTGCAGGGTCTTGCGCTCGGCGGTGAATACGGGGGCGCCGCAACCTATGTGGCAGAGCATGCGCCGCACGGCCGCCGCGGCTATTTCACCTCGTGGATCCAGACGACGGCGACCCTTGGTCTCTTCCTCTCGCTGGTGGTTATCCTTCTGGTCCAGTACATGCTGGGCAAGGAAGCTTTTGCCGAGTGGGGCTGGCGCATACCCTTCCTGCTCTCTTTCGTGCTGCTCGGCGTCTCCGTCTGGATCCGCCTGAAGATGAACGAGTCTCCTGCCTTCAAGAAAATGAAGGAAGAGGGCAAGGGTTCGAAGGCGCCGCTGACGGAAGCTTTCGGCCAGTGGCGCAACGCCAAGATCGCCCTTCTGGCGCTCTTCGGCGCGGTCGTCGGCCAGGCTGTGGTCTGGTATTCCGGCCAGTTCTACGCGCTGTTCTTCCTGCAGAGCATTCTGAAGATCGACGGCCAGTCGGCAAACCTGATGGTTGCCGCCTCGCTCCTTCTCGGCACAGGCTTTTTCGTCTTCTTCGGCTGGCTGTCGGACAAGATCGGCCGCAAGCCGATCATCATGGCGGGCCTCCTGCTTGCCATGCTCACCTACTTCCCGCTGTTCAAGGCGATGACCTGGGCCGGCAACCCCGCGCTTGCGGAAGCGCAGCAGAACGTTCGCGCCACCGTCACCGCGGCTCCGGGCGACTGCAAGTTCCAGTTCAACCCGACGGGCACGGCGAAGTTCACCACCTCCTGCGACATCGCCACCGCCTTCCTGACCAAGAACTCGGTTCCCTATGACGTCGTGACCACGGCGGCTGCGGGTACGCCGGCGACGGTGAAGATCGGCGAAACGACGATCACCAGCTTCGACGCCATTGCGGCCGGCGACAGGGCCAAGGCCGAGGAAGCGGCTTTCGGCAAGCAGATCAACATGGCGCTGCAGGCCTCCGGCTATCCGCTGGTGCGCGGTGTTGCCAAGGTTCCGGAATCGAAGCTCGACGCCTTCGTCGCTGCCAATCCGGAACTTGCCCTCGACGCCGCTGCCGTGCGCGCCGGGGAAAAGGCCATGGTGCCGGCCGACAAGCTCGTCGCCGACAAGCTGCTCACCCAGGAAGAAGTCGGCAGCGCCACCGAAATGGCGGTCTACAGCATAGACAAGGGCGGCGCCTTCACGATGGTGGCCGACGCGGCCCGCGTCAACTGGACGGTGATCATTGCCGTACTGACCGTGCTCGTCATCTATGTGACGATGGTCTACGGCCCGATTGCGGCGCTGCTCGTCGAACTCTTCCCGACCCGCATCCGCTATACCGGCATGTCGCTGCCCTACCATATCGGCAATGGTTGGTTCGGCGGGCTGCTCCCGGCAACGGCCTTCGCGATGAGCGCGGCAAAGGGCGATATCTACTACGGCCTCTGGTACCCGATCGTTTTCGCGGGCATCACGCTGGTGATCGGTCTTCTGTTCCTGCCCGAGACGAAGGACCGGGATATCCACACGATGGAGTGAGCCGGCTTACGGGAGCGGGATGGGAGCGTGTTTCCCATTCCGCCATCTCAACAGCTCTCCTGACTCCGGCGCGGCTTCCGCGCCGGCTTTTTTCGATCTACTCGGCTCCCCTTTCCTCGGCCTTGTGCTCCACATGCCTCAACACAGGCCAGCCGGCCGCACCGCGCTTGAACAGCCAGCCCTGCCGGGCAAAGAGGAAAGCCATCATCAGCGCGACCCAGAGCCCAAGCAGCAGGCCGGCGGCGACATCGCTCGGATAATGCGCGCCGACCACGACGCGCGAGATGCCGACGAGCAGGGCCAGCAGCAGAAACAGCGGCCGAAGCTGCGGCATCACCATCGCGAAGGCGCCGAAGAAGGCGCCGGCCGCCGTGGAATGTCCCGACGGGAAGCTTTCGAACAGCGTGTCGCCGGTAAACGGCGTGAGGCTGTAGGGGCCGTAATCTGCAAGGAGCTCGGGACGGGCGCGGCCGATCAGGAATTTCAGGCCATGCACCAGCGCGCTCGCCGTGCCGATCGTCAGCAGGAAATAGGCGGACAGATTGCGCGCCGCGCGCGCCCTCTGCCGCAAGGTGTCGCGCGCGGAGGATCGGCGGACGACGAAGGCGATCAGCAGCAGCAGGGCCGAGCTGTAGATCATCCAGGCGAAGGTGCCGATATCGGTGATGGCGCGGTTGAAGCCGACGATCTCCTTCGGCAGACCTTGCGCCCATTCGGAAAGATGCGGGTCGAAAGGGGTGAAGGCGACGACGAGGACGACCGTCATCAGCCAGATCCAGACGGTCAGTGAAAGCGCTCGGTTCATTTTGCTCCTTCCTTCGCCTTATGGATGTGAAGGCTCGGCCGGCAAAATCAAGACCCCGTAAACGCGAAGCACCCCCGGCAAGGCCGGAGGTGCGGTTTGACTATTCGGGCGCGAGCGAATGCGCAGTCGTCAGGCCGAAAGGCTCTTGAACTCGGCGAGGATCGCGTCGCCCATCTCGGCCGTACCGACTTTCCGGCAGCCTTCCGCCATGATGTCGCCGGTGCGGATGCCCTGATCGAGCACGTTGGCGATCGCCTTCTCCAGGCCGTCGGCTTCCTTCACGAGGTTGAAGGAGTAGCGCAGGCACATGGCGAAGGAAGCGATCATGGCGATCGGATTGGCGACGCCCTTGCCGGCGATGTCCGGCGCCGAGCCGTGCACCGGCTCGTAAAGCGCCTTGCGCTTGCCGGTCTTGCCATCCGGTGCGCCGAGCGAGGCGGAGGGCAGCATGCCGAGCGAGCCGGTCAGCATGGCGGCGACGTCGGACAGCATGTCGCCGAAAAGGTTGTCGGTGACGATCACGTCGAACTGCTTCGGCTGCCGCACGAGCTGCATGCCGCCGGCATCCGCCAGCATGTGCTCGAGCTGGACGTCGGAATACTTCGCCTTGTGCGTCTCGGTCACGACCTGGTTCCAGAGCACGCCCGACTTCATCACGTTGCGCTTTTCCATCGAGCAGACGCGATTGTTGCGGGTGCGGGCGAGTTCGAAGGCGACCCCGGCGATGCGCTCGATCTCGTAGGTGTCGTAGACCTGCGTGTCGATGCCGCGCTTCTGGCCGTTGCCGAGATCGATGATCTCCTTGGGCTCGCCGAAATAGACGCCGCCCGTCAGCTCACGCACGATGAGGATGTCGAGGCCCTCGACCAGCTCGGGCTTCAGCGACGATGCGTTGGCAAGCGCCGGGTAGCAGATGGCGGGGCGAAGGTTGGCGAAAAGCTCGAGGTCCTTGCGCAGGCGCAGGAGCCCGGCTTCCGGCCGCACCTCATAGGGCACCGCATCCCATTTCGGTCCGCCGACGGCGCCGAAGAGCACCGCATCGGCGGCAAGCGCCTTCGCCATATCCCCTTCGGAGATCGCCGCGCCATGGGCGTCATAGGCCGAGCCACCCACAAGCCCCTCGTCCGTCACGAAGCCGGCGTCTCGCTCGGCATTCATGTAAGCGATGATCTTGCGGACTTCCGCCATGGCTTCCGGGCCGATGCCGTCGCCGGGCAGAAGGAAGAGATTGCGCACAGTCATGGATAGTCCTTCTCGCGTGAAAACTCGGCCGGGTTCTTAGCGCAACTTCGTATCAAGGGAAATTGCGTCTGCGAAAGAATTGTGCGTGCTCCGGTGTCACCGCTACCCTGTTTCCGCTTGACGGAATCGCGCGCCGGCGCTCGAATGGCTGAACTCAACCGGGGATTTCACCATGTCGGAAACGCTTCTTTTCGGTGCCTTTCCGCAGGCGGTCTGGCACGCAGCGCCCGGCCTTTTCGCCCTGCGCAAACCTTGACGGTCCGGCGCCGATCGACCACTTCAAGCACCTGCTTTGCGGTTTTCGCCGCGCTCCCGCATTCGAAAGGAATCCTGATGACCGACAGCGCTTCGCTCAATCCCGCCCTCGTCAACTGGACCGGACACGAGGGCCTGCCCCGGTTCGAGGCGATCATGGACGAGGATTTCGCGCCTGCCTTCGATGCGGCATTGGCGCGTCACGAGGCGGAGATCGAGGCCATTGCCGACAATCCGGAGGAGCCCACCTTCGACAACACCGTCGCCACGCTGGAAATCGCCGGCGATGAACTTTCGCGCGTCTCCGCTCTCTTCTGGAGCAAGGCGGGCGCCCATACGAACGAGGTGATTCAGGCGCTGGAGCGCGAGATCGCACCGAAAATGTCGCGCCATTATTCGAAGATCGGCACCAACCCGGCACTCTTCGGCCGCATCGACGCACTCTGGGAGAAAAGGGAAGAGCTCGGCCTCGATGTCGAAGCCATGCGCGTTCTGGAACGGCACTGGAAGAGCTTCGTGAAGGCGGGCGCCAAGCTTGACAAGCCCGAGCAGGAGCGTCTCGCGGCGATCAACGAGAAGCTCGCCGGCCTCGGTGCCAGGTTCGGGCAGAACGTTCTCGCCGACGAGAAGGGCTGGGCGCTCATCCTGTCGAGCGAAGAGGACCTGGCGGGGATTCCGGATTTCCTGAGAGATGCGATGGCGGCGGCTGCGCGCGAGCGCGGCGAGGAAGATAAATATGCGGTCACGCTGTCGCGTTCGATCATCGAGCCGTTCCTGACCTTCTCCGAAAGGCGGGAACTGCGCGAACAGGCTTTCAGGGCCTGGACGGCGCGCGGCGAAAATGGCGGCGAGACCGACAATCGCGGCATCATCGCCGAAACGCTGGCTCTCCGGGCGGAGAAGGCGAAACTGCTCGGCTATGAGAATTATGCGGCGCTGAAGCTCGACAATACCATGGCGAAGACGCCTGAAGCCGTGAACGGCCTGCTGATGCAGGTATGGGAAAAGGCGGTGGCGCGGGCCCGGGAAGAGGAGGCGGAACTCGCCACGCTCATTGCCGAAGAGGGCCGCAACCACGAGGTCATGCCTTGGGACTGGCGACACTATGCGGAAAAATTCAGGGCCCGGAAATTCAGCTTTTCGGAAAGCGAACTGAAGCCCTATCTGCAGCTGGAGAAGATCATCGACGCCTGCTTCGCCGTCGCCGGCCGCCTCTTCGGCATCACCGCAACCGAGAAGAACGGCGTTCCCGCCTATCACCCGGACGTCCGCGTCTTCGAGATACGCGACGCCTCAGGCAGACTTACGGCCCTTTTCCTCGGCGATTATTTCGCGCGCTCCTCGAAACGCTCCGGCGCATGGATGAGCTCCTTTCAGTCGCAGCACAGGCTGAAGCTCGGGAACGGCACAATTGGCGAAATCCCGATCGTGTACAATGTCTGCAACTTCGCCAAGCCCGCCGAGGGCAAGCCGGCGCTCCTCTCGATCGACGACGCCCGCACGCTTTTCCACGAATTCGGACATGCGCTGCACGGCATGCTTTCCAATGTCACCTATCCCTCGGTTTCGGGTACCGGTGTCGCGCGCGATTTCGTGGAGCTGCCCTCGCAGCTTTACGAGCATTGGCTGACGGTGCCGGACATTCTCAGGAAATATGCGGTGCACTACAGGACCGGCGAGCCGATGCCGCAGGCGCTGCTCGACAAGGTCTTGGCGGCGCGGACGTTCAATTCCGGTTTCGCGACGGTCGAGTTTACCGCCTCGGCGCTCGTCGACATGGCCTATCACACGGCGGAAGCGGTCGGCGATCCGATGGCGCTCGAAGCGGCGACGCTCGAGAAGATCGGCCTGCCGCAGTCGATCGTCATGCGCCACCGCAGCCCGCATTTCCTTCACGTCTTCTCCGGCGACGGCTATTCGGCCGGCTACTACTCCTACATGTGGTCGGAGGTGCTCGACGCCGATGCATTCGCGGCCTTCGAGGAGACCGGCGATCCCTTCGACCCGGCGATGGCGGCCAGACTGAAGGACAATATCTACTCGGTCGGCGGGTCCGTCGATCCGGAAGACGCCTACAAGGCCTTCCGCGGCAAGCTGCCGAGCCCGGATGCGATGCTGGCGAAGAAGGGGCTGGCGGCTTAGGGTCTTGTCTTTGAGAATATAGGGGGTGATTGCCCCCGATCCTTTCCCCGCAAGCGGCGGGAGGGGACGCGCCACACGGGCGATCTCATTGCGGCTACGCCTATGGTGTGGAGGGGGACCGCGCGCGCCGTCGCCCCTTCGCCCCGCTTGCGGGGAGAAGGTCGCGAAGGCGACGAGGGGGCACAACCGGCCCGATGAAGGCAGGTGAGATCTACGCCTGCTCCACCCCCAGCACAGCCAGCAGATTGTGCATCCGCTCAGTAGCCAGCTCCGGCTTGTCGAGCACATTGGCCTGATCCGCCAGGCGGAAGATATCGGCATAGTGGAGCAATCCGCGAGCCGATTGCAGGCCGGCAGGCAGGGTGAAATGCCGTTGGTGGCCGTTCAGCCAGGCCAGGAAGACGACGCCGGCCTTGTAATATTGCGTCGGCGCCTCGAAGATCTTGCGCGAGAGCGGCACGGTCGGCTCTATGACGCCGCGAAAGGTCGCAAGATCGCCTTCGGCGAGGGCCGCGAGCGCCTTCGAGGCCGACGGCGCGACGGCGTCGAAGATGCCGAGCAGTGCGTGGCTGTACGTGTTGCCGTCGCCCTCGATCAGTTCCGCATAGTTGAAATCGTCGCCGGTGAAGCAGAGCACGCCCTCGGGTAGCCGGCTGCGCAGCGCCAATTCCTTGGCGTTGTCGAGCAGCGAAATCTTGATTCCCTCTACCTTGGCGCTGTTCTCGCCGATAATGGCCAGCACGGTTTCGAGTGCCTGCCCGAAGTTTTCCGAGCCCCAATAGCCTTTGAGCTGCGGGTCGAACATGTCGCCCAGCCAGTGGAGTACGACCTTGTCCCTGGTCTGGGACAGGATGCGGCCGTAGACACGCCGGTAGTCGTCGGGGGAGCGCGCCACGCGCGCGAGCGCCCGGCTCGCCATCATGATCGCGCGGCCGCCCTCGGCTTCGACGAAGCCGACCTGCTCCTCATAGGCCGCGATGACATCGTCAATCGAGCGCGCGTCGGCCGGCGAAAGGTGGTCGGTGCCGGCGCCGCAGGCGAGATCGGCGCCCGGAACGCTTCGCGCTTCGGCGAGCGAGCGGCGGATCAGCTCCTGCGCCGCCGCCCATGTAAGTCCCATGCCGCGTTGCGCCGTATCCATCGCCTCGGCGATCCGGAAGCCGAGGCCCCACAGGTGATGGCGGAAGGCCATCGTCGCTTCCCAGTCGATTGCCGGATTGCCCCAGGGATCGCTATCGCGAAGCGGATCGGAAACCACATGCGCGGCCGCATAGGCGATGCGGTTGAAGGTCGGGGCCGCTCGGGGTCGGGTGATCGGTTCGCCCCGAAGCCGGTACTCTTCGAGCGAACCGTCCTGGCGCGGCAGAAAAACGCTGGTCATCGGCTTTTTGTCCTCCTCTAACTCATCGCATCGAATAATTTAGACCGTTCCAAATTACAAGACGAAAATTTAACTCTCTCATTGCAGCAGGGGCGCTCCCTCGGGGAATCGCTGTCTTTTCGAGATGAGGTAATCCTCTCGGGTTAGTTATAACAGCTACTTAAGGGAGCACTGCAGTGCCGTGCGTTGCCAGGGCGTCGGCAAAAATGTGAACAGGCGCCTCTTGACGTAATTGGAACGTTCCAATTATTAAGGAGGAGAGAGACGAAATTCGGGGAGGATGTTCATGGGGAAGGAGCGGGTGACGGTTGTCGACATCGCGCGCGCCGCCGGCGTGTCGAAGTCGACCGTGTCGCTCGTCCTGCAGGCAAGTCCGCTCGTCAACGAATCGACGAGGGCTAAGGTCAATGCAGTGATCCGTGAGCTCGGCTACGTGTACAATCGCAGCGCCGCCAATCTGCGCCAGGCGAGATCGAAGATCATCGGCATCGTCGTCAACGATCTCACGAACAGCTTCTTTGCGGAGCTCGCGGTCGGCGTCGATGAGGTCGTGCAGGCCGCCGGTTTCGTGCAGTTCCTCGCCAATACGAGCGAAAAGCTCGACCGCCAGCGCGAGGTCATCGCCTCGATGCGCGAGCACGGGGTGTCGGGGCTCATCATATCCCCGGCGCGCGGAACGGAAGCCGCGGATCTCGCGCCGCTCGTTGCCGCCGGCATTCCGGTCGTGCTCGTCGTGCGCGACATTCCCGGCGCCGGTGTATCCTCTTTGACTTCGGACAATCATGCCGGCGCCGTTGCCGCCGTGCGCCATCTGGTCGAGCGTGGCCATCGCCGCGTCGCCTTCCTCGGAGGCTTCGCCGATACCGCGGTCTTCGAAGCGCGCATGCGCGGCTATGGCGATGCCCTTCGGGAGGCCGGCCTCCAGGTCTCAGACGACCTGGTCATCGGTTCGGCGCCCTCGCGCGCCGGCGGGGTGACGGCGATCGAGCAGGCGATGATGCTGAAGGAGCGGCCGACCGCGGCCCTCTGCTTTAACGATGCCGTCGCCTTCGGCGTCTGCGACGGGCTGCGTGCGCGCCGGCTGGAGCCCGGCGAGGATTTCGCGGTGATCGGTTTCGATGACGTGATCGAGGCCAAGACCGCGGTGCCGGCGCTGACCACGGTCTCGGTCGATCCGCATGGCATGGGCGAGCGTGCGGCGGAATTGCTCTTGAAACAGATCAATAGCGGCCGTGTCGAGCCGGAAGCGATCGTCAGCCCGGTCCGGCTCGCCATTCGTCAGAGCTGCGGTGCTGCCGTCGGACGCAGAGTGAAGGAGATTTCGTCATGATTCGCTGGGGACTGATCGGCGCGAGCACGATCGCGCGCGAATGGGTGATCGGCGCCATCCGCGCCGCAGGCGGCGACGTCGTCTCGGTGATGAGTTCGAGCGCGGAACGAGGAGAGGCCTATGCCGCCGAGAACGGGATCGTAAAGGCTGTCACGAGCGTCGACGATCTCGTCGGCGATCCCGACGTGGACGCCGTCTACATCTCCACGACGAACGAGCTTCACCACGATCAGGCGCTCGCGGCGATCCGCGCCGGCAAGCACGTTCTCTGCGAGAAGCCGCTGGCGATGAATCTCAATGACGGCTGTGAAATGGTGCTCAAGGCCTGCGAGGCCGGCGTCGTGCTCGGCACCAATCATCACTTGCGCAATGCCGCCACCCATCGGGCCATGCGGGAAGCGATCGCCGCGGGCCGGATCGGCCGGCCGATCGCGGCGCGGGTCTTCCATGCCGTCTATCTGCCGCCGCACCTCCAGGGCTGGCGGCTCGACAGGCCGGAGGCGGGCGGCGGCGTCATTCTCGATATCACCGTGCACGACGCCGACACGCTGCGCTTTGTTCTGAACGACGACCCGATCGAGGCCGTCGCGATCAGCCACAGCGCCGGCATGGGCAAGGAAGGACTCGAGGACGGAGTCATGGGCGTGCTCCGCTTCCGCTCCGGCGTCATCGCCCAGTTTCACGATGCCTTCACCACGAAATTTGCCGAGACGGGTCTCGAAGTTCACGGAACCGCGGGATCGCTGATCGGTCGCAACGTGATGACGCAGCGGCCTGTCGGCACGGTCGTGCTGCGCAATGAAGAGGGCGAGAGCGAATTGCCGCTCGACCACCGCAATCTCTACGAGACGGCGCTCGAGGCATTCCATTCCG
Organism: Sinorhizobium sp. GQ132; assembly: GCF_059758575.1. Taxonomy (NCBI): domain Bacteria; kingdom Pseudomonadati; phylum Pseudomonadota; class Alphaproteobacteria; order Hyphomicrobiales; family Rhizobiaceae; genus Sinorhizobium; species Sinorhizobium sp. GQ132. Next base: position 166,926 of record NZ_JCAXDX010000008.1, on the reverse strand, counting down.
CGATCGGGGGCAATGGCCGTCCGTCGGCGAGCGGCGAGGATGGCGTCTGGTCGCTCGCCACCGGGCTTGCGGTGGTAAAGGCGGCGGCTACCGGCGGTGCCGTCGAGATCGAAACGGGACTTTGATGCGCATGACGGGCAAACATATTTCGCTTGCGGAAGCTGCCGGCTTGATTCCGGACGGCGCAATCGTTTCGGTCTCCTCCTCCAGTGGGCTTGGCTGCCCGGACCTGATGCTGAAGGCGATCGGCGAGCGCTTCGATGCGACCGGACACCCGCGCGATCTGACGACGCTGCATCCGATCGCCGCCGGCGACATGAGCGGCATCAAGGGTGTGGATCATATCGCCAGGAAGGGCCTCCTGAAAAAGATCATCGGCGGCTCCTATCCCTCAGGCCCGTCGAGCGCCGAACCGCCGCTGATCTGGCAGATGATCGGCGCGAACGAGGTGGCCGCCTATAATATTCCCTCGGGCATTCTCTTCGATATGCATCGCGAGGCGGCGGCCAAGCGCCCGGGCGTCATGACCAAGGTGGGGCTCGACACCTTCGTAGACCCCTCGCGCGAAGGCTGCGCCATGAATGCGTCAGCCGCCGCCGAACCGGTGGTGAAGAAGATCTCCTTCGAGGGAGAGGACTGGCTTTATTTCAAGGCGATCGCGCCTCAGGTGGCGATCATCCGCGCGACGACCGCCGACGAACGCGGCAATCTCACCTATGAGCACGAGGGCGCCTATCTAGGCGGCCTCGACCAGGCGCTTGCCGCCCGCAACAATGGCGGCATCGTCATTGCCCAGGTGAAACGCATTGCCAAAGAAGGCTCGCTGAAGCCCCATGATGTGCGTGTACCGGGCGTTCTGGTCGACTATGTCGTCGTGGATCCCGAACAGAAGCAGGCGACGCAGACGCTCTACGACCCCGCCATTTCCGGCGAGATATTCCGTCCGCTCGACAGCTTCCGACTGCCGGAATTCAATATCCAGAAAGTGATCGCGCGCCGCGTCGCCAAGGAGCTCGAAGCGGGCAGTGCGGTCAATCTCGGTTTCGGCATTTCCGCAAACGTCCCGCGCATCCTCATCGAAGAGGGTCTGCACGGCGCAGTGACCTGGGTCATCGAACAGGGCGCCGTCGGCGGCGTGCCGCTCCTCGATTTCGCCTTCGGCTGCGCCTCGAATGCGGACGCCTTCATGCCGTCGCCATACCAGTTCACCTATTTCCAGGGCGCAGGCTTCGATGCTTCTCTGCTCTCCTTCCTGGAGATCGACCGCACCGGCTCCGTCAACGTCTCGAAGCTCAGCTTCCGCCCGCATGTAACGGCGGGGGCGGGCGGATTCGTCGACATAACCGCGCGGGCGAAGAAGATCGTCTTCTCCGGCATGTTCAATGCGGGTGCGAAGCTGGCGGTCGGCGACGGGCGGCTCGTGATCGAGAAGGAAGGCAAGCTCAAGAAGCTCGTCAACACGGTCGAGCACGTCACTTTCTCCGGCCGCCGGGCCGTCGAGCAGGGGCAGGACATCACCTATGTCACCGAGCGCTGCGTGATGAAACTGACCCTGGAAGGCGTGGTGCTCACCGAAATCGCCCCGGGCGTCGATCTCGAAACGGATATCCTTGGTCAGTCGGAGTTTCCGCTTATCGTCTCCGACGCGCTGAAGCCGATGGATCCGGCGCTGTTCGGCGAGGGGCCGATCGGCCTGACGCTGCCCGCCAAGGGGCCGCGCCGCCTCACGGGAGGCGACGATGACTGACGAACGCATCCGCATCGATTTCGACGGTCCCATAGCGATCATGACGGTCGCGCGCCCGGAAAAGCTCAACGCCTTCGACATCGGCATGCTGAAGGCGCTCGACGCGGCCTGCGATACGGCCGAGGCGAAGCGCGACGTGCGCGTCCTGATCCTTACCGGCGAGGGCAAGGCCTTTTCCGCCGGCGGCGACATCAAGGCCTGGGGCGGCATGGAGCCAGCCGCCTTCGGCCATGATTGGGTGCGTTTCGGCCACCGCGTTTTCGAACGGCTCGCCACGCTGCGCATGCCGGTGATCGCGGCACTCAACGGCCATGCGCTTGGCGGCGGTCTGGAGCTTGCGGCGGCGGCGGATATACGACTGGCCGAAAAACAGGTGAAGATCGGCCTGCCGGAGACGAGCCTCGGCATGGTTCCGGGCTGGTCGGGCACGCAGCGCCTGGTCGCGCGCTTCGGCGCGCAGATCGTTCGCCGCATGGTGCTCGGCGGCGAGATGTTCTCGGCGGCGGAAGCCAAGGCCGAGGGGCTTATCGACGCAGTGGTCGAGACCGGCGCGGTCATGCAGGCGGCGCGCGACTACGCCGCGCGGGTCGCCGGCCGCGGGCCGGCGGCGCTCGAAATATCGAAGCTGATGATCGCCTCGGCCAGCGGCGAAGACAAGGGCGCGGCGGTGGAAGCGTTGGGATCGATCCTCGTCGCCAAGACCGGCGATCTCAAGGAAGGCGTAGCCGCCTTCAGTGAAAAGCGTGAAGCTCGCTTCAAGGGAGAATGGTGATGACGGCGGTGGTGAGGCCGAAGGCGCTCGGCGATTACGAGGTCCGCGAATTCCGGATGCTGATCGACGGTCAGTGGGTGGATGGCGCCGAGGGCCGCTCGATCGAGCGCGTGGCGCCGGGTCACGGCGTCGTCGTCAGCCGCTATCAGGCGGCGGCGAAAGCGGATGCCGAACGGGCGATCGCCGCCGCGCGGCGCGCCTTCGACGAAGGTCCGTGGCCGCGCATGACAGCCTCGGAACGGTCGCTGATCCTGCTCAGGGCCGCCGACATGATTGCCGCGCGCGCGGATGAGCTCGCTTTTCTCGATGCGGTCGAATCCGGCAAGCCGATCAGCCAGGCGAAGGGCGAATTGGCGGGCGCCGCCGACATCTGGCGCTATGCGGCGGCACTTGCCCGCGAACTCTCGGGCGAAAGCTACAACACGCTCGGGGAGGGTACGCTCGGCGTCGTGCTGCGCGAGCCGATCGGCGTCGTATCGATCATCACGCCGTGGAACTTCCCTTTCCTGATCGTCAGCCAGAAGCTTCCCTTCGCCCTTGCCGCCGGCTGCACGACGGTGGTGAAGCCCTCCGAACTCACCTCGGCCTCGACGCTGGTTCTCGGCGAAATTCTGGAAGCGGCCGGCGTGCCCCAGGGCGTCGTGAACATCATCGTCGGCACGGGGCCGGAGGCCGGCGTGCCGCTCACCACTCACCCGCATGTCGACATGGTCTCCTTTACCGGCTCGACCGGAATCGGCCGGCTGACCATGGCCAATGCGGCGCAGACATTGAAGAAGGTCTCGCTGGAACTCGGCGGCAAGAATCCGCAGATCGTCTTTCCGGACGCAAACCTGGACGAATTCATCGATGCGGCCGTCTTCGGCGCCTATTTCAATGCCGGCGAATGCTGCAATGCCGGCTCGCGGCTGATCCTGCATCGCGATATCGCCGAGGAGGTGACGACGCGCATCGCCAGCCTCTCGGCCAAGGTCAAGGTCGGAGATCCGCTCGACCCTGAAACGCAGGTCGGCGCGATCATCACGCCGCAGCATCTGCAAAAGATCGCCGGCTATGTTTCTTCGGCGTCGAACGAAGGCGCGAGAATAGCCCATGGCGGCACCACGCTCGATCTCGGCATGGGACAGTTCATGGCCCCGACCATTCTGTCGGCCGTTCGGCCCGAAATGGCGGTGGCCCGGGAGGAAGTCTTCGGGCCGGTTCTCTCCGTTTTGACTTTCGAGAAGACGGAAGAGGCGATCCGGATCGCCAATTCGATCGATTACGGGCTTTCCGCCGGGGTCTGGAGCCGCGACTTCGACACCTGCCTGACGATCGGGCGGCGCGTACGCGCCGGCACTGTGTGGATGAACACCTTCATGGATGGCGCATCGGAGCTGCCTTTCGGCGGCTACCGGCAATCCGGGCTCGGCCGCGAGCTCGGCCGCCATGCGGTCGAGGACTATACGGAGACGAAGACGCTCAACATGCATATCGGCCAGCGCAGCAACTGGTGGATGCCGCGCTGAAGAAGGGAAGGGGCGAGGTTTCGTAATCGTCGAAAGGGTGTAACGTCTTGAATTGGCCGGGTGACGTCAGTCGCAGGCCAGCCGTCCGCGGGAACGGGCGGCACCGGAAAAGAGCGGAGGAGGTTCCGCTTCGGAAACTTGCAAACGGGAGGATAACGATGCGCAAGTTCATGACGACGACTGCTGTTGCAGCGCTGATGTTGGCGGCGACAGCTGCGCGTGCAGCCGAGAATGTGGAAGTACTGCACTGGTGGACGTCCGGCGGCGAAGCCGCGGCCCTCGACGTCCTCAAGAAGGACCTGGAGAGCAAGGGCATCAGCTGGACCGACATGCCGGTCGCCGGCGGCGGCGGCACCGAAGCGATGACGGTGCTTCGTGCCCGCGTCACCGCGGGCAACGCGCCGACGGCCGTGCAGATGCTCGGCTTCGACATTCTCGACTGGGCCAAGGAAGGCGCGCTCGGCAATCTGGACGAGGTCGCCTCCAAGGAGGGCTGGGACAAGGTCATTCCGGCGGCACTGCAGCAGTTCTCGAAATATGACGGACACTGGATCGCCGCGCCGGTCAACGTCCATTCGACCAACTGGGTCTGGATCAACAAGGCCGCCCTCGACAAGGCCGGCGGTAAGGAACCGACCACCTGGGAAGAACTGATCGCGCTGCTCGACAAGTTCAAAGAGCAGGGCATCACGCCGGTCGCCCATGGCGGCCAGCCCTGGCAGGACGCGACGATCTTCGACGCCGTCGTTCTTTCGCTGGGCAACGACTTCTACAAGCAGGCTTTCATCGATCTCGATCCGGCGGCGCTCGGCGGCGACAAGATGAAGGAAGCCTTCGACCGCATGACGAAGCTGCGCTCCTATGTGGACGACAACTTCTCCGGCCGCGACTGGAACCTCGCCTCGGCGATGGTCATCGAGAACAAGGCCGGCCTGCAGTTCATGGGTGACTGGGCGAAGGGCGAGTTCCTGAAGGCGAAGAAGGTGCCCGGCACCGATTTCGTCTGCATGCGCTTCCCCGGAACGCAAGGTTCGGTCACCTTCAATTCCGACCAGTTCGCGATGTTCAAGGTTTCGGAAGACAAGGTTCCGGCACAGCTGCAGATGGCCTCGGCAATCGAGAGCCCGGCCTTCCAGTCGGCCTTCAACGTCGTCAAGGGTTCCGTTCCCGCCCGCACCGACGTTCCGGATACCGACTTCGACGCCTGCGGCAAGAAGGGCATCAAGGACCTCGCGGAAGCAAATACCAACGGCACGCTCTTCGGCTCCATGGCCCACGGCCATGCCAATCCGGCTGCCGTCAAGAACGCGATCTACGACGTGGTCACACGCCAGTTCAACGGCGAACTCGACTCGGAAGAGGCGGTGACGGAACTCGTGGCGGCGGTCGAGGCTGCGAAGTAGAGGCACCGAGGAGGGGAAAAGCCCCTCATCCCGCTGCCGCGACCTTCTCCCCGCGTGCGGGGAGAAGGGACAAGCGGTGAGCTCCGGCGTCCTCTCGCCTTGAGATGAGGGCTTGAGCCGCTACGCCTCAGTCCCCTCTCCCCGCATGCGGGGAGAGGGCTAGGGTGAGGGGCAATCCCCTCCACGAACGAAACATACGGTGGTAGCAAACATGGATAGCCGCAACCGGCTGCAGGAGCTTTTGCCAAAGCTCGTGCTCGCCCCCAGCTTTCTCATAGTTCTGGTGTTCGTCTACGGCTTCATAGCCTATACGGGCTTCCTGTCGATGACGGACAGTAAGATGCTGCCGTCCTACAACTTCGTGGGTTTGAGCAATTACAGCCGGTTATGGGCCCTGCCGCACTGGTGGCGCGCGGTCAGCAATCTGGCGATCTTCGCGACTCTCTATATCGTGGTCTGCTCGGTGCTGGGTCTCGGGCTGGCGATCCTGCTCGACCAGAAGATCCGCGCCGAAGGTTTCCTTCGTCCGATTTATCTCTATCCGATGGCGCTTTCCTTCATCGTCACCGGCACCGCGTGGAAGTGGTTCCTCGATCCCGGTATCGGGCTTGAGAACACCATGCATCTCTGGGGTTGGGAAAGCTTCTCGTTCAACTGGATCAAGGACCGCAACTATGCGATCTACTGCGTCGTCATCGCGGCCGTCTGGCAGTCGACCGGCTTCATCATGGCGATGTTCCTGGCGGGCCTGCGCGGCGTCGACAACGAGATCATCAAGGCCGCCCAGATCGACGGGGCGACGACCCCAACCATCTATCGGCGGATCATCATTCCCCTGATGCGGCCGGTCTTCCTTTCGGCCTTTGTCGTACTCGCCCACCTTGCCATCAAGGCCTACGATCTGATCATCGCATTGACGGGCGGCGGGCCGGGGCAGGCGACCGAGCTGCCGGCGACCTTCATGTATTCTTACACCTTCACCCGAAACCAGATGGCGATCGGGGCCTCGTCGGCGATCGTGATGCTGGTGATGATCTTCTCGATCATCGTTCCCTATCTCTATTCCGAAGTCCGGGGAGGAAAACGCTGATGGGCGCTCCCAATTCCGAAAACGTCATCTCGCACAACCGGCTGACGCGCGCTCTGATCTATTCGGCGCTGATCCTCTTCGCACTCTATTCGCTGCTGCCGCTCTATGTGATGCTGGTGAATTCCCTGAAGCCGCTGGATGAGATCCGGCAGGGCGGCATGTTGAACCTGCCTCGGACCTGGACCGTCGAACCGTGGCTTTCGGCCTGGTCGACCGCCCAGATCGGCGTGCAGCCCACTGGCCTTCGGCCTTTCTTCATCAATTCGATCCTGATGGTCGTCCCGGCCGTGGCGATTTCGACGATCATCGGCGCGCTCAACGGCTACGTGCTGACGAAATGGCGCTTCCCCGGGGCGAACATCTTCTTCGGCATGCTGCTTCTCTCGTGCTTCATTCCCTTCCAGATCGTGCTGATCCCGATGGCGCGCATTCTCGGCATTCTCGGCATCGCCGGTTCGATCTGGGGTCTGATCCTGGTGCATGTGGTCTACGGTATCGGCTTCACGACGCTCTATTTCCGCAACTACTACGAGGCCTTCCCGACCGAGCTGGTGCGTGCGGCACAGATCGACGGCGCCAGCTTCTTCCAGATCTTCCGGCGGATATTGCTGCCGTCCTCAGGGCCGATCATCGTCGTCTCGGTCATCTGGCAGTTCACCAATATCTGGAACGACTTCCTGTTCGGGGCCTCGTTCTCCGGGCCGTATTCGACGCCGATGACGGTGGCTCTCAACAATCTCGTGAGCTCGTCCACGGGGGTCAAGGAATACAATGTCCACTTCGCGGGCGCGATCCTCGCCGCCCTGCCAACGCTCATCGTCTACATCGTGTCCGGCCGCTATTTCGTCCGCGGACTGATGTCCGGCGCCGTGAAAGGATAAGCCATGTCGTTTCTGAAGATCACCAACCTGCGCAAATCCTACGGCGCTCTCGAGATCTTGAAGGACATCAACCTGGAGATCGAAGAAGGCGGCTTCCTCGTGCTCGTGGGCCCCTCCGGTTGCGGCAAGTCGACGCTTCTGAACACGATCGCCGGCCTGGAGCCGATCACCTCGGGCGACATCGCCATCAACGGCCGCTCGGTTTCGGGGCTGCACCCGTCGAAGCGCGACATCGCCATGGTATTCCAGTCCTATGCGCTCTATCCGAACATGACGGTGGCCGGGAACATCGCCTTCGGCATGGAGATCCGCGGCGTGCCGAAGGAGGAACGCGAGAAGGCGATCAAGCAGGTGGCCGACATGCTGCAGATCGGCCATCTGCTCGACCGCAAGCCGAGCCAGCTTTCCGGCGGCCAGCGCCAGCGCGTCGCCATGGGCCGGGCGCTGGTGCGCAATCCCCAGGTCTTCCTCTTCGACGAGCCGCTCTCGAACCTCGACGCGAAGCTGCGCGTCGACATGCGCACCGAGATCAAGCGGCTGCATCACCGCATGAAGACGACCATCGTCTATGTGACGCACGACCAGATCGAGGCGATGACGCTCGCGACCAAGATCGCCGTCCTGAAGGATGGCGTCCTGCAGCAATTCGGATCGCCGGCGGAGATCTACAACAACCCCGCCAATATGTTCGTCGCCGATTTCATGGGATCGCCTGCGATGAACCTGCTCAAAGCGCAGATAGAAACCGCAGGCTCTCAAGTCTCGGTGACGCTGGAGCGGCCGAATGCCGAACCCCTGAGACTAGCCGTGCCGCAAAACGGCGCGCTCTCCGCCTATGCCGGCAGGGAGGTGGTCTTCGGCATCCGTCCGGAAGCGCTCACCGATCCGGACGGGGCGGATCGCAATGCTCAATTCGTCGCCGAAGGCGAATGCCTGATCGAGGTGGTCGAGCCGGCCGGCTCCGATACCTTTGCCGTCACGAGGCTCGGCGGCAAGGAAATCGTCGCAAGGCTCAGGGCCGATGCGCGCATTGCGCCGGGACAGACGTCACGGCTGGCCTTCAATCTCGACAAGGCCGTCTTCTTCGACCCGCAAAGCGAAAAGCGGATTGCATGAGGAAGACGATGGAGAGCCAGCCGGATATCGTCATCATCGGATCGGGGGTCGGCGGCGCAACCGTCGCTGCAGGCCTCGCCGCCTCGGGCGCCGAGATCCTGATCCTCGAAGCGGGCTCACATATCGAGGACCTGCCGGTCAATCGCGACCAGCGGGCGATCTTCCAGCGCGGCCATTTCCGCCCGAAGGAGACCTGGTACGAGGCGGGCGGCCCCGGCTTCAATCCCGGCAACTACTACAATGTCGGCGGCAATTCGAAATTCTACGGCGCGGTGCTGACCCGCTACCGTCGTGAGGATTTCGAGGAAATGCAGCACCGGGACGGCGTCTCCCCGGCCTGGCCCTTTTCCTATGAGGAGCTCGAGCCGTGGTATTCCAAGGCAGAGCAGCTTTACCAAGTGCGAGGCAAATTGGGCGAGGACCCGACGGAACCCGCTCATTCGAGCGGCTATCCCCATGGCCCGGTGCCGGACGAGCCTGCGATCGCCATGGTCCGTGAGCGCCTGGCCGAGATCGGCCTCCATCCCTATTCGCTGCCGCTCGGCGTCGATATCGAGCGCTGGCTCGCCAAGGGCAAGACGCCGTGGGACGCGCATCCGAACTCATCCGACGGCAAGATGGATGCCGAAACGGCGGCGCTGGCGGCGGCTCTGAAATTTCCGAATGTGCGGCTGCAGACCGGCTCGCGGGTGACGCGGCTCGCAACCGGGCCGGGCGGAAAGGCGATCGAAACCGTGCTCTACGCCAAGGACGGGGCAGAGCACCGTCTTTCGCCGAAGCTCGTCATTCTCAGTGCCGGCGCGGTGCAGTCGGCCGTACTGCTTCTGCGCTCTGCCGACGACAGCAACCCGACCGGGCTTGCCAACCGGTCCGATCAGGTCGGCCGCAATTTCATGAACCATAATTCAAGCGCCGTCATCGCGCTCAGCCCCTGGTACCGCAACGATTCGGTCTATCAGAAGACCTTCGGCCTCAACGATTTCTATCTCTCCGACGGTGCGGGCGGGCCGCCGCTCGGCAACATCCAGCTTCTCGGCCGCATTTCCGGCGCGATCCTGAAGGCGAACATGCCGGCCATGCCGGAATGGCTGCTGAACCGGATGTCCGCCCGCGGTATCGACTTCTACGCCATGAGCGAGGACCTGCCGTCACCGGAGAGCCGCGTCATGGTCGACGGCGAGCGCGTTGTGCTGAAATGGGTGCGCACCAACTGGCAGGCCCATCTCGATCTCGTCGCCAAGCTGAAGGCGGTGCTGAAGAAAGCCGGCTTCCCGGTCGTGCTCGCGCGGGCCTTCGACAAGCGGACGCCTTCGCATCAGTGCGGCACGGTCCGGATCGGCAATGATCCCGGCCAGGCGCCGCTCGACGTTTATTGCCGCGCCTTCGATCATCCGAATCTCTTCGTCGTCGATGCCGGCTTCCTGCCGACCTCCGCCGCCGTCAATCCGGCGCTGACCGTCGCCGCCCAGGCGCTGCGTGTCGCCGATCATATCGTAAAACAGGATCTGCGGTCATGACCGATAAGGCACGCCCCGTCGCGATCGTCACCGGCGGCCGCCGCGGCATCGGGCTAGGGATCGCCCGGGCGCTCGCGGCGACCGGTTTCGACATCGCCATCACCGGCATTGGCGATGCGGAGGGTGTCGCTCCCGTAATCGCCGAACTCAACGGGCTCGGCGCCCGGGTGATCTTCCTGCGCGCCGATCTGGCCGACCTTTCGAGCCATCAGACGACCGTCGACGCGGCCGTCGCGGAATTCGGCCGGATCGACTGCCTTGTCAACAATGCCGGCATCGCCTCCATCGTGCGCGGCGATTTTCTCGATCTGAAGCCGGAGAATTTCGACACGATCGTCGGCGTCAATCTGCGCGGCACGGTGTTTTTCACGCAGGCCGTGCTGAAGGCGATGCTCGCGAGCGAGATTCAAGCGCGGCGCTCAATCATCAACATCACCTCGGTCTCGGCGGCGATGACGTCGCCCGAGCGGCTCGACTATTGCATGAGCAAGGCAGGCCTTGCGGCCTTCAACCAGGGCCTGGCGCTGAGGCTCGCCGAGACCGGCATCGCGGTCTTCGAAGTCCGTCCAGGCATCGTCCGCTCGGACATGACGGCTGCGGTTTCCGGCAAATACGACGGGCTGATCGCAAGTGGCCTGGTGCCGATGCGGCGCTGGGGCGAACCCGAGGATATCGGCAATATCGTCGCCGGGCTTGCCGGCGGGCAGTTCGGTTTCGCCACGGGCTCGGTGATCCAGGCGGATGGGGGATTGTCGATCGGGCGCTTGTGAATTGTGTGCGGGCGTTCCCGTCACCCGGTCGTCGAGATTTGCCCCTCACCCTAACCCTCTCCCCGCGTGCGGGGAGAGGGGACGTGCCCACCGAAACGCCGGCGGTCATGGTTGCGAATGCGGCCACCGCGAGTCCCTTCTCCCCGCCTGCGGGGAGAAGGCGCCGGCAGGCGGATGAGGGGCATGGCGAGACAGCTGATACCGCGCCCGAAGCGCGTGACATTGAGGACATGTGAATGACCTACGACTACATCATCACCGGGGCCGGTCCGGCCGGCTGCGTGCTTGCCAATCGTCTGAGCGAGGATCCGGACGTCAGGGTGCTGCTGCTCGAAGCCGGCGGCGGCGACTGGAATCCGCTGTTCCACATGCCGGCCGGCTTCGCCAAGATGACGAAGGGGGTCGCCAGTTGGGGCTGGCACACGGTGCCGCAGAAGCACATGAAGGGCAGGGTGCTGCGCTATACCCAGGCCAAGGTGATCGGCGGCGGTTCTTCCATCAATGCGCAGCTCTATACCCGCGGCAATGCGGCCGATTACGACCTCTGGGTGAGCGAGGAGGGCTGCGCCGGCTGGGACTATCGCAGCGTGCTTCCCTATTTCAAGCGCGCCGAGGACAATCAGCGCTTCGCCGACGACTATCATTCCTATGGTGGCCCGCTCGGCGTTTCCATGCCGGTTTCGGCGCTACCGATCTGCGACGCCTATATCCGCGCCGGGCAGGAACTCGGCATTCCCTACAACCACGACTTCAATGGCAAACAGCAGGCGGGCGTCGGCTTCTATCAGCTGACGCAGCGCAACCGCCGCCGGTCCTCCGCCTCGCTCGCCTATCTCTCGCCGATCAGGGATCGCCCGAATCTGACGGTGCGCACCGGTGCCCGCGTCGCGCGCATCGTGCTCGAGGGCAGGCGCGCCGTCGGGGTGGAAGTCGCGACGAAGAGGGGCGTCGAGATCATCCGCGCCGATCGCGAGGTGCTGGTCTCGTCGGGTGCGATCGGCTCGCCGAAGCTGCTGTTGCAGTCCGGCATCGGCCCGGCCGATCACCTTCGATCCGTCGGCGTCGAGGTCAGGCACGATCTCGCCGGTGTGGGCGGCAATCTCCAGGATCATCTGGATCTCTTCGTCATCTCCGAATGCACCGGCGATCACACTTACGACGGCGTCGCCAGGCTGCACCGCACGCTCTGGGCCGGACTGCAATATGTGCTCTTCCGCTCCGGCCCGGTTGCCTCGTCTCTCTTCGAGACCGGCGGCTTCTGGTATGCCGATCCGAATGCCCGCTCGCCGGACATCCAGTTCCATCTCGGCCTCGGTTCGGGCATCGAGGCCGGCGTCGCGCGGCTCAAGAATGCCGGGGTCACACTCAATTCCGCCTATCTGCACCCGCGCTCGCGCGGCACCGTCCGGCTCTCCTCGGCCGACCCGGCGGCCGCGCCCCTGATCGATCCGAACTACTGGGAGGATCCGCACGATCGGCAGATGTCGCTCGAAGGTTTGAAGATCGCGCGGGAAATCATGCAGCAGCCTGCGCTTAAGCCCTTCGTCCTCGACGAACGTTTGCCGGGCAAGGATGTGCGCACCGAGGAGCAGCTCTTCGACTATGGCTGCGCCAACGCCAAGACCGACCACCACCCGGTCGGCACCTGCAGGATGGGGACCGACGCGGCGGCGGTGGTCGACCTGGAGCTCAGGGTTCGCGGGATCGAGGGGCTGCGCGTCTGCGACAGCTCGGTGATGCCGCGGGTCCCGTCCTGCAACACCAACGGCCCGACGATCATGATGGGCGAGAAGGGGGCCGACATCATCCGCGGATTGCCGCCGCTGCCCCCGGCCGTGTTCCAGCACGAACGTAACGACGCGCGCCCGCGGGCGCGCGCGGAGGTCCGCTGAAGGAGCGATCGGGCGTTGCAGTTTCGGGCGGCCGGTCGAAAAACGTTGCGGCGGCCGAAGGCGGCGTTCAAGGTGCCTCCGTATCTAGAAACTTCGGTCTGATTCCATGACGTCAATAGAGCCGCGCCCTTTTCTCATATCGCTTTTCGAGGCCGCCGTTGCCGCGGCCGATCCTGAAGCCGCCATTCGGGCGCACCTTCCGGCGCCGCCGAAGGGCCGCACGATCGTGGTCGGCGCCGGCAAGGCCGCGAGCCAGATGGCGGCCGCTTTCGAGCGGCTCTGGGACGGGCCGCTTGCAGGCGCCGTCGTTGCCCGCCACGGGCCCATAGAGAAATGCGAGCGGATCAGGGTCCTGCAATCGGCTCACCCGGTGCCGGACGAGGCGGGGCTTGCCGCGTCCTCGGCGCTCCTCGAAACCGTCGGGGGACTGACGGCGGATGATCTCGTGGTGGCGCTCATTTCCGGCGGAGGCTCCGCTCTCTTGCCGGCCCCGCCCGGCGGCTTGACCCTGGAGGACGAGATCGCCGTCAACAAGGCGCTGCTTGCCTCCGGAGCGCCGATTTCCGCCATGAATGTGGTGCGCAAGCATGCCTCGCGGATCAAGGGCGGGCGGCTTGCACTTGCCGCCGCCCCGGCGCGAGTCGTGAGCCTCGTCGTCTCCGACGTGCCCGGCGACAATCCGGCCTTCGTCGCCTCCGGCCCGACGGTGGCCGATCGGTCTAGTCTCGAAGAAGCGCGCGAGATCGTCGCGCGATACGCTATCGCCCTGCCCGAGCGGGTGACGGCGCATCTCGCTTCCGAAGCGGCGCGGGCACCCCGGCCCGACGATGCTGCATTCGGCGGTAACGAAGTGCACGTCATCGCCTCGGCGGCCGTTTCGCTGGAAGCGGCGGCGGCACGGGCGCGGGAAAGCGGCATCGAGGCGATGATCCTGTCGGATGCGATCGAGGGCGAGGCGCGCGACATCGGCCGTATGCATGCGGCGCTCGCGCGGGAAGTGGCCTCGTGCAACCGTCCCTTTTCGAAGCCGGTCGTGCTGCTTTCCGGCGGCGAGACGACGGTGACGATCTCCGGCGAAAGTTACGGGAAGGGCGGACGCAACAGCGAATTCCTCCTGTCGCTCGCGCTCGACATCGACGGCATCGGCGGTATCGATGCGCTTGCCGCCGACACCGACGGCATCGACGGATCCGAGGACAATGCCGGCGCCTTTGCCGACGGCGCAAGCGTCGGCCGGATGCGGGCGGCAGGCGCCGATCCCCGCGCTCACCTCGCGCGCCATGACGCCTGGACGGCCTTCGCGGCCAGCGGCGACCTGTTCGTACCCGGGCCGACGGGGACGAATGTCAATGATCTGCGGGCCATCCTGATACGCTGAAGCGGCGCCTGGATGAGTGCGAGAATGCCCCCCTCCAAGGCGTCGGGAGGGGGCATTTAAACTATCTCAAGCGCCGCTATTTCACCCGCTTCAACGCATCGGCAAGGATCGAGACGATCTCGCCGAAATGCTGCTTCTCCGCGATCAGAGGCGGCGAGAAGGCGATGATGTCGCCGGTGACGCGGATCAGCAGGCCCCGCTCGAAGCAATCGACGAAAACGTCATAGGCGCGAGCGCCGGGCGCGCCGTCGCGCGACTGGAGCTCGATACCGGCGATGAGGCCGATGGTGCGGATGTCGATGACATGCGGCAGGCCTTTCATGGAATGCATTGCCTCGTGCCAGTCGCCCTCGATTTCGGCGGCGCGCGTCATCAGGCCTTCGTCTCGATAGATGTCGAGCGTGGCGATGCCGGCGGCACAGGCGGCCGGATGTCCGGAATAGGTATAGCCGTGGAAGAGCTCGATCTGGCCTTCCGGGCCGTGCATCAGGGCGTCGTGCACCTTGCGGCTGGCAAAGACAGCGCCCATCGGGATCGCGCCGTTGGTAAGCCCCTTGGCGGTGGTGACGATGTCCGGCGTGACGCCGAAATAGTCGGTCGCGAAGGCCGCACCGAGCCGGCCGAAACCGGTGATCACCTCGTCGAAAATCAGGAGAATGCCGTGCTTGTCGCAGATCGCGCGCAGCCGCTCGAGATAGCCCTTCGGCGGGATCAGCACGCCGGTCGAGCCGGCGACGGGCTCGACGATGCAGGCGGCGATCGTCTCGGCGCCGTGGAGCGCCACGAGCCTTTCGAGGTCGTCGGCAAGCTCGGCCCCATGCTCCGGCTGCCCTTTGACGAAGGCGTTCTTCGCCGGGTCATGGGTGTGGCGCAGATGGTCGGACCCGGGAAGCTGCGGGAAGACGCGGCGGTTGTTGACGATGCCGCCGACGGAGATGCCGCCGAAGCCGACGCCGTGATAACCGCGTTCGCGGCCGATGAGGCGGGTGCGCGTGCCTTGGCCGATCGAACGTTGATAGGCAAGTGCGATCTTCAGCGCTGTGTCCACGGATTCCGAGCCCGAGCCGGTGAAGAACACCCGGTCGAGCTTGGCACCGGCCGGGCCGGGCGCAATCTCGGCCAGCCGCTCGGCGAAGTCGAAGGCGATCGGATGTCCCATCTGGAAGGACGGCGCGAAGTCCATGGTCGAAAGCTGCCGCTCGACCGCGGCGGCGATCTGCCGGCGGCCGTGCCCGGCATTCACGCACCAGAGGCCGGCGGTGCCGTCGAGAACCGTCCGGCCGTCGACGCTGGTGTAGTGCATGCCCTCAGCGGCGGCGAGCAGCCGGGGCGCCGCCTTGAACTGACGGTTGGCGGTGAAGGGCATCCAGTAGCTGTCGAGAACCGGAGCGTTGGGCTTGTTGTGGGCGTTCATGGCATCCTCCTGTCGTTAGCTGATTGACGCCATGATTTGGATTTCCGAACAAGTCCTTTTCTAAGGCCATCTAAGCCATTGTATTTACATAGGTCAGTTTGCTAGAATTTCGCTATTTCAAACAAGGTCAACACCGGGGTTCGCCATGAGCGTCGATATCGGCAACCGCCTGCGGCATGTTCGGCTGAGGCACAAGCTTTCCCAGCGCGAACTCGCCAAGCGGGCGGGGGTTACCAACTCCACCATCTCGTTGATCGAATCGAATGCATCGAACCCCTCGGTCGGCGCATTGAAGCGTATCCTCGACGGCATTCCGATCGGCCTTGCGGAGTTCTTCTCCTTCGAGCCGGAGAAGCCGCGCAGGGCTTTCTATGCGGCGGAGGAGCTGGTGGAAATCGGCAAGGGACCGATCTCCTATCGCCAGATCGGCGACAATCTTTTCGGCCGCAGCCTTCAGATCCTGAAGGAGTGCTACCAGCCGGGCGCGGATACCGGCAAGGTGCCGCTGGTGCATGAGGGCGAGGAAGGCGGGATCGTGCTTTCAGGCCGGCTGGAAGTGACCGTGGACGACGAGAGGCGCATCCTCGGACCGGGCGATGCCTATTATTTCGAAAGCCGGCGCCCGCACCGCTTTCGCTGTATCGGACCGGTGCCCTGCGAAGTGATCAGCGCCTGTACGCCGCCGACGTTTTGACCGGGAGAGAACGCCCCTCCCACCTGTCGGGAGGGGTTGGGGAGGGGGCCTTCTGAGGCGACTCCCGCCCTTCGCTTACGAAAGCCGCTCGCAAGCCGCCGCGATGCGTTCGAGCGCCTCTTTGAGCTCCGCCTCCGAAGTCGCATAGGAAATGCGGAAAAAGGGTGAGAGGCCGAAAGCCGAGCCCGGGACGACGGCGACATGGGCGTCTTCCAGAAGATAGGCGCAGAATTCCGTATCCGTCTCGATCCTCTTGCCCGATGGCGTCACCTTGCCGAGAACGCCGGCGCAGCCGGAGAAAGTGTAGAAGGCGCCCTCGGGAACGCGGCAGTCGAGGCCGTCGATCGCGTTCAGGCCGTCGACCACGAGATCGCGGCGGCTCTGGAAGCTGGCTGTCCGTTCTTTCAGGAAGTCCTGCGGTCCGTTCAGCGCCGCGACCGAAGCCGCCTGGCTTATCGAAGAGGGGCAGGAGGTCGCCTGGCTCTGGACGACGGCCATCGCCTTGATGAGCTCGCGCGGGCCGCCGGCATAGCCGATCCGCCAGCCGGTCATCGCATAGGCCTTCGAAACGCCGTTTACGGTCAGCGTGCGGTTCTTCAGGCCCGGCTCCAGCTGCGCCGGGGTGACGAAGCGGAAACCGTCATAGACGATGTGCTCATACATGTCGTCGACGAGCAGCCAGACATGCGGGTGCCTCAGAAGTACCTCGAGCAGCGGCCGGTAGTCGGCCGCACTGTAGGCGGCGCCCGACGGGTTGGAGGGCGAGTTCAAGAGCACCCACCGGGTCCGCGGCGTGATGGCCGCCTCCAGCTTTTCCGCCGTCAGGCGGAAGCCGGAAGAGGCGTCGCAGGCGATCAGAACGGGCTTGCCCTCGCAGATCTGGACAATGTCCGAATAGGAGGTCCAATAGGGCGTCGGAATGATGACCTCGTCGCCCGGATCGAGCGACGCCATCATGGCGTTGAAGAGGATCTGCTTGGCGCCGGTCGCGACCGTGATCTCGTCCAGCTCGTAGGCCAGCGCGTTCTCGCGCTGGAATTTCTCGCGGATCGCCTTCTTCAATTCCGGCGTGCCGTCGAGTGCGGTGTATTTCGTTTCGCCGCGGTGGATCGCATCCGAGGCGGCCTGCTTCACGTGTTCCGGCGTGTCGAAATCCGGCTCGCCGGCGCCGAGGATGATCACCGGCTTGCCTTCGCGCTTCATGGCGGCAGCGCGGGCGCCGATCTTCAGGATTTCCGAAACGCCGATCGAGGAAATCCGCGAGGCGGGCTGAAAGCCCGCCTCCTTGACCGTTGTATTGATGGTCATGGCCGATCCTGTTCGATTATTCGATGTCGAAAGAGACGCCCTGCGCCAGCGGCAGAGCCTTCGAATAGTTCACCGTGTTGGTGGCGCGCCGCATATAGGCCTTCCAGGCGTCGGAGCCGGATTCGCGGCCGCCGCCGGTCTCCTTTTCGCCGCCGAACGCGCCACCGATCTCGGCGCCGGAGGTACCGATATTGACGTTGGCGATGCCGCAATCCGAGCCGTCGGCTGCGAGGAAACGTTCCGATTCCTGCATGTCACGGGTGAAGATCGAGGAGGAAAGCCCGGCGGCAACCGCATTGTGCTCGGCGAGCACGGCGTCGAAGTCGCTGTACTTCATGACGTAGAGGATCGGCGCGAAGGTTTCTTCGAGAACCGGGCCTTCCTGCTTCGGCATTTCGACCAGTGCCGGCTTGACGTAATAGCCGTTCTCGTGGCCGAGATCGACGCGCTCGCCGCCGGTGACGGCACCGCCATGGCTCTTTGCCTCGGCGATCGCCTTCTGCATCCCGTCGAAGGCCGCCTTGTCGACGAGCGGCCCGACGAGTGCGGCCGATTCCAGCGGGTTGCCGACGGAGACCGACTGATAGGCCTTCTTCAGGCGCGGCACGAGCTGGTCGTAGACGCTTTCATGGACGAAGAGGCGACGCAGGGTCGTGCAGCGCTGGCCGGCGGTGCCCATGGCCCCGAAAGCAATGGCGCGCAGCGCCATGTCGAGGTCGGCGGACGGGCAGACGATGCCCGCATTGTTGCCGCCGAGTTCCAGGATCGCACGGGCAAAGCGCTTGGCAAGCCGCGGACCGACCTCGCGGCCCATGCGGGTGGAGCCGGTCGCCGAGACCAGCGGCACCTTCGGATGGTCGACGAGAGCCTCGCCGATCGCACGGTCGCCGATCAGAACCTGCGACAGGCCTTCCGGAGCGTCGCCGAAACGGGCGATGGCGCGTTCCAGGATCGCCTGGCAGGCGAGCGCGGTGAGCGGCGTCTTTTCCGACGGCTTCCAGACGACGGCGTCACCGCAGACGAGCGCGAGCGCCGCATTCCACGACCAGACCGCGACGGGGAAGTTGAAGGCGGAAATGATGCCGACGACACCGAGCGGGTGCCAGGTTTCCATCATCCGGTGACCGGGACGCTCGGTGGCGATCGTCAGGCCGTAGAGCTGGCGGGAAAGGCCGACGGCGAAATCGCAGATATCGATCATCTCCTGCACTTCGCCGAGGCCCTCGGACGGGATCTTGCCGGCTTCGATCGAGACGAGGCGGCCGAGATCGGCCTTGAAGGCGCGCAGCTCCTCGCCGAGAAGCCGGACGAGCTCGCCGCGCTTCGGCGCCGGCACGAGACGCCAGACGCGGAAAGCCTCGTCGGCCTTCTCGATCTTCCTGGCGGCTTCAGCGGCAGACACGGTCTTGAGACTGGCGATCTTCTCGCCGGTGACCGGGCTGAAGGACGGCATGTCGCCGCCGGTGTAGAGGTCCTTGGCGACGCCCATTTTCTCGAGGAGCGCGGCTGCCTCGCTCGCGACGTCGATTTTCTTGGCTGCAATGTTCATGTGGTGACTCCCGTCTTGTAGCTGGCGCGATGACCTAACCGAAGCGCACGCTGCCGAGCTTGCCCGGCGAGGTGAGCGTCGTGAGGCCGGCCGCCATGTTCTTCAATTTTTCCGGCGTGTAGAGATCGTAATAAGCCTGATTGCGGCGGCCGAGCGCATGTTCCGCGCTGAAGCTGCCGTGATATTGCTCGACCGCGACTGCAAAGACCCAATCGCGCAGACGCTGCTCGAAGGTCGCATCGGCCAGTAGCGGACTATCCTTTGCGACGACCAGGTTGAAGTGAACGCCGCCGTCGCCGATATGGCCGAAATCGCAGACCGTGACGCCCGGAAATTTTTCCGGCATTTCCGCCTTCATATGGTCGCAGAAGACCATGATGTCACCCCTGCGGAAGGAGAGATCGAAGGCGATCAGCTTGCCGAGGTGTTTTACGCCCTCCGAAAGCGCATGGCGCAACGCCCAGATCTCGTGCGGCGGGCCGACGAGTGCATCGGCAAGCGGCGCCTCATCCATTTCCCATATCTCCGCGAGCACGCTTTCGAGAACCGCGTCGAGCGGCTGCTCGCCCTCACGCGGGCTCGAGGTGCGGGAGATCTCGGCAAGGATCACGTAGTCGGGGACCTTGCCGCCCTGGAAGGGGTTCTTCAGCGCCGGCACATGGGCGAAGGCCGCGGCGATCGCGTTCGCCGACATTCCCTCGAAGGCCGAGAGATAGGCGCCGAGCCGCTCTTCCATGGCCTTCAGGAGCGGCAGGACATGCGCGCCGCTCGCCGGCACGAGGAAGGCGGTCGCCGTCTGCTTCGGCAGGCGCTCGAGATTGAGCACGCATTCGGTGACGATGCCGAAGGCGCCCGAGGTGCCGATGAAGATCTGCTTCCAGTCGATGCCGGTATTGTTCTTGCGCAGGTCCGAGCCGAGGTCGAGCACCGTGCCCGCTTGGTCGGCGAGGACCACTTTCAGACCCAGCATGTTGCGGCGCACGTCGCCATATTTGAGAAAGCGCGAGCCGCCGGTATTGGTGGCGGTCATGCCGCCGATTCGCGGGTCGGCGCCGAGATCGATCGGGAAGAACAGGCCGTGTTCCTCCAGCCGGCGGTTGAGCTCGGACAGGCGAAAGCCGGCGTCGACGCGCACTGAGCGATTGTCGACGTCGAGCGCAAACTGGCGGGTCAGCCGGTCGAGGCTGACGACGACCTCGCTGCCCGACTCGTCCGGCGTCGACCCCGAGACCAGGCCCGTATTGCCCGACTGGGGGATGAGGGCGATGCCGCTGCGGACGCAGTAACCGACGGCGGCCGAGACCTCTTCCGTCGTTGCCGGACGCAGGACGGCCGCCGCGCGGCCGCGGTCGTAGCGTGCGCCGGTCTCGTAAGCCTCCATGTCCTCCCGACGCGTGACGACGCCCTTGTCGCCAAGGAGCTTCGTCAATGCGTCGATATGGTGCTCGTCAATCATCGCCGGCGTATCACTCCGCTGCCATGGCGGCGGTAAGCGCCTTGAGGCAGCCTTCGATCGATGCCTGCTCGATGCCGGCATAGTGATCGAATTCGTTGAGGACGGCGACGCCGAGGTCGGTCTCGAAGCGCTTCTGGTTCGGGCTCGCCTCGAATTCCTGCTGCGCACCGTCGCCGAGGTTCGACTGGAAGATACCGGCGGCGCTGACGGGAAGGAAGTCCTCATAGACGATCGGATCGAACCGAATGAGGCCGTCGGCGATCAGGGAATTGAGATCGCGCCGGCCGGGCAGCTTCGTCCGCCGGCCCTTCTCCGTCAGGGAATAGCTGAAATAGCCGAGGCCCGCCTGCCGGATTTCCGCCCAGCTGTCGGGGAAGGCCTCGAAGACCTGGGTCAAGGCCGCTTCGTATTCTCTGGCATTTGAACCATCGGCGGCCGGACGTACGATCTTGCGCGATTCGTCGAGCAGCCGGTCGTAGAGACCGCGACCCTTCGGCGTCAAGGCGATGCCGCGCTGCTCGATCTCGCCGAAGCGGGCGGTATGCGAGCCGGTCCTCCATCCGCCATCGGCGCTACGGAAGGAAACCGGCTCTTCGAGCGCCTTGAAGGAGGTCTGGCGAAGCAGGACCGGGCACTTGCGTGTCGGCGGCCCTTCGACCACGGCCTTCGGGGCAATGCCATATTCCGGCATCAGCGCCTGGACCCGGTCGATGTCGAGCGTACGTGGCGTCAGATGGTTGATATGCGGCCCCTTGAAGGAGACCACGTCGGCGATCAGCCGGTGCGCATCGTGCAGGCGCTCGTACATGTCGGCGCCGACATTCGCCTCGTCGTGCCAGCGGAAGGTCTCGAGCACTTCGGCGACGAAACGCTCTGCATCGGCCTTGTCGACGCCGCCGTCGCGCTCGGCCTTTTCGGTAAGATCGACCGCACCGGATGTGAAGATCCGGCGCTCTTTCAGGATCGCCTCCGCCTCGGCGCGAAGGGCCTCGTCGGCAATGAGGTCGAGCCTCAGAAGCGAGGTGAAGACGCGGAAGGGGTTGCGCTTCAGGGCCGCGTCTCCAACCGGCCGGAAGGCCGTGGAGTGGACCGGCACCCCGGCGGTCGACAGATCGTAGTAGCCGACCGGATACATGCCCATCACGGCAAATACACGGCGCATCATCGAAAGCTCCGCCGGCGTGCCGAGGCGGATCGCGCCGTGACGCTCCTCGGAAATGCGTTCGAGCGAATCCGTCGCCTCCAGCCTCTCCTTGAGGGTGGAGTCGGCGGAGAGCGTTTCGCCGTTGACCCTTGCGACGAGCTCCATCAGCGTGCCGTAGGCCGGTACTTCTTCGCGGTACATCAACGACATCGCAGCGGAAAAGGCCGAGCGGATATCGTCGGCGGATACGAAACTATTCTCTTTCACTGGGGCTCGCCTCGCGCTATGGATGAAGGACAAGGTCATTCTTAATTCTGATCATATCGGAAGGCTGTGAGCTTGGATCGCGCTGCTTCTGACTATGTTGATGCGAGGCTGGAATGAAGTTGAGCCGCCGACTGGTTCCCGACGTGACGACGCTGCAGGCCTTCGAATGCGCGGCGCGCCATGGCAGTTTCACCCAGGCCGCCGCGGAGCTCAATCTCACGCAGAGCGCCGTCAGCCGGCAGATCAAGGATCTCGAAAACCAGCTGGGCGTGCTGCTCTTCGAGCGGGTGCGCCAGCGGGTCATTCTTTCCGATGCGGGGCAGAAATTCCTGCCGGAGGTACGCCGGCTTCTGAACCAGACCGAAGAGCTGATGGTGCGCGCCATGGCGTCGGCGCGGGCCGACTCGAGCCTCTCCATCGCATCGCTTCCGACCTTCGGCAGCCGCTGGCTGGTGCCGCGCCTGCCCGATTTCCTGAGGCGCCACCCGGGCACCGTCGTCAATATCGCCTCCCGTTCGGAGCCGTTCGACTTCGAAGAGCAGAACTTCGACCTCGCGATCCATTACGGCCAGCCCGTCTGGGCGCGCGCCATTTGCAACTATCTCTGCAGCGAAGTCATCGTGCCGGCCGCCAGCCCGACCCTTCTCTCGATGCATCCGGTGGAGGCGCCTGCGGACATCGGCGGCGGCCCGCTGCTGCATCTGGCGACGCGGCCCAAGCTCTGGGCGCAATGGTTCGAGGTAAACGGCGTCGAGCAGGACGGCGCCTATCGCGGCAACCGCTTCGATCAATTCTCGATGGTAATCGAGGCGGCGACTGCAGGTCTCGGTTTTGCCCTTTTGCCTCGCTATCTGATCGAGCAGGAACTTACCGCAGGCACCCTGCGGATCGTTCTCGATCGACCGATGCAGACGGAGAACAGCTATTATCTCGCCATTCCGGAAGGCAAGCTCGAAAATCCGATCAGTCGCGCTTTCCGGGAGTGGATCACCGAACAGGTCGGTGATCGGTCGCAGTAGCAAGTCCGGTTGAGGGCCTACGGATCTCAGCCTGCGGATGGGCTTACACCAGGAAGGGCGGACTTTGACAGAGATATCCATCGAATCGAGGGAGCTCGCCGGCCGGTCCGGCTCCTCGCGGTACGGGTCTCCGGAGCCGGCTGCGGGCGATGCTCGCATTCCTTGCAAGCTGCTGACATCACGGCTAAAAAATGCCATCTTCATGCACCACGCGGCCGTGAAATCCAGCGCGCCGCCGGCTTTGCGTTCGGCGCCTGCCTTCACCCATACTCTCTTCCCGGGACAATGACGGCGAAGGAGGGCACATGACCGTGTCTAGAAACGCGCCGGCGCCGTCTGCATCCTCGGGGTCGCAGCCACACCGGCAGAACAACGACAACCGGGCCGATCAGTCCCGAGTGGAACCAGAATCCGTACCCATGCTCCAGAACACAACGCAGTCCAACTTACCGCGCGAACCGGAAGCGAAGCAGATCGACTACAACGATTCGATCCGCTCGACCTATTTCTCGATCGACGACCTGCGAGCATGCGGCGCGAGCCTCGCCGAACACGGCACTTCCGCTCTGCCGGGCTTCTTTCCTTTCGAATTTCGCGTCCGCCACCGGGAGAACGAGAAGGAAATCCTGCGCGTCTACCGGGCGACCGCGGCCGACGTGGAAGCCGGCGCCTCGATCACGCCTGCAGCCGAATGGCTGCTCGACAACCACCACGTCGTCGAAGAGGCGATCCAGGAGGTACGGCGGGACTTTCCACGCCGTTTCTACCGGCAACTGCCGACGCTCTCGGTCTCCGGAACCGTCATCCCGCGCACGATGGCCCTTGCCTGGCTCTACGTTGCCCATACCCACAGTACCGTCACGCGGGAAAGCATCACCGCGATGGTGGGGGGCTTCCAGGAGCACGAGACCCTCAAGATCGGCGAATTGTGGGCGCTGCCGTCGATCCTGCGTTTCGTCCTCATCGAAAATCTGAGGCGCATCGCCATCCGCGTCGAGCGCTCGCGCGGCATGCGGCGGAAGGCGAACGAGGTCGCGGACCAGCTCATCCGGCTGAACGATCCGGAAGGCTGCCGGACGCTTCTGGTGGAGTCCGAGGCGCTTGCCGCCGACAACACCTTCATCGCACAGCTCCTTTACCGCATGCGTGACGGTTCCCAGAGCTCGGGTGCCGTCATCGCCTGGATCGAGGAGAGGCTGGAGAGGCGTGGCACCGACGTCGAGGAGGCGCTGGTAGCGGAGCAGAACCGCCTGTCGTCGGGCAACGCGACGATGAGCAATATCATCCGCAGCCTGCGCGAGATCGACGACACGGACTGGGCCGTCTGGTTCGAAAGCGTCAGCAAGATCGATGCGACGCTGCGCGAAGGGTCCGACTATGCGGCGCTCGATTTCGGATCGCGCAACACGTATCGCGACACGATCGAGAAGCTTGCCCGCCGGTCCGGCCACAGCGAACATGAAGTCACGAAGATCGCGATCGAGATGGTCGAGGAGGCGAAGGCCGCCGCGGCCGTCGAAGCGCCTCTGCAGGAGCCGAATGTCGGCTCCTTCCTCGTCGGCAAGCAGCGCCTGGCACTCGAGAAGAGGATCGGCTATTCGCCCTCGATCTTCCAGCACATCATCCGGTCGGTCCGCAAGCTCGACTGGTTCGCCATAGCCGGGCCGAACATTCTCTTGACGATCCTGGCGATGATCGTCGTCTATGCCTTCGTCAGCCCGATGGATATTCCGAGCGGCGCGAAGCTGATCATGCTCCTGCTCTTCGCGCTGCCTGCCTCCGAAGGCGCGATGGGCCTGTTCAACACGGTCTTCACGCTGTTTGCCAAACCCTCGCGGCTCGTCGGTTACGAGTTTCTCGACGGAATACCCGAGGATGGACGCACGCTGGTCGTGGTGCCTTGCCTGATTGCCAAGCGCGATCATGTAGACGAGCTCGTGCGCAACCTCGAGGTTCACTATCTCGCCAATCCGCGCGGCGAGATCTATTTCGCGCTCCTGAGCGATTGGGCCGACAGCAAGTCGGAGGAGGCTCCTGCCGACACGGATGTTCTCGAATATGCCAAGCGCGAGATCGCGTCTCTCTCTGCCCGCTATGCCTATGACGGCAAGACGCGCTTCTTCCTGCTGCACCGCCGCCGCCTCTACAACGAGGCCGAGGGCGTGTGGATGGGATGGGAGCGCAAGCGCGGCAAGCTGCACGAGTTGAATCTGCTGCTTCGCGGCGACCGCGATACCTCCTTCCTTCAGGGCGCCAACACGGTGCCGGAGGGCGTGCAATATGTGATGACGCTCGACTCCGACACGCGTCTCATGCGCGACGCGGTGACCAAGCTCGTCGGCAAGCTCTATCACCCGATCAACCGGCCGGTCGTCAATCCGAGGACACAGGAGGTCGTGACCGGCTACAGCCTCCTGCAGCCGCGCGTGACGCCGTCGCTCACCACCGGCAGCGAGGCCTCGGCCTTCCAGCGCATCTTCACCATCAATCGCGGCATCGACCCTTACGTCTTCACCGTGTCGGACGTCTATCAGGACATTGCCGGCGAAGGCAGCTTCACCGGCAAGGGCCTCTATCATGTCGACGCCTTCGAGGCTGCTCTCAAGAGCAGGATCGAAGAAAATGCGGTGCTCAGCCACGACCTTCTCGAAGGTTCCTATGCGCGTTGCGCGCTGGTGACCGACATCGAGCTCGTCGAGGATTTTCCGATCCGCTACGAGGTCGAGATGTCGCGCCAGCATCGTTGGGCGCGAGGCGACTGGCAGCTCCTGCCGTATATCTTCAATCCGAAGAACGGCCTTTCGATGCTCGGGCGCTGGAAGATGTACGACAACCTGCGCCGCTCGCTCATTCCCGTCGCCTGGCTCGCCGCCTCGGTCATGGGCTGGTACTACATGGAGCCGACCCCGGCGCTGATCTGGCAGCTCGTGCTGATTTTCAGCCTGTTCGTCGCGCCGACGCTGTCGCTGATCTCCGGGATCATGCCGCGGCGCAACGACATCGTCGCGCGTGCGCATCTCCACACGGTGCTGTCGGACATCCGCGCCGCCAACGCGCAGGTCGCGTTGCGCATCGTCTTCATCGCGCACAATGCGGCGATGATGGCGGATGCGATCGTGCGCTCGCTCTATCGCACCTTCGTCAGCCGCAAGCTGATGCTCGAATGGCGCACCGCCGCGCAGGTGCAGAGCGCCGGCCACGGTTCGATCGGCGACTACTTCCGCGCAATGTGGACGGCACCGGCGCTTGCGCTGGTGTCGCTGGCGCTTGCCGCCATCTCCGATACGGGGCTGCCCTTCATCGGGCTGCCCTTCGCCCTTATCTGGGCCGCCTCGCCCGCGGTCGCCTGGTTCGTGAGCCAGTCCGCCGAGACCGAAGACCAGCTCGCCGTTTCCGAGGAGGCGATCGAGGAGATGCGCAAGATCGCCCGGCGGACATGGCGCTACTTCGAGGCGTTCGTCACCGCCGAGCAGAACTTCCTGCCGCCGGACAACTTCCAGGAAACGCCGCAGCCGGTACTCGCGGAGCGAACCTCGCCGACGAATATCGGCGTCTATCTCCTGTCGGTCATGTCGGCGCGCTCCTTCGGCTGGATCGGTTTCGAGGAGACGATCACGCGCCTCGAGCAGACGATCGCCACGATCGACCGCATGCCGAAATATCGCGGCCATCTCTTCAACTGGTATCGCACGCGCGGGCTCGAACCGATGGAGCCGCGTTATGTCTCCTCGGTCGACAGCGGCAACCTCGCCGGACACCTGATCGCGGTCTCGTCCATGTGCCGCGAATGGGCCGAAGCGCCATCCGCCCACGTCCAGGGCAATCTCGACGGCATCGGCGACGTCGCGGCGATCCTCAAGGAGGTGTTGAGCGAGCTTCCCGACGACCGCAAGACCGTTCGGCCGCTGAGGCGCCTGATCGAGGAGCGCATCGCCGGCTTCCAGAATGCGCTTGCAGCGGTCAAGCGCGAGCGCGAATTCGCCTCCATCCGGGTGATCAACCTCGCGGTGCTCGCACGCGACATGCACAAGCTGACGGTCAATCTCGACCATGAGGTGCGCACCGTCCCCAGCGGCGAAGTGGCGACATGGGCGGGTTCGCTGGTGGCCGCCTGCGAGGCCCATATCGCGGACGGCGTCTTCGACCTCGGTGCCATCGAGGCTCTGCGCCAGCGTCTGCTGGTGCTCAAGGAGCGCGCACGCGACATCGCCTTCTCGATGGACTTCAGCTTCCTGTTCCGGCCGGAGCGGCGGCTGCTGTCGATCGGCTACCGGGTCAACGCCAACGAGCTCGACGAGGCATGCTACGATCTGCTCGCCTCCGAGGCGCGGCTGACGAGCCTTTTCGCGATCGCCAAGGGGGATCTGCCGACCGAGCACTGGTACAAGCTCGGCCGTCCGATCGTGCCGATCGGCGCGCGCGGTGCGCTCGTCTCCTGGTCGGGTTCGATGTTCGAATATCTGATGCCGCCGCTCGTCATGCAGGAGCGGCAGGGCGGCATCCTCAACCAGACCAACAATCTGGTGGTCCAGGAGCAGATCAATCACGGCCGTCGGCTCGGGACGCCCTGGGGCATTTCCGAGGCGGCGTTCAATGCGCGCGACCACGAGCTGACCTACCAGTATACGAACTTCGGCGTGCCGACGCTGGGTCTGAAGCGCGGCCTCGGGCAGAATGCCGTCATCGCACCTTACGCGTCCATTCTCGCCTGCATGTACGATCCGAAATCGGCGCTCGCCAATCTGGCGCGGCTCCGGGAGGTCGGCGCCCTTGGGGCCTACGGCTATCACGACGCCGTCGACTTCACGCCGACGCGCGTGCCGGAAGGCCAGAAATGCGCCGTCGTGCGCAACTACTATGCCCATCATCACGGCATGTCGGTCGCCGCGGTCGCCAATGTCGTCTTCAACGGGCAGCTGCGCGAGTGGTTCCATGCCGACCCCGTCATCGAGGCCGCCGAACTCCTCCTGCAGGAGAAGGCGCCGCGCGACATCCCGGTCATGGCCGCCAAGCGCGAGCCGGAAGCGCTGGGCAAGGGCCAGGCCGATCTCCTGCGCCCCGAAGTCCGCGTCGTCGAAGACCCGATCAACCAGGATCGCGAGACGGTTCTTCTGTCGAACGGTCACTACTCCGTCATGCTGACGGCGACAGGGGCGGGCTATGCCCGCTGGAACGGTCAGGCGGTCACGAGATGGACTCCGGACCCGGTGGAGGACAGGACGGGGACCTTCATCTTCCTGCGCGACACGGTGACGGGCGACTGGTGGTCGGCGACGGCCGAGCCGCGGCGTGCGCCGGGCGAAAAGACCGTTACCCGCTTCGGCGACGACAAGGCCGAATACGTCAAGACCGTCGGCGATCTGACAAGCGAGGTGGAATGCATCGTCGCCACCGAGCACGATGCCGAAGGCCGTCGGGTTATCCTGCTCAACACGGGCACGGAAGACCGGTTCATCGAGGTGACGTCATATGCCGAGCCCGTGCTCGCCATGGACGATGCCGACAGCTCGCACCCGACCTTCTCGAAAATGTTCATCCGCACCGAGATCAGCCGTCACGGAGACGTGATATGGGTCTCGCGCAACAAGCGCAGCCCTGGCGATCCGGACATCGAGGTCGCCCATCTCGTCACAGACAATGCCGGCAGCGATCGCCACACGCAGGCGGAGACCGATCGCCGGCGCTTCCTCGGCCAGGGCCGCACGATTGCCGAGGCGGCCGCATTCGACCCGGGCGCCACGCTTTCCGGCACCGACGGCTTCACGCTCGATCCGATCGTGTCGCTGCGTCGCGTCGTACGCGTGCCGGCGGGCAAGAAGGTGAGCGTCATCTTCTGGACGATCGCCGCCCCGGACAGGGAAGGCGTCGATCGGGCGATCGACCGCTACCGGCATCCGGAAACCTTCAATCACGAGCTCATCCATGCCTGGACCCGCAGCCAGGTGCAGATGCGCCATGTCGGGATCACCTCGAAGGAGGCCGCGAGCTTCCAGATGCTCGGCCGCTATCTCGTCTATCCGGATATGCACCTTCGCGCCGATACGGAGACCGTCAAGACCGGGCTTGCCTCGCAATCGGCGCTGTGGCCGCTGGCGATCTCCGGCGATTTCCCGATCTTCTGCCTCAGGATCAACGACGACGGCGATCTCGGCATCGCCCGCGAGGCCTTGCGGGCGCAGGAATATCTGAGAGCTCGCGGCATCACCGCCGATCTGGTGGTGGTCAACGAGCGCGCCTCCTCCTATGCGCAGGATCTGCAGCACACGCTCGACTCCATGTGCGAGAATTTGAGGCTTCGCGGCCTTTCCGACGGCCCGCGCCAGCACATCTTTGCGGTGCGCCGGGACCTGATGGAACCGGAAACCTGGTCGACCCTGATCTCGGCTTCGCGAGCCGTCTTCCATGCCCGCAACGGCACGATCTCGGATCAGATAGCCCGCGCCACATCGCTCTACTCCAAACCTTCCGAGAAGAAGGAGGAGGGCGCCGAGATGCTGCTGCCGGTGATACGGGAGACCGACGAGCCGATGGCGGTCGAACTCGACGGCGGCGACCTGGATTACTGGAACGGTTTCGGCGGCTTTGCCGAGGACGGCCGCGAATATGCCGTGCGGCTGCGCGGAGGCGAGGCGACGCCGCAACCCTGGATCAACGTCATCTCCAACGACCAATTCGGCTTCCATATCTCCGCCGAAGGTGCGGCCTTCTCCTGGAGCCGCAATTCCCGCGACTATCAGTTGACGCCCTGGAGCAACGACGCGGTCGTCAATCGTCCGGGCGAGGCGATCTTCGTGCGCGACATGGAAAGCGGCGCGGTGCTGACGCCCTATGCCGCACTGTCGCGACGCAAGTCCGCCCGGTTCGAGACCCGTCACGGCCTCGGCTATTCGCGCTTTCTCAGCACGCAGGACGAGCTCGAGATCGAGGCCATGCATACGGTCCACAGGAGCCTGCCGGCCAAGCTCGTCCGGCTGACGATCCGCAACCGCAGTTCGGCCGCACGCAAGCTGCGCGTCTACGGCTATGCGGAGTGGGTGCTCGGCAACAATCGCAGCCGTACCGCGCCCTTCGTCCTCAGTGAGTGGGACGAAAGCGCGAAGACGCTCGTCGCCACCAATCCCTACAGCATCGACTATCCGGGCCGGTGCGCGTTCTTCGCCAGCGACGGAGATATCGCCGGCTATACGGCAAGCCGGCGGGAATTCCTTGGCCGGGCCGGAGGAATCCTCGCCCCGCAGGCAGTGATCGCCGGCGCCGAGCTAACCGGATCGACGGATGTGGACGGGGATGCCTGCGCGGCGCTCGCGACGGATCTGACCATCGAGGCGGGGGTGGAGCGACAGGTCACCTTCTTCCTCGGTGATGCCGACAATTCCGATCAGGTGCAGGCGGTGCTGGAGGAACTCAGGGCGGACAGTTTCGACGCTGCGCTCGAGGCGGCGAAGGCGTTCTGGGGTGATTTCACCGGAGTCGTGAAGGTGGAGACGCCCGATCGCGCCTTCAACCACATGATCAACCACTGGCTTCCCTACCAGGCGCTCGGCTGCCGGATCATGGCACGCTCGGCCTTCTACCAGGCAAGCGGTGCCTTCGGTTTCCGCGATCAGCTGCAGGATACGCTTGCCTTCCTCATCCATCGGCCGGCGCTTGCCCGTGCGCAGATCCTCAATGCGGCGGCGCGGCAGTTCGTCGAAGGCGACGTGCAGCATTGGTGGCTGCCCGGCACGGACGCGGGCGTCCGCACGATGATCTCGGACGACGTGGTCTGGCTCGCTCATGCGGTTGCGCATTATTGCGCCGTCACCGGCGAGGAAGACATCCTCAAGGAGAAAGTTCCTTTCATTACCGGGCCGGCTCTGGAAGAAGGCCAGCACGACAGCTTCTACAAGCCGGATGTGGCCGACGAGGTGGGCGACGTCTACGAGCATTGCGCCCGTGCGGTCGATCTCGCCATCCGCCGGACCGGCGCCAACGGTCTGCCGCTCATTCTCGGCGGCGACTGGAACGACGGCATGAACCGTGTCGGGGAGGCCGGAAAGGGCACGAGCGTCTGGCTCGGCTGGTTCCTGGCAGGCACCCTGCGCGCGTTCCTGCCCTATGCCCGTGCCCGCAAGGACAAGCCGCGCCTGGCCCTATGGGAGCGGCATCTCGAAGCACTGAAGGATGCGCTCGAACAGGCAGGCTGGGACGGCGATTACTATCGCCGCGGCTATTACGACGACGGCACGCCGCTCGGATCGGCGGAGAACGGCGAGTGCCGCATCGATTCGATCGCGCAATCCTGGAGCACGCTTTCGGGAGAGGGCGACAAGGAGCGTTCTCTGCGCGCGATGGACGCGGTGATGGCGGAGCTCGTAGATCCCGAAAAGCGCATCGTCCGGCTGTTCACGCCGCCGCTCGAGACGACGAAGCAGGACCCGGGCTACATCAAGGCCTACCCCCCGGGCGTGCGGGAGAATGGCGGGCAATATACCCACGCGGCCACCTGGGTGGTGCTGGCATTCGCCGCCCAGGAGCGGGCGGAAGAGGCCTGGCGCACCTTCAGCATGCTCAACCCCGTGTCGCATGCTCTCAGCCAGGAGGACGCCGAGCATTATCGTGTCGAGCCCTATGTGGTTGCTGCCGATATCTATGGAGAAGGCGCGCTTGCCGGCCGCGGCGGCTGGACCTGGTACACGGGCTCCGCCGGCTGGCTCTACCGCGCCGGTGTCGAGGGGATTCTCGGCATCCGCAAGCGGGGCGACAAGCTCTTGATCCGGCCCGTTCTACCCTCCGAATGGCCGGGCTATTCGGCCGAAGTGCGCGTGAACGGCACCACGCACCGGATTTCCGTCAGCCGCGATCCAAAAAGGGGCGAACCGGTCGTAAGCGTAAATAATAGTGTCACAGAAAACGCGCATGAAGGGGTTTTGCTGTAGCTGCCGGCTTGAAGCACGAGCTGAACCGGCTTTGTTTTCCTGGATCACGATGACTTGGATCGAACGACCCAAAGCAATCGTGATCCGATCCAACAAGTCGAGCGGAATGCAGGGCGCAAAACGGTACACACTTTTCCTCATTCCGCTCGGAGGCAAGGCCGGCTTTTCTTTGCCGTGCCAGGTTCGCCATTCATTCATGGCGTCGGCGCCGCCCGCATCGGGCCGGCACGGCGGCGCCGGTTTCAACAGGGGTGGGGCGGGGCGCCAAATCCCGGATATCAACGCGCATGCTGCAGAAGACCTTTGAGGGCGGCAACGATCAGAGAGGGGTCGCCCCTCCGGTGCCGACCGGACGCGACACACGCCTCGACGTTTTTCGGGCACTTTGCCTGCTGACCATCTTCGTCAACCATGTACCGGGCCAGTATCTCGAATATCTGACCCACAAGAATTTCGGTTTTTCCGATTCGGCAGAGGCCTTCGTGCTGATTTCCGGCCTGTCGGTGGGGGCGGCTTATTCCGGCAAGTTCCTGGCCGGCGGCCGGCTCGCCCTCACGCTGAAAATATGGCGGCGCGCCCTGGCGCTCTATGTCGCGCACATCATGACGAGCGTGGTGACGCTTGCGATCTTCGCCGGCGGCGCGCTCTATTTCGGCCGTCAGGAGCTGATCGGCGAGATCAACATCCGGCCGATCGTCGAGCAGACGGAGCAGGGGATCGTCGCCATGGTGCTGCTCGGGCACCAGCTCGGCTACAACAACATTCTGTCGATGTATGCGGTGCTGTTCCTGCTGCTGCCCGGCTTTCTGTGGCTGAATGCCGTGCGCCCCAGATTGCTGTTCGCGTTCTCCGCGACGCTCTGGCTCGCTGCCGGCTGCTTCAAAATGGTGCCCTATAACTTTCTCGACGACGGCTACTGGTTCCTCAATCCCTGGTCCTGGCAGTTCCTGTTCGTGATCGGCATTCTGTGCATGAGCCATGTGCGGCGGGGCGGGAGTCTCCCGCGGAGCCCCTGGCTTCTCGGACTGTCCGTCGCCTATCTCGCGATTTCCGCCTTCTGGGTGCTGTTTTCCTGGTGGAACATCGATCTCTCCTTCGGCCTGCCTGCGGTGTTGACCGGCTTCGACAAGACCTTCCTGTCGCTGACGCGGCTGCTGCATGTGCTGGCGCTCGCCTATATTCTCGCAACCGTCCCTGTCTTCAGCCGGCTGACGCGAGTGGGGAGCAACCATCCATTGGTGATGATCGGGCGCCATTCGCTTGCCGTCTTCATTTTCGGGACGATCCTCGCAATGGCGGGCCAGGTGCTGCTTCTCGTCACCGACCGGGACCGGATCATCGGCACGATCTTCGTCATCGGCGGCATCGGCCTGCACTTCGCCTATGCCTATTACCTCGAATGGCTGAAGGAGGTCTCCGTGGCGCCGCCGCTGAAGGCGGCGTGAGGGACCCTTATCGGCACGCCGGAAGGAGAGGCGCCCCTCCCGGCGCGGCCGTATATCACAGTCCGCGCAACGCTTCGATGAATTTGCCCTTGCGCTCATGACGCTCGCGGATCTCGCGACCTTCCCGATCACATAGAAATGCCCCGGAATCCGGGGCATTTCGTTGTAGATCCGGTGATCGGTGAGGCGATTACGCCGCCGTAAGGCTCTTGCGGACATCCTCGTCCGTGAGGATACCGCTGGCGCGAAGCAGTGCCGCGAAGCGGCCGTTGCTCTGGCTGAGTTCGTGGAAGCCGCCCATTTCCACGATCCGGCCCTGATCCATAAAGATGACCAGATCGGCTTCCCGCACCGTCGACAGGCGGTGGGCGATGATGAAGGTCGTCCGGTCCTTGCGCAAGGCGTCGATGGCATCCTTGACGCGGGCCTCGGTCTCGACGTCGAGCGCGCTGGTCGCCTCGTCGAGCACCAGGATCGGCGCGTTCTTCAGGATCGCGCGGGCAATCGCGACGCGCTGGCGTTCGCCGCCCGACAGCCGGTTGCCGCGTTCGCCGACGACCGTGTCGTAGCCGTTGAGGCGGTCCTCGATGAAGTCGCTCGCGGCGGCTGCCTCGGCGGCTGCCATCACCTCGTCCAAAGAGGCGTCGTCACGGCCGAGGCGGATATTTTCGCCGATCGAGCGGTTCATGAGGCCGGCATCCTGGAAGACCGTGGCGATCGACCGGCGCAGCGATTTGCGGGTGACGGTCGCGATGTCCACGCCGTCGATCAGGATCTGGCCATGCTTCGGCTCGTGGACCCGCTGCAGGAGGTTGACGAGCGTGGTCTTCCCGGCACCGGTCGGGCCGACGATGGCGATCGTCTGGCCGGCCTTCGCCTTGAACGAGACGTTGCGCACGCCTTGGGCGGAGTTTGCGAAGTCGAAGGAAATGTCCTTGAATTCGACCTCGCCGACGACACCCTTCAGTTCCCCGGCATCGGACGGTTCCTCGCGGTCCTGCACGGAATCCTCGAGCTGGAAGAAATCTTCGAGTTTGGCGCGCGCTTCGAAGATCTGGGTGGCGAAGGCCTTCATCTGGTCGAGGCGGCCGATCAGCAGATTGGCGAAGCCGATGAACGCGATCACCTCGCCGACGCCGAGCTCGCCGCGCTGCACCAGAACGGTGCCGATGACGAGGATCGCCATCATCGAGATGGTCGAGGCAATACGGTTGAGGCCGCTCGCCAAAGCCCACCAGTCGAGCACCGGATACTGGGCCGACAGCAGGCGCTGCGTGAACTTCTTCAGCTCGCGCGTTTCAGCTTCGATGCGGTTGTAGCTGTGAACCACCGAAACGTTGCTGATCGAGTCGGATACGTGCGAGAAGACCGTGTGGTAATGGCCCTCGACGGCAGCCTGACCCTCCTTCGTGCGGCTCATCACGACCTTGCTGATCATCACATAGGCAGCACCGAGCACGACGAGGATGAGCGACAGACGGACGTCCATGGCAAAGGCGGTCGGAATGAGAAGCACGAGCGCCACTGCCGTCGCCAGATGCTGCCGCATGAATTCGAGCCAGAGACCGAAGAGCGTCTCGCAGGCGCGCAGCAGCGTATGCAGCGCATTCGAAGTGCCGCGCTGGCTGTGCCAGGAGAGAGGCATCGAGACGATCCGGCCGAAGGCTTCGGTCAGGAGCGAAGCGCGGCGACCGTGGGCGAGACGGTCCGCCTCGCGGGAAACGAGCACGAAGGCGATCGTATTGAAGACGCCGAAGCCCGCCCACAGGAGCAGCATCGGCGCGACGTCCTTCTGTGAGGAGATCGCGTCGATGATTCGGCCGAACAGAATCGGCTCCGCAATGGTGATGGCAGCCAGGACGATATTGGCTATGACGATCGCCCCGACGCGAAACTTGTGGACAGCAAGATACTGAAGCGCTCTTGCATACACCTGAAACAAGGACACTGTCTCACCCCTTTCGGGTATCGGAATTTCGCCGCAACGGCACGAAGCGGCGATGCGTTGCGTCTTGAACCGACGGCAAGATGATCTTCATCCACCTTGCGTGCCGGCAAAGCCGCGGGTGACGGCCTTTGCGTTCTTCCCAAAAAACGCGGTAGACGGGGCGGATCAGCGAGAAGGATCATCCGATACCATGGGAGGGTTGGCGGGATGATCCATCGTTAGCTATCTTGATGCCTCGACTCCGAGTTTTTGCAGGTTTCCTGCAAGACCGGGCGTGATATGAAGAATTATCGCGGTTGCAACATGAATGGCTTCTGAACGGCGTATTCATATGGCCTGGCGGGTTGCGCGGCGCGTTTTTGATTCGAGGATGCTCTATGAATATTACGTTGCTCGTACAGTTTCTGGCGCTACTGGAAGAGATGAAGACGCGCGAGGAGATCCTGCCCGAGTTCGAGCGCCTGCTCGACCGGTGCGGTTTCGACTTCTACGGCATCGTGCGTCAGCCGAAACCGCACGAGAATCCGCTGAGACTTCTTCTGGCCGGACGCTGGCCGGAGGGCTGGCCGCAGATCTACATCCGCAAGAAATACGTCGTCATTGATCCGACTATTCGCTTCCTCGGTCATGCCCAGCGCGGCTTCCGCTGGCGCGACACGCTCGTGGCCTTCCGCTCGGACCCGCACCGCAAGCGCATGGAAAGCATGATGGTCGAGGCCCGCAATCACGGCCTCTTCGACGGCTATATCTTTCCGGTGCACGGCCGGCGCGGACTCATGGGCAACCTGACCGTGGGCGGCCGGGTGGTCGATCTGAGCCCGGTGGAGTTGAGCCTTTTCGACGCCATCGCCAAGCGGCTGTTCTGGAAGCTGCTCGAACTCACCGATCCGGAGATCATGGCGGAACTCGTCTCGCGCGTCGAAGT
The DNA here is from genome assembly GCF_059758575.1 of Sinorhizobium sp. GQ132. Taxonomy (NCBI): domain Bacteria; kingdom Pseudomonadati; phylum Pseudomonadota; class Alphaproteobacteria; order Hyphomicrobiales; family Rhizobiaceae; genus Sinorhizobium; species Sinorhizobium sp. GQ132. The sequence continues at coordinate 130,765 of NZ_JCAXDX010000008.1, read as the reverse complement.
CCAGATGACGCGGCGCGAAATGGAGGCGCTCCACTATCTCGCCGACGGCATGACATCGAACGACATCGGCAAGGTCCTCGACATTTCCAGCCACACGGTCGACTGGTACATGAACGGCATCCAGGAAAAGTTGAAGGCGAAGAACCGGCATCACGTCGTGGCGATCGCCTTCCGCCTGGGACTGATCTCCTGACGACCCGTGCTCCTGACCGAATGGGTCAGCATTCGTGTCGCATCTGAAATTGCGCTTCATTCCTTGACTCGCTAATAGTTCTTTTCGCGGGTGCAGCATTCCCGCGTGTCCAAGTCTATGAGGAGTCCGACTTGTCCATTTCCAAGATCCTTGTTGCCAACCGTTCCGAAATCGCCATCCGCGTCTTCCGCGCGGCCAATGAGCTGGGGCTTAAAACGGTCGCGATATGGGCTGAGGAGGATAAGCTGGCGCTGCACCGCTTCAAGGCGGACGAGAGTTATCAGGTCGGACGCGGGCCGCACCTTCCCCGCGACCTCGGGCCGATCGAGAGCTACCTGTCGATCGACGAGGTGATCCGCGTCGCCAAGCTGTCCGGCGCCGACGCCATACACCCGGGCTATGGCCTGCTCTCCGAAAGCCCGGAATTCGCCGAAGCCTGCGCTCAGAACGGCATCACCTTCATCGGGCCCAAGCCGGAGACGATGCGCCAGCTCGGCAACAAGGTCGCGGCCCGCAACCTGGCGATCTCGATCGGCGTTCCGGTCGTACCGGCGACCGAGCCTCTGCCGGACGATCCGGAAGAGATCAAGCGACTGGCCGAGGAGATCGGCTATCCGGTCATGCTCAAGGCGTCCTGGGGCGGCGGCGGCCGCGGCATGCGGGCGATCCGCGACCCCAAGGACCTGATCCGCGAGGTGACCGAGGCCAAGCGCGAGGCCAAGGCCGCCTTCGGCAAGGACGAGGTCTATCTCGAAAAGCTGGTCGAGCGCGCCCGGCACGTCGAAAGCCAGGTCCTCGGCGACACGCACGGCAACGTCGTCCATCTTTTCGAGCGCGACTGCTCGATCCAGCGTCGCAACCAGAAGGTCGTGGAGCGGGCGCCGGCGCCCTATCTCGATGATGCGCAGCGCCAGGAACTCGCGGATTATTCGCTGAAGATCGCCCGGGCGACCAACTATATCGGCGCCGGCACCGTCGAGTATCTGATGGATTCCGACACCGGCAAGTTCTACTTCATCGAGGTCAATCCGCGCATCCAGGTCGAGCATACCGTCACCGAGGTCGTAACCGGCATCGACATCGTCAAGGCGCAGATCCACATTCTCGACGGCTTCGCCATCGGTGCGCCGGAATCGGGCGTGCCGCGCCAGGAGGACATCCGCCTCAACGGCCATGCGCTGCAGTGCCGCATCACCACGGAAGACCCGGAGCAGAACTTCATTCCGGATTATGGCCGCATCACCGCCTATCGCGGCGCCACCGGCTTCGGCATCCGCCTCGACGGCGGCACGGCCTATTCCGGGGCGGTGATCACCCGTTACTACGATCCGCTGCTCGAGAAGGTCACCGCCTGGGCGCCGAACCCGGGCGAAGCGATCCAGCGGATGATCCGTGCTCTGAGAGAATTCCGCATCCGCGGCGTGGCGACCAACCTCACCTTCCTCGAGGCTATCATCAGCCACCCGAAGTTCCAGGACAACAGCTATACGACGCGCTTCATCGACACGACGCCGGAATTGTTCCAGCAGGTCAAACGCCAGGACCGCGCCACCAAGCTTCTCACCTACCTCGCCGACGTCACCGTCAACGGCCATCCCGAAGTCAAGGGCCGGCCGAAGCCCTCCGACGATATCGCCGCGCCGGTCGTGCCGTTCATCGGCGGCGAGGTGAAGCCCGGTACGAAGCAGCGCCTCGATCAGCTCGGCCCGAAAAAATTCGCCGAATGGGTCAAGGCTCAGCCGGAGGTGCTGATCACCGACACGACGATGCGCGACGGCCACCAGTCGCTGCTCGCCACCCGCATGCGCACCTACGATATCGCCCGCATCGCCGGCACCTATGCGCGGGCGCTGCCGAGCCTCTTCTCGCTCGAATGCTGGGGCGGCGCGACCTTCGACGTGTCGATGCGCTTCCTGACAGAGGACCCGTGGGAGCGGCTGGCGATGGTGCGCGAGGGTGCGCCGAACCTCCTCCTGCAGATGCTTCTGCGTGGGGCCAACGGCGTCGGCTACAAGAACTATCCGGACAATGTCGTCAAATATTTCGTCCGACAGGCCGCGAAAGGCGGCATCGACGTCTTCCGCGTCTTCGACTGCCTGAACTGGGTCGAGAACATGCGCGTCGCGATGGATGCGGTGGCCGAAGAGGACAGGATCTGCGAGGCCGCGATCTGCTATACCGGCGATATCCTCAATTCCGCCCGGCCGAAATACGACCTGAAATACTATACGGCGCTCGCCGCCGAGCTGGAAAAGGCCGGCGCCCATATCATCGCCGTCAAGGACATGGCCGGGCTATTGAAGCCGGCCGCCGCCCGGGTGCTGTTCAAGGCGCTGAAGGAAGCGACCGATCTGCCGATCCATTTCCACACCCACGACACTTCGGGCATTGCGGCGGCGACCGTGCTCGCGGCGGTCGAATCCGGCGTCGACATCGTCGATGCGGCGATGGACGCGCTCTCCGGCAACACCTCGCAGCCCTGCCTCGGCTCGATCGTCGAGGCGCTGTCCGGCTCGGACCGCGACCCGGGCCTCGATCCGGAATGGATCCGCCGCATCTCCTTCTACTGGGAGGCGGTACGCCATCAATATGCGGCCTTCGAAAGCGACCTCAAGGGTCCGGCTTCGGAAGTCTATCTGCACGAGATGCCGGGCGGCCAGTTCACCAATCTGAAGGAACAGGCCCGCTCGCTCGGCCTCGAGACCCGCTGGCACGAGGTGGCGCAGGCCTATGCCGACGCCAACCGGATGTTCGGCGATATCGTCAAGGTGACGCCGTCTTCCAAGGTCGTCGGCGACATGGCGCTGATGATGGTCTCCCAGGATCTGACGGTCGCCGATGTCGAGAATCCGGGCAAGGACATCGCCTTCCCGGAATCGGTCGTCTCCATGCTCAAGGGCGATCTCGGCCAACCGCCGGGCGGCTGGCCGGAGGCGCTGCAGAAGAAGGCGCTCAAAGGCGAAGAGCCCTATGACGCCCGTCCGGGCTCGCTTCTCGAAGACGCGGATCTCGACGCCGAGCGCAAGGGCATCGAGGAGAAGCTCGGCCGTGAAGTGACCGATTTCGAGTTCGCCTCCTACCTCATGTATCCGAAGGTCTTCACCGATTATGCGGTGGCCTGCGAAACCTACGGCCCCGTCAGCGTGCTGCCGACGCCCGCCTATTTCTACGGTATGGCGCCGGGTGAGGAACTCTTCGCCGACATCGAAAAGGGCAAGACGCTCGTCATCCTCAACCAGGCGCAGGGCGAGATCGACGAGAAGGGCATGGTCAAGATGTTCTTCGAATTGAACGGCCAGCCGCGGTCCATCAAGGTGCCCGACCGCAATCGCGGCGCCTCGGCCGCCGTCCGCCGCAAGGCGGAAGCCGGCAACGCCGCCCATCTCGGCGCGCCGATGCCGGGCGTGATCTCGACCGTCGCGGTGGTCTCCGGCCAATCGGTCAAGGCCGGAGACGTGCTGCTCTCCATCGAGGCGATGAAAATGGAGACGGCGCTTCATGCCGAGAAGGACGGGGTGATTTCCGAGGTGCTCGTCAGGGCCGGCGATCAGATCGATGCGAAAGATCTGCTGGTCGTGTTCGGGGGTTAGGCACCGCCCGATACCTCAAATGTCATAGCTCATCGGCGCGCTCAGCGAGGCGATGAACCGCTTCGTCCGCTCGCGCTCCGGCGTCGAGAAGATCTTGCGCGGGGGACCGCTTTCGACGACGACGCCGCCATCCAGGAAGACGACGTGATCGGCGACGCGGGAGGCGAGGCGAAGGTCGTGGGTGGCCATGATCATCGTGGTGCCTTCCCGCGCAAGGCGGCTCAGGACCTCCACCACTTCTTCCGCCAGTTCCGGATCCAGCGCCGAGGTCGGCTCGTCGCAAAGGAGCACGCGCGGCGAGGGAGCAAGTGCCCGGGCGATCGCGACGCGTTGCTGCTGGCCGCCGGATAGCGTGGCCGGCCAGGCATCCGCCTTATGCGCCATGCCGACCTTCTCCAGCAGCTCGAGCGCCCGGGTGCGGGCCCGGTCGGCCGGCCACTTGAGGACGGTGACGAGGCCTTCCATCACATTGCCGATCGCCGTCTGGTGCGGGAAAAGCTGGAAGTTCTGGAACACCATTCCCGTCTGACGGCGCAGTCTCTGGATCGCCTGCCAGCCGACCTTCCGGCCTTCCGCGAATTCGAGCCGGTCGTCGCCGAGGCGGATTGCCCCCGCCGTCGGGATTTCCAACAGGTTGACGCAGCGCAGCAGCGTGCTCTTGCCGCCGCCGGAAGGTCCGACGAGCGCGGTCACGCTGCCTTCCGCGAGCGAGACGCTGATGTCGTTCAGCACGGTGTTGGTGCCGAAGCGCTTGACGATGTGGGAGAGCTCGATCATGCGCGCGCCTCCAGGAAGCCGCCATAGCGGGCGAAGCGCTGCTCCAGTTTCCCCTGCAGCGCCGAAAGGACGGAACTCATGACAAGATAGATCAGGGCAGCTTCGATGTAGAGGATCAAGGGTTCATAACTGGTGGCGACGATGCGTTGCGCCGTCTGGAAAAGCTCCGGCACCGTGATCGCGGCGGCGAGCGAGGTGTCCTTGACGAGCGAGATGAAGGTGTTCGACAGCGGCGGAACGGCGACGCGGCCCGCCTGCGGAAGGATGGTCCGGCGCATGGCCTGGCTCCAGCTCATGCCGATCGAATAGGCCGCTTCCCACTGCCCCCTCGGAACCGACGAGATCACCGCGCGGATGATTTCGGAACTGTAGGCGCCGATATTGAGCGTAAAGCCGATCAGCGCTGCGGGAAAGGCGTCGAGCAGTATGCCCATGCTCGGCAGGCCGTAGAAGATGACGAAGAGCTGCACGAGCAGCGGCGTGCCGCGGATCACCCACACATAAAACCGGGCCACGGCCGCGAAAGGAGCCGGAGCAAACAGCCGGACGACGGCGGTGACGAGGCCGAGAGCCAGGCCGAGGGTGAAGGAGAGGAGCGTTAGCGGGATCGTGAAGATCAGCCCCGCCCAGAGCAGGGCCGGCAACGAATCCGCCATCAGTTGAAGCCAGTGGGGCAAGGGAGAACCTTTCAAAACGCGCGATCCGTCCCGGATGCCGGGACGGATCGCGATTCATAAGCAGGATGGGGAAAGGTGTGAAGCCCACATCCGTGCAACTTGAAGAGCGGGGGCGGTTGTTCGACCGGTCGCGCTTCCGCAGGCCCTATTTCGAAACGTCGGCGCCGAAATATTTCTGCGAGATCTTCTCATAGGTGCCGTCGGCCTTGATCTCGGCCAGCGCCTTGTTGATCGCTTCGAGCAGCTCCGGCTCGCCCTTGCGGATGATGATGCCCGAATAATCGGCATCGGGCTTTTCGGCGGCGATCTTCACATTCGCATCCGGCTTCTGCTTCTTGAAGTCGAGGAAGGAAAGGCTGTCATTGATGGTCGCGTCGGCCCGGCCCGTCAGCACGAGCTGGATCGACTGGTCGAAACCGTCGGTTCCGACGAGCTCGGCGCCCGAGGCTTGCGCGAGCTTGCCGAAGTTGCTGGTCAGCGACTGTGCGGACTTCTTGCCCTTCAGGTCGGCGAAGTCCTTGATCTCCTCGTCGTCGCCGCGGACGATCAGCACCGCCTTGGAGGCGATATAGGGTTCGGAGAAGTCGTATTTCTTCTTGCGTTCCTCGGTGATGCCGACCTGGTTGATGACCGCGTCGTAACGGCTTGCGTCGAGGCCGGCGATCAGGCCATCCCACTTGCCTTCCAGGAATTCCGGCTTGACGCCGAGGCGCTTGGCGACTTCCTGACCGATCTCGACGTCGAAGCCGACGAGAGCGCCGCTCGCGTCATGATAGGTGAAGGGGGCGTAAGTGCCCTCGGTGCCGATCTTCAGCACGCCTGCGGACTTGACCTCATCCAGGTTCTGCCCCGCCTCAGCGGGAACGAAGGCGGCGAGTTGCAGGAGGGCGGCAGCAAAAAGCGTCGGAAGGAGTTTCATGGTTGTTTCCAGTTCTGGTTCTCCGGCCCGTCATCCGGATTGCAGCGAATTTCGCATAAACCCGCCAGTTTCCAAGCGTATAAAAGACCAATTCCGAACGGTTTCGATGAAGATTTTTCCTCAGATGGCCGATTCCCACCGAAAACGCTGCGGCGTGAAATGTTCCGTTGCGTGCCTGCGGTTTTGCGGCAGGCGGGATTGAAAGCCGTGGTCGGGAGTGATAATCACGTTTCCATCGATTCATGCACGATTATGCACGGTTTCAGGATGTCCATCGATCTGCTGCTGCGAGAGAGAAAGAGTCTGATCCAGGAAAGGCTCAGAACCGAGGGCCGGGTGCTTGCGGCCGATCTCGCGCGCGAATTCGGCGTGTCGGAAGACACGATCCGCCGCGACCTGCGCGAAATGGCCGCCGCCGGCCTTTGCGAGCGCGTCTATGGCGGAGCGTTGCCGGTTGCGCCCGACGCAGGCTCGCTCGTGGGCCGGATATCGCGCGCGCCCGAACGGAAGGCGGCGCTGGCGCGGGTTGCGGTCGCCTTTCTAAGGCCGCGCATGACCGTGTTCCTCGACGCCGGCTCCGCCAATCTGGCGATTGCGCAGGCGATCGGACCGGACCTCCCCGCGACGATCATCACCAATACGCCGCCGATCGCGGCGGCTTTGATGGAGAAGCCGGGCATCGAAGTCATTCTGGTGGGCGGGCCGCTGAACCGCGCTGTCGGCGCGGCGGTCGGTGCGCGGGCGCAGCGCGACGCCGAGCTCTTGCGGCCCGATCTCGCGATACTCGGAACCTGCGGTGCGGATGCCGAAGCAGGGCTGACCGCCTTCCACTTCGAGGATGCGGAATTCAAGCGGCTGATCGCTTCCAGGAGCCGCGCCCTGCTTGCGGCCGTCACGACCGACAAGCTCGGTACCGCTGCGCCGCATCCGGTGGTCGCCATAGACGGTGCCTCCACGCTCGTTCTCGAGGCGGATGCGCCGGAAGCCCATGTCGCGGCCTTCACGGCGCGGGGGGCGAACGTCGTTCTCGCGAAGGAGCCTATCCGGTGATCCGCGAACCCGACGGCAATCTCATCGAAGTCACCAATTGAGCCGGACGATCCGGCAGCGGAAGGTTAACCCATGGATCAGCGTACAGATTCCGCCCAGAAAGCCGTTGGCCGGCAGGGCTATATGTCGAAAAACCGGCTAGCCGTGTCTCTCCTGTTTTTGATGAACGGCTTCGTCACCGGAAGCTGGGCGCCGAAAATCCCGGAGTTCAAGGAGCGCCTCGGCATCGGCGAGAGCGTTCTCGGTCTTCTCATCCTCGGTTTCGGCATCGGCTCGCTGGTGCTGATGCCGATTGCCGGCGGCTTCATCGCCCGTCTCGGCTCGCAGAAGGTGGTCAAGGTCACGGCGATCATCCTTTCACCGCTGCTTCTCCTTCTGACGCTTCTGCCGGATCTGTGGACGGCAGCACTCGGCATGTTCCTGCTCGGCGGCTTCGTCGGCGCGATGGATGTGGCCATGAATGCCAATGCCGTCGAGGTCGAGAAGTCGATGCGCCGTGCAATCATGTCCTCGTGCCATGCCTATTGGAGCCTCGGCGGGCTGATCGGCGCCGGGATCGGCGGCTTTCTGATGGCCCGCTTCGGCGTGCTGCCGCATGCGATCGTCGTCACCTGTCTGTGCCTTGCGATACTTGCGGTTGCCTGGCCGATGATCCTTGCCGACCGGCCGCATCAGGCGGCAACCAAAGAGAAGCTCAGGCTGCCGATGACACCGCTGCCCTGGCTGATCGGCATTATGGCGCTTTTCTCGATGGTGCCCGAGGGCGCCGTTCTCGACTGGGGTGCACTTTATCTGAAGGATGAACTCGGCGCCTCCGTCGAGCTTTCAGGCTTCGGTTTTGCGGCCTTCTCGGCGACCATGGCGGCGATGCGCTTTGCCGGCGATCACGTGCGCGACCGGCTCGGCGCCACTCTGACCTTGCGCATCTGCACCGTGACCGCTCTCGTCGGCATGGTGCTGGCCGGTCTCGCTCCCAATGCCGTTCTCGCGATCCTCGGTTTTGCGCTTGCAGGCATCGGCATTTCCAACATGGTGCCGATCGCCTTTTCGGCCGCCGGCAATATGCCGGGTCTGCAGCCGGGCATCGGGCTGTCGGTCGCGACCACCATGGGCTATTCCGGCATGCTGTTTGCGCCCTCACTGATCGGCTTCATCGCGGAACACAGCGGCTTCGCGATCATCTTCGCCTGCGTTCCCGTGCTGTTCATCGTGGTGCTGCTGCTTTCGCACCACGCCGTTCACGCGGATCATGGCAAGGGGTGATCGTCCTTCGGGCGCAGACCGGCGCAAGCGACTGCTCGCGTAGCCGCTGCCATCAATTCGCCGTCAGCGCGTGATGTTGCCGTTGACAAGCGGGCGTTCCTTCGCCACCTGAAAAGTGAAAGTATCGGGCGGTCCGTGCGCGTTCCGCTCTGCAGCAACGGACCCAAGAAGAGGCCTTCATGTCTTCTGCCTTCGATTTCGAGCCACAGCCGCGCCGCGCCTCGGTCGCCGTCGATGTCGGCGGCGTGATCGTCGGCGGCGGTGCTCCGGTCGTCGTCCAGTCGATGACGAACACCGATACGGCCGATATCGATGCGACGGTGGCGCAGGTGGCCGCACTCCACAAGGCAGGCTCGGAACTGGTGCGCATCACGGTCGATCGCGACGAGAGCGCCGCGGCCGTGCCGAAGATCCGCGAGCGGCTCCTGCGCCTCGGCATGGACGTGCCGCTCGTCGGCGATTTTCATTATATCGGGCACAAGCTGCTCGCCGATCATCCGGCCTGTGCCGAGGCGCTTGCCAAATACCGCATCAATCCCGGCAATGTCGGTTTCAAGGACAAGAAGGACAAGCAGTTCGCCGAAATCATCGAGATGGCGATCCGCTACGACAAACCGGTGCGCATCGGGGTGAACTGGGGCTCGCTCGATCAGGAACTGCTGACGCGCCTGATGGACGCGAACCAGGCGAATGGCTCCCCCCTGACGGCACAGCAGGTGATGCGCGAGACGATCGTGCAGTCGGCGCTTCTCTCGGCGGAACTTGCAGAGGAGCTGGGCCTGCCGCGCAACCGCATCATCCTGTCCGCCAAGGTCTCGGGCGTGCAGGACCTGATCGCCGTCTATGCGATGCTCGCCGCCCGTTCCGACCATGCGCTTCATCTCGGCCTCACCGAGGCGGGCATGGGCACCAAGGGCATCGTCGCCTCTTCCGCCTCGCTCGGCATTCTGATGCAGCAGGGCATCGGCGACACCATCCGCATTTCCCTGACGCCCGAGCCCGGCGGCGACCGCACGCGCGAGGTGCAGGTGGCGCAGGAGCTACTGCAGGTGATGGGCTTCCGTCAGTTCATTCCGGTGGTCGCGGCCTGTCCGGGCTGCGGCCGCACCACCTCGACCGTGTTCCAGGAACTGGCCCAGAAGATCCAGGAGGATATCCGCGCGAGCATGCCGGTCTGGCGTGAGAAATATCCGGGCGTCGAGGCGCTGAAGGTCGCCGTGATGGGCTGCATCGTCAACGGCCCCGGCGAGAGCAAGCATGCCGATATCGGTATTTCGCTTCCTGGAACCGGCGAAATGCCGGCCGCACCCGTCTTTATCGACGGGCAGAAGGCGCTGACGCTGCGCGGACCGAAGATCGCCGAGGACTTTCAGCTTCTCGTCGCCGATTATATCGAGAAACGCTTCGGCCACGGCCAGGCGGCCGCGGAGTGACCAGGCGGCGCCTTCGCTTTCCGACGATCTGATAGCGCGCGTCAGATTACGCGCCGCCATCCCATCGGATGGGCTGAACGTCACGACATGATCAAGCCGCCATCGACGTTGATCGTCTGACCTGTGATGTAGGCGGCATCTTCCGAAGCCAGGAAAGCAACCAGCGCTGCGACTTCGGCAGGCGTTCCGGCGCGCCCCATAGGGATGCCGCGGACCCACTCGGCCATCAGTTCGCCGGGGCCGTACTCACCGAGCATCTGACCCCAGACGCGGTCATTGTAATCCCACATCTCGGTGTGAATGATACCGGGGCAAATTGCGTTGGCTGTGATGCCCTCGCCGGCGAGTTCTTTGGCAAGGCTCTGCGTCAGGCCGACCACGCCGAATTTCGAGGCGGCGTAGTGCGGAGTATAGATGAAGCCTTGGCGGGCTTGGCCGGAGGCGGTGTTGATGAGTCGCCCTTTGGTTCCGCTGGCGCGGAAGCGGCGAATGGCTTCCTGGCAGCAGAGGAAGACGCCCTTGGTGTTCACGTCGAGATTGAGGTCCCACTCGCGCTCGGTAAGGTTTTCGACCTTGGCAATGGTGATGACGCCTGCGTTTTGGACGGATACGGATACCGCGCCCAGCTTCGCCTCGGCTTCACCATAGGCTTCCTGAACCGCTCGGACGTCGGTTACATCCAGCGTCAGTCCGATCACATCGGTGCCGGTCTCCTCAGCCAGCGTCTCGGCCGCCGCGGACGTATCCTTCTCGATCGCGGCGATGGCGACCTTTGCTCCCTCTTCGGCAAAGCGTTTGGCGATGCCGCGCCCGATTCCCTTGTTGCCGCCGGTGACGAAAACCGTTTGGCCTGCGAAACGTCTCATGGTTTTTTCCTCCATATGCGCAACGGGCCAAGACTGATCGCCGGATCAGGCCGTGAGCCGAGCTGCTGTGAACTTGTCGGTGACGAGCACATCGATAACGCCCAGTTTAAGGGCGCCGGCGATGGCTTGAGTTTTGGATTCTCCGCCCGCGAGCGCCATGACGCGGTCGGTCCTGCGCAGATCTTCCAGCGAGATGCCGATTACGCGGTCGTTGAGCGGGGTTTCGACCGGCTTTCCGTCCTTGTCGTAGAACCGGTAGGAAATCTCGCCAACCGCCCCTGCCTCATGCAGCATCGCCATTTCCTGGCGGGAGAAGGTGTTGCCGGAGCGGGCGAGCAGCTCGGATGGTTCCACCGCACCGATACCGACGATGGCAAGGCTAAGGCGGCCGAAGAGGTCCATTGTTTCGCGCACGACCGGGTCGGCGAGCATGACGAGTTTCGCCTCGCGTGAGGAGGTGATGCCTTGGACGAGAAGCAGTCTCGGCTCGCCGCCGGTGAGTCTTGCGAGGCGCGCGGTCAGTTGCGTGGCGTGGGTCTGCACCGAGGCGTCGCCCATGCCGCCGAGGATCTGAACGATGTACTTGGCCTTGGCGTTCTTCAACGGGTGGATGTTGTCGACCATGCGCAGAATGGTCTGACTCCAGCTCGAGACGCCGACAATCTCGTCCTGCTTCAGAGTGACTTCGAGGAAATGGGCGGCCGCCTCGCCGATACGAGCCATGATCGCCCCATCGCGATCCTCCGAACAGTCTATGACAATGGCTTCGGTCAGGCCGTAGCGCTCTCGCAGCGCGGTTTCCAGATCCGCAAAGGTGCCGGCCGGGGGGATGACCGTCGTGCGCACGATGTCTTCCTGCTCGGCGCGCTTCAGCATGCGCGAAACCGTCGCCTGCGACATGTGCATGATCTCGGCGATCTCCGCCTGCCTCTTGCTTTCGATATGGTACATCTGGGCAACGCGGGCGATCAGTCGAAGCTCGTTGAGCCGTCCCATTGGGGTCCTCCAGCAGTGAATTTTTATTCACTCATAATAGACGGACCTCGCACGGTCGAGCGGTAGATTGCGTCCTGCCAAATCACAAGGCGATCTGTGGCGTCGCATGCGCGCGGGAGGAGGGGATTGCCGGCGCGCGGCAGGGAAGCGACAGCGGCGAGATCGGGCCAGACGCCCAGCGAGAGACCCGCCAGATAGGCCGCGCCAAGAGCGGAGGCCTCAGGCGCGTCGCATTGGATAATGACGTGGCTTAGAGTATCGGCGACGCATTGCATCAGGAAGGTGTTCTTGCTCGGCCCGCCATCCGCATAGAGACGGCCGAGCGGTGTCGGCGATTGCGCGGACATCGCCTTGAAGACGTCATGGACCTGGAAGGCCATCGAATCCGTGACCGCACGCGCCATCTGGGCGCGTGTCGTGTTGAAGGTGATGCCGGAAAACAGTGCTCGTGCATCGGCCTGCCAATAGGGCGCACCGAGACCCACGAAAGCCGGCACGAAACCCGGCCCTCCCGGCTCGGCGGTGGCGGCGAGATCGATCAGGGCCTGGATATCGGAAAGGCCGAGCATTTCGGTCATCCAGGGGAGGGCTGCGGCCGAAACGAGAATATTGCCCTCGAATGCATAGGTCGGCCGGCCGGCGATCGACCAGGCGATCGTGGTCGTGATGCCCTGCTGGGGTGCGATGAAGCGAGGCAGAGTCGTCATGACCGACGAGCCGGTGCCGAAGGTCACTTTGCCGTCGCCGGGATTAAAGGCGCCATGGCCGAAAAGCGCGGCATGGCTGTCGCCGATCGCCGAGGCGATCGGGATGCCGTCCTTCAGCCCCGGCACATTCTTCGTCACGCCGAAGCGGGCGGCGCTGTCGCGCACCTCGGGCAGGGCGGACTTCGTCACGCCGAACAAGTCGCAAAGCTCGTCGCTCCAGACTTGGTGGTTGAGGTCGTAAAGCTGGCTGCGCGCTGCATTGGCGGCATCGCAGGCATGGATCGCGCCATCCGTGAAGCAATGGATCAGCCAGGCGTCGATCGTGCCCAGTCGGACCTCGCGTCCTGCCGGCACGCGATCGAGCAGCCACTTCATCTTGGGACCGGGGAACATTGGGTCGATGGGGAGACCCGTGAGCGCCTGAACGCGTTCGGCATGGCCCGCGACGGTGAGTTCGGCGCAAGCAGGCGCGCTGCGGCGGCACTGCCAGCTGACCACCGGGCCGAGCGGCTTGCCCGTCACGGCATCCCAGACGGTGACCGACTCGCGCTGATTGGAGATCGCGATCCCGAGAATGTCGGCGCAAGGTCCCGTTTCCAGGCACGCGGCAATCGCCTCCAGAACCGATTCCCAGATGCGAAGCGGGTTCTGCTCCACCCAGCCAGGCTGCGGATGTTCGATGCCGACCGGAGATGCGCCACGCGAAAGGATCTCCCCGGTCGTCGAAACGAGCACGGCTTTGGAATTCGTGGTGCCCTGGTCGATGGCGAGAATGGCAGTCGTCATGGCGGCTCCGGCAGGCAGGAATTGTGGGCGCGGCAGGAGGATTGCCGCGCCCGGCACGAAAAATCTAATCGCGCGTGATTATGCGCGGGAAGGCTTCCGTGCGATCAATGCAACGGCCGCTTCGGCGATGGCGGCAGGGGACATGCCGAACTCGTCAAGCAGGAATTCCGCCGATCCGGTAGGCGCGAAGATGCCCGGAACGCCGAGAATCTTCATCGGCACGGGGGCTTCGGCCACGACGAACTCGGCGATGGCCGAACCGAGGCCGCCGAAGGTGGAGTGCTCTTCCGCCGTCAGGATCGCGCCGGTCTCGTGAGCGGCGGCCACGACGGCATCGATGTCAAGCGGACGGACCGTCGCCATGTTCAGCACGCGTGCCTCTATGCCCTCTGCCGCCAGCAGATCGGCGGCTTTCATCATGCGGTGTGTCACCGTGCCGTTGGCGACGAGGGTGATCGCGTCGCCGTCGCGCAGCAGGTTGGCCTTGCCTACTTCGAATGTGTGGTCAGCCGGCAGCAGGTCCGGAACGCCGACGCGCGACAGGCGCAGGAAGACCGGACCGTCATAGCGGGCGGCCCATTCGACGGCCGCGGCGGTCTCGATCGAGTCGCATGGCGCGATGACCGGAAGGTTGGGCAAGACGCGGGTCCAGGCGAAATCTTCGATGGAATGGTGCGTCGGCCCAAGCTCGCCATAGGCCATGCCGGAAGAAATGCCGATGAGCTTTACGTTTGCGTTTGAATAGGCGATGTCGGCCTTGATCTGCTCCAGCGACCTGCCAGTGAGGAAGCATGCGGCGCCGCAGACGAAGGGCAGCAGCCCGCCATTGGCAAGGCCGGCGCCGACGCCAACCATGTTTTGTTCGGCGATTCCGACATTGACCAGCCGTTCGGGCCATTTGGATTTGAAGCCGCCGAGCTTCGAGGAGCCGACGGAATCGTTGCAGACGGCCACGATCCTGGGGTTCTCCGCGCCGAGGCGCTCCAACACGGCAACGAAGGCGTCGCGGCAATCATGCAGTTTGGGAGAGGTCATCACGTCCTTCATCACAGCGCCTCCGAGAGCTCAGCCACGGCAATCTCGTATTGTTCGGCATTCGGCACCTTGTGGTGCCAATCGACCTTGTCCTGCATGAAGGAAATACCATGGCCCTTGTTGGTATGGGCGACGATGCAGTGTGGGCGCTCGCCGCGTTTTTCCAGCGCCGGAACGATTTCGTCCATGGCGTTCCCGTTGATCTCGGTCACATCCCAGCCGAAGGCTTCGAGTTTGGCGGGGAATGGGGCGAGGTTGTTGGTGTCCTTCAGAGACGCGCCTTGCTGGAAGCGGTTGTGGTCGATGATCAGGGTCAGGTTGTCGAGTCCGAATTGCGCGGCCGACGCGATAGCCTCCCAGTTGGATCCTTCCTGCATTTCGCCGTCACCGGTCAACACATAGGTGTGGTATTTCGCGCCTGTTACTTTCGCGGCCTTCGCCATGCCGACCGCCACCGGAAGGCCATGGCCGAGCGGGCCGGTATTGGTCTCGACACCCGGTACCTTGGTACAGTTCGGGTGCCCGTTGAGACGCGAATGCGGCTTCAGGAATGTGCTGATCTCTTCCTCCGGAATGAAGCCTCGCCGGGCCAGCGTCACATAGAGCGCCAGCGCCACATGACCTTTCGACAGCACGAAACGGTCGCGCTCCGGATGCTTCGGCTGTTCGGGCCGGATGCGCAGCACGCGAAAATAGAGTGCCGTCAGTATGTCTATGGCGGACATCTCCCCGCCGATGTGGCCGGCGCCGGCTTCGAAAACCGCTTGCAGATCGCGAAGGCGGATCTGTCGAGCGATGCGGTCGAGATCGTTCGGCTGCATGAAATCCTCTTGATGAATAATTATGCGATTGCACGTATACTTGCATCTCGGCCCGGCAAGTCAAGCGAAAATGCGTTTCGCGCCCCATGAAAATTCACGGCGTGGTCGTATTGACACGCCCACGATCTGTCATGTACGCATTTACACACAGTGATGAATAAATATGCCAACGCCGGTCAGGAGGCGGATTATGCGGGAGGACGACGCATGCGGGCTGCAGTGCAAGAGAAGCAAGGGACTGCCGTGAGGCAGCTTCCGTCACTGAAGGGCGCGACCGGCCCGCTGATCGGGCTCATCGTGCTGTGCCTTTTCCTCACCTTCGCAACGGACAAGTTCCTATCGGTGCGGAATTTCCTCAATGTGCTCGACCAGATTACGGTGCTCGGCGTCATGGCCGTCGGCATGACTTTCGTCATCCTGATCGGAGGTATCGACCTTGCGGTCGGCTCGGTCATGGCGCTTGCGATGATGGTGCTCGGCTACCTCAACGTGGTGGCCGGCGTACCGATGTGGCTCGCTATTCCCCTGGCGCTCGCCGCCGCATCGCTAAACGGCCTCGTCGCGGGCCTCCTCATAACGCGCTTCAACGTACCGGCCTTCATCGCGACGCTGGCGATGATGTCGATCGCGCGCGGCCTTGCGAACATGATTACCGACGGCCAGCAGATCATAGGCTTTCCGGCCTGGTTCAACATGATGGCCATCGTGCGCTTTGGCGACTTCCTGACGCTGACGGTTGCCGTGATGATCGTGGTCTTCATCTTGGGGCTTCTTTACCAGCGCTACCGGCATGGCGGGCGCGTGCTCTACGCCATCGGCGGCAATGCCGAAGTGGCACGCCTTGCTGGCATCAACGTCCAGCGCGCGACCGTGCTCGTGTATGTCGTCTGCAGCTTCCTCGCGGGCCTTTCCGGCATGGTGCTCGCGGCTCGTCTCGACTCGGTCCAGCCGTCGTCGGGCGTATCCTACGAGCTCGACGCCATCGCGGCGGTGGTCATCGGCGGTACCTCGCTTTCCGGCGGCACCGGCGGGATCGGCGGCACCATTATCGGCGTGCTCATCATCGGTGTCCTGCGAAACGGTCTCAACCTGCTGAGCGTGTCTCCGTTCATGCAGCAGGTGATCATCGGTGCCGTCATCGTGCTCGCCGTCACGGCAGAAACCTATCGAAAACGGAAATAACTTTCGCCCCGCTGCCGAGGTGCGGCGGGGTGCTGAAAACGGCCAGCAATGGTGCAGGCCGGAAAAGGAGAAGGTGACTTCCTGCGAGGGCAGGGCGCCACCGGGCAACTCGGAGGAGAAACCATGAAACTTTCCACACTGCTGATGGCGGCAGCCGCCGCTTCGGGCCTTGCGCTTCCCGCATCCGCCGCCGAGGTCAAGAAGATCGGCCTTGCCGTTCCGAACCTCCAGGCCGACTTCTTCAACCAGATCAAGCTCGGGGTCGAAAAGCACGCCAGGGAAAAGGGCCTCGAAGTGGTCGTCGTCGACGCGAAGAACGACACCAACACGCAAGTCAGCCAGGTGCAGGACCTGATGATCCAGGACATCGATGCCTTCATCTATATCCCGGCCGGTGCCGCGGCCGCTGCCGTGCCGACCCGCCTTGCCCGCGAAGCCGGCATTCCGGTGATCAACGTCGATCGCGTTCCGGATGGCGCACCAGGCGACACCTTCATCGCCGGCGAGAGCGTCGAATCGGCCTACGCTGTCTGTAAGCACATCATCGAGAAGGCCGGTGGCTCGGGCAAGATGGCGATCATCCACGGACAGAAGGGCACGACGCCCGAAGTAGACCGTTTCACCGGCTGCAAGCGCGCCATCGACGAGAACAAGGGTGTCGAGCTGGTCGATCAGCAGTGGAGCAACATGTGGTCGGCCGACGAAGGCTTCTCGATCGCGCAGAACATGCTGCAGGCAAATCCGGACATCACGATCATTTTCGGCCAGGCCGACGGTCTCGCCATGGGGGCGGCCAAGGCGGTCGACGTCGCCAATCTCTCGGACAAGGTGATCATCGGCGGTTATGACGGCGACGTCTCGGCCCTGGAATACCTCGCCAAGTGCAAGGGGCCGTTCATCGCCACCGCCACGCAGAGCACGCAGAAGATGGGCGTTCTTGCCGTCGAATCCGCGCTTGCCGTTGCGGCGGGCGAGAAGGTCGAAGAACGTCAGACGCCCAATGCCGTGCTGACGACCTGCGACAACGCTCCGGAATTCGTAAAGAACCACCCGTAACCTGATAGCCGAAAGGCACCAGCGCCATGACGACCCGCTCTCCAATCCTGTCGCTCCGTCGAATCCAGAAGTCCTACGGTCCGATCAAGGTTCTCCACGGTGTAGATCTCGATATCTATCCGGGAGAGGTCGTGGCGCTGCTTGGCGAAAACGGTGCCGGAAAATCGACCCTGTCGAACATTATTTCCGGCACCGTGCAACCCTCGGCGGGCGAGATGACCTGGCTGGGGAGGGCCTATGCCCCCGCCGATCCCCGTGCTGCGCTGAACGAGGGGGTGGGCATGATCCATCAGGAATTGAAACTGCTTCCGAAGCTCTCCATCGCAGAGAATGTGTTCGTCGGTCGCTACCCGATGAAGGCGGGTCGGATCGATCGCAAGGCGATGGAAGACCGGGCGCGCAGCGGCCTTCACCGGCTGGGTCTCGATATCTCGCCGGATCGCCTCGTCGAGGGGCTTTCGACCGGCAAGCAGCAGCTCATCGAGATCGCAAAGGCACTGACGCTCAATGCGCGCCTCCTCATCCTCGACGAACCGACAGCCGCGCTCGGCGGCGAGGAGAGCCAGCTTCTCTTCCAGCAAATCGAACGGCTGAAGTCGGAGGGCGTCGGCATCATCTACATTTCGCACCGTCTGGAGGAAATCCGCCAGATCGCCGACCGCATCGTCGTGATGCGCGACGGCGCCAAGGTGCAGGAGTTCGAGAGTGGCGACGTACCGATACGCACGATCGTCGAGGCCATGGTCGGGCGCTCCCTCGAGCGCATGTTTCCGGCTCTTCCGGCGCCGACGGACCAGGTGACACTGGAGGTGCGAAAACTCTCGTCCCCGTCCAACGCCTTCCGAGACATCAGCTTCTCGGTTCGCAAGGGCGAGATTTTTGGCATTGCGGGCCTCATGGGAGCCGGCCGGACCGAACTGGTACGGGCCATCAGCGGCGCCGACCCCATCTCCGGCGGCGAGGTCCTGCTGCACGGCAGGCCCGTTACGCCCCGCTCGCCGATCGATGCGATCCGCAATGGCATCGTTCTCGTGCCGGAGGATCGAAAGCTCCAGGGTGTCGTGCTCGATCATTCGATTTCGGAAAACATCGGCTATGCCAATCTCGGCGAAATCTCCCGCGGCGGCTGGATCTCGTCGCGCCGTGTCCAGCAGTTCGCCGAGGACTGCATCAAGAAGTTCGGGGTAAAGGGCCGCGGCGGGCAGAGTGCGGGAGAGCTTTCCGGCGGCAACCAGCAGAAAGTGGTGCTCGCCAAATGGCTGGCGCGCAAGCCGCAGGTGGTCGTGCTCGACGAGCCGACGCGCGGCATCGACGTGGGCGCCCGCTCGTCGATCTACGATCTCATCATCGATCTGGCTCGCGAAGGCGTCGCGGTCATCGTGGTCAGCTCGGATCTCGAGGAGGTGCTCGGCGTCTCCAGCCGCATCCTGGTCATGGCACAGGGCAGGCAAGCCGGCATCCTGAATCGCGACGATGCGAACGACGTCTCGGTCATGGAACTCGCAACGACTTAAGCAGGAAGCCATTCATATGTCTCAAATCAGTCTCGACGCGCCGAAATTGTTCGATCTTTCCGGAAACGTCGCTCTCGTGACCGGCGCGGGCAGCGGTATCGGCCAACGCATCGCCATGGGACTCGCCCAGTGCGGTGCCGATGTCGCGCTGCTCGACCGCCGCACCGATGATGGTCTTGCGAAGACGGCCGGTTTCATCGAAAAGGCGGGACGTCGCAGCATCCAGATCGCCGCAGACGTCACCAGCGGTGCGGCGCTCAACGACGCGGTTGCGCGTACGGAAGCGGAACTGGGCCCGCTGACCCTCGCGCTTAACGCTGCAGGCATCGCCAATGCCAATCCGGCCGAGGAGATGGAGGAAAGTCAATTCCAGACGATGATGGACATCAATTTGAAAGGTGTTTTCCTTTCCTGCCAGGCGGAAGCACGCGCCATGTTGAAGAACGGCCGCGGTTCGATCGTGAATATCGCCTCGATGTCCGGCGTCATCGTAAATCGCGGTCTCAACCAGTGCCACTACAACGCCTCCAAGGCGGGCGTGATCCACATGACGAAGTCAATGGCGATGGAGTGGGTGGACCGCGGCATCCGCGTGAACACGATCAGCCCGGGCTATACGGCAACACCCATGAACACCCGGCCGGAAATGGTGCACCAGACCAAGCTCTTTGAGGAGCAGACGCCGATGCAGCGCATGGCGAGCGTGGACGAAATGGTCGGCCCGGCCGTTTTTCTCCTGTCCGATGCGGCGAGCTTCGTAACCGGCGTCGATCTTCTCGTCGATGGCGGCTTCTGCTGCTGGTGAAATCGCCGGGCAGGAGCTCCAATCAAAGCCGCGCCGTCAAAAGCTTGAAGCCGGCAAAGGCGAAGAAGCCGGCCATCAGGCTTTCGATGATCCGCCGCGATTTCAGATAGGCCCGATGAACCGGCGCGAGCGAAAAGACGATCGCGAAGCCGCAGAAGGTCACGAGACCGATCAGCATGCAGCCGACGATGAAGGCGGCGGTGACGCCGACCGGCGCTCCCTCCGGCATTCCGAGCGAAACCAGCATCATCCAGGCGAAGATCGCCTTCGGATTCGTCAGGTGGATACCGAGGCCTTTGAGGTAAAGCTTCTTCAGCGAGGAAGTCGGGGGCACACGAAGGGCGGACGGTCGGGCGTCGCCCCGCATCGCCGCTCTCAACGCATTATAGGCAAGCCAGAACAGGTAGCAGGCGCCGGCGATCTTCAGGACGATGATCGCCTGGCCATAGGTCCGGATCAGGGCCGATAGGCCGGAAGCCGTCAGCATCGCCCAGGTGTAGCTGCCGCTCAGCACGCCGAAGGCGAGCGCGAGGCCTGCGCTTCTCCCCCGGCTGATCGAGGTTGCGATAATCGCCAGAACCGCGGGCCCCGGCGAGGCAACGGCGATGACATAGGCCGTCCAGGCGACGAGGAGCTGCGGCAGATAGGGCGTAAGGTCCAGCATGACGGCGTCCGATTGTCCTTGCGGGGACAGTAGCCGAGGCCCCCGTTGATGCCAATGGGAGGTTTGGCCGTAGCCACCTGCAGCATTTTGCTGCAGCACCCGATTCTGTGCGGCCTTACAGAATCTCGTCGAGTGCCGCGACCAGCTTGGCGCATTCCGCGTCGGTGCCGATGGTGATGCGCAGGAAATCCGCAATTCGGGGCTTGGCGAAATGGCGGACGATCACAGCCCTTTCGCGCAGTTTCGCCGCCAGCGTCTGGCCCGCATGTCGGGGGTGGCGGGCGAAGACGAAGTTTGTCTGCGACGGCAGGACCTCGAAGCCGCGCTTTTCGAGTTGGCTCGTCAGCTTCGCCCGCGAGGCGATGATCTTGCCACGGGTAGCCTCGAACCATGCCTCGTCCTTCATCGCGGCCGTTGCACCCGCCTGGGCGGTGCGTCCGAGCGGATAGGAGTTGAAGCTGTCCTTGACGCGCTCCAGCGCCTCGACCAGCGGGCGCTGGCCGATCGCGAAGCCGACGCGCAGGCCGGCCAGGGCGCGTGACTTGGAGAAGGTCTGAACGACGAGCAGATTGTCGTATTTCGGAACGAGCGCGATTGCGGATGCGCCGCCGAAATCGATATAGGCCTCGTCGATCACCACCGGCTGATCGGGATGCTCGGCCACCAGCCTTTCGATATCGTCAAGCGGCAGGCCGATGCCGGTGGGGGCGTTCGGGTTCGGCAGGATGACCGCGCCCGCGGGACGGCGATAATCGGCGATGTCGATGCGGAATGCGGCGTCGAGCGGCACCTCCACCGCCTCGATGCCGAAAAGGCCCGCATAGGTCGGGTAGAAGCTGTAGGAGATGTCCGGAAAAAGCAGCGGCCCGTCGTGCTTCAGCAACGCGGCGAAAGCGTGTGCCAGGACCTCGTCGGAACCGTTGCCGACGAAGACCTCCCCGACCGATACCTTGTGGCGCGCGGCGATCGTCTCCCGCAGCCCGAGAGCGACGGGATCCGGATAGAGGCGGAGATCCTTGTCCGCCGCCGCCCGGATCGCCTCCAGCGCCTTTTCCGAGGGCCCATAGGGGCTCTCATTGGTGTTGAGCTTGACGAGATCGGCCATGCGCGGCTGTTCACCGGGAACGTAGGGTTTCAGCGCGGCCACGATCGGCGACCAGAATTTGCTCATGAGCTCAGTTCCTGCGATTGGCGATGAAGCGGGCGGTTTCGGCAAGGATCGCCGAGCTTGGCCCGTAGGGTTCGAGCAGGCCTTCCGCCTCGGCCACCAGGCTTTCGAGCCGGCGCTCGGCCCAGGGCTGGCCGTGCAGGGAGACAAGCGTACCCTTCCCCCGTGCCGCATCCTTGCCGGTCGCCTTGCCGACGATTGCTGCATCGGCGGTGAGGTCGAGAAGGTCGTCGGCGAGCTGAAAGGCGAGGCCGATCTTCTCTCCGAAGGCGCGCAGGCGTCGGCGGTCCTCTGCCGGCGCATCGGCGATGATTGCGCCCGCCTCGCAGGCGAAGCGGATGAGGGCCCCTGTCTTCATCGACTGCAAGAGGACGATGCCCGCTTCGTCGGGAGCACTCTTTTCGGCGGCAAGGTCGAGCGCCTGACCGCCGGCCATGCCGCCATGCCCCGCTGCGCGCGCGAGCGCCAGCACGAGCGTCGTCTTCTGGCGGTCGGAGAGCGCCGTTTCCGGCGCCGCGATGATGTCGAAGGCGAAGGTCAGCAGGCTGTCGCCCGCGAGGATCGCCGTTGCCTCGTCGAAGGCGACGTGCACCGTCGGCTTTCCGCGGCGCATGTCGTCGTCGTCCATGGCCGGAAGGTCGTCATGGACGAGCGAGTAGCAGTGGATGCATTCGAGCGCGGCGCCTGTTCTGAGCGCCGCTTCCGCATCGCCGCCGAGGAGGGCCGCGCTTTCGGCGACGAGAAAAGGCCGCAGCCGCTTGCCGCCGTTGAGCACGCCATGGCGCATGGCGCCGAGCAGGTTTTCCGGGCGGGCGATTTCGCCCACGCCCACAGCCGGGCCGAGCAACGTCTCGAGCAGCGCTTCGACTGCGGCCGCGTTGGTCCTGAGGCGCGCCGGAAAGGATGATCTTTCGTCTGTCATAGAGGCTCTTTGACATGCGGCGGAGCGGCTTTCAACGGGGTTTTGCGTCGCGCGCACAGGGCCGGTCCGGGGACGACGGCGCTGCAGAGCCTTGCCTTTTGCGAGAAAGGCCGTTCAACTTTCGCTCGCCATCGCATATGAGAGGGTGAATGGGACAAGAGGCGGGCGGAAAAGAGGTGGACGGACGGGGCGTGGAGATCGTTTCGGAAGAACGCGAGGAGGCGGAGTTGCCCGCCGGTCGCCGGGCAGCCACGCGCAGGACGTGGCGCTCGTGGCGGCGTCGGCTCGTTCTCGTCGTCCTCTCCGTTCTCATCCTGCCTTATGCCTTGATCGGCCTCTATCTTCTGGAGTTCATTCACCCGGTCTCGACACTGATGCTGCGCGACCTCGTGCTGCTGCGGGGCTATGACCGGCAGTGGGTGGAATTCGAAGATATCGCGCCGGTGCTCGTCCAGTCGGTGATGATGTCGGAGGACGGGCAGTTCTGCGCTCATGCCGGCATCGATTGGGCGCAGATGCGTGGCGTCGTCGAGGACGCGCTCGACGGCGAACAGACGCGCGGCGCCAGCACGATCCCGATGCAGACGGTCAAGAACCTGTTCCTCTGGAACGGCCGCTCCTTCGTGCGCAAGGCTATGGAATTGCCGCTGGCGATCGCAGCCGATTTCGCCTGGAGCAAGCGGCGCCTGATGGAGATCTACCTGAACGTCGCCGAATGGGGCGAGGGCATCTACGGGATCGAGGCCGCCGCCCGTCATCATTTCGGCGTTTCGGCGGCGAAGCTTTCGCGCCGGCAGGCCGCTCTCCTCGCCGTTTCGCTGCCCAACCCGATCAACCGCAATGCGGGAAAGCCGGGGCGCGGTCTCAGGCGCCTCGCCGGCGTGATCGAGCGCCGTGCCAGCCGCTCCGGCGGTTACATCACCTGCCTTTATGATTAAGATGAAACCAATTCATTGGTTTGTCCGGTGCCGATGTGGCAAGTCTGCCCTCGGTTTCAGCGGAGACAGATCATGACCAAGCTCGTCCTCTATGTCGGCAACAAGAACTATTCGTCCTGGTCGATGCGCCCCTGGCTCGCGCTCACGGCTTGCGGCATTCCGTTCGAGGATGTCGTTATTCCCTTCGATTTCGCGGCCGGCAATCCGCGGTTCCGCGAAATCTCGCCGACAGGGCGCGTTCCGGTGCTCCACCATGGCGAAAACCGCGTTTGGGAGTCGCTCGCGATCATCGAATACGCGGCGGAGCTTTTCCCGGATGCGGGTCTCTGGCCGGAGGAGCGCGCGGATCGTGCCCGTGCGCGCAGCTACTCGATGGAGATGCTCTCCGGCTTCCGGGCGCTGCGCGGCGCCTGCCCGATGAATATCCGCCGGCCGAGAAAGTCGATCGCTCTGCCGGATGGCGTCAGTGAGGATGTGGCGCGGATCGAGACGATCTGGCGGGAGTCGGTCGAGCGATCAGGGGGACCGTTCCTTTTCGGCCGGTTCACCGCGGCCGACGCGATGTTCGCCCCGGTCGTCAACCGTTTCGAGACCTATGAGCTCGTGACGGACCCGGCGACGCTCGCCTATATGGACGCCGTCAAGGCGCATCCGGCCTTCCGCAGGTGGGAGGAGGCCGCAAGAGCCGAACCCTGGATTGTGCCGGAGGACGAGGCCTGAAGCGGATTGAGGCTTCCCGCGGGGAGTCGAAAATTTGCGCGCGGGGACTGGTCAAAGTGCGGTTCGACATGTATAAGCGCGCGAAATTCCGAGATCGACATCTGTTTGACCCGGCCATTTTCGGCTGCTGAACAGTGTTTTGCCCGATAAGTGGAGAATGAAATGGCTGTACCGAAAAGAAAAACGAGCCCGTCCAAGCGTGGCATGCGCCGTTCCGCTGACGCCCTCAAGGCTCCGACCTACATCGAAGACAAGAACTCCGGCGAACTGCGCCGCCCGCATCACATCGACCTGAAGACCGGCATGTATCGCGGCCGCCAGGTTCTGACGCCGAAGGAAAACGCATAAGCGTTTCCGCCTGCGGATGAAGTTCGAAGGGTCGGCATTGCCGGCCCTTTTTCTTTTGGTGCGAATGTCTGATGGCTTGGACGAGCGCGCCCCTCATGCGGCCTGCCGCCCACCTTCTCCCCGCAAGCGGGGCGAAGGGGACTCGAGGCGGCTCAAGTCCCCTCTCCCCCTGCGGGGAGAGGGCCAGGGCGAGGGGCTGAGCCCCTGCAATCGCGGAGAAGCATCGCGGAAGTTCAGCCCAGATTGTCCAGTTTCGTCTGAAGGGCGCGAAGCTGTTCCTTCAGTTCGTCGATGTCCTTCGCCTCGGCCTTCCTGGTTTCCTTGGCCGGCGGGGCGGCCATGAAGGGCGAAAACATCTGCATGGCCTGATGGAACATTTCGGTGTTGCGCCGGACCTGTTCCTCGACGAGCTGCAGCGGCACCTTCAGGTTCTTGCCGATCGGCGTGTCGCCGAAGGCCTTGGTGATCTGCTCGCGCATCTGCGCCTGCTGTTCGGTGAAGGCCTGCATCGAGTGCTCGAGATAGCTCGGTACGACCATCTGCATCTGGTCGCCATAAAAGGAGATCAACTGGCGGAGAAAGGAAATCGGCAGAAGCGTGTTGCCGGTCTTCGACTCCTGCTCGAAGATGATCTGCGTCAGCACGGAATGGGTTATGTCTTCGCCGGACTTGGCATCCTGCACGATGAAGTCCTCGCCCCTCTTCACCATGACAGCCAGGTCGTCGAGGGTCACGTAAGTGCTCGTACCGGTATTGTAGAGGCGCCTGTTCGCGTATTTCTTGATGACGATCTGGCCTTCGTTTTTCCCCATCAGGGTCTCCTCTTACCCATGGTCCCGTCTTTATTGTATTTTTCAGAGTATCCGCAAAAGAGCGCCACTGACAATCTCTTTGTGCAATGCGGCGACGCAGCTGCGAACAGGCGCCGACAAGTCACCGTGAAGCTTTTGCGGCAGTGCAACTAGCCGTTTGACTCGCGCTCCTCCCTTTGCCAGTCTGCCTCCATCAGGCAAAGCAAATATGAGGAACGTCCCATGAGCAATCCCTCGATCGTCATCGCCAGCGCGGCCCGCACGGCCGTCGGCTCCTTCAATGGCGCCTTCGGCAACACTCCCGCGCACGAACTGGGCGCGGCCGCCATCAAGGCGGTGCTCGAGCGGGCGGGCGTCGAAGCGGGCGAGGTGGACGAGGTGATCCTCGGCCAGGTGCTGCCGGCGGGCGAGGGGCAGAATCCTGCACGGCAAGCGGCGATGAAGGCCGGCCTCCCGCAGGAAAAGACCGCCTGGGGCATGAACCAGCTTTGCGGCTCGGGCCTGCGCGCCGTGGCGCTCGGCATGCAGCAGATCGCAACCGGCGATGCGAAGGTCATCGTTGCCGGCGGCATGGAGTCGATGTCCATGGCGCCGCATTGCGCGCACCTGCGCGGCGGCGTGAAGATGGGCGACTACAAGATGATCGACACGATGATCAAGGACGGCCTGACGGATGCCTTCTACGGCTACCACATGGGCATCACCGCCGAGAACGTTGCGCGGAAATGGCAGCTGACGCGCGAGGAACAGGACGAATTCGCGCTTGCCTCCCAGAACAAGGCGGAAGCGGCCCAGAAGGCCGGGCGTTTTGCCGACGAGATCGTGCCTTTCGTCGTGAAGACGCGCAAGGGCGACGTAACCGTGGATCAGGACGAGTACATCCGCCACGGTGCCACGCTCGATTCGATCGCAAAGCTCCGCCCGGCCTTCGACAAGGAAGGTACCGTGACCGCGGGCAATGCTTCGGGTCTCAACGACGGCGCCGCCGCGGCGCTCTTGATGACCGAGGCCGAGGCGGCCCGGCGCGGCATCCAGCCGCTTGCCCGCATCGTCTCCTGGGCGACGGCAGGCGTCGACCCGCAGATCATGGGCACCGGCCCCATCCCCGCATCGCGCAAGGCCCTCGAAAAAGCCGGCTGGTCGGTCGCCGACATCGAGCTCGTGGAAGCGAACGAGGCTTTCGCGGCTCAGGCCTGCGCCGTCAACAAGGACCTCGGCTGGGATCCTTCGATCGTCAACGTCAATGGCGGAGCGATCGCCATCGGCCATCCGATCGGTGCCTCCGGTGCCCGCGTGCTGAACACGCTTCTTTTCGAAATGAAGCGGCGCGGCGTCTCCAAGGGGCTTGCCACCCTGTGCATCGGCGGCGGCATGGGCGTCGCCATGTGCGTGGAACGCCTGTAACCGGCCGCCTGCAATGCGGGCAAGTTTCGGATCAGACGATGGAAATCAGCGGCCCGGGCTCGCCGGGCTGCAGGGGTGTGCTTTTGCGAATTTGAATCAACCGAGCGGGAGGCGAGTATGAGCAGGGTAGCACTGGTAACGGGCGGATCCCGCGGCATTGGCGCCGCAATTTGCGTGGCGTTGAAGGCTGCGGGCTACAAGGTGGCCGCAAACTACGCCGGAAATGACGAGAGGGCCAAGGCCTTCGAGCAGGAAAGCGGCATTCCCGTCTACAAATGGGACGTATCGAGTTATCAGGCCTGCGTCGATGGCATCGCCAGGGTCGAGGCGGACCTCGGACCGGTCGACATCCTCGTCAACAATGCCGGCATCACCCGTGACGCCATGTTCCACAAGATGACGCCGGAACAGTGGGGCGAAGTGATCGGCACCAATCTCACCGGCGTCTTCAACATGACGCATCCGGTCTGGTCGGGCATGCGCGACCGCGGTTTCGGGCGCATCGTCAACATCTCGTCGATCAACGGCCAGAAGGGGCAGATGGGCCAGGTGAACTATTCCGCCGCCAAGGCCGGCGATCTCGGCCTGACCAAGGCGCTGGCCCAGGAAGGGGCGGCGAAGGGGATCACCGTCAACGCGATTTGCCCCGGCTATATCGGCACCGAGATGGTGCGCGCCGTTCCGGAAAAGGTGCTCAACGAGCGGATCATTCCGCAGATACCGGTGGGACGCCTGGGCGAGCCGGAGGAAGTGGCACGCTGCGTCGTGTTTCTCGCTTCCGACGACGCGGGCTTCATCACCGGCTCGACGATTTCGGCCAATGGGGGCCAGTACTTCGCCTGAGGCGTGGTGCCTGCGGCTTTTTTCGGCGCCCTTCGGGGCGCCGGATTCGTTTTGGCCTTCGATCTCGCATCCGTGTCCATCCTGAAGCCGCCCCCCGATCTCTACAGGTGCCACTAGATGTTGTGGCGAACGAAAGGGGAAAACGTTCCTCCGGGCGAGTCGGCGTCGCTCTTCCCAGGCAGGAGCGGGTGCCTGTGAAGCGATTCCTATTTCCGGACTCGGCCGATCGGCGGCGAATCCCGTTAAAATTTTTCAATCTTTCCAGACTCTTGGATTCGGAATCCTTTGCGTAGTCAAAGGCTGCAGTGACCACAGCCGAAGCCGATCGGCAGCTTCTGAGGGGTGATCCTCCCTTGGATTCAGCATCTGGTGCGTAACTAGATGTTGATATCTATATATAGCCGTGAACATAAAGTGAATCAGCGGGAGTCAGCGATTCGTCTCTGATTCGTTCCGTCGCTGTTCCAGAATCCTGAACTGCAGTTGAAAGGGGAGCCGCAAGATATGGTTGGCCGTTTGGTGCATTTATTCCCCGTGAACCCTTGCGTTTGGCATGCCGCATAGGCATCTGTTTCCCGCCGGAGCGTGAACGCGCGCCGGCTCACCATACGTGTTCCTTAAATCGGAGCCGTTTTAAGGATAATACATACGCCAAATCAGCACTGCAGCGAGCTTTGCGCGACCAAGGAAGCGCGGTGCTGTAGAGACTGTCCGGGATCGAGACCTTGTCTTTTCAATCCATGATCCTGAGCGGCCGCGGCGTGACCGCGGTGCTCGGACCCACCAATACCGGCAAGACCCATTATGCGATCGAGCGCATGATCGCGCATGACAGCGGCGTCATAGGGCTGCCGCTGAGATTGCTCGCACGCGAGGTCTATACCCGTCTCGTGGAGAAGGTCGGCCACCACAATGTCGCGCTGATCACGGGCGAGGAAAAGATCGCCCCGCATCGCGCCCGCTTTTCGGTCTGCACGGTGGAAGCGATGCCGCGCGAGACCACGGCCTCCTTCGTGGCGATCGACGAGGTTCAGCTGGCGGGCGATCTCGAACGCGGCCATATCTTCACGGACCGGATACTGCACCTGCGCGGCCGCGGCGAGACGCTGCTGCTCGGCGCCGCGACGATGCGGCCGATCCTCGAATATCTGCTGCCCGGCATCACCGTCGTCGAGCGGCCGCGCATGTCGCAGCTTCTCTATGCCGGCTCCAAGAAAATCACCCGCCTGCCGAACCGCTCGGCAATCGTCGCCTTTTCGGCCGACGAGGTCTATGCGATCGCGGAGCTCATCCGGCGCCAGCGCGGCGGCGCGGCCGTCGTACTGGGCGCGCTTTCGCCGCGAACCCGCAATGCCCAGGTGGCGCTCTATCAGGAGGGGGACGTCGACTACCTCGTGGCGACCGACGCCATCGGCATGGGGCTGAACCTCGACGTCGATCATGTCGCCTTCGCTCAGGACAGGAAGTTCGACGGCTACCAGTACCGTAACCTCAATCCGGCGGAGCTCGCCCAGGTCGCGGGGCGCGCGGGCAGGCACGTCCGGGACGGGACCTTCGGCGTGACCGGACGCGTCGATCCGTTCGACGAGGAGCTGGTGCACCGCATCGAATCGCATGAGTTCGACCCGGTCCGCGTGCTGCAATGGCGCTCCAAGGCGCTCGACTTTTCTTCGCTGAAGGCACTGAAAAAGAGCCTCGAGGCCGCACCGGCGGTATCCGGCCTGGCGCGGGCGCTCCCGGCCGTCGATCAGCAGGCTCTCGAGCATCTGACCCGCTACCCGGAGATCGTCGACGTCGCCACGGCGTCCGAGCGCGTCGAGAAGCTCTGGGAAGCCTGCGCGCTCCCGGATTATCGTCGCATCACGCCGGCTCAGCATGCGGATCTGATCTCGACCATCTATGCGGACCTCGTTCGCCATGGCACGGTCAACGAAGATTTCATGGCCGAACAGGTCCGGCGCGCCGATCATACGGACGGCGAAATCGACACACTTTCGGCGCGAATTGCGCAGATCAGGACCTGGACCTATGTATCCAACCGGCCCGGGTGGCTTGCCGATCCGACACACTGGCAAGAAAAGACGCGGGAAATCGAAGATCGATTGTCCGACGCGCTACATGAAAGGTTGACGAAACGCTTTGTTGATCGCAGGACATCTGTGCTCATGAAGCGCCTGAGAGAGAATGCGATGCTGGAAGCAGAAATCAGTGTGAATGGTGATGTCTTCGTCGAGGGACACCATGTGGGTCAGCTAGCCGGTTTCCGGTTCACGCTCGCCGCGGGCAGCGAGGGAACGGACGCGAAGGCCGTTCAGGGTGCCGCCCATAAGGCGCTCGCGCTGGAATTCGAAGCGCGCGCCGCTCGTCTCCATGCGGCCGGCAATGGCGACCTGGCTCTGTCGTCGGACGGTCTTGTCCGTTGGCTCGGCGATCCGGTCGCGCGGCTCACGGCGAGCGACCACGTCATGCGTCCCCGCGTCATCCTGCTTGCCGACGATCAGCTTCAGGCTAATGCCCGCGAACATGTCCTGGCGCGGATCGAGCGTTTCGTGAACCATCACATCAGCACGGTGCTGAAGCCGCTGGACGACATTTCGCGCGCCGAGGATCTGGAGGGTCTCGCCAAGGGTCTCGCCTTCCAGATCGTCGAGAATCTCGGCGTGCTCTTCCGTCGCGACGTCGCCGAAGACGTGAAGTCGCTCGATCAGGAGAGCCGCGCGTCGATTCGCAGATACGGTGTACGCTTCGGCGCCTATCACATCTTCCTCCCCGCGCTTTTGAAGCCGGCTCCGGCGGAGCTGATCACGCTTCTCTGGGCACTGAAGAACGACGGGCTGGACAAGCCCGGTTACGGCGAGCTCATCCCGATGCTGGCTGCCGGCCGTACCTCGGTCGTCACCGATCCGTCTTTCGAGCGGACCTTCTACAAGCTCGCGGGCTTCCGCTTCCTCGGCAAGCGCGCGGTGCGGATCGATATCCTCGAGCGGCTTGCCGATCTCATCCGTCCGCTCCTGCAGTGGAAGCCGGGGACGTCGCCGCGTCCGGAAGGCGCCTATGACGGCCGCCGTTTCGTCGCGACGACGTCGATGTTGTCCATCCTCGGGGCGACGCCGGATGACATGGAGGAAATCCTCAAGGGTCTCGGCTATCGCGCCGACGCCGTGCCGGCCGAGGAGGCGGCAGCTTTCCTGGCAAGCCAGAATGGGGACGCGGCGTCTGCCGAAGAGGCCGGTGCGAGCGTAGCGGATGCGGGCGTCGAGGCCGAGGCCGCGGATGCGCCTGCCGCAGAGCCGGAAACGGCCGGAACCGCGGCTGCCGAGACGCCTGCCGCAGAGACGGAAGCCGCCGTCGATACCGCCACTGCAACGACGCCGGCGGCGCCGGCAAGAGACGATGCAGCGGCACCGGCTGAGCCGGAGGCCCCGGTTGAAGCCAAGCCGGTGCTCCTGTGGCGTCCGGGCACCCGTCAGGACAATCAGCGACAGGGCGGCCGCCAGGGCGAACAGCGCCGAGGGGGCCAGCGCCATGGCCAGACCGAAGGCCGCGAGGGCGGTCGCAGGCAGGCTCCTCATGGCAAGTCGCAGGGCAAGCCCTGGGAAGGCAAGCCGCAGGAAGGCAAGGGGTCCGAAGGAAGGCCGGGCGGTCAGCGAAAGGACCGCGGCGACCGGCACGATCGAAACAAGTCGTCTCCCTCCAAGTTCGAAGGGCGCCCACCCCGCAAGGAAAAGCCGATCGATCCGGATTCGCCTTTCGCCAAACTCGCTGCTCTGAAGGAGCAGATGAAGAAGTAGGTCAAGCCCATGGAAAAACAGCCGCCGTCCGCCCCTGCAATGCGCCAGCGGCTCGACAAGTGGCTGTTCTTCGCCCGGCTGATCAAATCGCGCTCGCTCGCCCAGAAGGCGATCGAGGCGGGCCATGTGGCCGTCAACGGCAAGCGTGAGACGCAATCGTCCGCCCAGATCAGGACCGGCGACATGCTCGAGGTGTCGCTGGAGCGGCGTGATCTCGTCGTGCGCGTGCTGCTGCCCGGGTCCCGCCGCGGTCCCTATGAGGAAGCGCGCCTCCTCTACGAGGATCTGACCCCCGCCGTACCCGCCGTCAGACCCACGCTTTTCGAGCAGGCGACGCGCGACCGCGGCGCGGGGCGGCCGACAAAGCGGGAGCGCCGCGAGACGGACCGCTTGCGGCCGGGGCCGGACCCCGAAGACGACTGATTTTCAGACTTTGAACCCGGCGCCGTACACTGTCGCAGGCGGCCTGCAACCGATTTCGGCACGCCCGTCCCGAGGCTGGAAAACTGTGCCCCCACAGGGGCAAATCGCGCATGGATAATTCTTGCAAAGGCCAGTCAAAGCCTTTACGTGACAAGCAACGCTACAGTGCCGAACGTCCAGTTCGAGGGGCGAAGGTTGGTGTAGCAGCTTGAACCGATGTGTGGTTTCACCGGATCGATTCCGATTCACGAAGCCATGCTGAGGATGGCATTCGGGTCTGCACCGGCAGCTATGCGTGCCGGACATGCCTAGCATGCGCGGGCGATCGAGTATCACCGTTGATTGCCGTCTGCCGTCAAATGTGAGCATTGGCTGGAGTACCTCATGACGTATGTCGTGACCGATAACTGCATTCGCTGCAAGTACACGGACTGCGTTGAAGTCTGCCCGGTGGATTGTTTCTATGAGGGGGAGAACTTCCTCGTCATCCATCCGGATGAATGCATCGACTGCGGCGTATGCGAGCCGGAATGTCCCGCGGGTGCAATCAAGCCGGATACCGAGCCGGGGCTCGATATGTGGTTGAAACTGAACGCGGAATTTTCCACGCAGTGGCCGAACATCACCGTTAAGCGCGACCCGCTGCCGGAGGCCAAGGAGATGGATGGCGTAGAAGAAAAATACGAAAAGTATTTTTCTTCCGAACCGGGACAGGGCGACTGAGGCGGGCTTCGGCCGCTCGGTTCGTCGATGCTGACGGACGACAGATGGCGAGGCCGGAAAGCTGGGGAAATCCCGCCGGCACTTCGCGCTTGCGAGCGCGGCGACTTGATCGTTGCCGTGCAGCAAATTATTGATTTCCGCTCTTTTTTGTGATAGTTTTCACGCACTGATCCACAGAGGGTGCTTTTGCGCGCCCGAAAACCAGCACGAAAGCAAACGATCTCCACCGCGCGGCACTTTTGAGATATGCAACGGCCCGTTGCTTGTGACTGCGCCCTAAGAGCTTGTTTGCGTTTCGTTGGAGGACCAGGTGGACCCACCCGGCGGTACCCCCGTCTATCCCGGGCCTGACTGACCCGGCCCCGGCCCCTGTGAAGGCCGGGTGCGCACTAGGGAGTGTTTGAAACGAATGACCACCCAGCAGAAGAAATCTTCAACGCGCCAAGGCTTCAAGACCGGTGAATCGATCGTTTACCCGGCCCATGGCGTTGGCCAGATCGTCGCGATTGAGGAGCAGGAAGTCGCGGGCATGAAGCTCGAACTCTTTGTCATCGACTTCGAGAAGGACAAGATGCGTCTCAAGGTGCCGGTGGCGAAGGCCGTGGGCATCGGCATGCGTAAGCTGTCCGAAACCGATTTCGTCGACCGCGCGTTGAAGGTCGTGCAGGGCAAGGCGCGCGTGAAGCGGACCATGTGGTCGCGTCGCGCTCAGGAATACGATGCCAAGATCAATTCCGGCGATCTCATTTCCATCGCGGAAGTCGTACGCGACCTCTATCGCGCCGAGAACCAGCCGGAACAGTCCTATTCCGAGCGCCAGCTCTATGAAGCCGCGCTTGACCGGATGGCGCGCGAAATCGCTGCCGTGAACAGGATGTCGGAAACGGAGGCCGTTCGCCTCGTCGAGGCCAATCTCAACAAGGGTCCGAAGCGCGGCAAGGCTATCGAAGAAGACGACGCACAGGACGAAGCCGCTTAAGCGCTCCTTGCGTCAATCAACCAGACAGGCCCGGCCTTCACAAAGGCCGGGCTTTTTTGTTGTCGTATATTCCCGGAAGCTGAGCGCTGGATTGCGCAAGAAGGCGGGAGCCGGGGCGCGGCGAAGCCGCGTTACAATCGTTGGGGCGTATCGCGGCGGCCTCACAATCAAGAATCGCTGTCGCCCGCGGAACTTTTCGCGCCCGCGCACGTTTAACACTCCCGGTAGGGAGGTCTTCGCCTGTGCTGCCGAGCGATCTTGGCCCCGTGATTTCCTCACGCCTCAGGTTCGTATTCTTCCATCTAGGGCGCCCTGTCATTTCGTCAACCAGCGCCATCCGTCCCGTTGCCGAACGCAGCAAGAGAGCGCTCGGCGTTTGGAGTTCAATCGTGAAATGGCGCTCGCCGCCAGCTACGGAGCAATCGATGAAGACCCTCACAGCAGACAGGCGTATGATCAAGATTGCCATGGAAGCGCCCTATCTCGAGCGGGACGAGGAACATGCGCTCGCACAGGCCTGGCGGAACGATAACGACCAGGAGGCGCGCAACAAGATCGCAATGTCGCACATGCGCCTGGTGATTTCGATGGCGGCGAAGTTCCGCAGTTTCGGGCTGCCCATGGGAGATCTCGTGCAGGAGGGTCACATAGGGCTCCTGGAAGCCGCAGCGCGTTTCGAGCCGAGCCGGGAGGTGCGTTTCTCGACCTATGCGACCTGGTGGATCCGCGCATCGATGCAGGATTACGTGCTGCGCAACTGGTCGATCGTACGCGGCGGCACCAGTTCGGCGCAGAAGGCGCTGTTTTTCAACCTGCGCCGGTTGCGCGCGAGGCTCGCCCAGGGGGACAGACAATTGACCTCTCAGGCGATGCACGAAGAGATAGCCGCGGCGCTCGGCGTCAGCCTTGCCGACGTGCAGACAATGGATGCGCGCCTTTCCGGAAACGACGCGTCGCTGCAGGCGCCGATCGGCGGCGGCGACCCGGATGCCGGCGCCCGGCTGGATTTTCTGGCGAGCGAAGCACCTCTGCCCGACGAGCAGGTGAGCGATCTGATCGACGGCGAGCGCGCCCGCCGATGGCTGCAGATCGCGCTCGGAGAACTCAGCGAACGCGAAATGAAGATCATTCGCGCCCGCCGCCTGACGGAGGATGGCGCCACGCTGGAGGAGCTCGGCGTCGCGCTTGGCATATCGAAGGAACGGGTGCGGCAGATCGAAACGCGCGCGCTCGAGAAGCTTCGTGCGGCGCTCACCGCCAAGGCACCCGCACTGACGGCGGCGATGCATTGAAGCGCGATGCTTAGCAAGGCCATTTGCCCCTCATCCGCCTGCCGGCGCCTTCTCCCCGCAAACGGGCCCGGGGGACGAGCCTCGCGCTCGGCCGATCTAAACTGAGCGACTGAGCGAAACGGCACCGTGAGTCCTCTTCTCCCCGCGAGCGGGGAGAAGGTCGCGGCTGCGGCAAGGGCGGCCGTTACGCCCCCCTCACTCGGATATGATCTTCACCTTGTCGCCGGGTCTGACCGTCGATGTGATCTGCATCGCATTGATCAGCCGGAAAAGGTCGAGCTTGCGATCCGTACCCATCATCCGGGCCGCAAGGGTCGCGATCGTATCGCCGGACCTGACCGTGACAACCCGAATGCGCAGCGGCTTCAACGACTGGACCTCGCCGGGCGTCATGCGGCGGAAGGAGGTTCGCAACTGGTTTGCCGTCGGCTCGAGTGCGCTCGAGCCCTTCGGAACGGCCGTGAGGAAGCGGTAGATGCGCTCGCCGAACCTGATCACCGTGACGTCGAAATCCCAGCGGTCGGCCGATGCGCGCGCCGTTGCGGCTTCGAGGCCGTTGACGGTGATCGGGCGGATCGTATCGGGCTTGAGGCCCGTTACCCAGCCGCTGGCAATGTAGTCGGTGAGGCTGCGCCGGCTCGTATCGGCGATGCCGTCGAAACGAATGGCGACCTCGCCCGGGCCGGTGGCAAGCACCGCCTCGGCCTTGTTGTCGATCTGGAAGCCGGTGGGCACGTCGAAGCGTATGCCGAGCTGGCCGTGCAGGAAGGTCTGTCCGCGGACATAGCCCTCCTGCGGACTGTCGCCATAGAGGATACCGTCGATGCCGGCGAGATAATAGTCGCGCCCGCGATCGCCGCTCGTCCCCTCGGGACCGAAGGCACGGGCATGCCGGCGCGCGAGGTCGACGCGTTGCGGCGCGTTGGGGTGGCTCGACAGGAAGTCCAGGCTCTGGTCCGCCTCCGGATCGACCGCGCTGAAGCGGCTATAGGCGGCCATGGAATCGAGGAAGCGCGCCGCCGAATAGGGGTCGTACCCCGCCTCGCCCAGCATGCGGACGCCGATCACGTCGGCCTGCAGTTCCTGATTGCGCGAGAAGGCGGCAAGGCGCAGCTTGCCGCGGGCAAGCGCCTGCTTGCCGGCAAGATCGGAGGAGAGCACCTCGGACACGACGCGGCTCGCAATCACCTCCGCCTCCTCGCGCTGCTGGCGCTGGATGCCGTGATTGGCCGTCACATGCGCCATCTCGTGCGAGAGCACGGCGGCCACTTCCGCGGCGTCGTTGGCGAGCGCCAGCAGGCCGCGGGTCACGTAGAGATAGCCGCCCGGAAGCGCGAAAGCGTTGATTGCCGGCGAGTTGAGAATGGTGATGCGGTAGGATTGCTGCGGGTTTTCCGAAACCGCCGTCAGGGCGCCGGTGATCCGGGCGACCAGCCGCTCGGTCTTGGCGTCGCGGTATTCTCCGCCGTAGCTCGCCACGATGCGTGGATGCTCGCGCGCGCCGAGCTGGGCCCGCGGGTCGTTCTTCTGCACTTCCTCGACGATCTGCGGATTGGAGGATGGCGAAACGGTGGGCTCGTAGGTCTGCTCGATCACGGATTGGCAGCCAGCCAGCAGCGTCGTGGCAGCCAATGCGACCAGCGCTCGTGCGCGAACGGCTCCATGCCGCCGCGGAAACCAGCCATTCATGACTGCCTGCCTTATCATGCCTCAGCCCGTCCCCATCCGCCGGCGCGACCCGCGGCTCGAAGCCATTCATCGCAATCGGCGAAAAGTCCTACTTTTTCAGCCGGATGCGGCGCACCGGCGCGGGTGTTTCAGCCAGGATTCTGCTGTATCCGATTTCAGCGCCGCCTGCCTAGCCGACCCCAGTAGAAATAGTTGCCCCGTGGTATCGCAGCAACGGATGCGCGAATTTTGCGAGATACCCGCTGGTGTCTCCCGCGCCTCGCACGGCGCGGCGGTCAAATTGTGGCGTCCGGCGAATTTAGTTCGTCCGGCGTCGGATCGGTCGCCGCGAACAGTTCGTCATCCCTCCTTGCCGAGGAACCGGTTGATGGCCGTGATGTCGCGGCGCTTGAGAAACCGATCGACTTCATCATGGGCGACAATCCGGCCCCGGTCGAGGAAAAGAACGCTGTCGGCGAGCGCCCTCACGTCATCGGGATGATGCGTGATCATCAGTATCGTGTTGCCTTCCTCCTCGTGCAGATCGCTGATGAGTGTCCGCATCTCGGCGCGCATGCCTGGGTCGAGCGCAGCGAAAGGCTCGTCGAGCAGGAGGATCGGGCGGTGCCGTACGAAGGCGCGGGCGAGCGCGACCCTCTGGCGTTCGCCGCCTGAAAGCGTCGGCGGCAGCCGCTTGCCAAAGCCGGCGAGCCCGACACGGGCCAGTGCGTCCTCCACCTTCATGCGGTCGGCCGCATCCAGTCGCAGCGCCGGGCTGATGCCAAAGCCGACATTGGTGGCGGCGTCGAGATGTGCGAAGAGGTTATGTTCCTGAAATATGATCGATACCGGCCGTTCCGCAGGCGGGCGACCGGTCATTTCCTCGCCGAAGATGCGGACTTCCCCGCGCTCCGGTTGCTCGAAGCCGGCGATGACGTTGAAGAGCGTCGACTTGCCCGAGCCGGAGGCGCCGGCCACGGCGACGATCCGCTCCGCGGGAACCGTGCAGTCGAAGGCGAGCGTCGTTGTTTCGAAGCTTATCTCGATGCCCTTTACGGCGAGAGCGGTGGAACTCATGTGTATTTACCCTCCGGCCGCCTCTCCTCTCCCGCCGTGCCGAGCACCGTCAGGACAAGGCAGAGAAGGCCGAGAACCAGCGCCAGTCCGGCCGCATCCGCGGTGCGATAGCTGCCCATCCGGCTATAGAGCAGATAAGGGAGGGTTACCATGTCCTCGGAGCCGAAAAGAGCGACGGCTCCCAGATCGCCGAGCGAGAGGGCCATGGCAAAGGAAAAGGCGACGAAGAGAGGTTTGCGCAGACCCGGCCAGTCGATCCACAGCAGGCGGTGGAAGCCCCCGATGCCGAGGCTCGCGGCAAGGCGCGCGGTGCGAGCGGCATGCGTCGCCATGGCCGGCGCCAGCACCCGGTGAACGAAGGGAAGCGCCATCAGCGCATTGATGGCGACGACGACGGCCGGCGCGAAACGGGCGACGTCGCCGAACGGCCTCAGGAGCAGGAACCATCCGGCGCCGAGCACGACGGGAGGCACGAGCAGTATGAAGGAGGTGCTTGCGCCGATCCCTCCGGCAAAGAGGCGAGCCGCCGGCCCCGGGCGCCGGCGCGCCAGCGCGAGGCGTTCGGTACGGATCATCAGCGCCGCGATGACGACCGAAATCGTGGCGGAGACAAGGGCGATCGTCGCGCTCATGGCGAGCGCCCGACGGAATGCCGGCTCGTTCACGAGACGGACGAGGTCGGCCTTCGATCCACTATAGGCGATAGCCGCAAAGGGCAGGCCGATGAGGACGACGGCGAGCACCAGCCAGATGCGGTCGGCAAGCCGCGACAGACCGCTCGCGCCGTCGAAACGCCGGATGGCACTGCCGCTCGTCTCTCCCTCCAGCGGCGGCGGCGCGATCAATTTCAAGACGAGAAGCAGCGCTCCGGTAAGGGCGACCTGAAGCGCCGAAAGGGCGATCGCCCGCGGCGGGTCGAAGTCGAAGCGCAGCGCCTGGTAGATCGCCACTTCGAGCGTGCTCGCGGCCGGCCCCCCGCCAAGCGTCAGCACGAGCGTGAAGCTGGTGGCGCAGAGCATGAAGATGAGCCCGGCGATGCCGGGAAGCAATCCACGGATCACCGGCCACTCTATGAAGCGAAAGGTGGCGAAGGAACCCATGCCGAGATTGGCGCAGCTGCGCCAGTATTCGGCCGGAATGCGCTCGATGCCGGCAAGCATCAAGCGTGCGGCGAGCGGCATGTTGAAGAAGACATGGGCAATGAGAATGCCGGAGAGGCCATAGATGCTGACCGGCTGCTCCAGCCCGCCTGCCGAAAGCACCCTGTTCAAGAGCCCCTGCCGGCCCCAGATTTCGATCAGCCCGAGTGCGGCGACGATCGCCGGCAGGCCGAGTGGCAGCGCCAGAAGCCGCAGCACCCAGATGCGGCCGGGGAACGAAGCCTGGCGGGCAAGTGCCCGGGCCACCGGTATCGCGAAAAGGATGGCAAGAAGCGTCGAGAGGCTGGCCTGCAGCAGCGTGAAGCGTGTGATGCGCCAGATATAGGCATCGAAAAGCGGACCGGCGCCGGCGCTGCCGACCGACTGGGCAAGCAGTGCCGCGCCGGCGAGGCCGACGAAAAGCAGGATGCCGCCGAAGGCGAAGGCCCCGGCGGCGATTGTCATCTTGCTTTCCTTCGTGCCGGACAATCCGGCCTCAGTTCCGGCTCATGGCGGCCAGCCATTCGTCGACCCAGGCCTTGCGGTTGGCGGCGACCTCCTCGGAGGGAATGAGGAGCGTCTTTTGCGGGTCGACGAGCTTGCTGAAGGCTTCCGGCAGCGGCTCCTTGGTCGCGGTCACCGGCATCATCCAGTTGGTCGTCGGGATGATCGACTGGAATTCCGGACCGATCATGAAGGTCAGGAAGTTCCGCGCGAGCTCCGGGTCCTTCGCGTTCTTCGTCAATGCGGCGACTTCGATCTGGATATAATGGCCTTCGGCGAAGGGGGCCGCCTGGTAGCGCTCGGTGTTTTCCGCCACCATGTGATAGGCGGGCGAGGTCGTGTAGGAGAGAACCATCGGGGCCTCGCCCTTCGTGAAGAGGCCATAGGCTTCCGACCAGCCCGGCGTGACCGTCAGGACGCGGTCCTTGAGCTTCGCCCAGGCCTGGCCGGCCTGGTCGCCATAGACCGACTTCACCCACAGCAGGAGGCCGAGGCCGGGGGTTGAGGTCCGCGGGTCCTCGATGACGATCTTCTGCGACGGATCGCCCTCGACCAGTTCCTTGAGGCTCTTCGGTGGATCCTTCAGCGTCTCGGTGTCGTAGACAACGGCGAAATGGCCGTAGTCATACGGTATGAAGGTGTCGTCGGAGAAGCCGCCCGGGACCTTGACGGAGGCGGTATCGGCGCCGTGCGGCGCGAAGAAGCCGGTCGCTTTCGCCTCCGCCACCAGATTGGTGTCGAGACCGAGTACGATGTCGGCCTTGGATCCCTGACCTTCGAGCTTCAGCCGCGTCAGGAGTTCGACCCCGTCGGCAACGCCTACATAGTCGACCTTGCAGTCGCAGGTCTTCTCGAACGCTTCCGCCACCTTGGCGCCCGGCCCCCATTCGGTGATGAAGCTCTCATAGGTATAGACCGTCAGGGTTTTTTCCGCGGCCGCCGCGCTCACGGAAAATACCGCGATCGAAGCTGCGGCGATCGCAAGCCGGCCAAGGATCTTTCGATGGAGTGAATTGGACATTCTGGCACCTCTCCCTTTGTTGTTGCTGCATGGGAAAAGCGCGTATCGGTCCGATCGCTTCTAATCCCTCCGCCGGTATGAGCCGGATCAGGTTCCGCGGGTTGGCTCGAAGCCTCTCAGCCACGGTCGCAAAAGCCGACCAGGGCACCCCGTTAGAGCAGCAAGAGATTTAGCTTCCGGCGACGGCTTAGGCAAGCTGAGTTTCAGCAGGGGCGTTTGCCGTCCGCGTCAGCCGCGCTATTAAAAGTCAAACAATTGCCGGCGCAGTTTGTTCGCCGAAAGCGGAGACAATTTCATGCCAGACATGCTCGTCCGCCTCTATGCCTTGCCCGAGGGCCGCCCATCGCGTCTCGACCCCGACATCCGCATCCGCCGGGCGCTTGCGGCCGAGCGGCGGGCCGTCATTCCCTGGATCGAGGAGCGCTTCGGGACCGGGTGGGCCGGCGAGGCCGAAACCGCCTTCTCCTCGACGCCGGCGCGCATCCATGTCGCTCACCATCGGGACCGGATCGTGGGCTTTGCCTGCCATGACGTAACCGCGCTCGGCTTCTTCGGTCCGACCGGAGTCGACGCGACTATGCGCGGCAAGGGCATCGGCGAGGCCCTGCTCGTCGAAAGCCTGCTATCCATGCGCGCCGCCGGCTATGCATATGCGATCATCGGCGGCGTCGGCCCTGCCGAATTCTATGCCCGTGCGGTGGGTGCGGTGGAGATCGCCGGGTCGACGCCCGGCATCTACGACGGCATGCTCTTTCCCGGGGATCCGGCGTCCGGAACCTGATCCGCGCAGCATGCGTTCGCAAAACAGCAGCCGGAGCCCTTTTCCTTCGCCGCTGCTTTGCGCTATGGGCTTCTGCCATGACCCGATCACCCTTCACCATCCTGCTCGGCGGCGCGCTGACGCCGACAGACCGGCTCGCTCGACAGCTCGAAGGCAGCCGCTTCGTCGCCGCCGACGGCGGCATGCGCCATGCAAGGACGCTGGGGATCGTTCCCGATCTCTGGGTCGGCGATTTCGATTCCACGGATGAGGCGCTTCTGGCGGAGTTTGCCGGCGTCCCGCGCGAACGCCATCCAGCTGCCAAGAACGCGACCGACGGGGAGATCGCCGTCGAGGCAGCCCTCGAGCGTGGCGCGACCTCGCTCGTCTTCGCGGGCGGACTCGGCGGCGCGCGCAGCGACCATGCTTTCCTGCATCTCCTCGGTACCGTCGCGCTTGCCCAGAGCGGCGTTGCGGTGATGATGACCTCCGGCGAGGAGGAGGCCTATCCGCTGCTGCCCGGCTCGCAGGAGATCGAGCTGCCGAAAGGCAGCCTCTTCTCGATCCTCGGCTTTGCCGATCTTGACGGTCTTTCGATCGAGAACGTGCGCTACCCGCTGAAGGATTTTCATTTGCCCTTCGGCTCGTCGCGCACCATTTCGAACATCGCGGATGGCACGGTCCGCCTGACCCTGAAATCCGGCCGGGCCGTCGTTCTCGCCCGCCCCTATGATCTTTCCGGAGCCTGATGCCTTGGCGCCTCCCATCCTGAAGCTTGACGACATTCTACTGACCTTCGGCGGCACGCCGCTGCTTGCGGGTGCGGGCCTGCAGGTCGAGCCCGGCGATCGCATCTGCCTCGTAGGCCGCAATGGTTCGGGCAAATCGACGCTGATGAAGATCGCCGCCGGAATTGCAGAACCCCAGTCGGGCGAGATCTTCCGGCATCCATCGGTGACGATCCGCTATCTGCACCAGGCGCCCGACTTCGACGGCTTCGATACGGTTCAGGCCTATGCCGAAGCCGGCCTCGGGCCAGGCGACGATCCCTACCGGGTCGCCTACCTGCTGCAGCATCTGGGGCTGACCGGGGAGGAAGAGCCGACGCGCCTTTCCGGCGGCGAGGCACGTCGTGCCGCCCTTGCCCGTGTGCTTGCGCCGGAGCCCGACATTCTGCTTCTCGACGAGCCGACGAACCATCTCGATCTGCCGACGATCGAATGGCTGGAAGACGAGCTCGTCCGCAGCCGTTCGGCGCTGGTGCTGATCTCGCACGACCGTCGCTTCCTCGAAAAGGTATCGACGGCGACGGTCTGGCTGGACCGCGGCCAATCGCGCCGCCTCGATCGCGGCTTTGCGCATTTCGAGGCCTGGCGCGACGAGGTGCTGGAGGCGGAAGAGCTCGAGCAGCACAAGCTCGGTAAGGCGATCGAGCGCGAAGAGCACTGGCTGCGCTACGGCGTGACCGCAAGGCGCAAGCGCAACATGCGTCGGCTCGGGGAGCTGCAGGACATGCGCGCCCGCCATCGCGGGCACAAGGGGCCGCAGGGTACGGTCCAGGCCACCGTTGCCGACGCCAGGGAATCGGGCAAGCTCGTCATCGAGGCGGAAAAGATCACCAAGGCCTATGGCGATCGCACGATCGTCGCGGCGTTCTCGATCCGTGTCCACCGCGGCGACCGCATCGGCCTCGTCGGGCCGAACGGCGCCGGCAAGACGACGCTGCTGAAGCTCCTGACCGGTCAGCTCGCGCCGGACACGGGCAGCGTCAAACTGGGCACCAATTTGGAGATCGCCACGCTCGACCAGAAACGCGAGGAACTGAACCTCGACGAGACGCTGGCGCATTATCTGACCGACGGGCGCGGCGAGACCCTCCTCGTCAATGGCGAGCAGCGCCATGTCACCGGCTACATGAAGGAATTCCTCTTCCAGCCGGAGCAGGCGCGAACGCCCATCCGCGATCTGTCCGGCGGCGAACGCGCGCGTCTCATGCTCGCCCGCATCCTGGCACGCCCGACCAACCTCCTGATCCTCGACGAACCGACCAACGATCTCGATATCGAGACGCTGGATCTGCTGCAGGAGATCGTTGCCGGATTTTCCGGAACGGTGATCCTGGTCAGCCACGACCGCGATTTCCTCGACCGGACCGTGACCTCGACCATCGCGCCGGCCAACCCGGAGGCGCCCGATGGTCGCTGGATCGAATATGCCGGCGGCTACTCCGACATGATGGCGCAGCGCCGCGGCGCAGTCGAGGAAAGGCGCCGGAACGAAAAAGCCGAAAAGGCCAGATCGAGCGGCGCCTCCCCCTTGCCGAGCGAACCTCAGAAGGCGAAGGCCAAGCTCTCCTTCAAGCAGAAATTCGCACTCGAGAACCTGCCGAAGGAGATTGCCAGATCGGAGGCGGAGATCGCGAAGCGAGAAGAGAAGATGGCGGATCCCGACCTATTCTCGCGCGACCCGAACGGCTTTGCCAGGCTCGCCGCCGAGCTCGAGAAGCTCAGGACGGACCTCACGCGCATGGAAGAGGAATGGCTCGAACTGGAAATGCTGCGCGAGGAGATCGAGGGCTGAGCGGGCGGAACTGTGACGGCAGCGTCGGAGGTGCGGTACCCCTTCTGCCTACCGGACTTGCGACCGCCTCAACCGCCGCTCGACCGCCCGAAGGGCCAGCGACAGTCCTATCGTCAGCACGAGATAGACATAGGCGACGATGGAATAGGTCTCGAAAAAGCGGAAGGAACCCGAGGCATAGACCTTGCCCATCTGGGTAATGTCGGCGACGCCGAGCACCGAGACGAGGGAGGAATCCTTCACCATTGCCACGAAGTCGTTGCCGAGCGGCGGCAGGATGACGCGTATCGCCTGCGGAAAGACGACGAGGCGAAAGCGCTGGTAGCGGGAGAGCCCGAGCGCCTTTGCCGCCTCCACCTGGCCCTTGTCGACCGACTGGATGCCGGCGCGGAAGACTTCGGCGATGAAGGCCGAGTAGCCGATCATCAGTGCCATGATTGCCCGCCACATCAGCGACACGTCGCGAACGACGAACGGCTCGATCCAGCCCGCCGAAATCAGCGGCGCCGACAGGAAATTCGCGATCGTCACCAGCGCAGGCGCGCCGACGAAGGCGATATAGAACAGCAGCACGAGAATCGGTACGCCGCGGATGACTTCCGTATAGAAGCGCGCGATCTGACGCAGGACCACGTGCTCGGAAAGTGCCATCAGGGCCACGCCGAGGCCGAGCACCGTTGCGAGCACGAAACCGACGAGAGTGACGAAAACGGTGACGCCCAACCCCTTCAGGACGACGGTGAACACCTGCGTGAAGATATCATTGGCGGCGATGACCACGGCCAGTGCCGCAGCGATCACGAGAAGGGCAATAAGCCACCAGGGATAATCGCCCTTCCCGGAAGCGTCGGATGATTGGATCGGCGTCATTGCAATTCCAATAAGGGGAAGCGGGACATGGGCGGAAAACCGCCCATGTGTTTATCCCGTTCCGCGGTCAGCCGCCCATCTTGTAGTCGAGGAACCACTTCTTGTTGAGCGCGTCGAAGGTGCCGTCCTCCTTGAGCGCCTTTATGGCGGCATTGACCGGCGCCACGAGTTCCGATCCCTTCGGGAAGATGAAGCCGAAATCCTCGGTGCCGAGCGGCTCGCCGACCACCTTGAGCTGGCCGTCGGAGGATTCGACATACCCCTTGGCCGCGACACTGTCGGTCAAGACCAGATCGACGTCGCCGGCCTTCAGCGCCTGCACCGTCGCACCGAAGGTTTCAAACAGCTTGATGCGCGGGTTCTGCTCGTTGCCGTCGAGAACCTCGTAGACGGCCGTGTAGAAAGGCGAAGTGCCGGGCTGGGCGCCGACCAGACCGCTTTCGAGCGCGGCGAAGCTCTTGGCGTCGTCGAACCGGGTCTCGTCGCCGCGCACCAGCATGAACTGCTGCGAGCGCATATAGGGATCCGAAAAATCGACCTTCTCCTTGCGGTCGTCCTTGATGGTGATT
Source organism: Sinorhizobium sp. GQ132 (assembly GCF_059758575.1). Taxonomy (NCBI): domain Bacteria; kingdom Pseudomonadati; phylum Pseudomonadota; class Alphaproteobacteria; order Hyphomicrobiales; family Rhizobiaceae; genus Sinorhizobium; species Sinorhizobium sp. GQ132. The sequence goes on along the minus strand of NZ_JCAXDX010000008.1, from coordinate 85,880 downwards.
CCGGTCATGCCGATCTGGTATTGACTGTCGGAAACCGCCTGGATCATCGCGTCCCAGCTCGTGTTCTGATACTCGACCTTGAAATTCAAGCGCTTGGCGATTTCGTTCATCGCGTCATATTCCCAACCGATGGCCTGACCGGATTTCGGATCGACGAACTGCAGCGGCGGATAGGCGTTCTCCGTCACCACGACGACCGTCTTGCCACCGAGGTCGGGCAGGTCGCTGGCGAAAACGGGCGCCGGGACTGCGAATGGAACGGCAAGAACTGCGGCAATGCCTGCAAGCACGTGGCGAAGAATTGTCATTGAGGAACTCCCAGATTGTGGCGACAGAAAATGTCATAAAATCTATGGGGAACACAAGCGGCCGATAACCAAAAAGAAAGGCGGCCCGAGGGCCGCCTTTCCGCACAACTCCGAAGAGTTGAAAACTTATTCTGCTGCAGCTTCCGCAGCCTTTGCTTCTTCCGCCGCCTTTGCCTCAGCGGCTTCGGCTGCTGCCTTCTCGGCGGCCAGAGCCTGGGCGGCTGCGACCTTTTCAGCCTCGATGCGTGCCTTCTCCTCGACAACGGCCTGACGCTCGGCGTCGTTCAGCTTGCGGGCGCGGGTGCCGGTGTTCTCGACGATACGAGCCGACTTGCCGCGGCGGTCGCGCAGATAGTAGAGCTTGGCGCGGCGCACCTTACCGCGGCGAACCACGTCGACGCTCTCGACGAGCGGGGAGTAGACGGGAAATACGCGCTCGACGCCTTCACCGTAGGAAATCTTGCGAACGGTGAAGCTCTCGTTGATGCCGCCGCCGGAGCGGGCGATGCAGACGCCTTCGTAAGCCTGTACGCGGGTGCGGTTGCCTTCGACAACGCGTACATTGACGCGGACGGTGTCGCCCGGGGAGAATTCGGGAAGGGTGCGCTTTGCGGCGATCTTGGCGGCCTGTTCGGCTTCCAGCTGCTGGATGATGTTCATCGGTCTAACCTTTGCGTTTTTCTGAAACAGCCAGAGCGCTCTCTATCGGCCTGTCGGACTTTCCTTCAGGCCTTGCCGCATTTGCGGCAGGAGCGTATTCGCCATTCTTTGTTGACGGTCGACGGGCAAGGAACCCGAACCGGGCCGGCACATACACCATATGGCCGGCCTTGTCATCCCCGAAAGCGGATTTTGTCGCGCTCCCGCCTCAAGAATGCCCCTCCCCACGGACTTGCGGTCGACCGCGCCACCGGCTATCCCGATTCACGCGTTTCGGGGGAAAGTCATGACGTTGCTCCAGGTCTTTTTGCTCTTCGTCGCCGGCTTCCTGTCCGGCGTCGTCAATGCCATTGCCGGTGGCGGCACCTTCCTGACTTTCGGAGCGATGACGCTTGGCGGGCTCCCGCCGATCGTCGCCAACGCGACCTCGTCCATCATCCAGTTCCCCGGCTATATCACGTCGACGCTTGCCTATGCCAAGGAGATCCGCGCCGACCGGAAGAACGCCATCGTCCTTGGCATCATTTCGGCGATCGGCGGGCTCGCCGGCGCCCTCCTGCTTCTGTCGCTCTCCAATCCGGCCTTCCGTGCGATGGTGCCCTGGTTGCTGATCGCGGCAACGGCGATCTTCGCCGCCGGCCCCCTCCTGAAGCCGAAGGCGCGCAGTGACGAGCATCGCATCGGACCGCTGGGCGTTGCGAGCCAGCTGGCGACCTCCGTCTATGGCGGCTTTTTCGGCGCCGGCATGGGCATCATGATGCTCGCCGTGCTCGGACTTGCCACCGGCGGCGGCTATCACCGGCTGAATGCACTCAAGAACTTCATCTCCATCGTCATCGCCGCAATCGCCATCGTGGTTTTCGCTGCGGGCGGCGTCGTCTCCTGGCTGCACGCGGCAATCATGGTGCCGGGCGCAGCGCTTGGCGGCTACATGGGCGTCTGGGCGGCACGACGCGTCCCGCAGGCGGTCATCCGAGCCGTGGTGGTGGCGGTGGGTCTGTTGCTCGCGGCCTATTATTTCTTCACGGGCTGAGCCGGATCACGCTCCAGAAGATCCGGCCGGCGTTCCGCCGTCAGCCGGCGCGCCGCCGCTTCCCGCCATTGCGCAATGGCCGCGTGGTTGCCGGAGGTGAGGACGGCCGGGATTTCGTGACCTTCGAAGATCTGGGGACGCGTGTAGTGGGGGTGTTCGAGGAGCCCTCCCTCGAAGCTCTCGTGGACGCCTGACAGCTGATTGCCCATCACGCCCGGCAGGATACGCACCACGGCGTCGAGCAGAACGAGCGCTGCCGGCTCGCCGCCGGAAAGAATGTAGTCGCCGATCGAGACTTCCTCGAGTCCACGCGTGTCGATGACCCGCTGGTCGACGCCCTCGAAACGTCCGCAAACGATGACAGCGCCGGGACAGGCGGCCAGCGCCCGCACCCGTTCCTGTGTCAGCGGCCGTCCGCGCGGACTCATCAGAAGCCGCGGCCGCCCGTCGTCTGCAGCGACATGATCGATGGCGCGGGCAAGAACGTCGGGCTTCAATACCATTCCGGCACCGCCCCCCGCCGGCGTATCGTCGACGGTGCGGTGCTTGTCACCGGCAAAGTCGCGAATCTGCACGGCCTCCATCGACCAGTCTCCGCGCTCCAGCGCCTTTCCGGCGAGCGAAACGCCGAGGTGCCCCGGAAACATCTCCGGGTAGAGCGTCAGGACAGTCGCGCGATAGGGCATTGCCGTGGGCTCACTTGCGCTTGGTCGGAAAGGGCTTGCCAGGCCCGCTCTTCTCGTCGTCGACGAGCCCGGCGGCGGTCGGGTCGATGACGAGCTTGCCCGCTTCGAGATCGATTTCGAGTACCGACCATTCCGTGAAGGGAATAAGCACCGGCCTGAGGCCCGGGCCTTTCAGTTCGAGGAGATCGCCAGCGCCGAAATCGAAGACGCCGGTCACCGAACCATAGCTCTTTCCGGTGCGATCGACCGCTTCCAGGCCCTCGAGGTCTGCGTAGAAGAATTCGTCCTCGTCGAGATCGTCGTCGGGGAGATTGTCGCGCTCGATGAAGAGTTCGAGACCGTTGAGCGCTTCGGCAGCAGTCCGATCGTTGATGCCCCGAAACCGCACGACGACGACGTTCTTGGCCTCGCGGATTTCAAGCACCTCGAAGACGCGGCCGTCCTCGCTGTGGAGTTTGCCATAGTCGCCGAGTGCGGCCGGATCGTCGGTGAAGGACTTTACCCGCACCTCGCCGCGCAGCCCTTGCGCCGCGCCGATCGTCGCCATCAGGACAGGGTTCTTCAGCTGTGTCATCGTCGGGCATCCAGGGTGAACTTGCTGCATGTCTCCCGAACCACATCGGGATGAGAACATGCGATTTTCCGGTGCACATAAAGCAAAACGGGCGGCATGGAAATGCCGCCCGTTCTCAATGCCATTCCGCCGAAATTATTCCGCGGCAGCTTCCGCAGCCGCGGCGGCTGCTTCTTCCGCCTTCTGCTTGGCTTCAGCGGCACGTTCCTGTGCCTTCTTGCCGGGCAGCGCCTTGGTCGGGTTGTTGCGGGCCGGACGCTTGGCAAGGCCGGCCTGGTCGAGGAAGCGCATGACGCGGTCGGTCGGCTGGGCGCCCTGGGCGATCCAGTGCTGAACGCGCTCGGCGTTCAGTTCGATGCGCTTTTCGTCGTCCTTGGCAAGCATCGGGTTCCAGGAGCCGAGCTTTTCGAGGAAGCGGCCGTCACGCGGGCTGCGCGCGTCGGCAACGACGATCTGGTAGTAGGGACGCTTCTTGGAACCGCCGCGGGCGAGACGAATTTTCAGTGCCATTTCAATTTACTCCTTGCAGGCTTTCTTGACCGCTTGACTCAAGCGGAATGGGTGGTGCCGGCGCTGCCCGCGTTCTGCGAGCAATCGGCGGCGATGGCTTCATGATGCCGGATGACTTCCTTGATGATGAAGTTCAGGAACTTCTCGGCGAAATCCGGATCCAGATTGGCGTCTTTCGCCAGGTGGCGGAGGCGTTCGATCTGGTATTCTTCGCGCGCCGGATCGGCCGGCGGCAGCTGGTGCTTGGCCTTGAGCACGCCAACCGCCTTGGTGCAGCGGAAGCGTTCGGCCAGCATGTGGACGAGCGCGGCATCGATATTGTCGATCGACTGCCGGTAGCTCGCCAATTCCTCTTTGATCTCGGGATCAAGCATTCGTCGCGATCCTCACTTCTTCTTCGGTAGGCCGGGGAGGCCGGGAAAACCGCCGCCCAGACCGGGCAAACCACCGCCAAGGCCAGGCAGGCCGCCGCCAGGCTTGCCGAGACCGGCGGCTTGGGCCTGCTTCTGCAGGGCCTCGAGCTGCTTCGGATCCATTTTCGAAAGATCGGGCATTCCGCCGCCCAGGCCGCCGAGGCCCATCTTGCCGGCGAGGCCGCCCATCATCTGCTTCATCATGCCGCCTTTGCCCTTGCCGCCCATCATCTTCATCATGTCCGCCATCTGGCGGTGCATTTTCAGAAGCTTGTTGATGTCGGAGGCATCGGTGCCGGAGCCGCTGGCGATGCGCTTCTTGCGCGAATGCTTGAGAATATCCGGATTGGCGCGCTCCGCCCTGGTCATCGAGGAGATGATCGCGAGCTGGCGCTTGAAGAGCGAGTCATCCAGGCCGGCGGCGGACATCTTGTCCTTCATGCCGGCCATGCCGGGCATCAGACCCATGATGCCGCCCATGCCGCCCATCTTCTGCATCTGCTGCAGCTGATCGGCGAGGTCGTTGAGATCGAACTTGCCCTTGGCCATCTTGGCGGCCATGGCGGCCGCCTTTTCGGCGTCGATGTTCTCCGCCGCCTTTTCGACGAGCGAGACGATGTCGCCCATGCCGAGGATGCGGTCGGCGACGCGGCGCGGATGAAACTCCTCGAGTTCGTCCATCTTCTCGCCGACGCCGATGAGCTTGATCGGCTTGCCCGTGACGGCGCGCATGGAAAGCGCCGCACCGCCGCGGCCGTCGCCGTCCATGCGCGTAAGCACCAGGCCGGTGATGCCGACGCGTTCGTCGAAGTTGCGGGCGAGGTTGACGGCGTCCTGTCCGGTCAGCGCATCGGCGACCAGCAGGATCTCATGCGGGTTGGATTTCCGCTTGATCTCCGCCATCTCGATCATCAGCGGCTCGTCGATATGGGTGCGGCCGGCGGTGTCGAGAATGACGATGTCGTGGCCGCCGAGCTTGGCCGCCTGCACGGCGCGCGCAGCGATATCGGTCGGCGACTGGCCGGCGATGATCGGAAGCGTATCGACGCCGGTCTGCATGCCGAGCTGGCGCAACTGTTCCTGCGCGGCCGGGCGGCGGGTATCGAGCGAGGCCATCAGGACCTTCTTCTTGTCCCGCGAGGTCAGCCGCTTGGCGATCTTGCCGGTCGTCGTCGTCTTGCCCGAGCCCTGCAGGCCGACCATCATGATGACGACCGGAGCCGCCGCATTGAGATCGATCGTGACGCCCTCGGAGCCGAGCATCGCTATGAGCTCGTCATGAACGATCTTGACGACCATTTGGCCGGGCTTGATCGACTTTACGATTTCGGCGCCGACCGCCTTTTCGCGAACCTTCTCCGTGAAGGACCGCACCACATCGAGCGCCACGTCCGCTTCGAGCAGCGCACGGCGAACCTCCCGAAGCGCTGCGGAAACATCGGCTTCCGACAGGGCGCCGCGGCCGGTCAGTCCATTCAATATGGAACCAAGACGGTCCTGGAGGCTCTCGAACATATTCTCTTCCTTCTTGTCTCCGGATTGCGATAGATCGGCTCGTCCGGAAACGTGGGTCCCTTCGCGCGGAAAACAAGGCGCAAAGCCAAAAACCACCCGAGGGCGCAGCGCGCTGTCGGGTGTTGACCTCCGGGCTCTCTTTATACCTTTGCGGGGCCCGGTCGGTGGCTTCGGAAGTCATCACTTGCGAAGGAATTCGCCGCGATAAACAGGAAACCGGGAGAAAAGTCAAGGATCGACCGCGGAGACGCTGCGCTCGGGCTCCACCTGTGATCCCACACGCGAGCAGGACCACCACCTCCGTCCGGTCGCATCATCAGGAAATTGTCGGCCGCTCCTGCCCGAGCCCTGTGATCCGGCGGCAAATGCGCCTATTTCTCTGCAGGTGTCCCTCAACCGAGGCAGCGATGAAGAAAAGCGGCAATCCCTACTATAGCGGGCCCGTTTCGGACCACTTCGACGGCATTCGCTTCTACAATCCGGGCGGCACACCGCCGCGCGGCTTCGCCGACCTCCTGCGCTGGCAGTCCGGCGGTGGACGCGAGCAATGGCCGCGCCACTATGACAGCCCCTTTCCGCAGGCGAGGCCGGATACCAGTGTCGACGGCGAGCGGCTCCGCGTCACCATGGTGGGTCACGCAACGCTGCTGATCCAGGTCGCGGGCCTCAACATCCTGACCGACCCGGTCTGGTCGCATCGCGCCAGCCCCTTTACGTTTGCTGGACCCCGCCGCCGCAACCCGCCAGGCATTCTCATGGACGACCTGCCGCGGATCGATATCGTGCTCGTCACCCATAACCACTACGACCACCTCGATCTCGCCACGCTCGGCTCGCTCCACACCAAGCATGCGCCGCATCTCGTAACGCCGCTCGGCAACGACACGATCATTCGCCGCGCCGTCGCGGGTGCCGAGATTTCCGTCGTCGACTGGGGCGACCGGCTCGACCTCGGTGATGGCGTGGTCATCCATGCGGAGCCATGCCACCATTGGTCGGCTCGCCGCTCGAACGACCGGCGCATGGCGCTCTGGGCCGCCTTCGTCATCGAGACGCCGGCCGGCAAGATCTATCATGTCGGCGACACAGGTTTTCACGACGGCATCAATTATCGTGCGGCGCGCGAAAAACACGGATGCTTCCGCCTCGCCAACCTGCCCTTCGGCAGCTACGAGCCACGCTGGTTCATGGCCTCTCAGCACCAGAATCCGGAAGAGGCGGTCCTAGGCATGGTCGCATGCGGCGCCGAATACGCGGCGGGTCACCATTGGGGCACCTTCCGGTTGACCAACGAGGGGGTCGAGGAGCCGCTCCGGGCGCTGGAGACTGCGCTCGCCAAGCACGGTATCGATCGAAACCGTTTCCGGGCGCTGCGACCGGGGGAAGTCTTCGACGTCCCGCTCCCGCCGACGGCACGGGAATGACGCCGGCACTGGTAATTTCCGGGCTTTTCCGCCATATACAGCCCGAATGAAGGGCGCCTCCGAAGCGGGGCCAGGGTTTGGACAGTCGCGACATGGCCGATCAGGTGCAATTTGCCAGGATGAACGGGCTTGGAAACAAGATCCTGGTGGTCGACATGCGCGGGCGCAAGGACCGCGTGACGCCGCAGGCTGCGATCGCGCTCAATGCCGACCCGGCGACCGAGTTCGACCAGATCATGGCAATTCATGACCCGAAGTCTGCCGGGACCGATGCCTGGATCGACATCGTCAATTCCGACGGGTCGATGGCCCAGGCCTGCGGCAACGGCACCCGCTGCGTCGTCCAGGCGCTTGCGGCCGAGACCGGCAGGAAAGCCTTCCTCTTCCATACGGTCGCGGGCCTTCTCGAAGCCAAGGAACACGACGACGGCACGATCTCGGTCGACATGGGCAAGCCCCGTTTCGGCTGGGACCAGATCCCGCTCGCGGAGGAATTCCACGACACGCGGCGCATCGAGCTGCAGATCGGGCCGATCGATGCGCCCGTGCTGCACTCTCCCTCGGTCGCCTCCATGGGCAATCCGCATGCGATCTTCTGGGTCGAGGACGATGTGTGGAGCTACGAGCTCGACCGGTTCGGACCACTCCTCGAGAACCATCCGATCTTCCCCGAGCGCGCCAATATCTCCATCGCGCGCATCCGCTCCCGCCAGGAGATGGACCTGCGGACCTGGGAGCGCGGCGCCGGCCTGACGCTTGCCTGCGGCTCGGCCGCCTGTGCCGCCGCCGTCAGCGGTGCGAGAACCGGCCGGACGGAGCGGATGGTTACCGTGAACGTGCCCGGCGGTCCGCTCAAGATCGAATGGCGCGAGCGCGACGACCACGTCATCATGACGGGGCCGGCCGAATGGGAATGGTCCGGCACCGTCGATCCCGTCACCGGCACCTTTTCGCGCAACGAGCCGGAGAGCGGCGACAACGGAGCGAGAGCCCTTTGAGCGGGGTCGAGGTCATAACCTTCGGCTGCCGGCTGAACACCTATGAGTCGGAAGTGATGCGGGCGGAGGCCGAAAAGGCGGGGCTGAACAACGCCATCCTCGTCAATACCTGCGCCGTCACCGCCGAGGCCGTGCGCCAGGCCCGACAGGCGATCCGCCGGGCGCGGCGCGAAAATCCGCACGCCCGCATCATCGTCACCGGCTGCGCCGCCCAGACCGAGAAGGAAACCTTCGCCGAAATGGCGGAGGTGGACGCGGTGCTCGGCAACGAGGAGAAGCTCGCCAGCGCCTCCTATCGCGCGCTGCCGGATTTCGGCGTCTCGGCCGAAGAGAAACTCCGTGTCAACGACATCATGAGCGTGCGCGCCACCGCACCGCAGATGGTGAAGCACATAGACGGGCACGTGCGCGCCTTCATCCAGGTGCAGAACGGCTGCGACCACCGCTGCACCTTCTGCATCATTCCCTATGGCCGCGGCAATTCGCGCTCCGTGCCGATGGGCGCCGTCGTCGACCAGGCGAGACGCCTTGCCGAAAGCGGCTATCGCGAGATCGTTCTGACCGGGGTCGACGCCACCAGCTACGGCGCCGATCTGCCCGGAACGCCGACCCTCGGGCTTCTCGGGAAGACCCTGCTGAAACAGGTGCCGGAAATCCTCCGCCTGCGGCTTTCCTCCATCGACAGCATCGAGGCGGACGGCCACCTCCTCGACCTCATCGCCGAGGAGCCGCGCTTCATGCCGCATCTGCATCTTTCTCTGCAGCACGGCGACGACCTGATCCTGAAGCGCATGAAGCGGCGGCATTCGAGCGCCGATGCGCGCGCCTTCTGCGACGAGGTCCGGCGCCTGCGCCCCGAGATCAGCTTAGGTGCGGACATGATCGCCGGATTTCCGACCGAGACCGAGCCGATGTTCGAGAACGCCATGCGGCTCGCCGAGGATTGCGGCATCGCGCATCTTCACGTCTTCCCCTATAGCCCGCGCCCCGGCACCCCGGCCGCCCGCATGCCGCAACTCGACCGCGCGCTTGTCAAGGAGCGTGCCGCGCGCCTGCGTGCGAAGGGGGCGGAGCTTCATGCGGGCCACCTCGAGGGCATGATCGGCAGCAGCCAGACGATCCTTGTGGAAATGAACGGTCTGGCCCATACGGAAAACTTCACGCTCGTAGATGCGGCCGGCCTTGAGCCGCGGTCGCTTGTGGCGGTCGGAATCACCGGCCACAATGGCAAGCATCTGACGATCGAGCGCAAACAGATGGCTGCGGCCTGACAGCGGACATTCTCATGGCGATTGGTTTCATCAAGAAGATCTTCTCCTTCGGCAAGGATGCCGTCGAAGAAAAACCGGCGCCGCCGCAGGAGACGGCCGTTGCCGATGAGGTCGCGGTAACCCCCCCTGTCCCTTCGGGAGAACAGGGCGGGACCCAGGCACCGGTCGAGGAAGATCGTAGTACAGTCGAGGTAACGGAAGCTAGCACGGACGATCGCGATGTTTCCTTCGCGCCGGACACGCCAACGACCGAAACCACGCGTGAGGAAGGCCCAGTAAGCACTGCTGTCACCGCAGATGAAAACACTGTGGAGCAGGGCGAGAGCGTCCGGCATCCGATCTCTCCCCTTGCGGGGGAGATGCCCGGCAGGGCAGAGGAGGGTGAGTCGCCTTCCGAACACCCGACGACTGTCGACGAGCTCTCGGCACCCGCCTCTGTCCCTTCGGGAGAGCAGGAGGAGCGCGAAGCCGCCGCCGCAGCCGACGTCGAAGAGGTGGAGATTGCCGCAGACGACCGTGCGGGAGGCACAGGCTCTTCGGAAGATGAAACGGGAGCGTCGGAGGACGAGAGCGTGCCTCTCCCAATCCTCCCCCTCGAGGGGGAGACGCCGGGGAGGGCAGAGGGGGGCGAGCCTCCATCCGAGCCCCTCGCACCCAGCCTTCCCAAAGGCTTCGCCGCCGCCGAGAGGCGCCCCAGGGAAGAAGCGCCCGCCCCGCCAGCCAAGCTCAACTGGTACCAGCGCCTTCGCCTGGGCCTTGCGCGCACCTCGTCGCAACTCACCGGCCAGATCGCCAGCCTCTTCACCAAGCGCAAGCTCGACGAGGCGACGCTGCAGGACCTCGAGGACCTGCTGATCCAGGCGGACCTCGGCGTCGAGACGGCGATGCGCATCACCGATACGCTCGCCTCGGAGCGCTATGGCAAGGATGTGTCCGGCGAGGACGTTTCGCGCATCATGGCCGGCGAGATCACCAAGGTGCTGGCGCCGGTCGCCAGGCCGCTGGAACTCGATCTCAGCCACAAGCCGCACGTGATCCTCGTCGTCGGCGTCAACGGAACCGGCAAGACGACGACGATCGGCAAGCTTGCCGCAAAGCTTTCCGGCGCGGGACTTAAGGTCATGCTGGCCGCCGGCGATACTTTCCGGGCGGCGGCGATCGAGCAGCTGAAGATCTGGGCCGAACGGACGAAATCCGAAATCGTCTCTTCGAAGCTCGGCGCCGATGCGGCCGGGCTTGCCTACGAGGCGTTCCAGCGTGCCCGCGAGCAGAAGGCGGACGTGCTGATCATCGACACCGCCGGACGGCTGCAGAACAAGGCCGAACTGATGGCGGAGCTCGAAAAGATCGTGCGCGTTCTCGGAAAACTCGATCCGGACGCGCCGCATACGGTGCTGCAGACGCTCGACGCGACGACCGGGCAGAACGCCCTGCAGCAGGTCGAGATATTCCGCAACGTCGCCGGCGTCAGCGGCTTGATCATGACCAAGCTCGACGGCACCGCACGCGGCGGCATTCTGGTGGCGATCTCCGCCAAGCACAAGCTGCCGGTTTACTTCATCGGCGTCGGCGAAGGGATCGACGACCTCGAACCGTTCGAAGCCAAGGACTTCGCCGAGGCGATCGCCGGCGTTGCTGCTCCTTGACGAAGCGGAGGAGGTTTGCGCCAAAGCCGCGGTTGATATGGTTTTGCCGCAATCCTGATGCTATGAGCGGCAGAAGATGACAGAACAGGATCCGCACATGTCGACGATCGAGGCCGCCAAGCCGAAGACAGAGGTAAGCCCGCTGCTCAAGCTCGTGCTGGAACTCGGCCCCCTGATGGTCTTCTTCTTCGCCAATTCGCGGGGCGAGTGGCTGGCTGGCCGTTTTCCCGCGCTGGCCGAGCTCGGCGGGCCGATCTTCATCGCGACCGGCCTGTTCATGGCGGCAACGGCGGCGGCGCTGATTGCTTCCTGGATCATGACGCGCACGCTGCCGATGATGCCGCTCGTCTCCGGCATCGTCGTCTTCGTCTTCGGCGCGCTGACGCTCTGGCTGCAGAACGACACCTTCATCAAGATGAAGCCGACCATCGTCAACACGCTCTTCGGCGCGATCCTGCTCGGCGGCCTCCTCTTCGGCAAATCGCTGCTCGGCTACGTCTTCCACGCCGCCTTCAAGCTGGACGAGGAGGGATGGCGGAAGCTGACGATCCGCTGGGGCGTGTTCTTCCTGTTCCTCGCCGTGCTCAACGAGGTGATCTGGCGCTCCTTCTCGACGGATTTCTGGGTCGCTTTCAAGGTCTGGGGCACCATGCCGATCACCATCCTCTTCACGCTCGCCCAGATGCCGCTGATCATGAAGCATTCGCTCGAACAGGATAGCGCGGAGTGACGATCGCGGCCGCCTCGGAGGACAAGCAGCGACGAGCGGCGCTCTGGTTGCTTGCCTGCCTCGGCGTGCTGGCGATCCAGGTCCTCGTGCAGCACCTGATGGGGCGGTTATGGATCTGCGAATGCGGCTACATCAAGCTCTGGGAAGGCGTCGTCAAATCCAGCGGCAACTCCCAGCACCTTTCCGACTGGTACACGCCGTCCCATGTCATCCACGGCTTTCTCTTCTACGGCCTCGGTCACCTTCTCATGCGCGGCAAACCCTGGAGCGCCCGCCTGCTTCTCGCGACCGTGATCGAGTCCGCCTGGGAGATCGCGGAGAACACGCCGGTGGTGATCAACCGTTACCGGGCCGCGACGATCTCGCTCGATTATTTCGGCGACAGCATCCTGAATTCGGCCATGGATACGCTCGCCATGGCTGTCGGCTTTCTCATCGCCTTGCGGCTGCCGGTCGCAGCCACGGTCGCGATCGCCATCGTTTTCGAACTCTTCACCGGCTATATGGTGCGCGACAACCTGACGCTCAACGTGCTGATGCTGGTCTGGCCGCTCGATGCGGTGAAGGCTTGGCAGGCGGGCGTTTAGCCGCTCCTTCGATAGGGAAGTGAGGTGTCGCGAGTCTCCTTCGCCCCCCTTGCGGGAGAAGGTGGCCGGCAGGCCGGATGAGGGCGGTCGCGGTCTACGAACCCGCAAGCGCCTTGTCGATCGCCGGCAGCAGCCCTTCCCTGAGGCTCTTTTCGTCGAAGGGGCCGGCACGCTTGTAGAGGATCGTGCCGTCGGCGGCGACGAGGAAGGATTCCGGGATGCCGTAGACGCCCCAGTCTATCGCCGCCTTTCCGTTCGGATCGACGCCGATTGCAGAAAAAGGGTTGCCGAGTTCGCCGAGGAAGCGCAGCGCGTTTTCGTTCCGGTCCTTGTAGTTGATGCCGACGACGGTGAGGCGCGGGTCTTTCGACAGCTGAAGAATGATCGGATGCTCCTGCCGACAGGGCACGCACCAGGAGGCCCAGACATTGACGAGCGTGAGCTTGCCCTTGACCGCCGTGTCGTCGAGAGCCGGCATGGGTTCGCCCGATGGCGTTGCAGCCCCTTCGAGCGGCGGCATGGCGAGCATCGGCGCCTTGGTGCCGATCAGCGCCGAGGGGATTTCGCTGACGTCCCTGCCGGAGTTCAACTGGCTCCAGAAGATGAGTGCGAGCACCGCGAAGATGAGGAGCGGAAGCGCCGCCATGAGATAGCGGAAGGCTCCGGGCCTGCGCTCGTCCTGCGGCGTCTCAGCGTTCGTCATTTGCCCCCTCCGGCCGGCAGTTCCGCGGAGCGGCGGCGGATCCCGGCGGCCTCGAGCTGCTGCAATTCGCGCCTGCGGGCGCGGCCGTCGGTGAGGACCCAGAGGATGAGTCCGGCTACCGTGGCGGCGGCAACCGCGTAGCTGGCAATGACATAGGCGGCATGGCTCATCATGGCGTAAGCTGCTCCCGGCCGGCATTGCGCGCCGCCTGGCGTCTGAGCGAGGCCACGCGACGGCGCCAGATCTCGTTGCGCATGGCGGCGATATGCAGGGTGAAGAACAGGAGCGTGAAGGCGATCGCCATGACGATGAGCGGCCGCAGGAATTCCGGATCGATCGTCGGCCCGTCGAGGCGCATGACGCTTGCAGGCTGATGCAGCGTGTTCCACCATTCGACCGAGAACTTGATGATCGGGATGTTGACGAAACCGACGAGGATAAGCACGGCCGAGACGCGCGCCGATCGGCTCGGCTCCTCCATGGCGCGGTTCAGCGCGATCAGCCCTAGATACATGAGGAAGAGCACGAAGACCGAGGTCAGCCGCGCATCCCAGACCCACCAGGTGCCCCACATCGGCTTGCCCCAGAGCGAGCCGGTGACGAGGGCCAGAAAGGTGAAGCAGGCGCCGATCGGCGCTGCGGCTCTTGCCGAGACGTCGGCGAGCGGATGACGCCAGACGAGCGTGCCGAGTGCGGAGATCGCCATGACCGTGTAGCACATCATGGAAAGCCAGGCCGAAGGCACATGCACATACATGATGCGCACCGTCTCGCCCTGCTGGTAGTCGCCCTCGGTGGTGAAGGAGAGCCAGAGCCCGGCCGCAAAGACGAGCAGCGTGAGAGCAGCAAGCCAGGGCAGCACGCGATCCGTCAGCGCCAGGAACCGGGTGGGGTTGGCGAGATCGCTGAATTTCCGTATGGCCAGGCTGCTTTCACTCATGACGGTTCTTTAACGCGGAAGGCCGGCTTCCGCAATTCATCCTAAGGTGCCGGCTCTCGTCAGTCGGCCGAGTGCCTGAGTGCCGCCGCGGCCGCCACCGGTCCGATCACCGCGAAGAACAGGGTTATCGCCATCAATATCATGAAAGGCGGCAGAAACGGGGCCGGATCCTCGATCGCCGCATAGACCGCGCTGACGCCGAAGATGAGCACCGGTATCGCAAGCGGCAGGACGAGGATCGAGACGAGCAGCCCGCCGCGCGGCAGCGCAACCGCGACCGCAGCGCCGACCGCGCCGATGAAGGTTATCGCCGGCGTGCCCGCGAGCAGGGTGACCATGGTGGCCCCGATGGCGCCTTCGTCCATGTTCATGAACAGTCCGAGAAAGGGCGAGGCGATCACCAGCGGCAGGCCGGTGGCGGTCCAATGAGCGGCGCATTTGACGAGGACGGCCAGGAGCAATGGCGTCTCCTGCATCATGATGAGGTCGAGCGAACCGTCTTCCCGCTCCGCCTGAAAGAGCCTGTCGAGCCCAAGCAGCGACGCGAGCAGCGCGCCGATCCAGAGGATCGCCGGGCCGATGCGGGCGAGCAGGTTCAGATCGGGGCCGACGCCAAAGGGGATGACCGCGACGACGGTCATGAAGAAAAGCACGCCGATCATCGCGCCGCCGCCGGCGCGCACCGAAAGCTTGAGATCCCGGAAGAAGAGCGCGATCAATGGACGAACCCCGTCATTTCAAGGCTTTTCGCCCCCGCGAATCCAAGCGGCTGGTGGGTGGCCGCGACGACGACGCCGCCGCGGTCGAGATGGGCGGCGACCAGGCCGGCAAAAAGCCTGTCGGCGCTGACGTCGAGTGCCGCCGTCGGCTCGTCGAGAAGCCAGATGGGCCGGAAGGCGACAATGAGCTTCGCCATGGCCATGCGCCGCTGCTGGCCGGCGGAAAGGTAGCCGAAGGGCAGATGAATGATGTCGGCGAGCCCCACTGCCTCCGCCGCTTCGACGAGGCCGATGCCGGAGCCGCCCGGCGAATCGCCAAGGAAGCGCTGCCAGAAGGTGAGGTTTTCCTCCACCGTCAGCTCGCGCTTCATCGCGTTGCGGTGGCCGAGATAGTGGCTGAGTTCGCGCGGATGTTCGTATCCCGATGGGCCGTCCTCCAGCCGGACGCGGCCCGATTCCGGCTCGAGAAGCCCCGCCAGGACGCGCAGGAGCGTCGACTTGCCGGCACCGTTCGGACCCGTTACCACAAGCGCCTCGCCGGCAGCCAGCGCGAACGAAATATCGTTGAAAATCAGGTCCTCGCCGCGCCTCGCACTCAAACCTTCAGCCATGAGGCGCATGAATTTCCAGCTTCCCTTGACGTGTCTTTTCGCGGAGCAAAAAAAGTTCCGATTGAACCTTGGTTGGTCTGGCACGATTTGGAGAAATTATCTATAAGGCGGCCAACACGCCAGCGGTCGGCGTGAATTTCATCCTAGCGCCGAACATGGAACGAGCTTCCACGTACGGACAGCGGAAATGACCGTACCCGCATCCCACTTCGCGCCTCACAGGTGCTCGGGCGTTCGTACGTCAGTTTTTGGCGATCAGACGGAACGGGGTATCATCCAGTGTCCAAATCCCTAGACAGCTTCAATTGTCGCTCCACGCTCACGGTCAACGGCGTGGACTATGTCTATTACAGCCTGCCGAAGGCGGAGGCGAACGGCCTCGCCGGCATCTCGAAGCTTCCCTATTCGATGAAGGTTCTGCTGGAAAACCTGTTGCGCAATGAAGATGGACGCTCGGTCACCAAGAAGGACATCGAAAACATCGCCGCATGGCTCGGCGACAAGGGCACGGCCGAGAACGAGATCGCCTATCGCCCGGCGCGCGTGCTGATGCAGGACTTCACCGGCGTTCCGGCCGTCGTAGACCTCGCGGCAATGCGCGACGCGATGGTTTCGCTCGGCGGCGACCCGGAAAAGATCAATCCGCTCGTTCCCGTCGATCTCGTCATCGACCACTCGGTGATCGTCGACGAATTCGGCACGCCGACCGCTTTTGCCCGCAATGTCGAGCTTGAATACCAGCGCAACGGCGAGCGCTACCGCTTTCTCAAATGGGGCCAGCAGGCCTTCAAGAACTTCCGCGTCGTGCCGCCCGGCACCGGCATCTGTCACCAGGTCAATCTCGAATATCTGGGCCAGGCCGTCTGGACCAGGGAAGAGGACGGCGAAGTCACCGCCTATCCGGATACCTGCGTCGGCACGGACAGCCACACGACGATGATCAATGGGCTGGGCGTGCTCGGTTGGGGCGTCGGCGGCATCGAAGCCGAAGCGGCGATGCTCGGCCAGCCGGTTTCCATGCTCCTGCCGGAAGTCATCGGCTTCAAGCTCACCGGCAGGCTCAAGGAAGGCGTGACCGCGACCGACCTCGTGCTTACCGTCGTGCAGATGCTGCGCAAGAAGGGCGTCGTCTCCAAGTTCGTCGAATTCTTCGGCTCCGGCCTCGACAACATGACGCTCGCGGATCGCGCGACGATCGGCAATATGGGCCCGGAATACGGCGCCACCTGCGGCTTCTTCCCGGTCGATGCCGAAACGATCAACTATCTCACCATCTCGGGTCGTGAAGAGAGCCGCATCGCGCTGGTCGAAGCCTATTCCAAGGCCCAAGGCATGTGGCGGGAAGGGGATGGTTCCGAGCTCGTCTTCACCGACACGCTGGAACTCGACCTCGGCGACGTCGTGCCGTCGATGGCCGGCCCCAAGCGCCCCGAGGGCCGCATCGCGCTCGAGAACATCGCCTCCGGCTTCGCGGCGGCGCTCGACAACGACTACAAGAAGCCCGGCCAGCTCGCCAACCGCTACGCGGTCGAGGGCACCGACTACGATCTTGGTCATGGCGACGTCGCGATCGCCGCGATAACCTCCTGCACCAACACGTCGAACCCCTCGGTGCTGATCGCCGCCGGCCTGCTTGCCCGCAAGGCGGTCGCCAAGGGCCTGAAGACGAAGCCCTGGGTCAAGACGTCACTGGCGCCCGGATCGCAGGTCGTCGCCGAGTACCTGTCGAAATCCGGCCTCCAGACAGATCTCGACAAGCTCGGCTTCAACCTGGTCGGCTTCGGCTGCACAACCTGCATCGGCAATTCCGGCCCGCTGCCGACGGAGATCTCCAAGACGATCAACGACAAGGGTCTGATCGCCGCCGGCGTGCTTTCCGGCAACCGCAACTTCGAAGGCCGCATCTCGCCGGACGTACAGGCGAACTATCTCGCCTCGCCGCCGCTCGTCGTCGCCTACGCGCTGGCGGGTTCAGTCCAGAAGGACCTGACGAAGGAGCCGATCGGCGAAGATCAGAACGGGCAGCCCATCTACCTCAGGGACATCTGGCCGACTTCGCAGGAGATCCAGGAGTTCATCTTCAAATACGTCACCCGCGAGCTCTACGCGACCAAATATGCGGACGTGTTCAAGGGCGACGCCAACTGGCAGGCTGTCCAGGTTCCGGCCGGCCAGACCTATGCCTGGGACGAGGGGTCCACCTACGTCCAGAACCCGCCCTACTTCGTCGGCATGGGCAAGAAGGGCGCCGGCATTTCCGACATCAAGAACGCCCGTGTCCTCGGTCTCTTCGGCGACAAGATCACCACCGACCACATTTCCCCGGCCGGTTCGATCAAGGCGGCCTCGCCTGCCGGCGCCTATCTGCTCGAGCACGGCGTCGGGATTGCCGACTTCAACCAATACGGCACGCGCCGCGGCAATCATGAGGTGATGATGCGCGGCACCTTCGCCAATATCCGCATCCGCAACCACATGCTCGGCCCGAACGGCAAGGAAGGCGGTTATACGATCCACTATCCCTCCAAGGAGGAGATGTCGATCTATGACGCGGCCATGCAGTACAAGGAGGAGGGCGTTCCGCTCGTCATCTTCGCCGGCGTCGAATACGGCAACGGCTCTTCGCGTGACTGGGCGGCCAAGGGCACCAACCTCCTCGGCGTCAAGGCCGTGATTGCCCAGTCCTTCGAACGCATCCATCGTTCGAACTTGGTCGGCATGGGCGTCGTACCCTTCGTCTTCGAGGAAGGCACGACCTGGGAATCTCTGGCTCTCAAGGGCGACGAAGTCGTGACGATCGAGAATCTCGCCAATGTCCAGCCGCGCGAGAAGCGCGTGGCGAAGATCACCTATGGCGACGGCTCGGTGAAGGAGGTCCCGCTCATTTGCCGCATCGATACGCTCGACGAGGTCACCTACGTCAACAATGGCGGCATCCTGCAGACGGTTCTGCGCGATCTCGCCGCCTGATCGGCGACGTATGAACAGAAAGGCCGGGGCGTCCACATCGACGCCCCGGCTTTTTATTGTCCGGTCCACAGGGTTTTGCCCGGCTTTGCGGCAGTCACTCCAACGTGACTTTTCGTTGAAGAATACCCGTCGTATGTAGGGGTCTCCCCGCGCGGCAAACGCGTTGAAGCGACGCACTTCCGGATGGAAACGTTCCACATTTTCCCGGAAGTGCTCTAACGAGCACGAACAAAGACGCCATGATATCCGCCTGCACACCAACAATCCGACGTCTCGCCCTGGCGATCGGGCTGTTTGGTGCGTTCTGCGGAGCTTCCGCAGCGGATGACGGCAGGACGGCCGAGAGCGGGCCGGTCAAGGATGGAGCGGTCAAGGACGGGGCGCTCAAAGGCGTCGTCGAACTCTTCACCAGCCAGGGTTGCTCCTCCTGTCCCCCGGCGGACGCGGCGCTCAAGAAGCTCGTCGATGAAGGCGAGGTCGTCGCGCTCGCCTATCATGTCGACTATTGGAACTATCTCGGATGGGCGGACACGCTCGCTTCCAAGGAAAATACCGAGCGGCAATATGCCTATGCGCGCATGCTCGGCCGCTACGGCGTCTATACGCCGCAGGCGATCCTGAACGGGCGCGACCACGCCAACGGCGCGGACCTGCCGGCCATCAGGAACCGGCTTGCCTTGATGGACGAGAAGGGCAAGGGGCTGTCGGTGCCGATCGCCGCCTCGATCGGCGGCGATGAAATCTCGATCAAGGTCGGTGCCGGCAAAGGCAGGGCGAATGTCGTCGTCGTCTATTTCGACCGGGCAAGGGTGGTCAAGGTCGAGAAGGGCGAGAACAGCGGCAAGGAGATCGCGTATTGGCATGCCGTGCGCGACATCCAGACCATCGGCATGTGGGAGGGCAAGCCCGCGGAGTTCACGCTGCCGGCCTCCGTCCTGTTCGAAGGCCAGGGCAACAGCGGTTGCGCGGTGCTGCTGCAATCGATGAAGGACAAGGAAACGCCGGGAGCCATTATCGGCGCCGCAACGGTTCTCGCGGGGCCGCAGGGAAAGCTCTGATGACAGAAATGTTCCGCATCGCTTGCGGCGGAACAGGGGATGGTTCGGCCCGGCAGCATCGAGGGGCTGGGGCTGAGGGTTCGAAGTTACCGGACCGAACCAGCCATGTCTGCGTTCGAGAACCTCCCGCAGCATGACGGCTGGCCGGACATACGGTGGCAACGACTCTGTCCGGCAGCGGTCGGAGTGTTGCGGCGAATTGGGGCGGCGTTTTGACTGAATTGCGGCAGCCCCAAGAATTGCTGACATTGATCAACAGCTTCCGGCTTGCTTTTCCGATCGTGTGAGGCACACTGTCGTGGTCCTGTCACATTAGAAGGCCGAAATGCCGATGACTGATGAAACGGATTTGCCGCGAGGCGAAGCACGTCACTACGGCCGGACCACCTCCGATGTGGTCGTCGATCTTCACGAATACAAGCAAGCCAAGAACCCCCCGCCCGTCACCTTCCATCGCCGCGAACTCGACCTGATTCTCAAGGTCTACGGCCGTATGGTGGGCGAAGGGGAGTGGCGCGACTATGCGATCGACCACCTGAGGGACCGGGCCGTTTTTTCGGTGTTCAAGCGCGCCGGAGAAGTGCCTCTCTACCGCATCGAGAAAAACCCGAAGCTCGCCGCGAAACAGGGCGCCTTCAGCGTGCTCAACGCTCACGGGACGATATTGAAGCGAGGCCACGAGCTCGCCCAGGTGCTCAAGGCCTTCGACAAGGTGCTGAAGCTCGTCAAAACCTGACCGACATATCACTCGGAGCCGCCCCTCATCCGCCTGCCGGCACCTTCTCCCCGCAGGCGGGGCGAAGGGACAAGCGGCAGCGCTTCGCCTCGGTCCCCTCTTCCCGCGTGCGGATTTATCCCTGAATCGGTTGGCGGCGCCAAATCGCTTGCATCGAAGCGCGCCATCCGTGTTGCGAATCAGATAAGTGTATGCTTATCTGACGTCATGACTGAGAACGACATATTCAAAGCGCTCGCCGACCCGACACGCCGTGCAATCTTCGAGAAGCTGGCGAGCGGAAGTATGAACGCCAGTGCCTTGCGCAACGGAATGGACATCAGCCAGCCGGCCATGTCCCAACATCTCCACGTGTTGCGTAATGCAAAGCTGGTGCGGGAGGAACGGCAGGGGCGCTTCGTGAACTACGAGGTCGACCCGGAGGGGCTGGCGCTCGTTGCCGGATGGCTGGCGAAATATCGCGCCTACTGGCCGGCGCGGATCGATGCGTTGAAGGTCTTGCTGAGGGATATGGATCAATGAACGATGTGGAACTGAACGAGCCGGCAAGGAATCTGGTGCTCGAATACGAACTCGATGAATCGCCCGAAAAGGTGTGGCGGGCAATCAGCATGCCTGAGTTCCGTGAGCGATGGCTGCCCAGGCGGGAACTGGCTGGGGCTGAGCCTGTCTCCACCGCACCGGGCAAGGAAATTCGCTACAGAATGCGCGACGACGAACCTCCCTTTCTCGAAAGCCTCGTGGCGTTCCAGGTCAGGCCCAGCAATGACGGCGGCACGATTCTGAGAATTATCCATGGGCTGGAGGATGAGCGGCTGGCTCCGCGAACTCCGCCGGCGGCGAACAGCAACCGGCTTTGGCTGATGCGCGCCGCCTGACGCCTCATTCTACCAAAACAAGCTCATCAGACAGGAGTTCGCCTATGCGCGAAGCGATGCAACTCGTCCCTATGGTCGTCGAGCAATCCAGCCGTGGCGAGCGCTCATTCGACATCTATTCCCGCCTGCTGCGTGAGCGAATAATCTTTCTGAACGGCGAGGTGAACGATGCAGTGTCTGCTCTCGTTTGCGCACAGTTGTTGTTCCTGGAAGCCGAAAGCCCCAGAAAACCGATCCAACTCTATATAAACTCGCCCGGCGGTGTCGTTACCAGCGGCTTCGCGATGTACGACACGATGCGTTACATCCGGGCGCCCGTGCATACGCTTTGCATGGGGACGGCCCGTTCGATGGGTTCGTTCCTGCTGATGGCAGGCGAAGCGGGCGAGCGCACCGCCCTGCCCAATGCAAGCATCCTCGTCCATCAACCTTCGGGCGGCTTTCAGGGACAGGCCTCCGATATGCTCATCCATGCCGAGGAAATCAGGCGAACCAAACACCGCATGACGCGGCTTTATGCCGAGCATTGCGGGCGAACATATGAAGAATTCGAGCGCGCGATGGATCGCGACCGTTTCATGACGGCGGAAGAAGCTCTGGAGTGGGGTCTGATCGACCGCATCCTCACCGAACGGGAGTTGGGCGCTGAATTTGACGCTTGAAGCTCACCTGCGCAGGCTCAGCTCCTATAAAGCGTATCCGGATAGACGCCCTCGGCGGGCTTCGTTGCGGTTCCTTCTCCGAGCGGCCGCTGCATGAAGGCCGTATCAAGCCACCGGCCATGCTTGAAGCCGGTTGCCTTCATCAGCCCCTGCAGTTCGAAGCCGAGCGCCCGGTGCAGGGCGATTGATGAGGGGTGCGCCCCGCCGATTACCGCTATCATCTGGCGGAAGCCGAGAGCCGTACAGCGCCCGATCAGTTCGGAAAGCAGCGCCTTGCCGATGCCCTTGCCCCGTGCTTCCGGCGAAAGATAGATCGAATCCTCCACCAGAAACCGATAGGCGGTGCGGTTGCGGAAGGCGGAGGCATAGGCATAGCCGATAACCGCGCCACGCTCGTCCAGCGCGACCACATAGGGGTAGCCGTTGCCGGTGATCGTGGAGAAGCGGAGCGCCATCTCGGCTTCGGATGGCGGTGTCTCCTCATAGGTCGCGACCCCGTTCAAAACGGACTCGCGATAGATCTCGGTGATCGAGCGGAGGTCGGCGGCAACGGCGTCGCGGAGCGTGGCGGTCATGGAATTCTTCGCGCATTATGGCTGGAGATGTACTGTCTCGCATGGATGCGCCGGATCGATCAAGTCCGGTTTCGGGCAAACAAAAAGGCGGCCGAAGCCGCCTTTTCCGTCAAACCGGTTCGCTACTACTCGTTCCTGTTGCCAAGGAACTGCAGCATGAACATGAACAGGTTGATGAAGTCGAGGTAGAGCGTCAGCGCACCCATGATGGCCTTGCGGCCGGCGACCAAGGCGTCATCGCCTTCGAAGTACATTTCCTTGAGCTTCTGCGTGTCGTAGGCGGTCAGGCCGGCGAAGATGAGCACGCCGATCACCGAGATCGCGAAGCCGAGTGCCGAAGAGGCAAGGAAGATGTTGACGACGGATGCGATGATCACGCCGAAGAGGCCCATGATCAGGAACGATCCGAGGCCCGAAAGGTCCTTCTTCGTCGTATAGCCGTAAAGCGACAGGGCACCGAACGAAGCAGCCGTCACGAAGAACGTCTGCACGATGCTCTGGCCGGTGAAGACCAGGAAGATCGACGACAGAGACAGGCCCATCAACGCCGCATAGACCCAGAAAGTCGTCTGCGCCGCGGAAACGCTCATGGAATTGATGCGGAAGCTCAGGAAGAACACCAGCGCAAGAGGCGCCAGCATCACGACCCACTTCAGGGGAGAACCGTAGATAAGCTGGGCGAATGCCGGATTAGAGGCGGCAAGCGCATAGGTTCCGTAAGCTGCCACGCCGGTAATCGCCAGGCCGAGGGCCATCAGGTTGTAGACCTTCAGCATATAAGCGCGAAGGCCTTCGTCGATCACGGCACCCGCCTGAGCGCCGGCGGGCGACATTCGGGTTTGGTAGTTTCTCAGATCAGCCATTGTTTCCTCATTTAAGCCCCGGTTGAAGTTACGGTGTCGGGCGGCGAACCTTGTCGTTCCTTTGCGCGCCCAGGCGCCGCTGCGGGGCTCCAGCATGCCTGTGGACAAATATGATGGTGAACGCCGTCATGCACAAGGGCGAAGCGCTTGGAATCGAACAAAGTCGGCCCGCCGGACCATCAAACTGGAGTGATTTACGGTTAACTCGGCCGTCATGGCCGAAATCGCGCATCAGGCATGGCAGGATCAGAGTTCCCGCAGTACCGGAGCGGCCTTTTGCCCGAGGACGCGCCAGGTTCCGGCGAGGCCGATCCCGACCGTCACGACCAGCGCAAGAACGATGGTCGCGACCGCAACGTCCGGCAGGAAGCTCGACGGCAGGGTCATGATGCGGCTGACGACGAACCAGGCCGAAACGCTGCCGGCGAAAAGCGCGAAGACGGCAGTCGCCAGGCCGAGAATGACGTATTCGTAGCTGAAGGCGCGGATCAGGGTCGCCCGCGTCGCGCCGAGCGTCTTCAGGACCACGGCATCGTGAATGCGGGCACGGTTGCCGGCGGCAAGTGCGCCGGCAAGCACGAGGATAGAAGCGACAAGCGCGACCGCCGCGGCCGCGCGCACCGCAGTTGCAAGCTGCCCGAGCAGCGTATTGACGATGTCGAGCGCGTCCTTCACGCGCACGCTGGTGATCGTCGGGTAGGCATTCGTCACTCTCTTCAACACCGCCGCCTCCTCCTCGGCCGAGGCGTCGGGATCGATGATGGTCGCGAGCCAGGCATGCGGGGCGCCGGCGAAGGTGTTCGGCGAGAAGACCATGACGAAATTGATCGAAAGGGACTCCCACTCGACCTCGCGGAAATTGGCGATCCGGGCCGTGATGTTGCGGCCGAGCACGTTGACGGTCACCGTATCGCCGAGCTTCAGCCCGAGCTCGCGGGCCTCCTCCGCCGAGAAGGAGACGAGCGGCTCGCCGCCATAGTCCTCGGGCCACCAGCTGCCTTCGGTGAGTTTGGAATTTTCCGGCCTGTTCTTGGCATAGGTGATGCCGCGATCTCCGCGCAGCACCCATTGGCCGCCGGGGGGAACGTTGCGGCTGTTCACATCCTCGCCGTTGAGCGCGACGATGCGCCCGCGCAGCATCGGCACTTCGATGATCTTGCCCTCCGGCATCGCTCCCGCGAGCACGGAGCGGAAGCCTTCGATCTCGCTGCCCTGAATGTCGACAAAGAAGAAGTTGGGCGCGCGCTCGGCCATGTCGCCGGTGAGCTCGCGCCGCAGATTGCCGTCGATGAGCGCCAGCGTCACCAGAAGAGTGAGGCCGAGGCCGAGCGACAGCACCACCGACGGCGTCAAGGCACCCGGCCGGTGAATGTTGCCGATGGCCAGTCTCAGCGCCGGCGAATTGACGCGCGGGCTGCGCCGCGCCAGCCAGGATATGAGGAGCGAAACCCCGCGCAGCACGATGAAGGCAAAGGCGATCGCGCCAAGAAAGATCAGCGAAATGGAACGGTCATAGGCGGCCCAGACCGCGAGCCCGGCAAGTCCTGCCAGGCAGATGAAGGCGCCGGCGAGATAGGGCAGCGCAGGCAAGCCGGCCGGCTCGAAACCCTGCTGCCGGAAAAGCGCGGTTGCCGGCACACGGCGCGCCCGCCCGAGCGGCAGGATGGCGAAGGTCAGCGCCGTCAGAAGGCCGAAAAGCGCCGCAAGACCCAGGGCCGAGGGATAGAGCACGAATGCGGTGGATACGGGCAGCAGGCCGGCAAGGAACTGCGCTGCCACGAAGGGGATGAGAGCGCCGAGCACGAGGCCGATCGCGATGCCGATGAGGGCGATCATCAGGATCTGCGCAAGGTAGATCATCGCGACCAGCGACGCCGGAGCGCCGAGACATTTGAAAGTCGCGATGACGCTGCGCTTGCCGTCGAGATAGGAGCGTACGGCGTTGGCAACCCCCACGCCTCCGACGATCAGCGCCGTCAGCCCGACGAGCGTCAGGAATTGGGAGAAACGCGTGATGTTTGCATTGAGGGAGGGTGCGGCATTGCCGCTCGTCCGTATCGACCAGCCGGCGGAGGGAAAGCGCGTCTCGGCCTGCACGCGAATGAGCGGCACGTCTGCGGGATCCGGCAGGCGGACCTTGTAGGTGTGTTCGACAAGGCTGCCGGTCTGCACGAGCCCGGAAGCGGCAAGCGCATCGGAGGAAATCATCAGCCGCGGCGCGAAACCGAAGCCGTCGGAAAGAGCGTCGGGTTCGCTGGCGAGTACCGCGCCGACCCGGATACGCGCATTGCCGATGAGAATTTCCGCGCCCGGCGAGATGCCGAGGCGCTCGAGAAGCAGCGGTGCGGCGACTGCGCCGAACACCTCGCCGTCCTTCGCCAGCAATTCAGGGAGCGGCTTTGCCGGCTCGCTTTCGAGCTTGCCGTAAAGCGGGTAGGCGCCGTCCACGGCCTTGAGCTCCACCAGCGCCTGGTTGGAGCCGTCCGGGAGCCGCGCCATGGAACGCAGACCCGCGGATACCGAAACCTCGCCGAGACCCTGGAGGAAGGCACGCTCGTCCGCGGTCGCCACCCGATTGTTGAGCTCGAACCGGATGTCGCCGGCGAGCAGTTCCTGCCCTTGCGAGGCGATCGTTTCGCTGATCGATTGGGACAGCGAGTTGACCCCGGCGATCGCGGCCGTACCGAGGGCGATGCAGGCGAGGAAAATATAGAAGCCCCTCAGGCCCCCGCGCATTTCCCGGAGCGCCAGACGAAGCGCGAACAGCGGGCGAAGCGCGAGCAGAGGGCGCAGGGAAATCGTCGGGAGCAGCCGCCGGACGGCAACCGTCCCGCTCATGCGGACACGGCTCCCTGCCGGGCCGAGGCGGAGAGCCGTTCAGCGTCGGGGACGATTTCACCGGAGCGGACGCGTATCTGTCTTTCGCAGCGTCCGGCGAGCGCCGCATCATGCGTGACGAGAACGAGCGTCATGCCACGCTCGCGCTGTTCGGCAAAGAGGAGGTCGGCGATCTGTCGGCCGGTCTCCGCGTCGAGGTTGCCCGTCGGCTCGTCGGCGATCAGCAGCTTCGGAGAGGGCGCGAGCGCCCGGGCGATCGCCACGCGCTGCTGTTCGCCGCCGGAAAGCTGCCCGGGGTAGTGCGTCAGGCGTTCGCCGAGCCCCACGGCGATCAGTTCCTTACGCGCTATGTCGAATGCATTGCGGACATTCGCGAGCTCGAGCGGCACCGCGACGTTCTCGAGCGCGGTCATGTTCGGGATGAGATGAAAGGACTGGAAAACGATGCCGACATTGCGGCCGCGGAAATCGGCGACTGCGTCCTCGCCGAGGCGGTGGAGCGCCGTGCCGTCAATGATGATTTCGCCGCCGTCGAGCCGCTCCAGCCCGGCCATGACCATGAGCAGAGTCGATTTGCCCGAGCCCGAGGGGCCG
The DNA here is from genome assembly GCF_059758575.1 of Sinorhizobium sp. GQ132. NCBI lineage: Bacteria > Pseudomonadati > Pseudomonadota > Alphaproteobacteria > Hyphomicrobiales > Rhizobiaceae > Sinorhizobium > Sinorhizobium sp. GQ132. The sequence continues at coordinate 59,378 of NZ_JCAXDX010000008.1, read as the reverse complement.
ACGATACCCACCGATTCGCCGGCATCGATCGCGAGGCTTACGCCCTTCAGCACATGCACGGACGCCGCGGCTTCGCCCAGCGTCAGATCCGCATTTTTCAACTCGATGATGGTTTTTGCCACGCGAAAGAGCCCTATATGAAATTTGATACGGATCATCAAACAATTGTCCGCCGATTTAGGAACGAGCCTATGGCATTAAAAGACTTTCTGCCCATTTTATTCGGCCTGACAATGACAATCGTGTTATCGGCGGCGGCTCGCGCCGAGCCCGTCAGCCTCGTCGGCTTCGGCGACAGCCTGATGGCCGGCTACCAACTCCCCCCGGAAGATGCCTTCCCCGCCCGCCTCGAAAAGGCCCTTAAGGACAAGGGGCTCGCCGTCACGATCGCCAATGCCGGCGTATCCGGCGACACCACCTCCAGCGGTCTTGCCCGCATCGATTGGTCGATCCCCGACGGAACAGACGGCGTAATCCTCGAGCTCGGCGCCAACGACGCGCTGCGCGGCATCCCGCCGGAAGAGACGCGCAAGAATCTGGAGGCGATGGTCGCGCGCCTCAAGGAGCGCGGCATCGCCGTCCTGCTCGCGGGAATGATGGCGCCGCCGAACATGGGGCCGGATTATGCGGCGCGCTTCAATCCGATCTATCCCGACCTCGCAAAGGAACACAATCTCGTCTTCTACCCTTTCTTCCTCGACGGCGTCGTGACCGAGGTCGGCCTTAAGCTCGACGACGGCATGCATCCGAACGGCGGGGGTGTCGGCGTCATGGTAGAGCGCTTCCTGCCGACGGCGGAGCTTTTCGTCCGCTCACTTGCGAAAGGAGAATGACAGCGCATCCACAGTTAAGGGAAAGTAAACGTTCCGACGGGACAAATAATGGTTGCGTGCAGATGCGATGCGTGATTCGCTTCAAGCATCTGCAAGAGATTCGGGGAGCTCGCCATGCCGAGACTATTCACCGCCCTCGAAATTCCGCGCAATGCAGCAATGAGTCTTTCCTTGCTGCGCGGAGGTCTTCCCGGAGCTCGTTGGATCGATGTGGAGAATTACCACATCACGCTCCGCTTCATCGGCGACGTCGACTGGCGAACCGCCGACGAGATCATCGACAGGCTTGACCGCATCGAACGGCCCGAGTTTCAGCTGCAGCTGTCGGGCACCGGCGCCTTCGGTTCCAAGAAACCGCACTCCGTCTGGGCCGGCGTCAGCATGGCTTCCGAAATGTTCGCCCTTCAGGCCGAAATCGAGCGCATCTGCCAGCGCATAGGGCTGCCCTCGGATCCGCGAAAGTTCACCCCGCATGTGACGCTGGCGCGCCTGCGCTCCTCGCGCGTCGAGGATGTCGTCGAATATCTCTCCGGGCGCGGTAATTTCGTCACCGCTCCCTTCACCGTCTCCCGCTTCGTGCTCCTGTCGTCACGCGATTCGGTCGGCGGCGGCCCTTATCTCACGGAAGAGGTCTTCCCGCTTCACGAAGAGCGCTCGAACCTCGCGAGCAATGAGGAGCATCCTGCTTCGAGCGTCTGGTAAAGCGCCCGAAGGCCTCCGCCGGCTCCCGGACAGGGATCGGAACGTCCTCGTCGAGCGGCGGGCTTGCGCGTGAACATTGTCGCGGGCAAGTTCGTTGATAAGGACGGGATGCACAAGGAGGAACAGCATGCGGCCGGAAAAATTGGACGCGGCGGCCATCGCCGAGCATTTGCACAAGATGGAGGGCTGGGTCCTTGCGGAGGACGGCGGCTCTATATGGAAGACCTTCCGGTTCAAGACCTTCGCCGAGGCCTTCACCTTCATGACGCAATGCGCCTTCGCCGCCGAAAAGCTCAATCATCATCCGGAATGGTTCAACGTCTACAACAAGGTGGACGTGACCCTGTCGACTCACGACGCGGAAGGACTGACCGAACTCGATTTCAAATTGGCGGCAAAGATGGACCGGGCGGCCGAGGGCCGCATGCCCGACCATATGAAATAAGGGCCTCATGCCCGACCATATCGAATAAGAGGCGCATGCCCGGCCATTTGAAATAGCGGCCACCGTTCCCATATCAGGCTGCGGCACTACAATGCCGCGCAGTACCCTGAACGACCGGAATCGACGCGATGGACGATATCAAGATCGGTGAAATTCTCCTCCCCGGCGAGGAATCCGAGCAGGAGCGCAAGGAACACAAGGTGCGCCGCCGGTTCTGGCCGACCTTCCGGCGCGCGGCCCGGCAGATTCCCTTCAGCCGCGACCTCGTCGCCGCCTATTATTGCGCAGTGGATCCGGCGACGCCGACGCGCACGCGCGGCATTCTGCTCGCGGCGCTCGGCTATTTCGTCCTGCCGCTCGATTTCGTACCGGACATGCTGGCCATGATCGGCTTCTCCGACGACATCGCCGTATTGACGGCCGCCTTCGCCGCGATCAGCGGCCAGATCAAGGAACGGCATTACCAGAAGGCCGACGAAGTGCTGCGAGACAGCGCCGAGCAGTGAGTTGTCCCGCTACTACGGCCTTTGCGCGTCTGATCATACCGCCCGCCCCGGAGGCGCCTTGCCGCAATCCCGCCCGGAAAGTCAAACTCTTGCCCGATTCTTTGTGACATAGAGGGAGGCAAGGGGCGGCTCTCCAGTATCGACGTCGACCGGATCGGCAATCCGCGTGCGAATGGGCCTTGAGGCGCATTCGGGCGCAAAAAGGGGCGTTTTCCCGAATCGTTGACGGTTTGGTAACCCGGATTAAGTCAAAATAAACTTAAATCGTGATTATGCGTTGCCCATCCCACGCGGTTTCGGGCGACCGTAAGCAAGACAAGCGGCAGGAACTCATGTTTGTAAGAAAGATCGCAACTGCACTCGCACTCGTAATGGCTGCATCCGGCGTGGCTTCCGCTCAATCTCCGACGCGAATCCAGCAGTTCAACGCCTGGGGCGCATATTCCTACCAGGCCGGCAACGGCAAGGTCTGCTATGTGCTGTCCGTGCCGAAGGAAAAGGCCCCGGCCGGTGTCGATCACGGCGATATCTTCTTCCTCGTTTCGCAGCGTCCGGGACAGAACATCAGCTATGAGCCGCAGGCGATGATGGGGTACCCGCTGCAGGACAATTCCAAGGTCAACGTGGTGGTCGACGGCCGCACCTTCGTCATGTTCACCAAGGGCAATTCCGCCTGGGTGGAAAACGCCGCCGAGGAGCCGGCACTGGTCGCTGCGATGAAATCGGGCAAGGCCATGTCGGTCAACGCGAAATCGCGGCGCGGCACGGAAACCTCCTACTCCTATTCGCTCTCCGGCATTTCGGCCGCCCTGAAGCAGATCGAGGCCTGCAAGTAAGAGCCAAGCGCGCTTGACGATGCAAGGGCCGGCCATGAGGTCGGCCTTTTTGCGTCGGGTGTTCAGGCGGACCAGGGGCAGAATAATGTCCCATGGTGACTCGCCGCCAAAAGAATGCTAAAGCGCCCCCAAATTCGGAGCCCCCGCGCCCCCGTTGAGCGCGTGACCGAGGCTCGCCAGATTTCAATTCGAGCATCGGAACAGGATCCGGAAACGTCTCCGGACGAGCCGTCGCTTTACGACAGGACCAGATGAGCATGGCAGCCACCGAGATTCTAAACAGGGCGGACATCGTCAAGGCGCCCCAGGTGCGGCTTGCGCCACAGCCGGAAAAGCCGTCGCTGATCGGCCTGTTGCGCGAAGACATCGCGAAGCTGCTCGCCGAAAAGGGCGTGCCGGAGCGGCAGGTGAAGATGCGCGTCAGCCAGCTCTGGCACTGGCTTTATGTTCGCGGCGTCTCGGATTTCGACGAAATGTCCAACGTCTCCAAGGACATGCGCGAGATGCTCAAGGAGCATTTCACCATCGCACGGCCGGAGATCGTCGAAGAGCAGGTTTCGGGCGACGGCACGCGCAAGTGGCTGCTGCGCTTTCCCCCACGCGGCGCCGGCCGTCCGGTAGAGATCGAGACGGTCTACATTCCGGAGGAGGGCCGCGGCACGCTTTGCATTTCGAGCCAGGTCGGCTGCACGCTCACCTGTTCCTTCTGCCACACCGGCACGCAGAAGCTGGTGCGCAATCTGACGGCGGAAGAGATTCTCGCGCAGCTTCTGCTCGCCCGCGACCGGCTCGGCGATTTCCCCGAGCGCGACACGCCGCAGGGTGCGATCGTGCCGGCGGAAGGCCGCAAGATCACCAATATCGTGATGATGGGGATGGGCGAGCCGCTCTACAATTTCGAAAACGTCAAGACGGCGCTGCTGATCGCGTCCGACGGCGACGGGCTGTCGCTGTCGAAGCGGCGCATCACTCTTTCGACCTCAGGCATCGTGCCGGAGATCTACCGCACCGGTGAGGAAATCGGGGTAATGCTCGCGATTTCGCTTCATGCCGTGCGCGACGATCTGCGCGACATGCTGGTGCCGATCAACAAGAAATATCCGCTGAAGGAGCTGATGGAGGCCTGCCGCGCCTATCCGGGCCTGTCGAATGCCCGCCGCATCACCTTCGAATATGTGATGCTGAAGGACGTCAACGACAGCCTGGAAGACGCCAAGGAACTGGTGAAGCTGCTGAAGGGCATTCCGGCCAAGATCAACCTGATCCCCTTCAATCCCTGGCCGGGCACCAATTATCAGTGCTCGGACTGGGAGCAGATCGAGAAGTTCGCCGATTTCATCAATCAGGCCGGCTACGCCTCGCCGATCCGCACCCCGCGCGGCCGCGACATTCTTGCCGCCTGCGGACAGCTCAAGTCGGAATCGGAACGCATGCGCAAGGTCGACCGCCTCGCCTTCGAGGCGATGATGATCGCCAATCACGGCGAGGACTGAGGCGGCTCATCGCCCTCCACCAGTTTCGGGCGTGCCGCACGATCGCCGCGATCGATGAAGAAGTTTGATGGATGAAGCTGTTTGCGCCGATTGATTTCGGGCCCTTGCTTTCCTAAGAAAGCGGCGGAATTATTCTGAAGCGATGCGGGAGGGACGTTAGCCGGCCTTCCCGGAAATCGCCAACCATAAACCGGAGGACACCCATGCGTTCGCTTCTTATCGCGCTTGCCGCCACGGTCGCGCTTTCTCTACCGGCACGCGCCGACGAAGTCACGGTTGCCGTTACGGCAATCGTCGAACATCCCGCGCTCGATGCCGCACGCGACGGCGTCAAGGATGCGCTGGCCGCCGCCGGCTACAAGGAAGGCGAGAACCTCAAGTTCATTTACGAGTCGGCGCAGGGTAACCCGGCGACCGCAGCACAGATCGCCCGCCAGTTCGCGGGCGAGGCCCCGAGCGTGATCGTGCCGATCTCCACCCCGTCGGCCCAGGCCGTGGTTTCCTCCACCCGCGATATTCCCGTTGTCTTCACCGCCGTTTCCGATCCGCTGGGCGCGCAGCTCGTCAAGGACATGGAGAAGCCCGGCGGCAACGTCACCGGTCTTTCCGACCTGTCCCCGGTCGCCGAGCACGTGGCGCTGATCAAGGAGATCCTGCCGAACGTCAAGACCATCGGCTATCTCTACAATTCGGGCGAAGCGAACTCCGTCTCGCTGCTGGCGGTCCTCAAGGAAGAGGCTGAAAAGGCCGGCCTGACGGTGATCGAATCCGCCGCGACGAAATCGGCCGAAGTCCAGGGTGCGGCTCGTGCGCTCGTCGGCCGCGCCGACGCGATCTATGTCCCGACGGACAACACCATCATCTCCGCCCTCGAAGGTGCCGTCGCCGTCGCAGAGGAAAGCAAGCTGCCGCTCTTCACCGCCGACACCGATTCCGTCTCCCGCGGCGCACTGGCGGCCCTCGGTTTCAATTACTATGACGTCGGAAAGCAGACGGGCGAGGTCGTCGTTCGCGTCCTCAAGGGCGAAAACCCCGGCGATATCGCCGTCAAGGTCGCCGCCGGAACCGATCTCGTGATCAACAAGGGCGCCGCCACCCGGATGGGCGTCACACTGCCGGAGAGCGTCGTGGGGCGGGCGACCCGCACGATCGAGTAACGATCCCCTCTCTCCGGACGATCCCCCTCTCTGGGCGATCCCCTTTCCGGGCGATCATTGTCTTTTTGCCGCCCCCGTTCCATACGGGGGCGGTTCGCTTATCGAGCGGGATACGGAAATGGTACGCATCCCGCTTCAACTTCAGAATACGTGCTCCGCAGCGCCTTACGCCTGCGGAGCATCCGAGAAGAGGACTACCGGCGTTGAGTCAAATCGCTTTCTGGGGAGCCGTGGAGCTGGGGCTTGTCTATGCCTTCGTCGCCGTCGGCGTCTTTCTCGCCTTCCGGGTGCTCGACTTTCCGGATCTGACCGTTGACGGCTCCTTTCCGCTTGGCGCCGCAGTCACCGCGGTCCTGATCATCGCCGGCGTCAATCCGTGGCTTGCCGCAGCGGTGGCGATGGTCGCCGGTGCTGCCGCAGGGATGGTAACGGCGCTCCTGAACGTGCGGTTCAAGATTCTGAACCTGCTCGCCTCGATTCTGACGATGATTGCGCTCTTCTCGGTCAATCTTCGCATCATGGGCAAGCCCAACGTCGCATTGATCAATGCCGACACGATGCTTTCGCCCTTCTACGGCCTCGGTCTGCGGGACTTCTATGTGCGCCCGCTTTTCGTCGGCATTCTCGTCGCCCTTGCCGTCGTTCTCGTCTGGCGCTTTCTTGAAAGCGATGCGGGCCTTGCGATGCGGGCGACCGGCGCCAATTCCCGCATGGCGCGGGCGCAAGGGGTCGACACCAGCCGGCAGATCTATCTCGGCATGGCGATCTCCAACGCACTCGTCGCCCTGGGCGGTGCACTGTTTGCCCAGACCAACGGCTTTGCCGACGTGACCTCGGGTGTCGGGACGATCGTCGTGGGGCTTGCCGCCGTGATCATCGGCGAGACGTTGCTCGGCGCCCGCGGCATTCTGATCGCGCTCATCGGCTGCGTGCTCGGGTCGATCCTCTACCGCATCGCCATCCAGGTGGCGCTTTCGACCGATACGCTCGGCCTGCAGGCTTCCGACCTCAATTTCGTGACCGCGCTGCTGGTGACGATAGCGCTCATTCTGCCCCGCCTGCGCCGCGGAGGTGCCGCATGATCAACGTCGAAAACATCCAGGTCGTCTTCGGCAAGGGCACGCCGCTCCAGAAGCAGGCGCTGAACGGCGTCAGCCTCACTATCGAGGAAGGCTCCTTCGTCACGGTCATCGGCTCAAACGGTGCCGGCAAGTCGACGCTGCTCGGGGTTCTCGCAGGCGACGTGCTGCCGAGCGGCGGCCGCGTCACGATCGGCACGACCGACGTGACGCGCAAGGGCACGGCGGCCCGCGCCGGGCTCGTCGCGCGTGTCTTCCAGGATCCGCTCGCCGGCAGTTGCGGCGCTCTCTCGATCGAGGAAAACCTGGCGCTGGCCGCCAGGCGCGGCGAAAGACGCGGCCTGACGCCGGCGCTCGGCTCGCGGCGGCGCGAGCATTTCCGCGAGCGTATCGCCGAACTCAATCTGGGTCTCGAAAACCGCATGCGTGACCGCATGGACCTGCTTTCGGGCGGCCAGCGCCAGGCGGTCTCGCTGGTGATGGCGACGCTTGCGGGCTCCGAGGTGCTGCTGCTCGACGAGCACACGGCGGCACTCGACCCGGGAATGGCCGAGTTCATCATGAACCTCACCCAGAAGATCGTCTCGGACCGCAAGCTGACGACGCTGATGGTCACGCATTCGATGCGCCAGGCGCTCGATTTCGGCCACCGCACCGTCATGCTCCACGGCGGCGAGATCGTGCTCGATGTTGCGGGCGACAGCCGCAAGACGCTTCAGGTCGAGGACCTCATCGCCATGTTCCGCCGCATTCGCGGGCAGACGTTGGACGACGATGCGCTGCTGATCGGGTGACAAGGTTTAGGCGGGTGTGGCCCCTCATCTGCCTGCCTGCATCTTCTCCCCGTAGGACGGGGAGAAGATGCAGGCAGGCAGATGAGCGGCAAATAACCCCAAGCGCCCGGAGATAATCTCAGCGCGCCTGCGTCAGGAAAATCTTCACGGCAAAAATCGAGAAGACTCCGGCGAAGCTGTAGTCGATCGCCCGCATGACGCGCCTGTTGCGCTGCAGCCAGGCGGCAAGCCAATCGGCGGCGAGCACGACCATCGCATTGACCGGCATGCCGATGACGATGAAGAAAAAGCCGAGGAACAGGAGCTTGCCCGTGACGGCGGGATCTCCGGCGCTGACGAACTGCGGCAGGAAGGTCATGAAGAATATCACGACTTTCGGGTTCAGAATGTTCACCGAAAAGCCGGTCGCGACGTTCGAAAGCGCAGTTCCCTTCGCCTCCGTCACCTTCGTCACCGACAGGCTGGATCCGTAGCGGATCGCCTGGATCGCAAGCCAGAGGAGATAGGCGGCACCGCCGGTCTTCAGAACCAGAAAGGCGGTCGGAGATGCCGTGATCAGTGCCGAAATGCCGAAGGCGACGAGCAGCGTATGGACGACGATGCCAAGTCCGGTGCCGAGCACGACGAAAAGCGCGGCCTTCTTCCCCTGCGCCAGCGCCCGGCTGATCGAAAGCGTCATGTCCGGACCCGGTGTCGCGGCGAGGAGGAGACTTGCTGCGGCGAAAGCGATGAGTGTCGGCAGGTTGGGAACGAAATCCATGACGCATTCCTCGAACGACGATCCTTGCTGATACCTCCGGCCTGAGGCTTTTGCCAGTGGATTCACGCGATCTGGCGACCGCCTTGCATTTTCTTGCGCCTGTCCTCCGCGCTCAAACGCGGCACAGTTTTGGGCGACATGCAGTAGTTCCGCTTGTATCCCCTCAAGTTCTGGCTAAAGTGCCGCAGATTTTCGATGCGGCAGCGCCGCGCCCGAGAGCCTGACAAAACGAGCAGACGGACAAAAACCATGGCATCGCATAAAGACGTCAAGAAGGTCGTTCTCGCCTATTCCGGCGGTCTCGACACCTCGATCATCCTCAAATGGCTGCAGACGGAACTGGGCGCCGAAGTGGTGACCTTCACCGCCGACCTCGGCCAGGGCGAAGAACTGGAGCCGGCTCGCAAGAAGGCCGAGATGCTCGGCATCAAGGAGATCTATATCGAGGACGTCCGCGAGGAATTCGTGAGGGACTTCGTGTTCCCGATGTTCCGCGCCAATGCCGTCTATGAAGGCGTCTACCTGCTCGGCACCTCGATCGCCCGTCCGCTGATCTCCAAACACCTCATCGATATCGCCAGGAAGACCGGCGCCGATGCGATCGCCCATGGCGCGACCGGCAAGGGCAACGACCAGGTGCGGTTCGAACTTTCTGCTTACGCGCTCAATCCGGACATCAAGATCATCGCCCCCTGGCGCGACTGGTCGTTCAAGAGCCGCACCGATCTGCTCGAATTCGCCGAAAAGCACCAGATCCCGGTCGCCAAGGACAAGAAGGGCGAGGCGCCTTTCTCCGTCGACGCCAACCTCCTGCACTCCTCCTCGGAAGGAAAAGTGCTGGAGGACCCGGCCCAGGAAGCTCCCGAATATGTGCATATGCGCACCATTTCGCCGGAAGCGGCACCCGACAAGGCGACCATCATCAAGGTCGGCTTCGAACGTGGCGATGCCGTGTCGATCGACGGCGTGCGCATGTCGCCGGCAACGCTCCTTGCCAAGCTCAACGAATACGGCCGCGACAACGGCATCGGCCGCCTCGACCTCGTGGAGAACCGTTTCGTCGGCATGAAGTCGCGCGGCGTCTACGAGACTCCCGGCGGCACGATCCTGCTTGCGGCCCATCGTGCGATCGAGAGCATCACGCTCGACCGCGGTGCGGCGCATCTGAAGGACGAACTGATGCCGCGCTATGCCGAGCTCATCTATTACGGCTTCTGGTTCTCTCCGGAGCGCGAAATGCTGCAGGCGGCGATCGACAAGAGCCAGGAGCATGTGGAAGGCGAAGTGACGCTGAAGCTCTACAAGGGCAATGTCATGGTCATCGGCCGCGAGAGCGGCAAGTCGCTCTATTCCGACAAGCTCGTCACCTTCGAGGACGATCAGGGCGCATACGACCAGAAGGATGCCGCCGGCTTCATCAAGCTCAACGCACTGCGCCTGCGCACGCTGGCAGCGCGCAACCGCTAAGCTCTGAAGGATTGCAGGTTGGGAGCCGCGGTGGATCGCTCCGCCGCGGTTTTTTATTTGCTCACTCCGCCGCTTCGTTCAGCGGCGTCTCCGCAGCCGCCGGTGCGACCAGCGGCCTCAGGCGAACGGACCTGCGGTACCAGAAATAGCTTGCAAGCGAGAGAAGGCCGAAGCTCGGAATGATCGTTCCGAGCGCCATGGCCGGCACCCCGACGAGAGCGGCAAGCGCGCCGCCGAGGAGTCCGGCGCTCATCTGGATGAAGCCCATCATCGCCGAAGCCGTGCCGGCGATATGCGGGAAGGGGGCCATCGCCGCCGTCATCATATAGGGCATGACGAAGGCGATGCCGAAGGCATAGATCCCGATCGGCGTCATCACCGAGAGGAAAGTCGGTTCCAGCGCATGCATGGTGAAGGCGAGGGCGAGGCTCGCCGCGCCGATGAAGAAGAGACCGGCCGGCACGAGCGCCTGCGGCGTGAAGCGACGCATCATGAGACGCATCGTGACCGTGCCCGAAAAGAACAGGCCCGATTGCATGAGCATGCCGATGCCGAACTCGGTCGGGCTAAGCCCGACCTGGCTGATCAGCACGAAGGGCAGCATGGTCGCCCATGCATAGAGCGCGCCGACCGCGCCGGCGATCACCAATGTCGAAGACACGAAGCGGCTGTCCCTCATAAGCTCGCCATAGGCTGCGAGAATGGGCCGGAAATGCCCCTTGTTGCGATCCGGCGTCGTCGTCTCCGCCATGAAGAGCTGTACGATGAAGCACGCCATCAGCGCGAAGCCGACCATCAGCAGAAAGATCGACTGCCAGCCGAAGAGGCCAAGCGCGATACCGCCGAGGGTCGGTGAGACCGCCGGCCCGAGCGCCAGCATCATGCCGATCATGTTCATGATGCGCGCCGCCGTTGTGCCGGTGAACTGGTCGCGAACGATGGCGCGCGCCACGGTCATTCCGACGGAGGCGCCGATTCCCTGCACGAGGCGCCCCGCGAGCAGCACCGGGACGGAGGGCGCGAAGGCCGCCATGAGGCTGCCGGCGAGATAGATAACCATGAAGATCAGCGTTGTTCGTCGCCGGCCGATGACGTCGGAAAGCGTGCCCGAGGCGAGCTGGGCAAGGGCGAAGCCACCGAAATAGAGAGACAGCGTCATCTTGATCGCCGCTTCGGTGGAGGCGAAGGCGCGCACGAGCTCCGGCATTGCCGGCGTGTAGAGCGCCATCGAGATGGGGCCGAGCGCCACCAGGAAGGCGCCGATGATGCTCGTGCGCCGCTCGCTCATCCTGAGCGTCATTCGGCCGCCCCCTTCTCCTTGCCGGCGAGACACGGGTCGAGGCGGCGGAGACTGTCCCGCAGGATCCTCAGGTTTGCGCGCAGGACCTCCCGTCCGTCGTCGCCCAGGTCCTCGGTATAAGCATTCATCATTTCACGCAGGCCCGACATCAGCTCGGTGATGAGCGGGTCGGCCTTGTCGGTCACGACGACGTTCTTGGCGCGCCGGTCCGCCGGATCCGGGATACGCGCGACGAGGCCCATCGCTTCCAGGCGGTCGAGATAGGCGGAGAGGGTCATGGGCTCGATCCCCATGCGGGTCGCAATCTCCGCCTGCTTGATGCCTTCGGTGACGGCCACCTGGACCAATGTGCGCGCCTCGCCGGGCGTGATCCCGAGGTCCATCGCATTGACCTTCCGATCGAAGGCGCCGCGCAACAGGCGGGAGACATCGGTGAGGAGCATCCCGATCGTATCGGACTCGAGTTTCCTGGGCATTTGATCGATCGCGTTGAATAATAAGTTTTGCTTATCATATCCGTTCCGCCCATTCAACGCGAGCACGCCCGTCATCGGGTTTCGCTCCCCGCCTCGCCGATTGCCGAACTGTCAAAAAATTGATATGAGCACGGTCATGGAATCCAAATTCGGATGTCGCGAGCAGAAGATCGTCGTGCTGCAGGATCACAAGCGCCTGCCGGCACGCTTTTTTGCGCGCGTTTCAGGGGCGCTCACCAGCCGCCTATCCTGATCGCACGATCAGCGTTACCGGCCGCATTGGCGCCGGCCCCCATTCCACATTCTTGAAAATACGATGGATACATAACCCATGAGCGCACCGCGTACTCTCTACGACAAGATCTGGGACGATCACCTGGTGGACAGCCAGGCCGACGGAACCTGTCTCCTCTACATCGATCGTCACCTCGTTCACGAGGTGACGAGCCCGCAGGCCTTCGAAGGACTGCGCATGGCCGGACGCAAGGTTCGCGCCCCGGAAAAGACGCTGGCCGTCGTCGACCATAACGTTCCGACGTCACCGGACCGCCATCTCGGCATCAAGAACGAGGAAAGCCGCATCCAGGTCGAGGCGCTTGCCAGGAACGCCGCGGATTTCGGCGTCGAATATTATTCGGAGAACGACAAGCGCCAGGGGATCGTTCACATCGTCGGTCCGGAGCAGGGCTTCACGCTGCCGGGCATGACGATCGTCTGCGGCGACAGCCACACTTCGACGCACGGCGCTTTCGGCGCGCTGGCGCACGGCATCGGCACGTCCGAGGTCGAGCATGTCCTTGCGACGCAGACGCTGATCCAGAAAAAGGCGAAGAACATGCTGGTGCGCGTCGACGGCCAATTGCCGCCGGGCGTCACCGCAAAGGACATCATCCTTGCGATCATCGGCGAGATCGGCACGGCAGGCGGCACCGGCCACGTCATCGAGTTTGCCGGTGAGGCGATCCGGTCGCTGTCGATGGAAGGCCGCATGACCGTCTGCAACATGACGATCGAAGGCGGCGCGCGCGCCGGGCTGATCGCACCGGACGAAACCACCTTCGAGTACATCAAGGACAAGCCGCGCGCCCCCAAGGGCGAGGCCTGGGACAGGGCGGTCGAATACTGGAAGACGCTGCACACGGACGAAGGCGCCCATTACGACCGCGTCGTCGTGCTCGATGCCGGCAATCTGCCGCCGATCGTTTCCTGGGGCTCCTCGCCGGAAGACGTCGTCTCCGTCCAGGGCGTCGTTCCCGACCCGGACGACATCCAGGACGAGACGAAGCGGACCTCCAAGTGGCGTGCGCTCGACTATATGGGCCTGAAGCCCGGCACGAAGATCACCGACATCGCCATCGACCGGGTGTTCATCGGCTCCTGCACCAATGGCCGCATCGAGGACCTGCGCGCCGTCGCCCAGGTGGTCGAAGGCCGCAAGGTCGCCCCGACCGTTTCGGCGATGATCGTTCCGGGCTCCGGCCTCGTCAAGGAACAGGCGGAAGCGGAAGGCCTGGACAAGATCTTCAAGGAAGCGGGCTTCGACTGGCGCGAGCCCGGCTGCTCCATGTGCCTGGCGATGAACGACGACCGCCTGAAGCCCGGCGAACGTTGTGCCTCCACATCGAACCGCAACTTCGAAGGCCGCCAGGGCTTCAAGGGGCGCACGCATCTGCTTTCTCCGGCAATGGCAGCCGCGGCGGCGGTTGCTGGTCATTTTGTCGACATTCGCGAGTGGAAATAGCCGGTTCTGAGCTTTTCCGGCGTTTGAGCCGCCCTTCGGGGCGGCTTTTTTTATGCGCATGATGATGCGACAATGCGCTGCCGCCCCCGGTTCGCTGCCCTGAGGAGCTTTCATGCCCGATGACGCCCGGCCCTCGACACGCCGACTCATGCTGCTGCGCCATGCGAAGTCCGCCTGGCCGGACGGCGTTGCCGACCATCGCCGGCCGCTTTCGGAGCGTGGACGCAAAGCGGCGCCCGTCGTCGGCGCCTTCATCGCCCGGCAAGGGCTTGCTCCGGACCTGGCGCTCGTTTCGACCGCGCGGCGCGCCCAGGAGACCTGGGAGCTCGTCGCCGGGGCATTGCCGCACAAGATCCCCGAGCGCGATGCGGCCGGCATCTACGAGGTCGCCGCATCGGCTATTCTCGACGCCATTCGCAGGGTCGAGCCGACGGTGGAGAAACTGCTCCTCGTCGGCCACAATCCGGGAATGGCCGATCTTTCGCTTCTGCTTGCCGGACGCGGCGATGAAGCGGCGCTGGAGCGGCTGAGGGAGAAGTTTCCGACAGCCGGGCTTGCGGTCATGGATTTCGACGTCGAGCGCTGGTCGGACATAGCGCCCGGCACCGGCCGCCTGGTTCGCTTCGTGACGCCGCGCATGCTTGAGGAGGAACGGTCGGGCTGATGCGGAGTGCCCGTTCGGCTTTGCTGCGCGACCGAAGCTACACCACCTTCACGATCATCCCGCGGTGCATTTGCCGGATCAGTCGCCGCATGGCCGAAAGGCTGACGGCCACGCAGCCCTCGGTCGGCTCGTAGCCCGGACGGATGAGGTGGAAGAAGATCGCCGAGCCGGCATTGCGCCTTCGGGAGGAAATGTTCCAATCCATGACGAGGCAGATGTCGTAGAGCCCGTCGTCGCGCATCATGCGTTCATGTCCGGCACGAAACGGCGCCCTGACGGGGCGATTGTAGCACGGGTGTTGCGGGGCATCGCACCAGAGCATGTCGCGCCGCACGGCCCGCATCGGCAGGCGCGTCGAGGGAAACGGGACGCGATCGCGCCTGACATAGCCGCCGATGAGCCGCATGACCGCGCGGGGCGTCGCCCCGTCGCCTTCGCGCTTGATGGCAGTGACGCCGCTCCGCCCGATCGCAGCCTGCTCGACCCGTCCGTCGAAAAGCACGAGGGCGCGCTTGCGGTCGCGCGGAGCGGTTCTGACGACGATGGTCCCTTTTCTCGATCCTGTTGTCGACGCCTTCTTGCGCATCGGTCTCACAAATTCTTGCTTTGCCGTGATCGCGCCGCGACCTTAAGCGGGTTTTCCTATATGACGATGCCTATAGCGCCGTGCGTCTCATCAGACGCGCAGACGGCGCTGCGGCCACTTTCAGTTGCGGCCTGTTTCTATCCTAAATAGGTTAGGATTTACGGAAACATGCGGCAGCGACTGCCGCGCTTGCCAAGAGCGGCATTTGAGTTAGTTTTGAACCAGGAAGCAACAGGAACTGTCCCATGGCGACTCGCACCATCCTCCTTGTCGACGACGACGATGATCTGCGTGAGACGCTGATAGAACAGCTCTCCCTTTACGAAGAGTTCGACCTTCTGCAGGAATCGACCGCCGGGAAGGGCATTCAGATGGCGCGTGGCCGACAGGTCGACCTCCTGATCATGGATGTCGGTCTTCCCGACATGGACGGGCGCGAGGCGGTGAAGCTCTTGCGCAAGGGCGGCTTCAAGGCCCCGATCATCATGCTGACCGGTCACGACACCGATTCCGACACGATCCTCGGCCTCGAGGCCGGCGCCAACGATTATGTGACGAAGCCGTTCCGCTTCGCCGTGCTGCTTGCCCGCATTCGCGCCCAGCTCCGCCAGCATGAGCAGAGCGAGGACGCGACCTTCAATGTCGGCCCTTACACATTCAAGCCCAGTCAGAAGCTGCTTACCATGGAGAACGGCCAGAAGATCCGCCTGACGGAGAAGGAAGCCGCAATCATCCGCTATCTCTACCGCGCCGACCAGAAAGTGGTTACCCGCGACGTGCTGCTCGAGGAGGTCTGGGGCTATAATTCCGGCGTCACGACCCATACGCTCGAGACGCATGTCTACCGGCTGCGCCAGAAAATCGAGCGCGACCCTTCCAATGCCGAGATATTGGTGACAGAGAACGGCGGCTACAAGATCGTTCCCTAAGCCGGACGACATGACCGGGGGAGATTTGCCGCTTGGCGCTCAATGACGACATCGCACTCTTGTCCAACGTGTCGCTCTTCGCCGACATCGGCGAGGACAAGCTGAGGCTTATCGCCTTCGGCGCAGAACGCCGCCGGGTGGCCAAGGGGCACGAACTCTTCCGGGAAGGCGCGCCGGCCGATTGCGCCTATGCCGTGGCGGCCGGCAGCTTCGCGCTTTCGAATGCGAATGCGCAGGGCCGCCAGCAGCAGGTGATGACCGTCGGCCGCGGCGCGCTCCTGTCCGAGCTCGCGCTCATCTCGATGGTTGAGCGCAAGTTCACCGCGACGGCGCAGGAGGACAGCGAAGTGATCCGGATCAACCGTCCGCTCTTCCGCCGGATGCTGGAGGAATATCCCGAGGTGACCGCCATGGTGGAAACCCGCATCCGGGAAAACATCCAGACGATGATCCGCCGCGTGGAGGCGCTTGCCGGGCGGTTTACGTAAGCGGACGGCGCCGTCAAAGCTCGAAATGGGCTATGACGGGCACATGGTCGGACGGACGCTCCCAGCCGCGCGCTTCCTTGAGGATCTCGACGCGCACGAGCTGGCTCGCGAGATCGGCGGAGGACCAGATGTGGTCGAGCCGGCGTCCGCGGTCGGCGGCGGTCCAGTCCTTCGCCCGATAGCTCCACCAGGTGTAGAGTTTTTCCGGCGGCGGCGTGTGGAGGCGCATCAGGTCGACCCATGCACCTCCGGTCATCACCGAGACCAGGCCCTCGGTTTCGATCGGCGTATGGCTGACGATCTTGAGAAGCTGCTTGTGCGACCAGACGTCGTGCTCGAGCGGCGCGATGTTGAGGTCGCCGACCAGAATCGACGAGACGCCGGCCTCGGCCTCCGCGTGCAGGAGCTTCATCTCGTCGACGAAGTCGAGCTTGTGTCCGAACTTCGGATTGACCGTGCGGTCCGGCTCGTCGCCGCCGGCCGGTACATAGAAATTATGGAGGCGGATCGTCTTTCCACCGGCCGCGAAGACGACGGAGAGATGGCGTGCATCGCCGACCCCACAATAGTCGCGACGGTCGGAGAGTTCATGAAGCGGCAGGCGAGAGATGGTGGCGACGCCGTGATAGCCCTTCTGCCCGTGCATCTCGATGTGTTCGTAGCCGAGCTTCCTCAGCGGCGCCGAGGGGAACTGGTCGTTCCGACACTTGATTTCCTGCAGGCAGAGGATGTCCGGCTGCCATGTCTTGAGGAAATGTTCGACCAGCGGCATGCGCAGGCGAACGGAGTTGATGTTCCATGTGGCGATGGAAAGAGGCATTCCTCGTTCTCCCGGGAAATTGCCGGAAAAGGATCACGCGTCCGGCAACGGGAGCGTTTAAACAGGTTAGCCACCGATCGACAAGCTTGAAAAATGGCCCGGTGCGGAGATCGCGCAAGGCTTCCTGTCGGCGCCGCTTTCGCAGCCGGCAGTCAAGACGCGTTCTCGCGCGGATCTGCCGGCGGATTAAGCCGCCATGTCGCCAAGACGAACGGCAAGCGGGCAAGCTTGTCGAGCGCATCGGTCAGCGCGGGGATTTGTGTCGTCTCTGCGACGCGAGCCCGCGGCGGGGATCCCGCACCTCAACAGGCTTAAAGCAAAGCACTTCCAGGAAGAATGTCTTCCGTTCGGAAGTGCCTGGTTTCAAAGTCGGAGCATTTCGCGATCAGCCGCCGCGGCGCTTGTTGCGCACCTCGTCATAGGGGATGCGGAAGACCTTGTCGTCGAGCGCGATGCCGGTCCGGACGTTGAAGATCATCACCGAGGTGTCCTTCTTTTGCGCATCGGTGATCGTCCACTGCCGCAGATTGTAGCTCTTCGGGTCGAACATCATCGTGATGGTCGAATCTCCGAAGATCGAGCGGTCGCCGAGTACGATGGTGATGAGGTCCGCTTCCACCCTCACGTCGCGTACCATCCTGCTGCTCAAGTCGATCCTTTCGCTGAGCAGCAGATTGAGCGGGGTCTTCGAGAGCGGATAGATATCCCAGGTCTTGAGCTTCATATTGCCGATGACCACGGACTTGCCGTCGGCGATGACCCGCATCGGCGAGGGTGCTTCGTAATTGAAGCGGATGCGTCCCGGCCGGCGGATATAGAACTTGCCGCCCGTCTGTTCGCCGCGCGGGCCGAACTGGACGAATTCGCCGGCCATGGTCTTCACGGACGAAAAATGATCCGCGATCCTCTGGGCAACGGCGGACGCCTGAGCCGAAGCGTCGCCGGCGCCCAACGTCGTGGCGCCGAAGCCGGCGAGAGCCGCCAGGCCGCCAACGAAGACGCGCCGCGAGATTGCCCCGTTGCGGCCGTCGGTTTTGGTCTCCATCATCGCAGTCTCCTTCATTCGTGACCATTTGAAGGGCAAGTGGGGCGCCTTCAAGGCGTTGGAAAACCCCGGAAACACGACGCCTTCAAATGACCGTTACCGCCCGCCGCGCGCTGATCACGCCGCTGTGGCGCTGTCTTACCGGCCGGTGATCTCCGCTTCGGTCGGCACCAGTATCTCGCGCTTTCCGGCGTGGTTCGCGGGGCTGATGATCCCTTCCTGCTCCATCCGCTCGATCAGCGAGGCGGCCCTATTATAGCCGATACCGAGGCGGCGCTGCACGTAGGAGGTCGAAGCCTTGCCGTCGCGCAGCACGATCGCCACCGCCTGGTCGTAGGGGTCCTCGGAATCGGCGAGGTTGGAGGTGCCGGCCGGACCGCCGCCGTCACTCTCGTCCTCGTCGTCCTCGGTGATCGCGTCGAGATATTGCGGCACGCCTTGCGTCTTCAGATAGGCAACGACCTCTTCGACCTCGGTGTCCGAGACGAAGGGTCCGTGCACGCGCTGGATACGGCCGCCGCCGGCCATGTAGAGCATGTCGCCCATGCCCAGGAGCTGTTCGGCCCCCTGTTCGCCGAGGATGGTGCGGCTGTCGATCTTGGAGGTGACCTGGAAGGAAATGCGGGTCGGGAAGTTCGCCTTGATCGTGCCGGTGATGACGTCGACCGAGGGGCGCTGTGTCGCCATGATGACGTGGATGCCGGCAGCACGCGCCATCTGCGCAAGCCGCTGGACGGCGCCTTCGATATCCTTGCCGGCGACCATCATCAGGTCGGCCATCTCGTCGATGATGACGACGATATAGGGCATCGGCGAAAGATCGAATTCCTCCGTCTCGTAGACGGCCTCGCCGGTCTGTCGGTCGAAGCCGGTCTGGACGGTGCGCGTGATCGCCTCGCCCTTGGCCAGCGCCTGCTCGACGCGGCTGTTGAAGCCGTCGATGTTGCGCACGCCGATCTTCGACATCTTCTTGTAGCGCTCTTCCATCTCGCGCACGGTCCATTTCAGCGCCACGACCGCCTTCTTGGGGTCCGTCACGACCGGCGAGAGAAGGTGCGGGATGCCGTCATAGACGGAGAGCTCGAGCATTTTCGGATCGATCATGATGAGGCGGCACTGATCGGGTCTCAGCCGGTAGAGCAGCGACAGGATCATGGTGTTGATCGCCACCGACTTGCCCGAGCCGGTGGTGCCGGCGACAAGCAGATGCGGCATCTTGGCGAGATCGGCAACGACGGATTCGCCGCCGATCGTCTTGCCGAGCGCCATGGCGAGCTTCGTCTTGGTCGTCTCGAAGTCGCGGGAGCCGATCAGTTCGCGCAGATAGACCATCTCGCGCCGCTGGTTCGGCAGCTCGATGCCGATGGCGTTGCGGCCGGGTACGACGGCGACGCGTGCGGCGATCGCGCTCATGGAACGGGCGATGTCGTCGGCGAGACCGATGACCCGCGACGATTTGATCCCGGGCGCGGGTTCCAGCTCATAGAGGGTGACGACGGGGCCGGGGCGGACATGGATGATCTCGCCCTTGACGCCGAAATCCTCGAGGACGCCTTCGAGCATGCGGGCGTTCTGCTCGAGCGCATCGGCCGAAAGCGAGGCGTCGCGCGCGACATTCTTCGGCTCGGCGAGGAAATGGATCGGCGGAAGCGTGAAATCGCCGTCTTCATCGACGAACGAGCGCTGCGCCTCGCGCTCGACGCGCTGCCCGGCTTTCGGCCGCGGCGGCGGCGGCGCCACGCGCGAACCCGCCATTGCCAGAGCCGGCTTCGGCGGTGCAGGCCGCGGAGCCCAGTCTGCGGCCACGTCGTCTTCGTCGTCCGGCAGGATGCCGGCGGGCCGTCGCTCGTCGATATCGAAGGGCGGGTCGTCTTCGTCGCCCGTGATCGGCGGCGGAGTGACGATGCGGCGCTCGGTGCGATCGAGCGAGGGCTCGATACGACCGGCCTGCGCCTTCGGCCGGACCGGCTCGTTCAATGTGCCGAATTCGTCGTTGTTGAAGTCGTAGGGCTCGTCATACTGACGCTTCGCCGGCTTTGCTCCCATGCCGAAGGCACGGCGAAGCCTGGCCTGCGCCGTGTAGCGCATATGGGCGAGCGAGCCCATCAGCACCGTAAGGGGGCCTTCTTCGTCTTCCTCTTCGAGTTCGTCGCGTATGGTGCGCGCCTTGCTGGGTGCAGGCTCCGGTGCCGGTTCTGCTTCTTCATCCTCGCTAACGCCGATGAGGCCGGCGCTGTAGACGAGGCACCAGGCTGCCGGTGCGGTGAAGAGGCAGGCGAGTACGGTCGCGAAGGTGCCCGTCGGGAAGGTTCCGGTGAAGAGCGCGGGAAAACGAAGGATCATGTCGCCGAAGACGCCTCCGAGGCCGTTCGGCAGCGGCCAGGTGATCGGCGCCGGAACGCAGCTCAAGGCCGCGCTCGCCAGCACCGAGCCGGCGAACCACAGGCCGAGCCGCTTGAGAACCTTGTCGAAATGCGTGCCGCGGATGAGAACGAGAGCCCAGGCGACGGCCGGCAGCAGCGCCACGACGCTGGCCAGGCCGAAGAACTGCATGAAGATGTCCGCGAAGACGGCGCCGCCATAGCCGAGAAGGTTGGTCGGCTCGTTCGACGTTGCATAGGAAAAGCTAGGATCCGCGACGTTCCATGTCGAAAGGGCAGCAATGGCGAGCGCCAGCGCACCGACGAGAACGAACCCCGCCAGCGAGGCGATCTGCCGCCAGACGAAGTGGGTCAGCACGAACCGGTTGGAACGGCTGTCAAGCGTTGCGGTATTGCTTCTGCTCATGTTGCCTGCTTTGCCCGTTTCGATCCGCCGGAACGAGAGCGCGCGAAAAGGCCGCCCGTGAATATTCCAGCCCTTTTGGTGAGGAGCAGCCTTCTCACCCTCAACCAGGGCGAAAAGCGGGATGCTCCGGGCACATTGCGTGCCCATGGAATCAACCTAAGCGAAGTAGGGTTAATGTGACATTAACCATGCGCGTGTGCAGGAAAAATTGCCGCTGGGGACGCGTATGCAGCGAAAAAAGGCCCGGATCGCGAGATCCGGGCCAAGGGCGATCCGCAGACTGCGGACCGCGACGGGACTGTTGGCGGCGTCGTTTGCCGACGCTGCTCAGCTCGCGTGATAGGCGGCTTCGCCATGCGAGGAGAGGTCGAGCCCTTCCCGCTCCGCTTCCATCGATACGCGAAGGCCGACAAGCGCATCGACCACCTTGTAGAGGATGGCGGAAACGATACCGCACCAGACGATCGTGATGGCGACGGCCGTGATCTGGGTCATCAACTGGCTTCCCATGGTCACGCCGTCGGCATAGCCGATGCCGCCGAGCGAGGAGGAGGCGAAGACGCCGGTCGCGATCGCGCCGAAGAAGCCGCCGACGCCGTGCACCCCGAAGACGTCTGCCGTGTCGTCATAGTGGAACTTGTTCTTGATCACCGAGACGAAGAAGTAGCAGAGCGGCGAGACGATCAAGCCCATGATGATCGCGCCCATCGGACCGGCGATACCGGCCGCCGGCGTGACGGCGACAAGCCCGGCGATCATGCCCGAAGCGGCACCGAGCATCGAGGCCTTGCCGCGCGTAAGCGTCTCGACGAGCGACCACGAAAGGACTGCGGCAGCCGTTGCGAGGAAGGTGTTGACGGTGGCGAGAACCGCACCGCCGGAGGCTTCGAGATTGGAGCCGGCGTTGAAGCCGAACCATCCGAACCACAGCATGGCAGCGCCGACGAGCGTCAGGGTCATGGAATGCGGGGCCATCATGTCCCGGCCGTAGCCGGTGCGCTTGCCGACCATGAATGCACCGACGAGGCCGGCGACGCCGGCATTGATGTGGACCACGGTGCCGCCGGCGAAATCGAGCGCGCCCATGCCGAAGAGCAGGCCGTTGGCGTCCCAGACCATGTGCGCAATCGGGAAATAGACGAATGTCGCCCAGAGGATGGCGAAGAGGATCGCGGCCGAGAACTTGATGCGCTCGGCAAAGGCTCCGACGATGAGCGCCGGGGTGATCGCGGCGAAGGTCATCTGGAACAGCATGAAAAGATATTCCGGAATGACGACGCCGTCGGAGAAGGTCGCCGCGGTGCTGTCGACGGTCACACCCGCGAGGAAGAGCTTGGCGAAGCCGCCGAAATAGGCGCTCGTCGAGCCGCCGAAGGCAAAGGAATAACCGTAGACGACCCAGACGATCATCATGACGGCGCCGATGACCGTGCACTGCATCAGCACCGACAGCATGTTCTTGGCGCGCACGAGGCCGCCGTAGAATAGGGCGAGGCCCGGAATCAGCATGAACAGCACGAGAAGCGTCGAAAGGAACATGAAGGTGGTATCGGCCTTGTCCGGCACCGGCGTTGCGGCCGCGGCGGGCGCCGCTTCCTGGGCAAACGCGACGACCGGCGCGAGCATCGCGGCAGCAGTCGCTCCCACGCGTCGAAGAGAGGTGGAAAGGGTGAATGACGACATCGAAAATAGCTCCCTGAACGGCGTGGTTTACAACGCTTCTGAGTCGGTCTCGCCGGTGCGGATGCGCACGGCATGGTCAATCGAGTAGACGAAGATCTTGCCGTCGCCGATCTGGCCGGTCTTGGCGGCCGAAGCGATGGCTTCGACGGCCTTGTCGACGATCTCCGTCGCGACCGCGATCTCGACCTTCAGCTTAGGCAGAAAGCTCACGGCATATTCGGTGCCGCGGTAAATCTCGGTGTGCCCCTTCTGGCGGCCGTAGCCCTTCACTTCGGTCACGGTCAAACCCTGGATGCCAACGGCAGTGAGGGCTTCGCGAACCTCATCGAGCTTGAACGGCTTGATAATGGCCATCACAATTTTCATCGAGTTCCCATCCTTGTCTGCCTCCAGCGGAGGCCGTCTCTCCTTGCTGCTTGAGCGCCTGACGCGCTGGCAACCGGATAGCTACATTCAAGGGGCGTGCCAGATTCGATGAGGCAGAACAAACCACTGAAATCTAATGGAAAAAACACGTTCGGCGAGAGGGCTGCCGCGGAGCGCTGAAAATAGGCCAGTCGGAATGATTAAAATATGAGCAGAATCCGAAAAATGGCAAAAATTTACGCAATTGCCTTTTTGCGGATCAATCCTTCCTGGGCGACAGAGGCGATCAGAACGCCGGAGCGGTCGAAAAGACTGCCGCGGGTCATTCCGCGGGCACCATGCGCGCTGGGACTGTCCTGGGTATAGAGCAGCCAATCGTCCATTTTCGAGGGCCGGTGGAACCACATGGCGTGGTCGAGGCTGGCGACCTGGAGGCTGCGGTCGAAGACCGATGTGCCGTGTGCGTAAAGCGACGTGTCGAGGAGCGTCATGTCGGAAAGATAGGCGAGGACCGCGGCCTGGAGATGACGCTCGTCAGGCACCGTCCCGACCGCTTTCACCCATACGTCCTGCTTCGGGGACGCCTTCGCGCGCGAGAAATAGTGTTCGAGCGAGACGGGCCGGATCTCGATCGGCCGCGGCCGCTCCCAATAGCGGCGGATCGCCTCCGGCGCGTGAACGAGAAACTTCTCCTTGAGTTCCTGCTCGCCCGGCAGCGTCTCCGGCATCGGCACCTCCGGCATGTCGAACTGGTGCTCGAATCCATCCTCGTCGTACTGGAAGGAGGCGGACATGGCGAAGATGGCCTTGCCGTGCTGGATCGCCACCACGCGGCGCGTCGCGAAGCTCGAGCCGTCGCGGATCCGGTCGACCTCGTAGATGATCGGAACGGAAGGGTCGCCCGGACGCATGAAATAGGCGTGCAGCGAGTGAACGTAGCGTCCCCCGTCGACCGTGCGCTGGGCGGCGACCAGCGCCTGGCCGATCACCTGGCCGCCGAAGACCCGCTGCCAGCCGACCTGCGGGCTCAAGCCCCGGAACAGGTTTTCCTCGAGCTTCTCGAGGTCGAGTATCGCAAGGAGCGCATCCATGGGCGTGGCGGTCTCGGTAGGGCGCGACATTTTCGGCGGTCTCCGATGGTAGGAACGGCGTTGGCATTGATCTATATAGGCACGAGATGATGCTTCAAGTGCGACGGGAGACGAGACGGATGATCGACGTTCTGATTGCCGGGGGCGGCTATGTCGGCCTCTCGCTTGCCGTATCGCTGAAAAAGGCGGCCCCCCATCTCGACGTCATGGTCGTCGATGCCGCGCCGGAAGGCGTGTGGAAGAAGGACGAACGGGCATCGGCCGTCGCCGCCGCTGCCGAGCGGATGCTCGACGTCCTGGGCGTCTGGCAGGCGATCGCACCCGAGGCCGAACCGATCCGCAGGATGGTGATCACCGATTCGAAGACGGCCGATCCGGTCCGACCGGTATTCCTTACATTCGAAGGCGGGGGCGAGGGCGAGGACAATGGCGACGGCCGCCCCTTCGCTCATATGGTGCCGAATACGGCGCTCGTCGGTGCGCTGCGCCGCGCCTGCGACGAACTTGGCGCCCCGATCCGGCAGTCGACCGTGGTGGAGAGTTTCCGGAGCGGAGATCATTCCGTCGCCGTCACTCTGGCGGGCGGCGAGACGATCGAGGCGCGGCTGCTGGTCGCCTGCGACGGCGTTCGTTCGAGGCTGCGCGAGGCGGCGGGCATCAAGGTCGTGGAGTTCGATTACGGCCAGTCGGGCATCGTCACCACCGTCGAGCACGAGCGCCCGCACGGCGGGACGGCGGAGGAGCATTTCCTGCCTGCCGGTCCCTTCGCGACGCTGCCGCTCAAGAATAACCGCTCCTCGCTCGTCTGGACCGAGAGCACCTATGATGCCGAGCGTCTGGTGAAGGAGGACGATTTCATCTTCGAGGAGGAACTGGAGCGCCGTTTCGGCCATAAGCTCGGCCGTCTCAAGGTGGTCGGCGGCCGGCGTGCCTTCCCGCTCGGCCTCACGCTTGCCCGCGACTTCGTCGCGCCGCGTTTCGCGCTCGCCGGGGATGCCGCGCACGGCATCCACCCGATTTCCGGCCAGGGGCTCAATCTCGGCTTCAAGGATGTCGCGGCCCTCGCCGAAACGATCGTCGAGGCGGACCGCCTGGGCCTCGATATCGGCTCGCTCGCGGTTCTGGAGCGCTACCAGACGTGGCGACGCTTCGATACCTTCCGGATGGGCGTTACGACCGATGTCCTCAACCGGCTCTTCTCCAACGACATCATGCCCGTGCGGGTCGTGCGCGATCTCGGCCTCGGCCTCGTCGATCGCCTGCCGTCGCTCAAGAAGTTCTTCATCCGCCAAGCGGCGGGCACTCCCGGCAGAGCCGATCCGCGGCTGCTCGCCGGCGAGCCGATTTGAACGCCACCGTTTGCGCCGGGGTCCGCATGGGGAGAAGGGCCAGTTTCCGTCAAACCCGCGGAGAGGGGCAAACCACACGGCAGATCAGGCAGCCTGACCGCCGAAACATCGATCTTCAATCCTCGATCTTGCGCGCCTCGGAGACCAGCATGATCGGCACGCCGTCGCGGATCGGATAGGCGAGGCGGGCCTTTTCGGACACCAGTTCGTTGGCTTCCGGATCGTAGCTGAGGCGGCCCTTAGTCAGAGGGCAGACGAGCAGTTCCAGGAGTTTCGGATCGACCTTGCTGGCGTTGATGTCCATCGCTCGTTTCATTGCAGAATATTGTCGAGGTCGCCGAAATTGCGGGCGAGCACGATCTCGGTGATGGCGATCAGCGTTTCGGCCCGCGTCTTCAGGTCGGGGGCCTCCAGCAATGCCTGTTTTTCCGCCGGTCCATAGGGCGACATCATTGCCATGGAGTTGACGAGGGTTCGGTTGCTTGCGCGTTCCACGCTTTCCCAGTCGGCTTCGAGCTTGTTGGCGTCGAGATAGGCCCGAAAGGCAGCGAGAAGCGCCTCCCGGTCGACGAGGCTCTCGTCGTCCGGATTTTCGAGATCGCTCCCGAAGGGGCCGATGCGGAACCGGCGGTAGCCGCGACAGCCGGCCACCTCCGCGAAAAGCCGGAAGCGGCACACGCCGGTGAGAGAGGTGATGTAGCGGCCGTCGCCGGTCTCGGCGAAAGAGGTGATCCGGCCGATGCAGCCCACTTGGCAAAGCGCCGGCACCGACGAGGCGTCGATCTCGTTGCGGCCTTCCGCGAAGGAGGGCTGAACGATGCCGATCAGCCGGTTGCCGGCGAGCGCATCGTCGAACATGGCGAGATAGCGCGGCTCGAAGATGTTGAGCGGAAGCTGTGCGCCGGGAAGCAGCAGCGCGCCCGTCAAGGGAAACACCGGAAGAATCTCCGGTAAGTCCTTCGGACCGAGATAGCGCGCATTTCCGACATGCATTCCGACAGACCCTGCAGATAGCGGCCGCGCCTCATCGAAGCGCGGTGCCGTAGGACCAAAAAATGGTGCGGCCCTTCGAAATCTCAAGGGAGAAATACACCGGAATCGATCACGTGGAGCCGAAAAATTCGACGCGGAGGCCGCTTACGAAAAGAGAATCGACGACAGCTTGCGCCGCGCCGCGATCGTTGCGGGGTCCTTCGGTCCCCATACCTCGAAGAACGACAGCAGTTCGCGCCGGGCGCCGTCGTCCTCGAAGCTGCGGTCGCGCTTCATGATCGTGAGGAGATGTTCGGCGGCGGCGGTGCGGTCGCCCTCGACATTGCGGAGCTTGGCGAGCTTGAGCCGTGCCGCGTGGTCGTCCGGGTCGAGCGCGAGCTGGCGCTCCAGCGCGGCCGGGTCGCCGAGCTTGCGGGCCTCCTCGATCTGGTCGAGCTTTTTCGAGACGGCGGCGACGGCCGCTTCCGCGGCGAGTGCTTCCGGCAGGCCCGAAAGCGCCTGGCGCGCCTCGGCGACCTGCCCGAGGGCAATCATGCATTCGATCATGCCGGCGACAGCCGCGGCGTTTTCCGGGTCGGCCTGGAGAACGGCACCGTAAAGTCCGGCGGCGTTCTGCGCGTCGCCTGCATCGATCAGCGCCTTGGCATCGGCAAGCACGCTCTCGATCTCTGCCTTGCCGTCGTCTGCGGCGGGACCGGCGATCCGATCGATGAACTCTTTGATCTGGCTTTCGGGCACGGCGCCCATGAAACCATCGACCGGGCGTCCATCGATGAAGGCGATCACCGCGGGAATGGACTGAATGCCGAGCTGGCCGGCGATCGATGGATGGTCGTCGATGTTCATCTTGACGAGCTTCACCCGGCCGGCGGCCTCCCTCACCACCTTCTCGATGATGGGGGTCAGTTGTTTGCAGGGCCCGCACCAGGGCGCCCAGAAGTCGACGAGCACCGGCTGCTGGCGCGATGCCTCGAGCACGTCGCGGGTAAAGGCGGCGGTGGTCGTCTCACTGATCAGGTCGTCCGGGATCGGGCCGTTCGGGGCGCTCGAAGTGCTTGCCGGCTGTCCGCCGAAAGAGGCCGAGCCCGTCATCTGGGTGCCGAAGGAACCTTGATAGGGATTGTCGCTACCGCTCATTCTTCTCTCCTCGCGGACTTGGGCGTCCGGCTTCATGCATTCGCGCCAAAGATCGTATGTCAGGCCGTCACTTTCAAGACAAGCGGCTCGTGCCCGGTTGCCTCCATGAAGCGCAGCATGTCCTTCGACGCGATCGAGGTCGTCTGGTCGTTGGAGAGCGGATGGCAGTTGACCGTCTCGAACTCCATCAGGGTCTCGTCGAGAATGATCTTCACCTTGCCCTCGGTGTCGTTGATCGCGCCGAAGGCGGTGACGGCGCCCGGTATCACGCCCAGATACTCCATCAGCTTCTCCGGTTTGCCGAAGGAGACCTTGCTTGCAGCGCCGATGATCTGATGAACGGTCTTCAGGTCCACCGTCGCGTGTTCCTCGACGGTCAGAAGGAAATAATTGTCCTTTTTGTCCTTCAGGAACAGGTTTTTTGTATGTCCGCCGGGGATTTCATCGCGCAGCGCCACCGATTCGGCCACCGTGAAGACCGGCGCGTGCCGCTTCGTCCTGTGTTCGATCCCGAGTTCGTCGAGAAAGCGGAAGAGGTCTTCCGCAGTCTTCGGCTCAGCCTTGCTCATGCTCCATCCTTCCTGCCGTCGCGATTTTCTCTCGGCCTGCTTTAAAGAGGAGCGAGAGGTTCCGCAATCTCATGCGCGGCGCAGCGCGGCCGGAAACGCGGCGTTCCCGGTCTTCGAACGCGCTCGCGAAAAAAATCTTGGCATCCGCGTCATTTCCCTGTTGCATTTGAAAAGGGCTTAGGCCATATAGCGCCCGTCGCCGCAAGACGGGCGACACCCCTGGTCCACCGACTACCCCCGGGCCTGGGTCTTATGAGCGGGTGTAGCTCAGGGGTAGAGCACAACCTTGCCAAGGTTGGGGTCGGGCGTTCGAATCGCCTCACCCGCTCCAAATTCCTCGGACAATTCAGCAGTTTGATGAGCCCTTCGGGCATTCTCGTTCGCCCCGCCGTGCTACAGCGGGAGCGATGCGGCATTTTTCCGTGACGCGCGTGCTGGCACAGGAAGTGGGTGCCGACGGGATCACCGCCAACTGCGTGTGCCCCGGGATCATCCTCACCGATATGGGGCGGGTCAATCCGCGGTCAGGAGGACGTGGCAGGACAAAACCGCCATGCGTCGCATCGGCGATCCCGAGGATGTTGTCGGTGCGGTGGCCTTCTTTGCTTCGGACGATGCGGCTTTCGTGACCGGCCAGACGCTGAATGTCGACGGCGGTATCGTGCTAAGCTGACGACTATCCGACGTCGGCCGCGCTCGCGCAGCATGCCACGAAGCCGTCGGCGATGACGTCCTTCGGAAGGTTGCGGCCGATGAAGACGAGGCGCGAGACGCGCTCTTCGCGCGGCTTCCAGGGACGCTGGTGGTCGCCTTCCACCAGCATGTGGACGCCTTGGACGACATAGCGGTCGGTGTCGCCGGCAAAGGCGATGATGCCCTTCATCCGCAGCATGTCCGTGCCGAAGGCTCGGGCGGTCGTCTGTAGCCAGCGGAAGAATTTTTCCGGATCGACGGGTCGGCGTTCGACCAGAGAGAAACTCGTGACATGGTCGTCATGCTCGTGACCGTGGTCCGCTTCGAGAAAGTCGGGCTCGACCTCGAGAATGCGGTCGAGATCGAAGGCATTGCGATCGAGAAGGCTGGCGATCTCGAGATTGCAGCGCTGCGTCCTCAGGATGCCGGCCGTCGGATTGATGCGGCGGATGCGATCCTCCACGGCCTGCAGCCCTTGGGGCGATACGAGATCGGTCTTATTAAGGATGATCGTGTCGGCGAAGGCCAGTTGCTCCTGCGCTTCATGTGCGCGGTCGATCTCGCCGAGAAGGTGCCTGGCATCGACAACGGTGATGATGGAGTCGAGTCGTGTCTTGGAGCGGACATCCTCGTCGACGAAGAAGTCTGGGCGACCGGCGCGGGGTCGGCGAGGCCCGTCGTCTCTATCAGGATGCCGTCGAACCGCTCGCGCCTGCGCATCAGCGCCTCGATGATGCGGATCAGGTCCCCGCGCACCGTGCAGCAGATGCAGCCATTGTTCATTTCGAACACCTCCTCGTCGGCATCGACGATGAGATCGTTATCGATGCCGACCTCGCCGAACTCGTTGACGATGACCGCGAACTTCTTGCCATGCGGCTCGGAGAGGATGCGGTTGAGAAGCGTGGTCTTTCCTGCGCCGAGATAGCCGGTGAGGACGGTGACGGGGGTGGGGACAAGCTGATCGGGCATTGACGAGAACCTCACTGTCGCATGGACGGCCGGAGGCAATGCTCCGGCTTCGTGGATACGTTATTACATTTCGTTTTATTGAACGTAATAACGTAACATCGCCGGGAGTTGTCAAGTCAGATTCTGACACTGAAACGCTGGGGCTCTCTTCTTTCCTTTGCGGCAGCCGAATTCGTCACCGGTCTCACGCTGCCGGTGGGTGTTGGCGGTTATCGGTCGGATAGGACCGACAGGAAGCGTTTCACTGTTCGATGAAACGGTGAAACTGAAAGTGCTCTAACGGCCTGCCCTGCCTCAGCTTTTCGTAAAAACGTAATCCGTTTCCTGCCGGAGCGTTTCGCCGGGTCTCAGCACCGCCTTCGGGAAACCTTCGTGGTTCACCGCATCGGGCCAGATCTGGGTTTCCAGGCAGAGGCCGGCGAAGGGGCCGTAACGACGGCCGTCGAGGCCGGGAACCGGTACGTCGAGCTTTTCTCCGGTATAGAGCTGCACGCCGGGCTCCGTCGTCAGCACTTCCAGCGACACACCGGAATTGATGCTGCGTACCAGCGCCACGGAGCGTTTCTGCATCCGTTCCGGCGAGAGGCAGAAGTTGTGGTCGTAAGCGATCCCGTCGCCGTCCAGCTGCCTTCTCAGCGAGGTCATTTCGCGAAGATCGAAGGCGGTGCCGGCGACGGGGCGGATCTCGCCCGTCGGAATCTGCCGTTCATCGGTGGGCAGGTAGTGGTCTGCCGCAATCATGATGTCATGGCCGAATGCGTCCGCGCCGCCGTCGAGGTTGAAATAGCTGTGCTGGCAGACATTGGCGAGGGTCGGTGCGTCGGTCTCAGTTTCGTAGACGACGTTGAGCGTGCCGCCCGGTTTCAGCGTATAGGTGCAGGTGATCGTGCAATTGCCCGGGTAGCCGGCGCGGCCGTCCGGATCGGTGATCTCGAGCGTTACGCTGTCTTCGGCCCGCCTGAGGATCG
The DNA here is from genome assembly GCF_059758575.1 of Sinorhizobium sp. GQ132. Lineage (NCBI taxonomy): Bacteria > Pseudomonadati > Pseudomonadota > Alphaproteobacteria > Hyphomicrobiales > Rhizobiaceae > Sinorhizobium > Sinorhizobium sp. GQ132. Next base: position 28,649 of record NZ_JCAXDX010000008.1, on the reverse strand, counting down.
ACCAGTTGCGCTTGGCGATATTGTCGCTGCCGCCGTGGAGATGCGTGGCGCCCTTCTCATTGAGCTCGAGTTGATAGGCCTTGCCTTCGAGCACGAAGCGGCCACCGCCGATGCGGTTGGCGTTACGCCCGGGCGTGGCGCCGAAATAGGAGGAATGGGCTGGATAGCTTTCGAAATCCTCGAAGCCGAGCACGAGCGGGGCTGCATGTCCTTCGAGCCGAAGATCCTGGATGACCGAGCCCCATGTGATCACCGACGCCGTCAGCCCACCGCCCTGAAGCGTCACGCGCTGTACGGGCTCGCCGGAGGGCAGGTGGCCGAAGATTTCCGTATCTGTTCCCATGCATCTCCCCATTTCCGCGAGTCGGCGTCAACCTGCTGCATTTCCGCCGAGGCGGCAACCGGAAAGTCATACTTTTTACGTCAACGCTCTTCGGTTCCGATCTTCGCCAGCTCGTAGGGCGTCGTCTGGTAAATCTCGTTGATCCAGTTGCCGAAGAAGAGATGTGCATGGCTGCGCCAGCGGTTCTGCGGCGGAAGTGCGGAGTCATTGTGCGGGAAATAGTCGTGCGGCAGCTTGATCGGCACGCCGGCATCGACGTCGCGGAAATATTCCTCCGACAGGGACGTCGAATCATATTCGACGTGATTGAACATGTAGAGCCGGTTGCCTTTCTTCTCGTGCACGAGGCAGACGCCCACTTCCTTTGATTCCATCAGGATTTCGAGATCCGGCACCCGGTCGATATCGGCGCGGCGCACCTCGGTCCAGCGCGAAACGGGCACGGCGAAATCGTCGGAAAAGCCGTTCAGATAGACCGAAGAGGGCTGCAGGTTCTGGTGGCGGTAGACGCCGAAGGCTTTTTCCTTCAGCGGATATTTCGGAACACCGTGGAAATGGTAGATCGCAGCCATCCCGCCCCAGCAGACGTTCAGCGTCGAATGGACGTTGGTCGTCGTCCAATCGAAGATGCGCTGCAGCTCCTTCCAGTAGGTGACCTCTTCGTATTCGAGCGTCTCGATCGGCGCGCCGGTGATGATGAAGCCGTCGAACTTACGGGCCTCCACCTCCTCGAAGGTCTCGTAAAAGGCGAGCAGATGTTCTTCGGGCGTGTTCTTCGGCCGGTGGCCGTTGACGCGGACGAGCGTCAATTCGACCTGAAGCGGCGTGGCGCCGATCAGCCGCGCCATCTGGATCTCGGTCTTGATCTTGTTGGGCATCAGGTTCAAGAGCCCGATCTGCAGCGGCCGGATGTCCTGGCGGACCGCCTCGGTCTCGGTCATCAGCCGCACACCCTCGTGAACGAGAGTTTCGAAGGCGGGCAGCGTATCGGGTATCTTGATGGGCATGGGCGTCCACTCGATCAATACAAAAAAACCGGCGGCGAAACGATCGCGACCGGTCCTCGGAAATCCATTGTTCCCTCGGCCCTTTAGCGACTTCTTTAACGTGGCTGCAAGCCGGCCGGCCAAATCACCACGGATCGTAGATAGCGCGAGGAGGGCCGCGCGGTCAATGAAAAAGGATTCGCCGGCGTCGGGGCGGCCTTATCCCCGAAATGCCGTAACCTCGATCTCGATCAGCATTTCCGGGCGGATGAGGTCGCAGACGATCATCGTCGCGGCCGGGCGGATCTCGCCGAAGGTCTCGCCGAAGATCGGGAATACGCGGTCGGCAAAGCTGGCATCGGTGACGTAGTAGTGGTTGCGAACGACGTCCGACAGCGAGAAGCCGGCTTCCTTCAGGGCGCCTTCGATCGTCTTCAGGCAGTTGCGGGCCTGTTCCTCCACCGTTTCCGGCATGGTCATGGTGGCGTAGTCGTAGCCGGTCGTGCCGGAGACGAAGCACCAGTCGCCCTTTGCGACGGCACGCGAATAACCTGCCGTCTTTTCGAAGGGCGAACCGGACGAAATGAGCTTGCGCGTCATCCGGCAGATCATGCCCAGGGGCGGGAAGCGGCGGTCGCCTTCTCGTAATTGTCGATGGAGCGGCCTTTTTCGAGCGTGAGGCCGATATCGTCGAGGCCGTTCAGCAGGCAGTGGCGCTTGAAGGCATCGACCTCGAACTTGATCGAGCCGCCGTCCGGACCGGTGATCTCCTGCGCTTCGAGATCGACCGTGAGAATGGCATTGGAGCCGCGGCTGGCGTCATCCATCAGCTTGTCGAGGTCTTCCTGGCTGACGACGATGGGCAGGATGCCGTTCTTGAAACAGTTGTTGTAGAAGATGTCGGCGAAGGAGGTCGAGATGACGCAGCGGATGCCGAAATCGAGGAGCGCCCAAGGTGCATGCTCGCGCGAGGAGCCGCAGCCGAAATTGTCGCCGGCGACGAGAATCTTGGCGTTCTGATAGGCAGGCTTGTTGAGGACGAAGTCCGGGTTGGGGGTGCCGTCCTCGTTGTAGCGCGCCTCGGCGAAAAGCCCGGTGCCGAGACCGGTGCGCTTGATCGTCTTCAGGTAATCCTTCGGAATGATCATGTCCGTGTCGATGTTGACGACGGGCAGGGGAGCGGCAACGCCGGTGAGCTTGACGAACTTGTCCATGACTTGGCCTTCGATTTCAGCGGAAATGTTCGAGAAGCGTTTAGATCAGTTTTGCGCCGAAATGAAGGAGAATCTGCTTTCATGAAGCGGGATGCGGGCGGAAAACCGCTTCGCACTTTGCTTCATCCCGCTTCCGGCAATCCGATTCTAAAGATCGATGATCGTCCCGCGCCCGTCGTTCCACACCCGCATCTCGCGCTGAGTGCTTCCCGGATTGGCGCGTGCGCCCGCTCGAGCATGCACGGGCCGCCCGTTGAGCTTGGCGGCGATCGCGCTGCCGACGGCAATAATGGCGGCGATCCCAGCGAGCGCCAGGGCGAGCGAGGCGGTGAACATGAAGGCCACCAGCGTTATGGTGATGGCGGCGGCCGTGAAGAGAACAGAGCGGATGCTTTGCATGATTGTCACCTTTCTGCTCGGCATGTGGGTGCTGGCCACGCCGCTTGCAAGAGGGGTCCGCCCGTCTCGTCTTGCGCAAAGGTTGAAAGGCAGGCACAACGAACGGCATGACAGGGAACGGCATGAGAGCGATCGACCACCATCCCGTGCGGCTGCGCCGCTCGGTGCTTTCGGTTCCGGCCGACAATCAGCGCGCGCTCGCCAAGGCTTGTGAATTGGCCGCGGACGCCGTGATCTTCGACCTCGAGGATTCCGTCTTGCCGGACCGCAAGGCTGCGGCGCGCGATGCGCTCGTCCGGCATCTTGCCGGCAACCGGCCGCAGGGCGAAACGGTCATCCGCGTCAATGCGGCGGGCTCCGGCTTCGGCGAGGCCGATCTCGCAGCGGCTCTTGCCGCGCGGCCCGATGCTATCCTCCTGCCCAAGGTCGAAAGCCCCGCCGATATTCAGGGCGCGCTCGATTGGCTTTCGGAAAGGGACGCGCCGGATGAGCTGAGGCTCTGGGCGATGATCGAGACGCCGCGCGGGGTCGTGAACGGGCCGGCGATCGCCGAGACCGGCCGCACCTCCGGCGGCCGGCTGGACTGCTTCGTCGTCGGGCTGAACGATCTTCGCAAGGAGACGGGCGTGCCCGCCTTTCCGGGCCGGACCTATCTCGTTCCGTGGCTGATGCAGATCCTTCTTGCCGCGCGCGGCAGCGGGCTCGACGCCATCGACGCGGTCTTCAACGATTTCCGCGATCCGGAAGGCTTCGAGGCGGAGTGCCGGCAGGGGCGCGACATGGGTTATGACGGCAAGATGCTGATCCATCCGGCGCAGATCGATGCGGCCAATCGGCATTTCGGCCTGGACGATGCTGCGGTCGAGGAGGCGCGCGCGATCATCGAGGCCTTTGCCTTGCCGGACAATGCCGGAAAGGGCGTCATCAACCTTCATGGGCGGATGGTCGAGCGCCTCCATCTCGAACAGGCGATGAGGATTGCCGCCAAGGCGGACATCATCGAAAAACGAAAGGCAAACTCTTGAAACTTTATCGCTTTCTCACCGGCCCCGACGATGCCTCCTTCTGCCACAAGGTGACGGCGGCATTGAACCAGGGGTGGACGCTGCACGGTCCGCCGACCTACGCCTTCAATGCCGACACCCAGCATATGCAATGCGGCCAGGCGGTGGTGAAGGAAGTGGAGGGGAAGGATTATCATCCCGACATGAAGCTGTCGGAGCAGTAGGGACTGCAATCTCTCCTCGCCTCACCCCTGTGCTCGTCACAGGGATGAGAGCAGCGCCGCGTCTGCGGCGCGGGAAACGTTCTTTCAGCCCAAGGACTTGGTCTGGCTGGATTCCTGTGACGAGCACAGGAATGAGGAAATCAAACAGGCGGCGGCGGGTGGCGCGATTCTCGGCAGGCCTCAGCCGCCCACGTGTTCCACGCTTTCCTCGATCCGCTCCATATCGTCGTCCGACAGGCCGAAATGGTGGCCGATCTCGTGGATCAGCACATGGGTGATGATATCGCCGAGCGTTTCCTCGTTTTCGGCCCAGTAGTCGATGATCGGGCGGCGGTAAAGGGTGATGCGGTTCGGGAACTCCCCGGTTTCCATGGTGAAGCGCTCGCCGAGGCCGCGGCCTTCGAACAGGCCCAGCAGGTCGAACGGCGTTTCGAGCGCCATGTCTTCGAAGACATCGTCGCTTGGAAAGTCGGCGATTTCGATCGTGAGATCCGTCGTCAGCTTGCGGAATTCCTCAGGCAGATGGCTGTAGGCTTCAAACGCGAGCTGTTCGAATACGGTAAGCGACGGTGCGTGGCGTTCCCGCCAATCATCGGTTTGGTCAATGCGGGCCATGGGCACTCCTTGTTGCCCCTCATATAGCGATTTTGCCTTTGTTTTTCGAGTGATGAATTCTAACCCGGAAAGAAGGAGGAATATATTCTCAATATTGGTTGTTGACTCTTGAGGGCAGCTCTGGAATCCATAAGAACATAACATGAACATGCAGATGGAGCTGACCGTCATGGCCGGAAACGCCGTGCAACGGCAAACCGTTCTTTCCCTTCGCGAGACCATTGCGCGGATTGAAGATCGCGGGGTGCCGGGATGCGTCCGGCCGGCCAAGTCGGCCGATCCCGCCGGCTTTCGCCGCGACAAGGAGGAGGCGCCCCGCCGCAAGGTCCTGCCGCTGGGCATCCCGCAATTCGATGAGGCCCTCCAGGGCGGGTTGCCGCTCGAGGGCATGATGGAAATCCGCAATGCCGAGACCCGGGATGCGGGCGCGGCCGCCGGCTTCGTGGCGGCGCTTGCGGTGCTCTATCAGCGGCAGAAGAAGGAGAATGGCCGTCTGGCCCCGGTCCTTTGGATCAGCCAGACGCTTGCTGCCTGTGAGGCGGGTCAGCCTTATGCGCCGGGCCTCAAGGCCTATGGACTCGACGCCGAGCGCTTCCTCTTCGTTTCGGCACGCACGGTGAAGGATGCGCTGTGGATCGCCGAGACGGCGCTTTCGGTACCGGTCTTCGCCGTGGTCGTTCTGGAAATCCGCGGCAACCCTGCCTGTCTCGCCCTGAGCGAGAGCCGGCGTCTGCATGTGAGGGCCCGGGCGGGCGGCGTGCCTCTTCTCGTCTTGCGTCAGGCGGGCGAGGAGGAGGCGAGCAGCGCCTTCTTCCGGATCCAGGTCAAGCCGGCACCGGCCGGCGAACGTCCTCTTCCCGATGGTTCGGTGCTTTGCGGCAGCATCGGCCATTCCGCCTTTCACCTCCTTGTCGAAAAAAGCAGGCGCCAAGCCTCTGACGACATCTTTCTCGAATGGAACGCCCATGACCGCCGCTTCTACTCACTCGATGAGCGCCGGAGCGCCGCTCTTCAGACAAACGATGAGCCAACGGATCCTGTCGATCCACTTTCCGCATCTGCCGGCCGATCGCGTCGCGCGCAGCCGATGGGGCGCCTCCTGGCTTTCGCGCGGGCGTCCTGACCATCCGCCCGTCGTCTTCGCCGCCAAGATCGACAATGCCATGCGGCTCGTTGCGCTCGATACTTTTGCAGAGCGTATCGGCCTGAAGCGCGGCCAGGGGGCGGCGGAAGCCCGCGCCATGTGTCCCTCGCTCGACGTGATTGCCGCCGATCCGGCCGCCGACCAGGCCTTTCTGGAGGCGCTTGCCGACTGGTGCGACCGCTATACGCCGCTCGTGGCACTCGACGGCACGGATGGCCTGTTTCTCGACATCACCGGCTGCGCCCATCTTCAAGGCGGCGAGAAGGCGCTCGTCAGCGATGTCCTGTCGCGTCTTTTCTCTCTCGGCGTCGAGGCGCGGGTGACCGTCTCCTCCGCAGCCGGGCTTTCCTGGGCTGTCGCCCGTTACGGCGATGCCGACGTCATTGCGCCCGAGGACGGGGACCCGGTGCTTGCACCCTTGCCGGTCGCCGCGCTGCGACTGCCGGCGGACACCGCGGCCGCACTCGAACGGGTCGGGCTGAAACAGATCGGCGATCTTCTCGAAGCGCCGCGGGCGCCGCTCGCCCGCCGCTTCGGCTCCTCCCTTCTCCTCAGACTCGATCAGGCGAGAGGCTTCGAGGACGAGCCGCTTTCGCCCCGGCTGCCCGTGCCGAGCTTCTCCGCCGAGCGCCGGCTCGCCGAGCCGGTGCAGGACGAGGAATACATTCTCGAACTGACCCGTCACCTCGCCAGGGATGTCCGCTCCTCGCTTGAGCGGCATGGCGAAGGCGGGCGGCTCTTCGAGCTCCTCCTGTTCCGCGTCGACGGCCGGGTATTCCGCGTCCGAGCCCATGCGGCCGTGCCCTTGAACGATGCCGCCCGCATAGCCGCCCTCTTTCGCGAGCGGCTGCAGGCGGTTCATGACGATCTCGATGCCGGATATGGTTTCGAAATCGTCCGGCTTTCGGTCCTCGGAAGCGAAAGGCTCGATCCGGCGCAGCAGGATTTTTCCGGCGCCCCCGACGAAAGCCAGCCGCTCGCGGCCTTCGTCGACAAGGTCTCCGCCCGTTTCGGGCCCGGGTGTCTGATGCAGGCGACCCTTGCCGAAAGCCATCTGCCGGAACGGGCGGGCGGATTTGCCGCCGTGACGGACGTGGCGGCGGTCCTGAGGCCGCCTGCCCCTGAAGAGAAGGCTTTCCCCGAGAACCGTCCGCTTCGGATTTTCGCGCATCCCGAACCGGTGGAGGCGACGGCGGAAGTGCCCGAGGGCGCTCCGCGAAGCTTCAACTGGCGCAAGACCCGCTACCGCGTCGCCCGTGCCGAGGGGCCGGAGCGCATCGCCGCCGAATGGTGGATCGACGGGGAGAATCATCCGACGCGCGATTATTTCCGGATAGAGGATCAGGAGGGCCGCCGCTTCTGGCTGTTTCGCGAAGGCCTTTACGGAAGGGAGACCGCCTCACCCCGCTGGTTCATGCACGGAGTTTTCGCATGAGCGCGGATACTGTCTTCTGCGAGCTCGGTGCGCGCACGAATTTCTCCTTCCTCGAAGGGGCGGCGCCGGCCGAAGAGATGGTCGTCTTCGCCAAGAAGGCAGGGCTTGCCGGTCTCGGCATTGCCGACCGCAACAGCGTCGCCGGCGTCGTCAGGGCCCATGCCAAGGCGAAGGTGGAGGGCTACCCCTTCCAGCCGGGCGCCCGCCTGGTTTTTGCCGACGGCACGCCGGACATTCTCGCCTATCCGAAAAACAGGCGGGGCTGGGGGCATCTCTGCCGCCTGCTCAGCGCCGGGAACCTGCGCTCGAAGAAGGGCGACTGCACGCTCCATCTCGCCGACTTGCTCGAATGGCAGGAGGAGCTTCTTCTGATCGTCATGCAAAGCGAAGGACGGCCGGAGGCGGAGAGCCTGGAGGTGCTGCTCGGGACATTGCAGGAGCATGCGGGCAACCGGCTCTATCTCGGCCTGGCGCCGCATTATGACGGTTTCGACCGGCATGATTTTGCCGTCCTGGCAGCCATTGCCCGAAAGACCGGCATCGGGTTGCTCGCCACCAATGACGCGCTCTATCACGATCCGCATTACAGGCCGCTCGCGGATGTCGTCACCGCCATCCGGGAGCATGTGCCGATCGCCGGCGCCGGCTTCCTTCTGCAGAAGAATGCCGAAAGGCACCTGAAGGGCCCAAGGGAAATGGCCAGGCTTTTCAGCGACTACCCCGAGGCGCTTGCCAATACGCGGAAATTTTTCAGCGAGCTCACCTTCAGCCTCGACGAGCTCAGCCATCAATATCCGGATGAAAACGCCGATGGCGAGACGCCGGCCGAAAGCTTGCGGCGGCTCGTCGCGGAAGGTGCGGCCGAGCGCTATCGCGAAGGCGTGCCGGAAAAGGTGATGCGTCAGATAGACTATGAGCTCGAACTCATCCACGACAAGAAATACGAGCCTTATTTCCTGACCGTGCACAAGCTCGTGAAATTTGCCCGCAGCGTGAATATTCTCTGCCAGGGGCGGGGATCGGCGGCCAATTCCTCGGTCTGCTTCTGCCTCGGCATCACCGATGTCGATCCGCAGAAATTCACTCTGCTGTTCGACCGTTTCCTGTCGAAGGATCGCGACGAGCCGCCCGATATCGATGTCGATTTCGAGCACGAGCGGCGCGAAGAGGTGATCCAGTATATCTACAGGACTTACGGCAAGGAGCATGCGGGCCTGACCGCCGCGGTGATCAGCTATCGCTCGCGCTCCGCCGGGCGCGAGGTCGCCAAGGCCTTCGGCCTTTCGGAAGACGTTCAATCGGCTCTCGTCAGTTCGATCTGGGGCTGGGGCACCTCGCCTTTCACCGAGGAGCAGGCGAAAGGGGCGGGGCTCGACGCGGCGGACCCTCTCACCAGACGCGTGCTTGCCTATGCGAGTCTGCTCATGAATTTTCCGCGCCACCTCTCGCAGCATGTGGGCGGCTTCGTGATTACCCGCGACAGGCTCGACGAGGTCGTGCCGATCATGAACACGGCCATGCCCGACCGCTACATGATCGAATGGGACAAGGATGACCTCGACGAGCTGAAGATACTGAAGGTCGACGTGCTGGCGCTCGGCATGCTGACCTGCCTTGCCAAGGGCTTCAAGCTGCTCGAGGCGCATTACGGCAAGCCGATAACGCTGGCCGAAATCTACCAGGATCATCGCGAAGCGGTTTACGACATGATCTGCCGCGCCGATACGGTCGGCGTCTTCCAGATCGAAAGCCGGGCGCAGATGAGCATGCTGCCGCGCCTGCAGCCGCGCGAAATGTACGATCTGGTGATCGAGGTAGCGATCGTTCGCCCCGGTCCCATCCAGGGCAATATGGTGCATCCCTATCTGAAACGGCGCGAAGCCCAGCGCAGCGGCGAGGCGGTCGTGTATCCCAGCCCGGAATTGAAGGCGGTCCTTGAAAGGACGCTGGGCGTGCCGCTGTTCCAGGAGCAGGCGATGCAGATCGCCATCACCGCCGCCGGTTTTTCGCCCAGCGAGGCCGACCGCCTGCGCCGCGCCATGGCCACCTTCAAGCGGACCGGAACGATCCACACCTTCGAGCGGAAGATGGTGGAGGGCATGGTCGCGAATGGCTACGAGAGGGAGTTCGCCGAGCGCTGCTTCAACCAGATCAAGGGATTCGGCGAATATGGCTTCCCCGAAAGCCATGCTGCCTCCTTCGCCTCTCTCGTCTATGCCTCGGCCTGGCTCAAGACCTATTATCCGGACATCTTCTGCGCCGCGCTCCTGAACGCGCAGCCGATGGGTTTCTATGCACCGGCGCAACTGGTGCGCGACGCCCGCGAGCACGGGGTCAGAATGCTGCCGGTCGACATCAACCATTCGGATTGGGACGCCCTGCTCGAAGGCGAGGGTTCCTTCGACAAGAATGCTGTCCACCCGCGCCACGCCAGCATGCGGGAGGTGATCAAAACCCGGAAGGCCGTTCGGTTGGGCTTCCGGTTGGTCAAGGGCCTGAAGCAGACGGATATGGAAGCGCTGGTCGCGCGCCGGGGGGAGGGATACCGCTCCGTTCATGACCTGTGGCTTCGGTCCGGGCTTTCCCGCGCCGTTCTGGAGCGCCTTGCGGATGCCGATGCCTTCCGGTCGGTAGGTCTCGACCGGCGAGCGGCCCTTTGGGCGGTAAAGGCGCTCGACGAGCAGTCGGCGGTGGAGCGGTTGCCGCTTTTCGAAGGGGCGGGTTCCGACGATCTGCAGATCGAGCCCAAGGTCGCTCTTCCCGAAATGCCGGCAGGCGAACAGGTCATTCATGACTATCGCACCCTGACGCTCTCCCTGAAGGCGCACCCCGTGTCCTTCATGCGGGAGGATTTTTCGCGAATGGGTATCCTGCGCAACCGGGATCTGGCCGCAACCGCGACGGGGAGATGGGTGACGGTGGCGGGCCTTGTACTGGTCAGGCAGCGGCCGGGCTCTGCCAATGGCGTCATCTTCATGACGATCGAGGACGAAACAGGCACCGCCAATATCATCGTCTGGGAAAAGACGTTCCAGAAATACCGGCGGCAGGTCATGGGATCGCGGCTTGTGAAAGTCCGCGGCCGCTTGCAGAACCAGAGCGGCGTCATTCACGTGGTCGCCGATCATCTGGAGGATATAACGCCCATGCTTGGCCTGCTGCGCCGGGAGGCGCGGCGTTTCGGCGTCAACGACCGCGCGGACGAGGTCTTGCGGCCGAGCGCGGACGCCCGCGAAAAGAAAAAACTCCGGCAATTGCGCCTGGGCCTGACCGCTCGCGCAGCACCGGAGGGTGAGGCGGCCGCCCAGGTAGCGGAGGTCATGCCGAAGGGGCGCAATTTTCATTGAGCCCCGTCATTACTCGCATCGAAGTCGTCGCCTTGCGATTGAGGCCTACAAGGCGACCTGTGTAAAAATGTCGCAGGCTCCGTTGCCCGAATTACAAGTCATGGAGGAAAAATCCTCTCCTTAGAATCGCCTAATGTAATGATAATGCGACGATTTCCGTCAAGTTTAGAATCGCTCTAATGCATCCTTCAACCATATGGAGAAGAGTTTTTAGTTGACGGCAAATGTCCTCTTTTGCTTTATCGCAAAATCAGAGCGTTGCGTATGATGGACACGACGAAATGCTGGTTTGCAGTTGCAACTTCATCACCGAGAAAGAGATCGAGGACACGATCGTCGGCCTCCTCGACGAGGACTGTTGGCAGTTGATCGTGCCGGCGAAAGTCTATCATGCGATGGAAAAACGCGGCCGTTGCTGCGGCTGTTTTCCCAACGTCGTCGACATCATCATCCGCACCACCGAGCAATATCACGCCCGCCGCGACTCGACGGACGCCGATATATTTGATTTCATGAACCGCCTCAGACAATTCCATGAAGAAAACCGGAGGGCGGATCTTGAAAGGCGACGCAAAGGTCATCGAGCAGCTTAACGAAGCGCTCTATCTCGAACTCGGTGCCGTAAACCAGTACTGGCTGCATTACCGCCTTCTCGAAGATTGGGGATACACGCTGCTCGCCAAGAAGGAGCGCGCCGAATCGATCGAGGAAATGCACCACGCCGACAAGCTCGTCTCCCGCATCATCTTTCTCGAAGGCCATCCGAATCTGCAGACGGTCGCGCCGCTGCGCATCGGCCAGAACGTCAAGGAAGTGCTGGAAGCCGACCTTGCCGGCGAGTACGACGCGCGCACGGCCTACAAGAACTCCCGCGACATCTGTCACGCGGCCGGCGATTACGTCTCGATGAAGCTCTTCGAGGAACTGCTCGCCGACGAGGAGGGTCACATAGACTTCCTCGAAACGCAGCTCGATCTGCTCCGCAAGATCGGTGAGGAAAAATACGGCCAGCTCAACGCCGCTTCCGCCGACGAAGCCGAGTAAATCCAGCCCCCTCAAGCCCCTCATCCGGCCTGCCGGCCACCTTCTCCCCGCAAGCGGGGCGAAGGGGACAGGCGGCAAACGCCAGGCGTCTTCCGCCGTCGAATCCCTTCTCCCCGCAAGCGGGGAGAAGGTGGCGGCAGCCGGATGAGGGGCTTATTCCGGTAGCCTTTCGCTCATCGCACCAGATGCGAAAATGCCGCGACGACCTCTTCATAGGCCTTGCGCTTGAAGGGCACGATCAAACTCGGAAGTTCGTGCATGGGCTTCCATTCCCAGGCGTCGAATTCCGGCTCGTGGCCGCCGGGCGGAGGGTTGATGGCGATCTCGCTCTCGTCGCCCTCGAAGCGGAAGGCGTACCAGCGTTGCCGCTGGCCGCGGTACTTGCCCTTGAGACCGATCCCGATCAGATGCGACGGGAGGTCGTAATTGATCCAATCCGGCGCCTCCGCCAGGAGCGAGACCGAGCGGATGCCGGTCTCCTCGTAGAGTTCGCGATAGGCGGCCGCGAGCGGGTCCTCGCCCTCGTCGATGCCCCCTTGCGGCATCTGCCAGAGCTGCGGCGAACCGTCATATTCGGAATTGCCGACGGCGAGCCGGTGCCCGGCCCAGACAAGTCCCTGCCGGTTGAGAACCATGACGCCGACACATGGCCGATAGGGCAGATCCTCAGCCGTCATGACGCGCCCCTTATCCTTCCCCATATCGTCCTTCCTTTGCATGTTGCCGCGAGCCGTATGACTCGATGGTCCACTGCGCTTAAATCAGTTTTGTTTCGGATCTTTGACGAGTGCGGCCACGCCGACCACCTCGATGCCCCGCCCGCCGGCTTCCTCGATCCATTCGGCAATGGCCGCCACGCTTTCGTCGAAGGCGGAAGCGACCCCGATCGCGGTGCCGTTCCTCCGCGCGATGCGCTCCAGCTCGTCGAGTCTGCGCAGGATGGCATTGCGGCTGAGCTCGCCATCGAGCACGAGATCGGCGAAACCGTGCGGCACGTCGAAGGCGCCGGCGAGCGTGCCCGAGAGCGATTGCGCCGACGTCCCGTCGTCCAGGAACAGGAGGCCCCGCTTGCCGAGATCGCGCATGACGGGCTCGAGCGCATCCGAATCGGAGAGAAACCGGCCTCCGAGATAGTTCATCACGCCGGTGTAATTGGTGATCTGTCCCATGCTTCGATGCAGTTCCGCAAGGTTCTTCCCGGCATCGGAGGAAACGCGCAGCGCGTGTGGGCCGGGATCGTTGTTCGGATAATCGAACGGTTCCATCGGCACCTGCAGCAGGATCTCGTGGCCGTTACGCCGCGCCTCCTGCATCCAGCGCTGCAGGCTGTTTCCGGCCGCGGCGAAGGCAAGCGTCACTTCCGCCGGCAGTGCGCGGAGGGCGCGCTGCGTCCCCGTCTGGCTGAGGCCGAGGCCGCCGACGACGATGGCGATCCGCGTTCCGCGGGCGCCGGACCAGGGGCGCGCATATTGCTCCATCGGCCTCAGCCCGTCCGGGCCGATGACCGGCAGGCGGCCTTCGGGGCGGTCTTCCAGCAGGCTTTCATTTGGAAGGGCTGCCATGCGAGGGTCCTGCCCTCGCGTGGGCTCGACACCGATCAGCGCGGGGCCGCCGGTTTCGCGCGAACGGGGCGTGTATTTCCTGACCGTCGCGCCATCATCGGTTAGAACGGCCTCGACATGTGCGCCGGAGAGAGCGCCGCTCCGGTGGAGCGCCTCCGGCCTGGCTTTTCGGCCCTCCGAGGGTGGCGCAGGTTCGGTGGCGAGGGTCGCGGTCGCTGCGGGCATTGCAGGCGAACGGGTCTGGTGGCCGGGAGAAAGGGCGCTCCATGCGGAAAGTCCGATGACCGCAAGGGCTCCGAGGCTGAGGCCGCAGTAACGCAGGACGCGACGGAGATCGCGCTTGCGTGCCGGTCTCTCCTTGCGGTTCTGGCCCAGAGGGGCATTGAGGTCAGTTGCCAAACGGGGCCTCGGTCGAGCTTCGATCCTGGCGCGAATCGCCGCTGGCCATGACGATGGACTTGAAGGAGGCCAGAATCATCGCACATGCGACTGCATGCCGATGGATAATATAAAGGCGCCGGGTTGAACAGCCCGGCGCCTCCTTGATTCCTCTCACCTGGAACTCTGCAGGTGAGGGGCTTATTCCTTCAGCTGCGCCTGTTCCGGGTTGGCCGGGAAGGCCGGATCCGTCTTCTTGCCGCGCAACAGGTCGAACGCATAGTTCAGCTGAATGTCGTCCTTGGTTTCCGGCGGCACGTAAGCGACCGAGCCGGAGCCCTCTTCGGTCTCTTCCTGGCCCGGAATGTGACCGCGCAGATCGGATTCGCCCTGCGCTTCCACCTTGCCCAGAAGCTCGGGCGGCAGCGGCTGCTCCACCTTGATGTCGGGCGTGATGCCGGTGCCCTGGATCGACTTGCCGGACGGCGTGTAATAGAGCGCCGTCGTCAGACGCAGCGCTCCGGCGTCGCCGAGCGGGATGATCGTCTGTACCGAGCCCTTGCCGAAGGAGCGCGTGCCGAGAACGGTGGCGCGCTTCAGGTCCTGGAGAGCACCGGCCACGATTTCAGACGCGGATGCCGAGCCGCCGTTGACGAGCACGACGACAGGCTTGCCGCCGGCCAGGTCGCCCGGGGTCGCATTGAAGCGGCGGGTTTCATCCGGATTGCGGCCGCGGGTCGAAACGACCTCGCCACGCTCCAGGAACGCGTCCGAGACATTGATCGCCTGGTCGAGCAGGCCGCCGGGATTGAGGCGCAAGTCGAGGACATAGCCCTTGAGCTTGTCGGCGGGAACTTCCGCCTGGATCTTCTCGATGCCCTTCTTCAGGTCCTCGAAGGTCTTCTCCGTAAACGAGATGACCCTGAGATAGCCGACATCCCCTTCGACACGGACCTTCACCGCGCGGACCGCGATCACGTCGCGTACGATCGTCAGTTCGATCGGCTTTTCGGCTCCCTTGCGCAGGATCGTCAGCTTGATCGGCGTGCCGACGGCGCCGCGCATCTTGTCGACCGCTTCCTCCAGCTTGAGGCCGCGGACGTCCTGACCGTCGATCTTCGAGATGAAATCGCCTGCGAGCACACCGGCGCGCGCGGCGGGCGTGTCGTCGATCGGACTCGTCACCTTGACGAGATCTTCTTCCATGGTGACCTCGATGCCGAGGCCGCCGAACTCGCCGCGCGTCTGGGTACGCATATCTTCGGCGTCGGTCGAGTTCATGTAGCTCGAATGCGGGTCTAGAGACGAGAGCATGCCGTTGATGGCGTTCTCGATCAACTTGTCATCCTGCGGCGGCGTCACGTATTGCGCGCGCACGCGCTCGAACACGTCGCCGAAGATCGCCAGTTCGCGGTATGTCGACGAATTTGCGGCCACGGCCGGCATGGTTGCCGAGTAGACGACGCCCATCGCCGTCGCGCCCATCAGCGCCCCGACCAGGACAAGTGAAGCTCTACGTATCATTTCGCGCCCTTCCAACCTCTGCTGCGGTCCACCACGGTCGGGAATCAACCGGCTTCCCGTCTTTTCTGAATTCAATGTAAAGCGTTGGCCTGTCGGTTTCCAGCGCCAAGGCCGCCGCACTCGCCACTCTTTTTGCACCCATCGCCGCCACCGGCTCCCCGGCCACGACGAATTGCCCCGGCCGGACACTGACGTTTTCCATGCCGGCGAGCACGATATGATACCCGTCACCGGCATTGAGAATGATCATCTGCCCGTAGCTGCGGAAACTCCCGGCATAGACGATCCACCCGTCCGCCGGCGTAGTCACCAGCGCGCCTGCATTGGTCTCGAGCATGATCCCCTGCAGCGAATGCCCCGTTCCGTCCGCGTCGCCAAAACGGCGCACAAGCGAACCCGCAACGGGATAAGTCAGCCGCTCCCGCAGCTCGGAAAAGACATATGCCGGCGCAATGCGGTTTTTGTCAGGCACGGCACTCCTGGCGAGCTCCCGCGCAGCCTCGCGCTCGGCCTCGCTCATGCGGCGGCGTTCCTCCTCCTCGGCGCGGGCGGCGGCGGCGGCTTCGCGCACGGAGGAGATCTCGTTTTCGAGCGATGAGATCAGGCCCTCGAGGTTCTCCGCCTGCAGGGCGAGTTCCTCGGCCTTGCGCTGTTCGACCGCCAGATCGGCCGCATTGCGTTGCCTCAGCTTCTCCTTTTCGGCAACGAGCATCGACATGCGCCGCTCTTCCTCGAGCCGGGCGGTCATTGCCGCGGTCAGCTCCTCGCGTTCGCTGGCGATGCCGCTGCGGATATCGGCGAGCGCCTGCAGGTCGGCGACGAGGCTGTCGGTCTGCTCGCGTATCTCAGGAACGACGGCGCCGAGCAGAATGGCGCTGCGTACGGAGCCGAGCGCATCCTCCGGAGTCACGAGGATTGCCGGCGGCGGATTGCGGCCCATGCGCTGGAGAGCGGCGAGCACCTCGGCCAAAAGGCCGCGACGGGCCCGCAGCGAACGCCGCACCACATCCTCCTTGACGCGCAGATCGCCGAGCTTCCTTTCGCCGTCGGCGATCCGGCGTTCGAGCTCCTGCCGCTTGGCTGCCGAATCCACGAGGGCTTCGCGGAGGGTCTCGTTGCTCTTGTCGATCTCGGCGATCGTCTTTTCGAGTGCCTCGGAGCGATCCCGCGAAAGCGTGATCGTCTTCGACAGTGCCTCGAGCTCGCTCGCGGTACTGTCGCGCCTGACCGCCAGGTCGGCAGCCGGATCCGGCGGCGCCGGCTTGGCGGCACCCGCATCGGCCGGCGCGGCGGCGGGCGCGTCCTGAGCCGCAGTCGGGCCGATCACCGACAGGAAAAGCGCCATGACCGCAGTGCCGCAGCCGAACCGCCGGGCGCCCCGCTTCAAACAGGCTCTATTCGTTGGAGGTCTCATCCCGTCTCATAAGTCCAAAAGTTAGGAGACCCTAATCTGATTTGGCTGGGCAAACCAATACATATTCGCGTTATCGTATCGGGAGGCGGACCTGGCCGGATCTACGGAAAGAAAGCGCGGCAGCGGGGTGCGGCAGCCGGATCAGGCCCGATGATAAGGATGCCCCGAAAGGATCGTTACGGAGCGATAAAGCTGCTCGGCGATGAGGATGCGCACGAGCTGGTGCGGCCAGGTCATCCTGCCGAGGTTGAGCACGGCGTCGGCGCGGGCGTGGAGCGAGGGATCAAGTCCGTCGGCACCGCCGATCGCTATCATCAGATCGCGCTTGCCGCTATCCCTGAAGGTAGCGAGCAGGTGTGCGAAAGCTTCCGAGTCGAGCGCCTTGCCGCGCTCGTCGAGCAGCACGAGCAGGCTGCCGTCGGCGAGCGCTTTTTCAAGCTGTCCGGCTTCCTCGCGCTTGCGCGTCTCCGCGTTGCCGGCGCGGCTTTCGACTGTCTCCACGACACGGGCCAATTCGAGGCCGACGGCTGGACCCGCCTTGGCGAACCGGTCGAGATAGCGGCCCGCAAGGTCCTTTTCCGGCCCCGCCTTGAGGCGGCCGACTGCGAAAAGTCCGATACGCATGACCCGATCCGTCCCCGCCGGCGCCGATCGGTTGTTATCGACCGGCAAAATTCTTGCCGCCATCCGCCTTGTCGGCGATGGCAATCGCATGTCACGTTCGGCACCGGCCGCCGCTCCGTCCTGAGTCGATGGTCAGGATCGGGCGACGTGTCTCAGTGCAGGGTACCGTCTTCGATCTCGGGAGCCGCCCACATCTTTTCGATGTTGTAGAACGCCCGGATTTCCGGCCGGAAGATGTGAACGATCACATCGCCGGTGTCGATCAGTACCCAGTCGCCACCCTCGAGACCTTCGACGCGAGCCCTGCCGAGGCCGTCGTCCTTCAGGTCCGTGATCAAGTGGTCGGCAATGGCCATCACATGCCTGTTCGATCGCCCGGAGACGACGACCATGAAGTCTCC
Source organism: Sinorhizobium sp. GQ132 (assembly GCF_059758575.1). NCBI lineage: Bacteria > Pseudomonadati > Pseudomonadota > Alphaproteobacteria > Hyphomicrobiales > Rhizobiaceae > Sinorhizobium > Sinorhizobium sp. GQ132. The sequence continues at coordinate 10,991 of NZ_JCAXDX010000008.1, read as the reverse complement.
CAGCGCCGATTTTCCGGCAATGTCGATGGTAACGATATTTTCTGCCTTCGAGTCCTCTAGGCTTTCGAGGACCAGTTGAAGCGCACGGACAGCGGCTTCGTCGCTCGATTCCGTGCTGCGCGGGAATGCGGATGCCGCATATCCCTTGGCGTGTGCTGTTGTCAGGGTTTTTCCTTTCCAAATGAACAGAACAGGCACGTTCGATTCGAAATAATTGTTCGAACCGTACTTAAATGTAGGCATCAAACCCATACGGTTTCAAGACACGAGATCCGAATTACGGGAAATCACCCGAATTTGGCCGAACGAAGCGCCGTCGAACTCAAGCCCGAACGCGGGCCGTGAATGAAGGTCCAGGCGGGCGCGCGGCGGAAAGCGAGGGTTCCCGCATCCTCCTCGTCGACCCGGGCCTTGCTGAAAGCCCTCGCCATCGGCGAGGAGAGATAGGCAAGAGTCGATCCCGGCCGGTCGATAACGGCGATAGGGAAAGTGGCGACGATCTTGCGCCAGTCCTGCCAGCGGTGAAAGTTCTTGAGATTGTCCGCGCCCATGACCCAGACGAAACGGACGTCGCGGTTGCGCGCGCGGATCGCCTCCAGTGTGCGGGCCGTGTAGCTCTGGCCGAGTGCCTGCTCGAAAGCGGTCACCTTGATGCGCGGATTACGGGCGATCTTCTCGCTCATCGCGATGCGCTCGCCAAGAGGTGCGAGATGGTTGCGGTCCTTGAGCGGATTGCCGGGCGTCACCATCCACCAGAGCTGATCGAGCCCGAGCCGGCGCAAAGCGGTCTCGGCGACGAGCGCATGCCCGTCATGCGGCGGATTGAAGGATCCGCCGAACAGGCCGACGGCCATGCCGGACTCGACATGCGGCATGCTCAGATAGCGCGCATTCACTTCGCTCGGTGTCGTCAGGGCCGCACCTGTCCGGTGCCGCGCACGCGATACTTGAACGAGGTGAGCTGCTCGACGCCGACAGGCCCGCGGGCGTGCATCTTGCCGGTGGCGATGCCGATCTCGCCGCCCATGCCGAACTCGCCGCCGTCGGCGAATTGCGTCGAGGCATTGTGCAGGAGGATCGCCGAATCGATCTCGGAGAAGAACCGCTCGACCACGGCGGGATCCTCGGCGATCACGGCTTCCGTATGGGCCGACGACCAGGTGTTGATGTGCTCGATCGCACCGGAAATGCCGTCGACCAGCCTTACCGAAATGATCGCATCGAGATATTCTGTGGCCCAATCCTCGTCGGTCGCAGCTTTCAGGCCGGGCATGAGCCTTGCGAGGTCGTCGCAGACGCGCACCTCGCAGCCGGCATCGACGAGCGCCTCAAGGAGCGGCTCTGCGAATTTCTCGGCTGCGTTGCGGTCTATCAGCAGCGTCTCGGCGGCGCCGCAGATGCCGGTACGGCGCATCTTCGCATTGACGACGATCTTCTTCGCCATATCGTGATCGGCCGAAGCATCGACATAGATGTGGCAGAGACCCTCGAGATGGGCGAAGACCGGCACCCGCGCCTCTTTCTGAACACGGGCGACCAGGCTCTTTCCGCCGCGCGGCACGATCACGTCGATCGCGCCGTTCAGGCCGGTGAGCATGGCGCCGACGGCAGCGCGATCGGCGACCGGCACCATCTGGATCGCATCTTCCGGCAGGCCGGCGGCCTTCAATCCCTCGGTCAGGCAGGCATGGATCGCCCGCGACGAGTGAAAGCTGTCTGATCCGCCGCGCAGGATCACCGCATTGCCGGCCTTGAGGCAGAGCGCGCCGGCATCCGCCGTCACGTTCGGGCGGCTTTCATAGATCACGCCGATCACGCCCAGCGGCGTCCGCACCCGTTCGATGTGGAGCCCGTTCGGACGGTCCCATTCGGAGATCACCTCGCCGACGGGGTCCCTGAGTTCGGCGATCGCGCGGATGCCGTCCGCCATGTCGCGGATGCGGCTTTCCGTCAGCGTCAGCCGGTCGATGAAGGCGGCGGCGACGCCGCTTTCGCGCGCGTTTTCGAGGTCGAGCGCATTGGCGCCGAGGATCTCGGCGGTCCGTGCGACGATGACGCCTGCCATGGCGACGAGTGCCGCATGCTTGCGCTCGGCGCTTGCCGTCGCGAGCGGTCGGGCGGCCGCTTTGGCGCGGCGTCCGATCTCCAGCATCATCGCGTTGACGTCCTTGTCCTGTTCGACCGTCTCAAGCATGGAGCTTGCCCTTTCCCTCGTCGCTTTCCTCTGCAGGGCGCGCGCCCGATGGAGCCGTCATGACCAGATCGTCGCGGTGAACCATGGCGGTGCGGCCGGCATAGCCGAGGATAACAGCGATTTCGGCCGACTTCTTGCCGGCGATCTGGCGCGCCTCGTCGGCATCGTAGCCGGCAAGACCGCGGGCGATCTCGCGGCCGGAATCGCCGATGATCGCAATCGTATCACCACGGCTGAAGCTTCCCGTCACCTGCCGGACACCGGCCGGCAGCAGGCTCTTGCCGGAACGCAGCGCCGCTTCCGCTCCGGCATCGATCGAGAGCGAACCGGCCGGCAGGAGCTGTCCGGCGATCCAGGTCTTGCGGGCGGTCACCGGAGAGCCTGACGGCGCGAACCAGGACGAGCGCGCGCCCGCCTCGATCGCGGCCAGCGGATGATCCGGCTTGCCGGAGGCGATGATCATCGCGCAGCCGGCGGTGGTGGCGATCTTGCCGGCGTCGATCTTGGTACGCATGCCGCCGCGCGAAAGCTCGGAGGCAGCGCCGCCCGCCATTGCCTCGATCTCGGGCGTGATTTCGGCGACCGTTTCGAGGAAACGGGCGTTCGGATCGAGATGCGGCGGCGCGGTATAGAGCCCGTCGATATCCGAGAGCAGGACCAGAAGGTCGGCGCCGACCATGGTCGCGACCCTGGCTGCGAGCCGGTCGTTGTCGCCATAGCGGATTTCGGTGGTCGCGACCGTGTCGTTCTCGTTGATGATCGGCACCGAGCCGAGCTTCATAAGCTGGCCGATCGTCGCGCGGGCATTGAGGTAGCGCCGTCGTTCCTCGGTGTCGCCGAGGGTCAGGAGGATTTGGCCGGCGACGATCGCATGGGTCGAGAGGCTCTCCGACCAGGCACGCGCCAGCACGATCTGGCCGACGGCGGCGGCCGCCTGGCTTTCTTCGAGCTTCAGCGCACCCGCTGGCAGATCGAGCACCGTTCGTCCAAGCGCGATCGCTCCCGAGGAGACGACGAGGATCTCCACGCCCTTGGCCCTGAGGGCCGCAATATCGGCGCAGAGCGCGTCGAGCCAGCTCTTCTTGAGCCCCGTCTTGCGGTCGACGAGGAGTGCCGAGCCGATCTTGATGACGACCCGGCGGTATTTCTCGAGCGCTTTGCGGGCCTTGTTCATGCCTAAGCTTCCTCTTCGCCCGCCTTGGCCGCGGCGATGACGCTGCGCAATGCTCTCAGCGCCTCCGTCATACCCTTGTTGGTCACGGCGGAGATGAGAAGCGGCGGCGTGCCGCAGGCTTTGCCGAGCGCCTTGGCCTTCGCCTTCAATTCCTCCTCGTCCAGCACGTCGATCTGCGACAGGGCCACGATCTGGGGCTTCTCCTCGAGCCCACCGCCATAGGCTTCGAGCTCGTGCTTCACGGTCCTGTAGGCCTTGGCGACATCCTCTTCCTGCGCGGAGACGAGATGCAGCAGCACCCGGGTGCGCTCGACATGGCCGAGGAAGCGGTCGCCGATGCCGACGCCCTCATGCGCCCCTTCGATCAGCCCCGGAATGTCGGCGATTATGAACTCCTTCTCGTCGATGGTGGCAACGCCGAGATTGGGATGCAGCGTCGTGAAGGGATAGTTGGCGATCTTCGGGCGAGCCCGGGTGCAGGCGGCGAGAAAGGTCGACTTGCCCGCATTCGGCAGGCCGACGAGGCCGGCATCGGCTATCAGCTTCAGCCGCAGCCAGATCGTCTTTTCCTCGCCCTCCAGGCCCGGATTGGCCCAGCTCGGCGCCTGATTGGTGGAGGATTTGAAATGTGCGTTGCCGAAGCCGCCATTGCCGCCGGCGGCGAGCCGGTAGCGCTGCCCTTCCGCCACCATGTCGACGATCAGCGTCTCGTTGTCTTCCTCGAAGATCTGCGTGCCGACCGGCACCTTCAGCGTCACGTCGCCGCCCTTGGCCCCGGTACGGTTGCGTCCCATGCCGTGCGTGCCGGTCTTGGCCTTGAAATGCTGCTGATAGCGGAAGTCGATGAGCGTGTTGAGGCCATTGACGGCTTCGACCCAGACATCGCCGCCGCGGCCGCCGTCGCCGCCGTCAGGGCCGCCGAACTCGATGAACTTCTCGCGGCGGAAGGAAACGGCGCCCGCGCCGCCATCCCCTGACCGGATATAGACTTTCGTTTCGTCGAGGAATTTCATCGGTTCGCCATTTCTGAGTGATCGCTTCGAGTCGAGGACGGCATGCGGGGCAGCCCGCGCACGTTCCCGATCCCGCTCTGCTTTTGCGCCATCGATATAGGCGCTTCCGGCAGAGGTCAAAGATTATCGACATGAAGAACCCCGCCAGGAGCTGTACCGGCGGGGTTTCCTATCCGTTCAGTCCGGCCGGCGCAGGTCCTCGGCCGCAAGCCGGGTTTCGATATGCGCGACCATCGCATTGCGGGCGAGCGCATAGATCTGGCTGCAGCCGGTGATCCGGAAGCCCAGCTTTTCCTGCACCTTGAGCGAGGCCGGGTTGTCGGCGAAGACCCCCGAATGCAGCACCGTTTCCGGCATTCGGCGGAAGAAGCGCTCGACCGCCGCATGGGCCGCCTCGCTCGCCAGCCCCTTGCCCCAGTAGAACCGGTTCAGCCAGTAGCCGACATGCCATTGGCCGTGCCGGAGCTCGATGCCGATGCAGCCGATATGAACGTCGTCGCCCGGGGTGGTGATGGCGAGCGTCCAGTCCGGCAGCACATCGGCCGTCTGGCGGTTGAGCCAGTCGAGCGCATCCTGGTGGTGGTAAGGCGCCGGAACGCGCGAAAGCATCCGCGCGACCTGGAAATCCCCGAGCGAGTCGGCGATCGCCGCAGCATCGGAAAGCCGGTGCGGCCGCAGCCGCAGCCGTTCCGTTTCGATGACCGGCGCCGGGCCGGGGCCGGGGCGGGCGACCGCCCGGGCGCGCTCTGTGACCAGGGCGTTCATCGGACACCTCCCCAGCTTCTCAACGAGACCCAGGTCTTGCGGTCGAGCCTGTACCATTCGACCGGGACCATGCCGCCGAGCGCCAGGCTGCCGACCATGCCGGAACCCTGGAACTGGAAGCCGCACTTCTGGATGACCCGGCGCGACGCGATGTTCATGACCCGGCAACGCGCGTCGATCTGGTCGATGTCGCGGGTGCGGAAGGCCATGTCGGTCAGGGTCTGTGCCGCCTCGGTCGCATAGCCCTGGTTCCAGTAGGGCTCGCCCAGCCAATAGCCGAGCTCGACGGTTTTTTCGTCGGCGTGCGGCTCGACACCGCAGCAGCCGAGAAATGCGCCATTGTCCGCTTTCGTGATCGCATAGACGCACTTGCCAATCGTGCCGGCTTTTGCGCGTCGCACGAAATCGGCCGCATCCGCCGTCGTATAGGGGTGCGGCATGCGCGAGACCATGTTGGCGATGTTGGCATTGTTGGCAAGATGGGCAAGGGCGTCGATATCGTCTTCATGGGGCGCGCGCAAAACGAGCCTGGGCGATAACAATATCGGGCAATCGGTCCTTGACCGCTGAGGCCTCAGCCTTTGTTCGGGAGACCGGGATTGGTCTTCCCTGACGAGCTCGGTTTGCATGGTTCTTCCTCCAGACATGCGAAAAGGGGAGTTGGGTATCGCCCCATCTCCCCTTTGAAGTCTGGCTTTGGAACCTTGCGGTGCGTCAGCCGGGTCGATGAGACGCCGGCTGTTTTAGAGCGCTACCGGCTTATTCCGCTGCTTCGGCTTTCGGCATTACAGACACGTAGACTCGGCCGTTGGCCTTCTTGCGGAAGTCCACGTTGCCCGTCGTAAGCGCAAAAATCGTATGGTCCTTGCCGAGGCCTACATTGACGCCGGCATGCCACTTCGTGCCGCGCTGGCGCACGATGATGTTGCCTGGAATGACGGCTTCGCCGCCGAACTTCTTCACGCCAAGGCGCTTGGACTCGGAATCGCGACCGTTACGCGACGAACCGCCAGCTTTCTTGTGTGCCATTGGTGTTCTCCTTTAAACCTTCGATCCCGGAACTCAGTTTGCAGCTTCAGCGGCGGCTTCGGTCTTCTTCGAAGCCTTCTTCGCCTTGCCGCCGGCGGCAGCGATGTCCAGGATGCGGACGATCGTCTGATGCTGGCGATGGCCGCGCGAGCGCTTGGAGTTCTGGCGGCGGCGCTTCTTGAAGGCGATGACCTTCTTGGCGCGGCCCTGATCCACGACTTCGGCGCTGACGACGGCACCTTCGACAAACGGAGCACCGATGGTGGCATCGGCGCCGACGCCGACCATCAGGATCTCGGTGAATTCGATCTTGTCGCCAGCAACGCCTTCCAGCTTTTCGATGGTAATGACGTCATTGGCCGCCACGCGGTACTGCTTACCGCCGGTCTTGATGACTGCGAACATATTTTGTCCTTTCATGTTCGGTCCGGCTCTTTGCCCGAAGACAAGGCCGTCTTTTTGTCAGTCGCTACATGGAGCGAAGCGCCTCGGAAATCCTCGACCTTCGCCAGTGAACGGGCACAACACTTACCCGGCGCGGCACGGGCTAAGCCCACACCAACTCATGGCGCGGATTACGGGAACGGCCCTTGCTTGTCAAGGCGAAAGCCACCATATCGCAGATATTCTTATCGCAAGCCCTTGCCAGCGGCAGAAACTGCCGCTATGAACCGGCCGCGCTGAACAAGCGCCAACCGGCCCCGCGGAGAGGTGGCAGAGTGGTTGAATGCACCGCACTCGAAATGCGGCATGGGTGCAAGCCCATCGGGGGTTCGAATCCCCCCCTCTCCGCCATAAAAGCATGCTTAATCAATTACTTGATCAATCTAGCTGGCTGGTCGAGCCATCTGAGAGACGTTGAGCGATAAATGTTCCGTCGAACCGGGCACGATCGCGCCACAATAGCTGCGCCTTTATCGATGAACCGTTGCACCTAAAGCTGTGCCGTGACAAATGTGAAGCGTTCCGCATAAATTGGGTGCATGCATGCCTCATCTAAATCGCCAGGCAATCCTTTGGAGTCTCGAGCATATTACGCGTCACGGCGATACCGACATTTTTCCCTACCCACTTGAGTTTGAGTTTTTTCAAGATCGCAAGCAGCAAATTGCTGACGCGCTTGCTGCAGAAAATACTGCAACGTTCAGGCCGTTGAGCTCGTTGGATTCTCTGGTTCCCAAAAGCCGACACGGCTTCAGAGTGGCGCACCAGCTGTATCCCTCTGACGCAGTAATGCTGCTGGCAGCTACTTCATCGATAGGCCATCAAATCGAGGTTGCCAGAGGGCCGGCGATTTCACGCGCCGGCTTTTCCTATAGGTTCCGTCCCGGCGAAGACTTTGTCATGTTCGCCGAGGGGTGCCGCTACAGCCAATGGCTGGTGCACCAGTTCGGGCAGGTTCAATTTGCGGATGACGATGAATATACCCATGTCGTAGAAGCCGACATTTCTGATTTTTATCAACGCATATATCACCACCGCCTTGAGAACTGCCTCCAAGAAGCGGTAGGTGAGGTAACTGAAACGCGCATGATAATGTCATTCATGCGGGACATTCGTGCGCGACAGTCTTTTGGGATCCCTGTCGGTGGCAATGCCGCCCGGCTACTTGCGGAGCTTGCCCTGCTCGACATCGACAGAGCATTGGCCGCAGAGGGATACGAATTTACTCGCTACGTTGATGACTTCAGAATCTTCATCCGTGCCGGACAGGACCCTTATAATGCCCTAGCGTTTCTTGCGGACGGCCTCTGGGCTGGGGAGGGCCTGTCGCTGGCATCATCGAAAACGCGTGTGATTCCTTTCGAGCACTACAGACAGAATTTGGAGCTCTTCAGCGGCGAGGATACTGCTCAAGCCGAAGCATCGGCGGCCGAGCGTCTTCTCTATGCAATTTATGAATCTGAAGATAGCACGGAACCGTTGGCGCAACTTGCCAATATCGACCTGGTTGCCGAAATCTCAGAGGAAATTGACCGCGAATTTTGGGATCTAGGTAAGATTAGAATCCTGCTACGTTGCATGAAATTAACTAAAGATCCGAACGCGGTGCAATTTGTTCGCGAAAACTACGGTCTCTTGATCCCTTTCGCCAAAGAGGTAGTGCTCCTAATGGAGGAGCTAACAGCCGAAGGAGAAATATCTTTTCAGGATATTGAAACTGGAATTGTGGAGCTCATCTTAAGTCCTGCTGTGCGACACCTCCACGTAACTCGGGCTTGGCTACTGGAGTTGTTTGTTCGCGGCGTGATCAACATTAGTGCATTCCAAGCGCGCAGGCTTGATGTGCTCAACCATACGCTAGACCAGCGCGCGCTCTTTCGCATCAGGGCAGGCTTAGGTGAGGTCCACTATTTTCGTCAGCGGAAAGCGCGCATACATGAGCTGACGCCATGGCTGCAGCCAGCGTTCCTGTATTCAGCAGCTTGCTTACCAGCTGAGGAATATCGAACTTGGCTGGGGAACATCCGTCAAAACCTCAGCTTTCCGTTGTCGTCATTATTTGTAGACTGGGCTAGGGCTCGCCGGTAATCCATTCTGCACACGCGTAACGTCCTTAATTTTACGTTCGAATTCGCTCGTCAAGTTCCCCGCACTCTACAGCTCTTAAAGAACATGTGGCGAACGCTATTGGCTGGCTCCGCAAATCACTATAGATTCGCTGACATATCGGATTGGGAGAACTCGCTTTGACGTATAGCGCACCGACTGAGTCGGGCTTGAGCAAAGCTTCTGTCGATGCCTTGGCTGCTAGTGTTGCCAAGAATGTGGGATACGACGCTGGCAGTGATCTGTATCCTATTATTACGAAGCTTGGCGGGAGCCTTGTTGTTACGAATTTGTGGGAGGTCTCCGACGCGACGTCTGGCTCCATTCGCATCGAGCAGGACGGGTCGTTTGAGATCGCGCTAGCGGCCCATACTGGCTCTGATCGAGATCGCTTTACGATCGCGCACGAACTGGGACACTATGTCTTGCATTACCTTTTGCCAAATCAGAATGGGAAGCATACTGGTCCCATAGAGGCAAAGCGCTACGGATCTGGTAGAGTTGAGTGGGAGGCCAACTGGTTTGCTGCGGGTTTTCTCATGCCGGCCGAGGAATTCAAGAAGGCGTGGCACGACTATGGCGGCTCGATAAGCGCTTTGGCTGAGGTGTTCGGCGTGTCTACAGAGGCCGCCCGTGTTCGTTGCGAGACGCTCAATCTGAAGTGATGGCCCTGGCGAGTTCTAGCAAATATAGAGGACCTTTAGTTCCCACCTTGAGGTTGTTCCTCAGCGTAGATCTTGTCGGATCAACGGCCTTCAAACAGACTAATCAAAATGCTTTCAAAGTCGAAGAAAAAAGTTCTCCGGAAAATATCGGTGAGCCCTGGTTCTCTCCAATCGCACAGTTTTATAAAGAAGTTGAACGCCTCTTCGCGAGAGAGTGGCAAGCCTATGTAGATGATTTCTCGGCAAATAACGGGTGGCCCGCTGGTGAGGCGCCGCAGTTGTGGAAAAGCGCGGGGGACGAGCTTCTATACATTAAGGTTTTGAAAGATCACCGCGAAGCTCTTGCTACTATTATTTGCTGGAAGAAGGCGATTGATGAATATCGTCATATTCTTCACGCTCAATACCCAAGCTTGGATCTCAAGTGCACGGCGTGGCTTGCAGGCTTTCCGGTAACCAACACCGAAGTTGTATTTAGAAGGAGTGTGGAGACTGGTAGTATAATTGACGATGATGATCCAATATACGTCAATATGAGTCTTCTTCATGAGCATCACCTAAATCCTAACGATCCTAATTTAACTAAAGACTTTATTGGCCCCTCAATAGACACCGGTTTCCGGTTGTGCAGCTTGTCCTCCGCGCGAAAATTTATAATTTCTGTTGATCTGGCGCTAATGCTCGTGCATGCGCTTCGAGCAAAGCCTGTTGGATCTGATTCGTTTAACTTGAAGATACATTATGACGGTAGAGCCCCACTCAAAGGCGTTCTTCGAGGAAAAGAATATCCTGTGTTTTGGATTGATATGGCATCAGAATCAAGTTTAGAGAAGCTTGAAGATCGCTTACTAAGTGTAAGTCACAAGAATACTGATGATATCAAGGACTTTTGCGAGGAGTTTTTTCAAACACATTCCAATAGTATTATTATCCCATATATCGTTGGGAATCAGGATCCATACTTCGCAAATGTCCCGACGCATCATGACGCTAAATTGAACAGATTAAGAGAGTATTGGGAAGGCGAGTCTGTCAGGCGTCGAGATGAGAAGGATTCAGCGATTTCGAAAGGAGAAGGTAAGGAGATCGCAAGTGGCGATATTGAGCGACTAATGACAAAACTTATTAAAACGATTTCTGATATCACAAAGTAGTGGTGCGACAGGTGGCAGTCCTCGAATCGCGCCGAGATAGACCCTACCCCGTCCCGGGGCGGGCGCAGGTCAAATGATAGCCCTCTATCTCGCAACTCGGTGCTATAAGGCGCGACCCCAGCGAGGCTCTAAGCCATGATGTTCCCGCCTATGGCAGTTGGGACACAAGGCAACTGAATTTGCCACGGTGTCATCACCACCTTCCGCTAGCGGCACTTTGTGATGAACTTCAAGGTAGTCCGTTCCGTCCCTTTTGCGCTGAAAAGGGGCCCGTTCCCCACAGCCTTGGCATCGGCCGCCGGCCTGAAAAAGAACTTCGGCTACGACGTCAGCGTTCCGTATGAACGTCTCGTAAACGACCGGCCTCTTAACGGGTTTGACTGGAGCTTTTTCGAGACGCTTACGCCGTTGCGTCGCGTCGCTGGCTGCGGCTTTGGCTATCTTCTG
>NZ_JCAXDX010000079.1:0-260 GCF_059758575.1 Sinorhizobium sp. GQ132 | reverse complement strand
CGCCCGATTTTCGGCCAGACGAACTGATTTTTTTCGAGCCGCTTCGAATACAGGCAGACGCCTGAGCCATCCCACCAGGCGATCTTGATTCTGTCTGCTCTTTTGGCGCGGAAAACGTAGAGCGAGCCATTGAATGGATCACTTCCAGCATCACGCACCAGCGCCAATAGGCTATCCGGACCTTTGCGGAAGTCGACGGGATGACTGGCCAAGAAGACCTTCGTACCAGCCGGGATCATGCAGAGCGTACCGCGCGGATA
>NZ_JCAXDX010000078.1:0-267 GCF_059758575.1 Sinorhizobium sp. GQ132 | reverse complement strand
GATGAGCCCCGGGAGCTCAGGGCCTGCGGCAGCCACTGGGCCTTTTCAGATACCGCTGTCTCGCCAATAGACATCGTCGAAACCAACGATCCTGACGAGCGTGACAATCCAGCCGCCAATCGTCTCAACAAACGTATTGATGATCTCTTGCCACGTCGGCTGTCGGAACGAGCCGCTCGCTTTTTCGAGGGGCAGAAGGACGTAAAGTTTCAACCCAACGCCCTTTCGACGGCGGTAGCGGTTGAACATGTTCAGGCGGGCATCAAG
>NZ_JCAXDX010000077.1:0-267 GCF_059758575.1 Sinorhizobium sp. GQ132 | reverse complement strand
TTTGATGCCCGCCTGAACATGTTCAACCGCTACCGCCGTCGAAAGGGCGTTGGGTTGAAACTTTACGTCCTTCTGCCCCTCGAAAAAGCGAGCGGCTCGTTCCGACAGCCGACGTGGCAAGAGATTATCAATACGTTTGTTGAGACGATTGGCGGCCGGATCGTCACGCTCGTCAGGATCGTTGGTTTCGACGATGTCTATTGGCGAGACAGCGGTATCGGAAAAGGCCCAGTGGCTGCCGCAGGCCCTGAGCTCCCGGGGCTCATT
>NZ_JCAXDX010000076.1:0-292 GCF_059758575.1 Sinorhizobium sp. GQ132 | reverse complement strand
TCCAACCCACAGCTTCGGCACTCCAACGAAGCAAAGCTTCGCAAGGCCAAAGGCCGTCGCCGGTCGTCCGGCGCCCCAGTTCCAAAAATGGTGGAGCTGAGCGGGATCGAACCGCTGACCCCCTGCTTGCAAAGCAGGTGCTCTCCCAGCTGAGCTACAGCCCCATATTCGGGTGAACACGTCGTGCACCCGACGGCGCATAGCGCCGCAAGGGCAAAGCCCGTCGCCGATCGTTCGGCGGCCCGTCCGGAGCGAAGCGATCTTCAGATCGCGACAGCGTCAGGACACATTC
>NZ_JCAXDX010000075.1:0-332 GCF_059758575.1 Sinorhizobium sp. GQ132 | reverse complement strand
CCGACGATCGAGGCGGTCGAAGGCGATCGGGTCCGCATCTTCGTCACCAACAAGCTGCCGGAGCCGACGACGATCCACTGGCACGGCATGATCCTGCCATCCGGCATGGACGGCGTCGGCGGGCTGTCGCAGCCGCACATCCCGCCCGGCAAGACTTTCGTCTACGAGTTCGATCTCGTGAAGTCGGGCACCTTCATGTACCACCCGCATTCCGACGAGATGGTGCAGATGGCCATGGGGATGATGGGCTTCTTCGTGATCCACCCCAAGGACCCGAAATTCATGCCGGTCGACCGGGATTTCGTGTTCCTGCTCAACGCCTACGACATCGA
>NZ_JCAXDX010000074.1:0-333 GCF_059758575.1 Sinorhizobium sp. GQ132 | reverse complement strand
CGTTCGCGCACGATCGCTAGGGCATAATCCCGCACACCGTCGCAAATCCGATTGTTCGATGGCCGACCGATCGCCTTGTGCCGGATCGATGCTGCACCATCCCTCCGGATCCGCTCCAGCAAGCGGCGGACCTGGCGCGTGCTTAAGCCCAGGACATGCGCTGCCGAAACCAGCGTCATGCGTCCGGCGATCACTTTCGACAAAACCTCAATGCGCTGCAGGTCACGCTCGCTCATCGCAATCAATCCCATCCGCAATCTCCCACGCCGTCAAACGCCGGGAGAGTGACATTCTTACTTTGCAGAAACAGGACACTTTAACTTTGCGGCTACA
>NZ_JCAXDX010000073.1:0-338 GCF_059758575.1 Sinorhizobium sp. GQ132 | reverse complement strand
ATCGAGATCGAGCTGACCATCAAACCAGACGCGCCGGCGCTTCAGGACATCCGGCCGGTCTTGCTCCAGTGCGTGTGCGGTCTTTTTTTAAAGGTCCATCCTCGGCCTCGAAGCCAGGCGCCAAGTGCGCTACGGCTGATCTTCACCTGCCGTTCGACCGACAAGCGCTGGACCATTTCATCGAGCGTCACGTCCTTCCGCTCTTCGATCACGGCGACAACAAATTCCTCGTGTGCGTCTACCGCCGATGGCCGCCTCCAGCCCTGCGGCCGAGGGGTCAGCTCGCCCTCTTTCGCTCTCGCGATCCAGCGGATCGCTGTCGAGGTCCCAACGCCGAA
>NZ_JCAXDX010000072.1:0-342 GCF_059758575.1 Sinorhizobium sp. GQ132 | reverse complement strand
CACCCATCTTCAATCAGTCCAAACCAAAGTCCGGACCGAGAAAACTGGTGTTTGTCTCTTGTCAAAACGTGACCGCCAAAGTCTCTTTCCAGAACCAGGATCGCTCCAGGTCCCGCAAGCTCCGCCGCCCACGTTTCTCTTTCTCTATATTCAATTGTCAAAAAACAGACGAGAAACACATCCCGTCAACGTTCCAACAAGACCAAAACCTGCAAGGCCCAGTCCCGACAATCAGCATCCGCCAATCTTGGAAACCCTAGAGCGAAGGACATCGTCGCCAGCAGCGCCGCCGCCCTCGTCAGTGATCGGGCTTATAGACCCCCACCCTCCGACACGTCAACA
>NZ_JCAXDX010000071.1:0-356 GCF_059758575.1 Sinorhizobium sp. GQ132 | reverse complement strand
TTAAGGCGCAAATCTTGCGCTTTGCCGACCTGGTGGTTCTGGCGGGGTGGCTGCACCCGTTCCCATTCCGAACACGGCCGTGAAACGCCCCAGCGCCGATGGTACTTCGTCTTAAGACGCGGGAGAGTAGGTCGCTGCCAGGTCTGCAAATCGCAAGAGAAACAAACCGATCATCTTCTCTCATAAGGCCGAAACAAACCGGCCGACAAACCGACCTTTTTACTGCGCAAAACTCGGACGGAATAACGAGATTTTGCCGCGCAAAACTCGGATAACGCGGGGTGGAGCAGCCCGGTAGCTCGTCAGGCTCATAACCTGAAGGCCGCAGGTTCAAATCCTGCCCCCGCAACCAAACA
>NZ_JCAXDX010000070.1:0-360 GCF_059758575.1 Sinorhizobium sp. GQ132 | reverse complement strand
GAAATCAAGAAGAAGCTGACGGCCGCCAGCGAAGACGGCGTCGACAAAAACAAGATCCAGGAAGAAATCTCTCAGCTGCAGGAGCAACTGGTGAGCATTTCGGAAGCTGCCTCGTTCTCGGGTGAGAACTGGCTGCAGGCAAATCTCGGCGGTCCCGCTGCCGATCTTCAAAAGAGCGTCGTCGCCTCCTTCGTTCGCGACTCTGCCGGCAACGTCTCGGTCAAAAAGGTTGACTACCAGCTGAGCGCCTCGAACGTACTGTTCGACAGCGGCGGCAACGCCGGCATCCTCGACCAGACGGCAAACGTCGGCAACGATGGCGTTGTCGTCAACGTCAACATTGGTGGCACGACCGGCTCC